>CAKQRL010000011.1 GCA_934271525.1 uncultured Rhodocyclaceae bacterium
TTTTGATTGCGCAAAGTAAAATCAATTTTGCCAAAAGGTTCATAAATAAATTTTGGAAAATAAGTGCGGGCGATTTGATTTTTCCACGTTTCTTCTTGAACCAACATTTGACTTTTTCCTTTTTGGCAACAATGGCGCAATTTTATAAAAATCCACGGTGAACTTAAAATTTTTTTCAAAAAAATAAAGCGTTCACCGTGGAAAATCGCTTATTTTGGGCGAGTTTGCTTAATAAAAAACCGCCAAAAAGGCGGCTTCTCTTGGGGTTTTACCAAATCTCTCAATTGGTTTTGGTGGGCGCTTTTCCTGCCGCAGCGGAGGCGGGCGCAGGTGCTGCTTTGCCAACAGGTGCTGCGGGAGGTTGAGCGGGCATTGGCATTGGGGCATCGGGCAAATCGTGCATCCAAGGCGGCATAAAGGGATTGCCCGGAGCGCCTTGCCATTGTTGAGCGGGACCGCGCTTATCGCCTTTCTTGCCTTTTTTAGCTCTTTCAAAAGGCGGCGGCGCTTGGCGCGTTTGCGCTTTTTGTTCAGGCGTTAAAACATTGAACACGGCGTAATCGGTTTCTAACCGCAACAAATCCAATTCGCCGCGCGCGGCGTTGATTTTGCGTTGCAGGTCTTTTGCGGAATCCAAGGAATAATCATTGGTTTTGCGCAATTCAAACATTTGCTTTTTCAAATCGCGCAAGGTTTTCATTTTGTTGCGCAACTGCGGTTCGGCATTGTGTTGGATGGCAAAAATTTGGTCGTTTTGCTTTTCCGTTAAATTGAGCCCAGCAAAGTGGTGTTTTTGGTGTTTTTTGTATCCACCAAAACAATCATCGTCTGGCCCAAAACCACCGCAACCCGCAATGGCGTTGCCCGCCAAGGGCAAGGCAAGCGCCACGGCGCTTGTTGCCAAAAAACGTTTGATATTCACATTCATTTTGTTACTCTCCTAGATGTTTTTTGATAAGGCAATGGTAGCCTGAGTGCTTTTGAATGTGCTTTGCAAAATGTAAGTAATTATTTCAACAAAATCCGCGCAAACTTGCGTTTACCAACCTGCGCCACGATTTCGGATTCTGAAATTGTTACATTTTCGGCGAGCTTTTCCCCGTTGATTTTCACCGCCCCTTGTTGAATCATCCGTTGCGCTTCGCTGGTGCTGGCGACCAACTGCGCATTTTTTAAGATTTGGGAAAGCAGCGCCCCGTCTTTTAAAAGGAGCGTGATTTGGGGCATATCGTCTGGCAGCACGCCGGCTTTAAATCGCGCTTCAAATTCCGTTGCGGCTTCTTCGGCTGCTTTTGCGCTATGAAAACGCGCCGTCAATTCTTTTGCCAACAACACTTTGATTTCTTTGGGATTTCTGCCGTTTTCCACTTCTTTTTTAAACGTTGCGATTTCTTTTAAATCCCGAAATGAAAGCAATTCGTAATAACGCCACATTAACGTATCGCTAATAGACATCACCTTGCCGAAGATTTCCCGCGGCGGCTCGGAAATGCCGATATAGTTGCCAAGCGATTTGGACATTTTATTGACGCCGTCCAAACCTTCTAATAGCGGGACGGTAAGAATGTTTTGCGGCGGCAATCCGTAAGATTTTTGCAGTTCTCTGCCCACAATTAAATTGAATTTTTGGTCATTGCCGCCCAATTCCACATCGGCTTTTAAGGCAACCGAATCATAGCCTTGGCACAACGGATACAAAAACTCGTGAATGGCAATAGGCGTTTGATTTTTAAAGCGTTTTTGAAAATCATCCCGCTCCAAAATGCGCGCAACGGTGTAGTGCGATGCCAAGCGAATCATCCCATCCGCGCCCAAAGCATTCATCCAAGTGGAATTAAAAAGGGTTTGGGTTTTGTTTGCATCCAAAATTTTAAAAATTTGTTCTTGGTAAGTTTTGGCATTTTCCAAAACCTGCTCGGTGGTCAATGGCGGGCGCGTGGTGTTTTTGCCCGAAGGGTCGCCAATTTTGCCGGTGAAGTCGCCGATGAGAAACAAAACTTCGTGCCCCAAATCTTGAAAATGCCGCATTTTGTTGATTAAAACCGTGTGCCCCAAATGCAAATCGGGGGCGGTGGGGTCAAAACCGACTTTGATTTTCAAAGGTTTTTGTTGTTTGAGTTTTTCTTTTAATTCGTTTTCATTAATGAGTTCGCTGATTCCGCGCGTAATCAACGCCATTTGTTCGTCTGTATTCATCATTTTAAAAAATCCACGGTCAACGCCAAAAAATTTTTAAAAGTTTAAAAAAAACCCGCAATGTTGCGGGTTGTTGTTGAAAGGAATTGCATTTTTATACCGAAAAAGACGAACCACACCCGCAAGTGGTCACAGCGTTGGGGTTGCGAATTACAAATTGCGAACCTTCTAATCCTTCGGAATAATCAATTTCCGCCCCAACCAAATATTGGTAACTCATCGGGTCAATCAGCAAGGTAACGCCGCCTTTTTCCACCAAAGTATCGTCTTCATTGGCTTCTTCTTCAAAGGTAAAGCCGTATTGAAACCCCGAGCAACCGCCGCCGGTAACAAAAACGCGCAATTTCAAAGAAGGATTGCCTTCTTCTTCAATCAACTCGCGCACTTTTAAAACCGCATTGTCGGAAAAAATCAAAACGGGGTTTTCTGTATCTGCCATCTTTCGCATCCTTTTTGAAAAATTTTATAAGAATGAAAAAACGCCAAAAAGTTCCAAAATTGCCAAGTTTTAACGCTTGGAGAATTGTTTGCGGCGGCGTGCTTTGTGGAAACCCACTTTTTTGCGTTCCACCTCGCGCGCATCGCGCGTAACGAAACCCGCTTTGGACAATTGCGGTTTTAAGCTTTCATCATAAGCAATTAAAGCACGCGTAATGCCGTGGCGAACAGCGCCTGCTTGACCAGATTCTCCGCCGCCGTGAACATTCACTTTAATATCAAAAGCATTCAATTGACCAACCAATGCCAAGGCTTGACGCACAATCATTCTGCCGGTTTCGCGCGAAAAGAATTCATCCACCGGTTTGCCATTGACTTCAAAAGCACCTTTGCCGCGTTTCATAAAAACGCGCGCCACAGCGCTTTTGCGTCTGCCGGTGCCGTAAAAAAACGATTCTGCCATTTTTTAAATCCTTAAATTTCCAAAACTTTGGGTTGTTGTGCGGAATGCGGATGCGTGTTGCCCGCATAGCATTTTAATTTTTTAAGCATTGCATAACCAAGCGGCCCTTTGGGAAGCATACCTTTGACGGCAATTTCCAAGGCTCTGCCCGGAAAACGATTTTGCATTTTTTTAAACGTGGTTTCATAAATGCCGCCCGGATAACCCGAATGGCGAAAGTATTTTTTATCCGTTGCTTTATTGCCGGTTACAACCAATTTGTCGACGTTGGTTACAATAATAAAATCGCCGGTGTCCATGTGCGGCGTGTAAATTGCTTTGTGTTTGCCACGCAAACGCAAGGCGATTTGGCTTGCCAAACGCCCCAAAACTTTATCTGTGGCATCCACCACAAACCATTCGCGCGTAATATCTTGCGGCTTAGCGGAAAAGGTTTTCATAACAATACTCAACAAAAGAAAATAGGCGATTTTATGCACTTCACTTGATCGAGTCAAGGTGAAAAAAATTTGGCGTTGACCGTGGATTTTGTTATTTTCCACGGTAAACCAATCTTTTTTTTGAAAAACGCATGCAAAAACTCATTATTCTTGACCGCGATGGAGTCATCAACGAAGATTCCGACCAATTCATCAAAAGCCCAGAAGAATTTAAAGCTATTCCCGGTTCATTAGAAGCAATTGCGCGCTTGTCGCAAAATGGCTACCGCGTGGTGGTGGCAACCAATCAGTCGGGTTTGGGGCGCGGTTTATTTGATATGGATTCTTTGAATCGCATTCACAACAAAATGCACCAAGCGCTTGCCAACTTGGGCGGACAAATTACAGCGATTTTTTTCTGCCCGCACACGCCCGAAGACCAATGCGCTTGCCGCAAACCCAAAGATGGCATGTTTAAAGAAATTGCTTCAACCTTTGATGTAGATTTGCACGAAGTGCCTGCGGTAGGTGATTCCTTGCGTGATTTGGAAGCTTCATCTGCCGCAGGTTGCGCGCCTTTTTTGGTTTTAACGGGCAAGGGCAAAATCACTTTTGATAACGCGCAACTGCCCAAAAATACACAAGTTTTTCCAGATTTGGCATCCGTTGCCAAACATTTGCTTGCGCCACCCGTTGAAAAACCGCTGAAAAAATCTGCCCGAAAATCCAAAAAAAACGCAGATGATTAAGCCTTTCTTTTGGCAAAATCCTGCATAAATTCGCATAAAACGCTAACCGATTCAAACGAGACGGCATTGTAAAGCGATGCGCGAAAACCGCCCACGGATTGATGTCCTTTTAAGCCCAAACAATCGGCGTTTAAACTTTCTTTTAAAAAGGCATCGTTTAGCCGTTCGTCTTTTAACAAAAACGGCACATTCATGCGGGAACGGCAGGATTTTTCTACTTTGTTGATATAAAAACCGCCCGACTCATCAATTGTGCGGTAGAGTTTTTCGGCTTTTTGTGCGTTGATTTTGTCAATGGCTTTAACGCCGCCTAAATTTTTTAACCATTCAAAAACGAGATTCGCCACATAAATTGCAAAGGTTGGCGGCGTGTTGAGCATGGAGTGGTTTTCTGTGAGTTGTGCGTAATCCAAAAGATTGGGCGTATTCAAAGGTGCTAGTCCCAACAAATCGCGGCGAATAATGACAAGCGTTAAACCCGAAGGACCAATATTTTTTTGTGCGCCAGCATAAATCACGCCGAATTTATTAACCTCGCAAGGGCGCGACAAAATGTGTGAAGACATATCCGCCACAACGGGCATTGGCACGGTGGCGAGCTGTTCGGGGGCAATTTCTACACCGTGAATGGTTTCATTGGTGCAAAGGTGCAAATAAGCGGCGTTGGGGTTTAATTGGATTTCTTTGGCGGTGGGCAAAGTTGTAAAACCAGACGATTCGGTTGTTGCGGCGATGCGCATTGTTGGATTAATTTTTTGCGCTGCGGCAAAGGCTTTTTGCGACCAAGCGCCTGTGATTATAAAATCTGCCGAGCGGTCACAAGCCAAGTTCATTGGCACGACTGAAAACTGCAACAAGGCGCCGCCTTGCAAAAACAAAACGGCGTAATCGTCTGGCACGCCTAACAATTCGCGCAAGTTTGATTCTGCTTGGTTTAAGATTTTGGCAAAGTCGGATGAGCGGTGTGAAATTTCCATCACACTTGCGCCAAGCGCATTCCAATTGGGCAAATCTGCTTTAATTTGTTCCAAAACAGGCAAGGGGAGTGCGGCTGGTCCCGCCGTAAAATTATGCTTGCGCATTTGCAATCCTTCCTTAAAAAAGTGCAAATTTTCGCAGTTTTCCACGGTAAACCGAGCATTTTTTTCAAAAAAACTTGTGGTTTACCGTGGATGTTTGCAATTTTTTATTCATTGCCATTGGGTAAAATGCCGACTATTCAAAGGTGATAAAAAATGGCAGATGAATTGTTATTGCGCTATGCGCGGCATGTGTTGTTGGATGAAATCGGCATTGGTGGTGTGGAAAAGATGGCCAATGCGCGGGTGTTGCAAATTGGCGCAGGCGGCTTGGGTTCGGCGGCAGCGCTTTATTTGGCGGCTTCTGGCGTGAATTTAACCATTGTCGATAACGATTGCGTAGAACTTTCTAATTTGCAACGCCAAATTATCCACACCACGCAGGCTATCGGCAAAAACAAAGCCGAGTCGGCAAAAAAAACGCTTGTTGCCATTAACCCGACTGCCAAAATTGTGGCGGTGTCTGAAAAAATCACAGATGAAATTTTGCGCGCGCTTGTGCCAAAACACGATTTGATTTTGGATTGTTCGGATAATTTCCCCACGCGCTACGCCATCAATCGCGCGGCGCTTGAACACAAAAAGCCTTTGGTTGCCGGCGCTGCCATTCAATTTGCAGGGCAGGTTTTTGTCAGCGATTTTCAAAATACCAACGCACCTTGTTATTCTTGCGTTTTTGATGAAACCGCGCAAAGTGATGAAATTCGCTGTGCCGATTCGGGCGTTTTTGCGCCGATTGTGGGTGTTATCGGCACGCTTCAAGCTGGCATTGCGCTTAAAATTATCACGGGTTTAGAATCGCCGCCTTTTTTATTAACCTTTGATTTTAAAAATTTAAAATTCCAAAAAATCAAAATCCAAAAGGACGCGCAGTGCGCCGTTTGCAAGGAAAATCCAAAATGCAATTAAACCCCGCGCAACAAGAAGCGATTTTTCATTTAGAAAATCCGCTACTCGTTTTGGCAGGCGCAGGTTCGGGCAAAACGCGCGTAATCACGCAAAAAATCGCTTGGCTGGTGGAGTCAATGGGTTTTGCGCCTGAATCAATTGCCGCCGTTACTTTTACCAACAAAGCGGCAACAGAAATGCGCGAACGCTTGGCGGCAATTCTGGGCAAAAAAGCCAAAGCATTGCAAATTTCAACCTTTCACGCATTAGGCGTGAAGATTTTGCGCGAAGAATCCGCAGCGCTCAATCTTAAAAAGAATTTTTCTATTTTTGATGCTTCTGATGCCAAGGCGCTTTTGCACGATTTGGCGCCAAACTTTGCCCCGCGTGATTTGGATTTTTTGCAATCTTTAATTTCTCGTTGGAAAAATGCGAATTTATCGGCTTTTGATGTTGCCCCAGAATCAGATTTTGAACGCAAAAGCATTCCCATTTTCAACGCTTACCAAAAAGCCTTAAAGGCTTACCACGCTGTGGATTTTGACGATTTGATTCGTCAGCCGCTTGTTTTATTTCAGCAAAATACCGAGGTGTTGGCAAAATGGCAAAATCGTTTGCGCTACCTTTTGGTTGATGAATACCAAGATACCAACGCCATTCAATACGCGCTTTTTAAGTTGTTGGCGGGTGCGCGCGGTGCTTTTACGGTGGTGGGCGACAATGACCAATCCATTTACGCGTGGCGCGGTGCGGATATTCAAAATTTAGAACGGTTGACCGTGGATTTTCCAACTTTAAAAATCATCAAGTTGGAGCAAAATTACCGCTCCACACAAAGCATTTTAAATGCGGCTAATGCTTTGATTTTAAATAATAAAAGCGAAGATTTTTTCAGCAAAAAATTGTGGTCGGCAAAAGGTTCGGGCGAAAAAATTCGTTTGGCAGAATTTGCCGATTTTGAGCGCGAAGCCGAAAGCGTGGTGGCTGATTTATTTTTGAGCAAAACCAGTTGCAAAAAACGCTTTGCCGATTTTGCGATTTTGTATCGCACGAATCATTTGGCAAAACCTTTTGAAGAAGCCTTGCGCGCGCGGCAAATTCCTTATGTGATTTCAGGCGGACAATCGTTTTTTGAAAAAACGGAGATTAAAGATTTGGCGGCGTATTTGCGCTTGTTTTTGAATGCAAACGATGACCCGGCTTTTTTGCGTGCGGTCAATACCCCAACGCGTGGCATTGGCACGGCGGCATTGCAAACCTTGGGCAACTTTGCCGCGCGGCAGCATTTGTCCTTTTTGGAAGCGGCGCAAAAAATGGTTAATGCGCCGTTGTTTTCCGATTCTGAAATGTTGAGCAAATCCGCTTTTGTCGCTTTGGAAAAATTTGTCAAACTAATTGACGTTTTTTCCAAACGCGCCAAAACGGAATCGGCAAAAAGCGTGTTGCCCAGTTTTTTAGCGGCAATTCATTATGAATCGTGGCTTAAAAATAAAGACGACAAAACCGCAGAATCGCGCTTTGCCAACTTGTTGGATTTAATAGACTGGTTGGAAGAAAGAGGCGATTCTTTAAACGCGGCAGTGCAAAATATTTCGCTTTTAACTGGAATTGAGCGCAAAGACAAAAACATTGATGCCGTGCAGCTTTCCACCTTGCACGCCGCCAAGGGTTTGGAGTTTGCCTTTGTTTATTTGGTGGGCGTGGAAGAAGGCATTTTGCCGCATCGCGATTCAGACGTGGATGAAGAACGCCGCCTAATGTATGTTGGCATCACGCGCGCGCAAGAGGTTTTAAAAGTTAGCGTTTCCAAATGGCGCAAGGAAAAACGCGAGCGTGTGATGAATCCGCCTTCACGTTTTATTAATGAAATGGGTTTGCATTTTGAAGCGCCGCAAAAAATCAAGGGCGATGCCGCGCGTTCGCGCATCGCCGCGATTTTGGCGAGTTTGGATTCTTAAAAAAAACGGAGCGTTGACCGTGGATTTTTGTAAATTTTGCCAAGAACATCCGCAATTTTTTGCCGCTGAAAACATTCATTTGCCAAAATTAGCCAAGCAGCATATTCAACATTTTGTGGAATCGGTTGCCGCCATTCAAAAAACGTCAGTATTTTTGGAAAAAATCGGCGCTTTGCAAGATTGGCAAAAATTGCCCAATGCCCGAACCGATGGCGTGTTGATGGGTTTTGATTTTCATTTAACAAATGACGATGCCGCCGCACAACTCATTGAAATCAACACCAACGCCGGCGGGGCATTTTTGAATGTGGCTTTGTTGGCAAAAAACGGCAAAACCGAAGAATCGCAACGTTTGGCGCAACATTTGATTTTGATGTTTCAAAACGAATGGCGCTTATTTGCAGGCTATTCCCAATCGCTTCAAACGCTTGCCATTGTTGATGAATCACCAACATCGCAATTTCTTTATCCCGAATTTCAAATCGCACAATTTTTATTAGCTAAATCAGGAATTGAATGTTTGATTGCTGAACCTGCTGATTTCAAAATTTTTGACAACGCTTTGTTTTTAAATGGCAAAAAAATTGATTTGGTTTATAACCGCTTAACCGATTTTTATTTGAATGAACCCAAAAACGCTGTTTTAAAGCGTGCTTTTGAAGAAAATCTCGCTTGTATTTCACCCAATCCGGCGCATTATCAACGCTTGGCAAAAAAAGACAACTTAATGATTTTGCGCGAATTTGACGCATTAAAAAATATGATTCCACCGATGGAAAAAGTGAATTCAGAAGATTTTTGGAATCGCCGCAAATCTTTATTTTTTAAACCTTTTGATGGCTTTGGCAGCCGCGCGGTGTATCGGGGCGATAAAGTTACCAAAAAGGTTTTTGCTGAAATTTTAAAAGGCAATTATTTGGCGCAAAGCCTTGTGCCGCCGTCTGTTCATCCAATCCATGTGGATGGCGAAAAGCTACCAATGAAAGCCGACATTCGCGCTTATGTTTACCAAAACGAAGTTTTGCATTTTGCCGCGCGGCTTTATGTTGGGCAAACAACCAATTTTAGAACGCACGGCGGCGGATTTGCTTTGTGCGTTTAAAATGGCGATTTTCCACGGTAAACACCAAATTTTTTTGAAAAAAAATGGCGGTTTACCGTGGAAAAATGTTTTTTGAAGGATTTTTTTATGGCAACACATTCTTTTTTGGCATTAGGACTCAACGACAAACTCTTGGAAGCCTTGGCGCATTTGGGTTTTGAATCGCCTTCGCCCATTCAAGCGCAGTGCATTCCCGCACTTTTAAAAGGCGCTGATGTTTTGGGCATTGCGCAAACCGGAACAGGCAAAACGGCGGCATTTGCTTTGCCGATTTTGGAAAAAATTGATTTGTCTTCAAATGCGCCGCAAGCCTTGATTTTAACGCCCACGCGCGAATTGGCTTTGCAAGTGTCTGAATCGTTTCAAAGTTACGCGGTTTATTTAAAGAATTTTCAAGTTTTGCCGCTTTATGGCGGGCAGTCTTACGCCGTGCAGTTTAAGCAATTAAAACGCGGTGCGCAGGTGATTGTGGCAACACCCGGGCGCTTGATTGACCATTTGGAGCGCAAAACTTTGGATTTATCAGCCATTCAAAGCGTTGTGCTGGATGAAGCCGATGAAATGTTGCGCATGGGTTTTATAGAAGAAGTGCAAAAAATTTTGGATTTGTTGCCACCCAATCACCAAACGGCACTTTTTTCCGCCACAATGCCGCAAGCCATTCGCCGCGTGGCAGAAAATTATTTAAAAGAACCCGTTGAAATTCGCATTAAATCCAAAACCGCAACGGTAGAAGCCATTCATCAAAGTTTTTGGCAGGTTAGCGGCTTGCACAAGTTGGATGCCTTAACGCGCATTTTGGAAGTGGAAGAAGATTTGGACGCCGCTATTATTTTTGTTCGCACCAAAACCCAAACCGTGGAATTGGCAGACAAACTGCAAGCGCGCGGCTTTGCGGCAGCGGCGTTGAATGGCGATTTGAATCAAATGATGCGCGAGCGCACCATTGAACAGTTGAAAAACGGCGCACTTGATATTGTGATTGCTACCGATGTTGCCGCGCGCGGGCTGGATGTTGCGCGCATTAGCCACGTGATTAATTACGATATTCCTTATGATTCTGAAAGTTACGTTCACCGCATCGGCAGAACCGGCAGAGCTGGCAGAGCAGGGCACGCTATTTTGTTTGTTTCACCGCGCGAAATGCGCATGCTCAAAACCATTGAGCGCACCACAAAGGCTAACCTTGAACCTTTGGCATTGCCTACGCGCGCGGATGTTTTAAGCCGCCGCGTCAATGATTTTAAAGAACGCATTTTGGCAACGCGCGAAAAGGAAGATTTGTCCTTTTTTCAAAATTTGATTAAAGAATTAACCTTGGAAAAAGACGAATTGCCAAGCATTGCCGCTGCTTTGGCATTTATGGCGCAGGAAGGTCGACCGCTTTTGTTGTGGAATGAAGAACAAGCGGAAAAAACGCAAAAGAAGCTTAAAAAATCGGTAAAAAAATCAGCGGATTTTGAAAAAAAATCATCGTTTACCGTGGATAAACAAAAAAACAACAAAAAATCCGAGTTTTTTGATAACGATGAATGGCTTACTTTTCGCCTAGAAGTTGGCAAATCGCACGGCGTGAAAGCGGGCGATATTGTGGGCGCCATTGCGAATGAAAGCGGCGTTTCTTCCCAAAATATTGGGCATATACGTTTGAAAAGCGAATTCAGTTTGGTGGAATTGCCTGAAAAGTTGGCGGGAAAAATTGCAAAAAAACTTGCCAAAACACGCATTAAGGGCTTGCCAATTTCGCTAAAAAAAGTTTGAAAAAGTTTTAAAATTCAAAACCGGTTTTTTTGGTTGAACAAAAAACCGGTTTTTTTCATTTTTTTGAGGAGAAAATAAGTGAAATACAGCAATGTTGGCGACTTCGTCAAAGGCGTGGAAGCCAAAAATCCCGGGCAACCGGAATATTTGCAAGCGGTAACAGAAGTCATGGAAAGCTTGTGGCCTTTTATCAGCAAAAATCCACAATTTGCCGAACAAAGCCTTTTGGAACGTTTGGTGGAACCTGAACGCGTGATTATGTTTCGCGTTTCATGGGTGGATGACAAAGGTCAAGTGCAGGTTAATCGCGGTTACCGCATTCAACACAGCAATGCCATCGGGCCATACAAAGGCGGTTTGCGCTTTCATCCGTCCGTGACGTTGTCCATTTTAAAATTCTTGGCTTTTGAACAAACCTTCAAAAATGCTTTAACCACGCTGCCGATGGGCGGCGGCAAAGGCGGCTCGGATTTTGACCCCAAAGGCAAATCGGATAACGAAGTGATGCGTTTTTGCCAAGCATTTGTGAGCGAACTTTTCCGCCATGTTGGTTCAGACACAGACGTGCCCGCTGGCGATATTGGTGTGGGCGGCAGAGAAGTTGGTTTTATTGCTGGAATGTATAAAAAATTGGCCAACCGTGCCGATTGCGTTTTCACGGGCAAAGGTTTGAGTTTTGGCGGTTCTTTAATTCGCCCCGAAGCCACCGGTTACGGCGTGGTTTATTTTGCCGATGAAATGCTCAAAACCAAAGGTTTGGGCTTTGATGGCAAACGCGTGTTGGTTTCTGGTTCGGGCAATGTGGCGCAATATGCCGTTGAAAAAGCCATGCAGTTGGGCGCCAAAGTGATTAGTGTTTCTGATTCTTCTGGCACCGTGTTGGATGAAGCCGGCTTTACACCTGAAAAATTGGCAACCTTGTTGGAAATCAAAAATGTCAAACGCGCTCGTGCCTCTGAATACGCCAAAGCCGTGGGTGCACAATTTTTAGAAGGCAAACGTCCTTGGGATATCCAAGCGGATATTGCGCTGCCTTGCGCCACCCAAAATGAGTTGGACGGCAAAGACGCTGAAAAACTCGTGCAAAATGGCGTGCAATGTGTTGCCGAAGGCGCGAATATGCCTTCCACTTTGGAAGCGGTGCGCGTGTTTGAAAATGCGGGCGTGCTTTATGCTCCGGGCAAAGCCAGCAATGCAGGCGGCGTGGCAACTTCGGGTTTGGAGATGAGTCAAAACGCTTTGCGTTTGTCTTGGAGCCGCGAAGAAGTCGATGCTCGTTTAAAAGGCATTATGCAAGCCATTCACGCCAGCTGTTTGGAATACGGCAAAGATGGCGGCAAAATGAGCTATGTCAATGGTGCCAACATTGCCGGTTTTGTGAAAGTGGCAGATGCCATGCGCCAACAAGGGGTGGTTTAATGAAACTAAAAAAAGAATGCCCGAGTTTCTCGGGCATTTTTTTTGGGTAAAATTTGAAAATCTTTTAACGTTGACCGTGGATTTTTGAAAATGAAGTTTGCAACAATCAACAATCTCCGCTTGGAATACAAGGAATGGGGGCACAATGACCACAAAAAGCCCATCGTTTTAATGCATGAAGGCTTGGGTTGCATCACCATGTGGCGCGAGTTTCCGCAGGTGTTGGCAAAATGGACAAATAGACGCGTTATTGCCTTTTCTCGCCCGGGTTATGGCAATTCGCAAAATTATCCTGAACCCAGACGCACCAATTACTTACACCGTGAAGCGCAACAAACGCTACCTGCTTTTTTGGATTATTTAAAAATTGAAAAACCCGTGATTTTGGGGCACAGCGATGGCGGCTCCATTACCTTAATTTATGCCGCAAGTTTTCCGCAAAAATTATCTGCCGCCATTGTGATGGCGCCGCACGAATTCCATGAGCCAATGATGAAAACCTCATTGGAAGATGCCGTTTTGCAATTCAAAACCACACATTGGCGGCGTGGTTTGGCAAAACACCACAAAGACCCCGTGCGGGTGTTTGAAGAATGGAGTGGCGTGTGGTTATCTGATGAACACAAAACGTGGAATATTGTGGATGATTTGAAAAAAATCACCGTGCCGCTTTTGGCTATTCAAGGCAGGCAAGATGAATACGCCACTTTGAAACAAATTGAAGTGATTGCCAACGAAGCCCCGCAAACACGCCTTTTGGTTTTGGATTCTTGCCGCCATTCCCCGCAATTTGACGCCAGAGACCGCGTTTTAGGCACAATTGTGGCGTTTTTGGAAAATGTGGCTTAAAAAAATTCAACGTTTACCGTGGAAAATCAAAAATCCGTTTTTTGTTTGGCGTTTTATTTGATTTTATGCGGCGTTTTTTACGCCGCATTATCCACGGAAAATTTCCAAACGTTTTTTTTAAGTTATTTAGAAAATCAATACCAACTTAATTTATCTTCTGAAACACCGCAGATTTTGTTGGCGTTAAAAGAATTTAAAAAATACACCCTTTTATTATTTGCCGCAGGTGTTTTATTTTTTGTTTTTAAAAGAATTAAAAATTTTGAAAAACAGAATTTAATTCTTTGGTTGGTATCTTTATTTGTTTTAAGTTTTTTCTTGCGTTTTATATTTTGCAATTATCCACGAATTTTTAGCATTTACCGCGATGAATTGTTGTATTTTCAATTGGCGCAGAATCTTGCCGAAGGGCGTGGTTTTTTGGTGCATAATTTACCAACGAATTTTCAAAAAATATTGTATAGTGTTTTTTTAATGCCGTATTTTTTAACCAAAAGCCAAATGGTTTTAGTGAGTATTCAAGCGTTTTTGGTTGCTTCTTCTATTTTTCCAATTTTTTTAATTGCAAAAAAAATATTAAATAAAAATAAAACAATCATCGGTGTTTTGATTTTTTCTATTTTTTTGCCTGATTTCAATTATTCCCAAACATTTATGAGCGAAACTTTGTTTTTGCCACTTTCTCTTTGGTTATTTTATTTTTTTTTAATTGTTAGTGAAAACAAAAAATTGTCTACAAAAACGGCGCTTGCTGCCTTTGCGTTTGGCGTTCTTTGTTATTTTGGCTATTTGTGCAAAGAAATTGCTATTTTATTATTGCCGTCCTTTTTTGTTTTTCAAGTTTTCAAAAAATCAAAAAACGCCTTTTTATCATTTGTTTTTTTTGCTTTGGGTTTTTTGTTGCTTTTTCTCTTATTTAAATTCACAATTTTCAAAGGTTTTGGCGATTTTTATAACCAATCCGATTTTTATGTTTTGTTTTTAGATGGTCGCCCAATTTATTTAATTTATTCGTTTTTTTATTTTTTGGTGCAAATTATCCTTGGTGCCGGATTTTTTGGCGCATTGTTGCCTTTTGTTTGTTTTAAAAATTTAAATGAAAATTCTCAAAAACTATTTGTTTTTTTGTGGTTGATGATAATTTTCACTGCTGCCGCCGTTGCTTATTTTGTTTTTGTGCGGGAAGATTTTGATTTTTTTTCTATGTATAATCCAAGAGCATTGTTGCGTTATGTTTTATACGCTTGGATTTTGTTTTTTATTATTATGGCATCGCTTTTTGAACAGTCAGAATTAAAATTACCACCAAAAATTAAAACCTTGTTTTTCATTATTCCGCTTGCCTTTATTTTAACACTTTATCAAGGTGTTGCGGATTTTTCTTATATTGAACAAAATGTGTTAAATTATTTGTTGCCAGTGTTTGAATCAGAAAGCACAAAAAACCAAGTTTTAATTTTTAAAATCGTTTTATTTGTTTTAAATATTTTTGCGATTTATTTTATTTTCTTTAAAAATAAAATTCGGCAAGTTTTAAAAATATTTTTGATTGTTTTTTGTGCCTTGCAGGTTTTTAATAATGCTTGGGCAATGTTGATGTTGCCGTTTAAATATGGCGTGCGGCAAGAAGAAATTGCCCAAACGCAGAAAATTGCGGATTTTATTCTTCAAAACTTTGATAAAAACTTTTTGATTTTGGGGGAAGCGCCGACACGTCCTTTGGCTTTGACGGACAATTTTTTAAACTACAAAAACGTTGCCACCGTTGGCATTCACACGCTACTTGATTTGCAACAATTTGCCAAAAACGCCGTTGTCTCAGACATTCCCATTGCTGTTTTGAGCCGCAGTTTCACGCAAAATTGGACGCAGTTTCCGCCGCAATCTTATGTCTTAAAAAGCATTGATTTTGTGTTGTTGCCCAATATGTTTGCCGTGCGATTGCCTGCCGAATGGGCAATTCCCAATGTGGGTGGTGAAATTTTTACCCTTTATAAAAACCCAAATCCGCAGATTTTGCCGCCCGTTGCCGTTTTGCCAGCGTCTTAAAAAACTTAAAAAATCAAAAAAAATTAGCGTTTACCGTGGAAAAAGCAAAAATCCACGGTAGACGCTGTTTTTTTTTGAAAACGTGGAACAAAAATTGCTATTTAACTGCAACAAATTGTTTTTAAAGGATTTTTTTAAAATGTCCACGCGTTTTCAAACCGAAATGGTGCCGTTTTTCAAAGCCTTGGATTTGCGAGTCAAACGCCAAGAAATTTTGGCTTCCAACATTGCCAATGCGGATACGCCTTATTACAAAGCGCGCGATATTGATTTTCAAAGCGAAATGCAAAAGGCTTTGAATCCCATCACGCCGCCAGAAGAAGGCGGCGCTTTGCCTTTAAAAACAACCAACGCGCGCCATTTGGAAATTCCTTTGGCGGATTTATCTGTGAAATACCACCAAGAATTTCAATCCGCAGTGGATTCCAACACGGTTGAAATGGACGTGGAGCGCACGAAGTTTATGGAAAATTCCTTGCAATATCAGATTTTGACGCAGTTTATTTCACAAAAAATCCAAGGCTTGCGCGATGCCATGGCAAACACGCAATAAAAGGTGAAGCAAAATGAATTTGATGAACGTTTTTAAAATTTCGGGCAGCGCGATGATGGCGCAATCCATTCGTTTAAACACCACGGCGTCTAATTTGGCGAACGTGGATAGCATAGTGAATGAAAAAGGTCAAGCTTACAAAGCCAAACAAGTGGTTTTTGAAGCCGCGCCTTTGTCTAATCAGCCAAGCGACTGGATGAATTCTGCGGCGCGCGGTGTTCGCGTGCAACAAATTGTGGAATCCAATGCGCCCGGCCGAATGGTGTTTGACCCCAAAAACCCCGCCGCCAATGAGCAAGGTTATGTGGAATACCCGAACGTGGATGTGGTGGAAGAAATGGCGAATATGATTTCCGCCTCACGCTCGTATCAAAGCAATGTGGAAGTGTTAAACACCACCAAAAGTTTGATTTTGCAAACCATTCAAATCGGGCAATCTTAAAAAAATTTTAAGTTGACCGTGGATTTTTAAAAGTTTTAAGGAGCGAAAAATGAGCAGCACAAGCACAGCCAGCGCAATGTTTGATGCCATCAACAAGGCAAATGGCGTAACAACAACCTCTGCGTCCTCTAAGAACACATCAACGGCAGAAGCGATGCAAGAGCAATTTTTAACGCTTTTGATGGCGCAACTGCAAAATCAAGACCCGCTTAATCCTTTGGAAAATTCGGAATTAACCAGCCAACTTTCGCAAATCAATATGGTTTCGGGCATTCAAAGTGTGAATACCAGTTTGCAAACCTTGTTGAAAAGTTTTAACGATTCGCAATCTTTGCAAGCGGCAGCTTTAATCGGCAAAAATGTGCTGGTGCCGGGCAATTCTTTGCCGCTTGCGGTGGATTCGGAGGGCAAAACCAACGGTGCTATTGCTGGCTTAATGTTAGAAAGCCCGGCGGATAAAGTAACCGTAACCATTAAAAATGCGGCGGGGCAGGTTGTTTCAACAAGCGAACTCGGTTCGCAAAAAGCCGGTGTTGTTAGCTTTGCTTGGGATGGCAAGGATTCAACAGGCAAAACAATGGCGGCGGGCAATTATTCTTATAGCGTTGAAGCCACGCAAGGCGGGCAAAAGGTGAATGTAACGCCAATGCAATATGGCACAGTTTATGCCTTATCTCGAGACAACGGCGGCAGTTTTGTTTTGGATTTGGGTTCTTCCAAAGTCAGCCTGCAAGATGTTCAACAGATTATTTAAAGAGGTGCAAAAATGGCTTTCCAACAAGGTTTAAGCGGATTGAATGTTTCATCCAAAGCAATTGATGTGACCAGCCACAACATTGCCAATTCGGCAACCGTGGGTTACAAAACCTCCCGTGCGCATTTTGGGGATATGTATGCCAATTCCTTAGGAATAGCATCTGCCAACCAAGTTGGCATTGGTGCGAACTTGCTTGCCGTGCAACAGGATTTTAACCAAGGCAACACCACGTCCACTTCCAATTCTTTGGATTTGGCAATCAACGGCGGCGGTTTTTTTAGGGTGTTGGATTACAACGGCTCGGTTTCTTACACCCGCAACGGGCAGTTTCATTTGAATAACGAAGGTTATGTGGTCAATGACCAAGGTTATTTTTTAACGGGTTTTCCAGCGGTCAATGGTGTGATTCAATCCGTTACGCCACAAGAAATTCACGTCTCCAACGCCAACATTCCGCCAATGGCAACGGGCAAAAATGGCGCAGCCAATAAAAATGGCGTTGCCGCTGGGTTAAACTTGGATTCTCGAGCAACGCTTCCAGCGGCAACGTGGACGACAGGTGCTACAACTAATCCTGACGGCACTGTAACAATCACGCAAGGCACGTGGTCGCCAAACGTGAATACTTACAACGAAACCACCTCTGTTGATGTTTACGATTCTTTGGGCAACGCACACACGCTTTCGTTTTATTTTGTCAAAAACCAAGCGACTAATTCTTGGCAAGTGCATGCCAACGTGGATAACACAAGCGATGCTTTTGTAACGGGTTTTCCAAAAACTATCGCTTTTAACCAAAACGGTGAAATGCAAACGGCTATGCCTTTTGATGTTTCTATTGATTTGGCTGGAATTAACAAAGCATTAGGATTGCCTGATAATGGGGCAACAACGCCTTTGACTTTCCCCGTTGATTTTTCAGGCACAACGCAATTTGCCAGCAATTTCACCATCAATTCTTTAAGCCAAGATGGTTACGCTTCGGGTTACATCACAGGTTTGTCGGTGAGTGAAGATGGCATTGTGTTGGGCAATTACAGCAATGGACAAAGTTTTTCGCTAGGTCAAGTAGCCTTGGCTAGTTTTATGAACCCCAATGGTTTGGAAGCCGTTGGTGGCAATCAATGGCGGGAAACCATTGCATCAGGTGCGCCGTTGCTGGGCAAACCGCAATCGTCCAACTTGGGGCTTATCAAATCTTCCATGATTGAAGAATCCAATGTGGATTTAACCAACGAGTTGGTGAATTTGATTACTTTTCAGCGCAACTACCAAGCCAATGCGCAAAGCATTCAAACCCAAGACCAAATTATGCAAACCATTGTGAATTTGCGTTAAAGGTGAATAAAAATCCACGGTAAACCTTAAAAAAATTTGAAGTTTACCGTGGAAAAAACAAAGAAAAAGAAAAAAGAATAATGGATAAATTGCTTTACACCGCAATGACCGGTGCCAAACACACCTTTTTGCAACAAGCGGGTGTTTCCAACAATCTTGCCAATGTTTCAACCATCGGTTTTAAAGCGATGGAACACCGTTTTCGGGCGGTGGAAGTTCAACAATCCGAATCGGCGTATGCAAGCAGGGCATTTGTGGTGGATGCATCTGTTGCCAATGTTTTTGATGAAGGGCCTTTGCAATTTACAGGCAATCCTTTGGATATTGCAGTAGACGGCAAAGGTTGGATTGCCGTGCGGGATTCTGCCGGGCAAGAAGCTTACACACGTGCTGGTGCTTTGATGATTGATTCGGATGGCATTTTGCGCACCAAATCAGGCAATGCGGTATTAGGTGATGGCGGCGATGATATTGTGATTCCGCCCGAAAATGCCATTGAAATTGGCGCAGATGGTTCCATTACCGCAACGCCTACTACTGGCAATTTGAATCAAGCCAATGTGGTTGGCCGCATTAAATTGGTTAATCCAGATGAAGGCGTTTTGCAGCGCGGAGCAGATGGTTTTTTTCGCGGTGGCACGGGAGAATTGGATGAAAACGTGCGCTTGGCAAGTGGCGTGTTGGAACAAAGCAACGTCAATGTAACAGATGCCATTGTGAATTTAATTAGTTTATCTCGGCAATTTGAATTGCAAATCCAAATGATGCAAAGCGCCGATGAAAACGCACAACGGGCAGACCAACTGCTCTCTTTAACTTAATAAAAGGAAAATAACAAATGGTTCGCTCACTTTATATTGCCCGCACGGGGTTGGACGCGCAACAAACCAATTTAGATGTGATTTCTAATAACCTTGCCAATGTTTCAACTTATGGTTTCAAGCGTGCAAAAGCGCATTTTCAAGATTTGCTCTACCAAAACTTGCGCCAAGCGGGCGCGCAATCTTCTGGGCAAACGCAAATTCCAACGGGTTTGCAGTTGGGCGTTGGGGTAAAACCGGTTTCTACTTCGCGCATTTTTATTCAAGGACCATTGACGAAAACCGAAAATTCTTTGGATATTGCCATTTCAGGCGAAGGTTTTTTTCAAATTCAATTGCCCGATGGCACCACAGCTTACACGCGCGATGGCGGTTTCACGCGCGATTCAAACGGGCAAGTGGTCACCCAAGATGGTTATGCGTTGATTCCGTCTATCACCATTCCAGAAAATGCTTTAAAAATCACCGTTGCAAGCACGGGTGAAGTTAGCGTCACACTCCCGGGCGCCATCGCCACGCCCACCGTTTTGGGACAGTTGCAATTGGCAACTTTTATTAACCCCACGGGTTTGCAAAGCATTGGCAAAAATTTGTTTTTGGAAACGGCGGCTTCTGGCGTGCCAACGCCCAACATTCCGGGTTCAAACGGAGCAGGGCTTTTGGAACACGGCTTTGTGGAAGATTCCAATGTGAATGTGGCAGAAGAAATGGTGGCGATGATCATCACGCAACGCGCTTATGAAATCAACGCAAAAGCCATTACCACATCAGACAATATGCTGGCACGATTAGTGCAATTGTAAAGCCATTGAGGTCATATTTTAGGAAGTTTTAACCATGGATAAAAATATTGAAATTGTGGAATTAAAAGAAGTGGAAGTCTTAAACGCTGAAAAAAAAGAAGCCTTGGACGAATCACTGCAAAAATCCACGGTCAACCTGCAAAATTTTTCAAAAAAATACGCCGCCAATTGTGGCAATTCGGCGATGTTGGCAGCCGCATTGAGCGCTTTGCTTTCTTAGGGTTTTAAAAGAATGAAATCATCAAAAAAAATCGCCGTTTACCGTGGAAAATCATCAGCAATTTTGATGCTAACGGCGGCAATTCTTTGCGCTTGCACCAGCGTGCCTGCCACCAACGTGCATCAGCCGATGAGTGTTCGCCCGAATCCGCAAAACACGGCGCTTGCAGGCGATGGTTCTATTTATCAAGCGCGCACAATGCGCCCACTTTTTGAAGATCGGCGCGCCCGAATGGTAGGCGATACTTTAACCGTGCTTTTAACCGAAACCACTTCGGCGTCAACCAGCGGTTCCAACAATTTGGAGCGCACCAGTGGCGCATCGTCTAGCATCGCGGCGATGGGCAAAGTGCCAATGGCAACGTTGACCAACAATTTTAACGTTGGCTACCAATCCGATACGCAATTTGATGCCAGCGGCGCGGCATCCAATACCAACAGTTTTTCGGGCAGCATTACGGTGACCGTCATTGATGTTTACCCCAACGGCAACCTGTTGGTATCCGGCGAAAAACAAATTGCCATCGGGCGTGAAACGCAATATGTGCGGCTATCTGGCGTTGTGAATCCAACCTTTTTGGGCGTGAATAACCAAATCAATTCCACGCAAGTGGCAGACGCGCGCATTGAATACAAAGGCAATGGACCTATTGATGAAGCCAGCGCAATGGGTTGGCTTGCCCGCTTTTTCTTGAGCATTATGCCGTTTTAAAAAAGAGAGAAAAAAAATGAAAAAACTTTTGGCTTTAATAATGAGCGTTATTTTATTTGCACCTGTTGCCAACGCCGAGCGCATTAAAGATTTGGCAACCATTGCAGGCGTGCGGCAAAATCAGTTGGTTGGTTACGGTTTGGTTGTGGGTTTGGATGGCTCGGGCGACCAAACCACGCAAACGCCTTTTACCGCGCAAAGCATTGGTAATATGTTGGCGCAAATGGGTGTGAATATGACGGCAGATGAATCGCGCAGTCTGCAACTCAAAAACGTGGCTGCTGTGATGGTTACTGCGCAACTGCCTGCTTTTGCACAACCCGGCCAACAGTTGGATGTGAATGTGGCAAGCATTGGTAATGCCAAAAGTTTGAGCGGCGGCGTGTTGGTTTTAACGCCTTTAAAAGGGGCAGACGGGCAAGTTTACGCCATGGCACAAGGCAATGTGGTTTTGGGGCAAGAAGGCGCATCGCCCGGTGGCGCCAGAATTACGCCGAATAACAAAGCCTCGGCGCGCATTCCATCGGGCGCCACGGTTGAGCGCACCGTTCCCACCAATGTTGGCCAGAGCGGGCTTGTTTATTACGAATTAAAACGCACGGATTTTTCCACTGCCAACATTTTGGCAAATGCCATCAACAAAAATTTTGGAAAGAACACAGCGCAGGCGTTGGATGGCAGAAGAATCGTTGTTAAAGTGCCGCAAATTGCCGGCGAGCGCGTTGCATTTTTGGGACGTGTTGAAAATTTAGAAATTGCCGCCGCGCCGCTTTTGGCAAAGGTGATTATTAACCCGCGCACGGGTTCTGTTGTGATGAATCAACGCGTGCAGTTGGAATCTTGCGCCATTGCACACGGCAATTTGTCGCTTGTGGTAGATGACCGCTCCACCACGCTTGGCAAGGATATGGGCATTTCCTTTGTTAAAACCGACCCTGATGATCCCGAAGATGTGCGCACGCACCCAACCTTGCTTGGAGTCAACGAAGGTGCGAATCTTGCCGAAGTTATCAATGCGTTGAATGCTTTGGGTGCCACGCCAGCTGATTTGCTTGCCATTTTGCAAGCGATGAAAGCCGCAGGTTCTTTAAAAGCCGATTTGGAAGTGATTTAAAAAAATGCGTGCCGCCGCTTTTGATGTTAACGGTTTAAATGCGCTGCGCAACACGCAAAAGGCGCAAACGCCAGAAGGCGTGAAAGAAATGGCGCGTCAATATGAATCGCTTTTTTTGCAAACGATGATGAAAACAATGCGCGCAACCGTTCCACAAGATGGCTTTTTGGCAAACGATGCGCAAAAAACTTACACAAGTTTGTTGGACCAAGAATTCGCCGCAATGATGGCAAACACCAAAAACGGCGCGGGTTTTGCCAAAAGCATTGAAAAACAACTGGCAAGGCAAATGGGCGTGAATATGGAATCGGCAAAATCTGCCGATTCTGCCGATGCTGAAAATTCCAAAATTTTAGAAAATCTTGAAAATCTTGGCGTTTTTGAAAATAAGGAATCGGCAAAAACTCTTCAATCGGCAGAATCTTCAAAATCGGCAAAAGCTGCCGATGTAACTTCGCTTAATATTTTTACGCGCAATGTTGCAAACGAATTGCCAAGCGTTGTTGAAAGCACAAGCACCGAATCCACAAATTTTGAAAATATTGCCTGCGCCACGGCGTATAGCCCGCTTTTTGAAATTGTGGATTTGCTCCATCCCAAAAAAGCGGATGTTGAAAAAAAACAAAGGTTTACCGTGGAAAATCAAAACACGTCCACGTTTTGCGCCAATTTTTCAAACAATGCCAGAGCGACCAAACTTTCTGCTGAAATTGCCGCTGCCGATTTGAACGCTGAAAAAAGCAATCTGCCCGCGCACGCGCGCGCGTTTATTCAAAACGTTTGGTCGGATGCACAAAGTGCCGCGGAAAAATCGGGTTTAAACGCCACGCACATTGTGGCGCACGCGGCACTAGAAAGTGGTTGGGGGCGACATCAGCCCGGGGGCGATAGCTTTAATTTGTTTGGCATCAAGGCGAATCGCGCATGGGATGGCAAACGCGTGGTTGCGCGCACCACGGAATTTGAAAATGGCGCGGCGGTGTCCAAATTAGAAGAATTTCGCGCTTATGATTCGTATCGCGATGCCTTTTTGGATTACGCCGATTTTTTGCAGAAAAACCCGCGCTACGCCGAAGTAATTAGCGCCCAAAACGGCAACGATTTTGCCAAAAACTTGCAAAAAGCGGGTTATGCAACCGACCCCGATTACGCCAAAAAACTTCAACGCACCATCTCCCGCACAGAAGAATACCTGCGTATTTAATTTCCAAAAAATCCCAAAAAGAATAAAAAAAATCCACGGTCGACGTGGATTTTTTTTGAAAATGTTTCAAAAAATAAAAGTAAATTTCATTTAAAAAACAAATTGATTTTATTTTACGAACAAGAATTTTTGCCGTTTTTTAATTTGCAAATGGGGCAATACGGTTTCATTTTCTTTTTAAGAAAATACAAAGGGCAAAAGCCAACTAATCCGGTTAAAAGCGGAATCAGGCCTAATAAACCCCAATAATTTTCATAATATCCGCCAATGCCGAGAATAACAATTCCCAAAAAAAAACGAATGATTCTTTCAATTTTTCCAACGTTCATTTTAAAACTCCTTTTGTTGTGATTAAAAAAACTTATTTTTCTGCTTGGCAAATTTGTTTTTTATAAATGGCAATTAAAGTTTGAATGCCAACAAATAAAACACTTAAAAATGCCAAACAGAGTGCCAAAAAACCAAAAGTTGTTTGTTTTAATTCAAATGCGGACAATGAAAATGCGCTCAAAGGAAAACAAAATGCCCACCAAGATAATGCAAAAGGCGCATTGAAAACTTGTTTAAAATTGGGCAATAAAACAAACAACAACAATGCATAAAATAATGCAATGCAAAAAATCAAAATACTGAATATATTTTGCGGAAAAAATAAATTTAAATCTATTGCCAAAATGCTGGGCGGCGCAATAAGAATAAATAAGGTTGGCAAAAATTTAACTGGTAAATTTTCTTCAAACAATAAACGTGAAAAAATCAATGTGGATAAAATAATCCAAAAAAATGTTCCCACACTTAAAAAATAAAACAAAATCATTAAATTAAATTGTTGGTCAATGGAATGTGCAACCAAAGGCACAATTAAATTGCCAACCATTGGAATAAACCAAGCAGGCGAAAGTTGCGCATGTTTTAAATGATTTAAAATCCAAAAACGCACAATAATTAAACTAAACAAACCTTGGAATAATAAAGCAATTAAAAGCAAAGCAAAATCAACGCAATAAAATCTGCCTTTTAAAAACAAAGCAAACATCAATGTTGAAATAGACAAAGCGCCAAAGAAGTTGATTTTGATAGGATGTGAAAATTCTTCTTTTACATATTGAAAATAAAAAATGGTTTTTAATAAATAAAGCAACAAAAAAACAACAAAAACAATGCTTGAAAATAAACCAACGCCAAAATGCAAATTTAAAAAATAAGCACTAAAAAAATCAAATTGAGCGGCTTTTTTTAATGCCAAACTTAAACCAAACATTCCCATTATGCTTGCAAAAAACATAATCGGAAAATGTTTTAAAGAGCGTTGGTTTTCCATTTTTTTAATCTCTTTTTACAAGTTGTTTAAAAAATCAAATCAATTTTTGAATGTATTTAATTAAAGCGGCTTTGCTTTGTGCGCCTTGAATGCGTTCAATTTCTTTAAAATCTTTTAAAAAAATCAAAGTCGGCACGGCGGTGATTTTAAATTTTTGTAATAAAGCAGGTTCTGATTCAACATCCACTTTGACAATTTTGATTTTTTCTTTAAAATCATTTTCAACTTCTTCCAAAATGGGTGAAAGTGCTTTGCAAGGGCCGCACCACGTGGCAAAAAAATCCACCAAAACCAAGCCATTTTGGCAAGTTTGTTCAAAGTTTGATTCGTTTAAAATTTGCATTTTTTATGCTCCTTGATTGCAGAATGCGTTGAGTTTAAACGTTCCAAAACCGCCTTTCCGTAACAAAGTTACATTGAGGAAAAAATGTTAAAAAAATTTAATGAAAAAATCGGTGGAGATTTAAAATCTTTGGCGTTTTTAAATCAAAATGGAAGCATTAAAAAATTTAAATCTGGTGCAACTGTTTATTTAAAAGATTTGGAATTTTTTTTAATTTTAAATGGTCACGCCCGTGTTTTTTATTTGAGTGAAAATGGAAAAGAAATTACAATTTTCTTTTTAAATAAAGAAGATTGTTGCATATTATCCACAACCTGCATTTTAAATTCTATTGCCGATGAATTGTGGGTTGAGTTTAAAGAAGATATGGAAGTTTTTTTATTGAAAAATAAAAGTTATGAATTTTTATGTGCGGATTATCCAAAAATTATGCAATTTAATTTAAATTTAATGAGCAAACGTTTTTCAAAAGCATTGGAAACCATCAATGATGTTGCTTTTTCAACTTTGCAATTGCGTGTGATGAAGTTTTTGGAAAATCAAGCGAAAAACAATGTCATTAGAATTACCCATGAAGAAATTGCCAACAATATTGGCTCAGCAAGAGAAGCCGTCACCCGCATTTTAAAAGAATTAAAAAAAGAAGGGAAAATAGATTTAAAACGCGGAGAGATTTTTTTAAAATAAACCAAGCAACTTTTTTGTTGATTTAAAAAAATCCACGGTCAACGCATCATTTTTTTCAAAAAAATATTGCGTTCACCGTGGATTTTTGCAGTTCTTTTAAATGTTAGTTGGTCATATTTTTTTAATTTAAAAAAACAAATTCAACGCCTAAAACTTTCTATTTTGTTTATTTAAAATTCATTAGCATTTTTTCTTCTTAAAAACATCGCATCGCCATAACTAAAAAATCGGTATTTTTTGCTAATTGCGTGTTGGTAGGCTTTTTGAATATTTTCAAAGCCTGCAAAGGCGGCAACCAACATTAAAAGGGTTGATGCGGGCAGGTGAAAATTTGTTATCAAGGCATCCACCACGTGAAATGTTGCGCCCGGGTATAAAAATATGTCCGTTGAATCCGCGCCCGCTTGCACAATTTCCAGCGCGCTTGCCGAATTGCCGTTTTTGGCTGCAAGCTTTAAAGCGCTTGCTTCCAATGCGCGCAAGGTTGTTGTGCCAACCGCCACAATGCGCCGATTTTCCGCTTTGGCTTTGTTGATTGCCGCCGCCGTTGTTTCGGGAATTTCAAAGGATTCTCGGTGCATTTTGTGATCAATTAAATTGTCGCATCTAACGGGTTGATAAGTTCCGGCGCCTACAAAAAGTGTTAAAAAGTGCGTTTGAACGCCTTGTGTGTTAAGCGTTTCCAACAAGTTTTGATCAAAATGCAAGCCTGCCGTGGGCGCGGCAACTGCTCCGGGATTAGCTGCATAAATGGTTTGGTATTGCGCGGCATCCGATGAATCTGGCGTGTGCGCAATATAAGGTGGCAAGGGCAGTTGCCCAAAACGCGCGCACAAGGTCCACCAGCTTTCGCCTTCGGGTAGTTTTAAAATAAAAAGCGATTCATTTTCCCTACCCAAAACAGTGATTGGCACATCGCAATTGTTTAAAAATAAGTGTGTGCCCGTTTTTGGCGATTTGCTTGCGCGCACTTGGGCGCTTGCAAGCGCGGCGTTTTGAATGTGGTTAATCACCACTTCCACGCGCCCGCCGGTGTTTTTTTTGCCGAAAAAGCGCGCGTTGATGACCTTGGCATTGTTGAAAACCAAAACATCGCCCGCGTGCAAAAGCAAGGGCAAATCAAAAAAGTGGCGGTCAAAAAAAGAATTGCCAAAAACATCCAACAACCTTGCCTGTGCGCGGGCTTCGGCAGGGCGTTGCGCAATCAATTCGGGCGGGAGAAAAAATTCAAAATCAGAGCGCTTCATTTTTTGGATTATAAACTTTTGCGATAATCAAAAAAAGATTCAAGTTTTTTAAAAATCAGTCGTTAACGGCTTTTCATTTTTTTTGAAAAGGGGGAATATGAAAATTGCCGATGATTGGATTGCACAAGAGTTTGCGCGGCGCAAACAATGGCTCAAAAATTTTCACATTACCAAAGATGTGGACGGGCTTGTGGCGCGCGGCATTCACGCTTATCACTATTGGGGGTTAGTTAAATTTCCCAACAAAATTCTCACCAAACAATGTTCTCCAAAGTTTGAACGCAAATTCACGCTTATAGCCAGAAGAATCTCCGCTCAACGTTTTAAAAAATAAATGGCAATTACCACAATCCACGCGAAAAAATAAGCGTGGATTTTTTTGTGAAAAATTGGGTATGCAATGTGAAAAAGTATTTTTGAAAAAATGAAGAACCCATACTCAAAAAGTTTCATCATTTTTTATTTTTAGCAGAAAAAAATCACAAAAATCCACGGTGAACGTTCAAAAATTTTGAAAAAAATTAAGCGTTTACCGTGGAAAAATGTTTTTTTAATCCATAAAAAAAACCCGCTTTTTAGCGGGTTTTTGGTTAGTCTTTTCTTTGGAAGAAGATTGGCGAATTTTTTTGAAAAATTCGGCTGTTTGGGTTAATCCTTTTTCGTTAGGATGTGGGTTTCGGTTTCATTGGCCATTTGGCTTAAAAAATCGTTGACTTGGCGGGAAGCTTCTTCCATGGAGATAAGTGCGTTTTTGGCGCGCTCGAGCTGGCCTGCCGCTAATGCTTCCACCGCTTCTTTGCCGCTTTGATGAACAGCCGCGTGCGGGGTTTCTAATTGTGTGAAAGGGCGGCAGTTGCCGTATTCTTTTGCGCCGCGCCCGTCATAATACCATTTGCCTAAACGGCACGAACGGTGGTCAGCAATGTTTGAAGAATCCGCATCCACCATACCAATAAAAGCGCGGTAAACATTGAGTTTGAAAGCAAAGTGGTCAAGCTTGACCACATCCAAAAAACTAACCCGACTTGCCATTGAAATGGCGTTTGCCATATGTGTGGATTGGGATACGATTTCCGCAATAGATGCCGCGGTGTCTTGACTTTGCGCCAAATAACGCCGCGCTTGGCCAGCAGAGACTTCCACTTGGCTTTTGGCGGTTGCCGTGCCGTCTGTAATGGAGTTGACCAAGTTAGATATTTCGCTTGTGGCGTGCCCTGTGCGCTCGGCAAGTTTTCTGACTTCATCGGCTACCACCGCAAAACCGCGCCCGTGTTCGCCCGCGCGCGCGGCTTCAATGGCAGCATTCAAGGCTAATAAATTGGTTTGGTCGGCAATATCTTTAATTAACTGCACAAAACCGCCGATATTGCCCGAATGTTCGCTCAAAGTATCCATGCGGCTGGCAGTTTCCGACTCAGCTTCCACAATTTCTTGAAAGGAATTCGTCAAGCGTGCAATGGCCGATTGTGCGTTGTCCAAATTTTGCGTGGCTTCTGTGGCTATTTTGAAATCAGAATTGAGATTGTTTGCCAAATCCACAAAGGAATTGCGCACGTCTTCCACGCTAGCATAGGTTTGCCCCAAGGCAGTGTGAAAATATTGATCATTGCGAACGTTGGCACCACCAGCATCTGCGCGTTGGCTTTTGATGCGCGCTAATTCATTTTTTGCAGCTGTAAGTGATTCGGTTAATTCGCGCTTTTTGGCTTCTAGTGCGCGGTTTTTTTCTTGTAGTTCTTCTAAATCACTGCTACTACTGCTACTACCTCCAAACAACCCCATTTTGGCCTCCGTGCAAAAAAACGTGGAATAACACGCGCATTTTAGCGCAAATCATTTTTTTCGCCACCTAAAAATGCGCTAAAAATCGGCAAAAAACGTGAAAACTCGCCCGCCATCAACAAAAAATCGGCTGAAAATCGGGCTTTTTCATCTTCGGTGGAAGACAAGGCATCATCCCTTGTTTTAAACAAATTTTCTTCCAAACGGATATTTTTCAACTGCAATTTTTCGCTCAAAATAAAAGTAAAGCGGTCTTCAAAATTAAAACCCAAAGCCATTGGCACTTTGCCCGCTTTTAAATGCGCTTTGATTTCTGCCAAATCCAAATTGTGGTTGTTGTAGCGCACACTTTCTTTGTTTTCTGTGGGCGCTTGCAAAATGCAATGGCGGGCAAGCGTAAAAGAATCAAGGCTTTCAGGATTTAACAAGGCTTCGGTCATCACGGCTTGGGGGGATTTTTGCGTGTGAAAAGGTTTTAAAGGAAAACGCGGGATGGCATCGTTTAACATTTCAATAACAGAATCGGCTGCCGCAGGCGATGCGGCATTGATAACAAGCCAACCGTTTTTTGGGTCAATCCACGCGTATAAAGTTTTGGCGGACAAAAAAGCGCGCGGCATTAGCTCATCCGTTACGGCGGCTTTTAAATCCTTGGTTTCGCGCCGCCCGGGCGCAAAGCCTTTTTCTTTTTGGATGGCGGCAATGCGTTGGTCTAGTTCTTCTTTAATCACAGAGGATGGCAAAAGCCGAGTTTCTATTTTTAAGGCGATAAGCCATTGATTGTCTACATTAAAAACAAATTTTTCTTCTTCTGATTCATCAAAAAAGGGTGGCACAAAACCCATACTTTTCATTTCAAGCGCAGAGGGCGCGCGGTGCGCATAGCTTTTGAGCGACAAGTTCAAGTCATCCCACGCCATATTCCAAGGGCTAGGCAAGCGGTAAAGAAAGATATTTTTAAACCACATATTTTTTCCTTTTTTTTAAAATTTTTAGCGCGTTTACCGTGGATTTTTGCGAAAAAACCGCGATTTTCCACGGTAAACCATTATTTTTTTTCAAAAATCAAATCCCAAATGCCGTGTTGGCGATTTAAACCGCGTTGCTCAAACTTGCTCAAAGGGCGGTTTTCGCGCGCGGCAAAGTCTTTGTAACAATTTTGAAGATTGGGATTTTTCTGAAAAACCGCCAACATTGCCAAAGCGTATTCTTCCCAATCGGTTGCGGTGCGCAAAATGGCGCCGTTTTTAAGGCGCGAGACCAGCAATTCCACAAAAGGCGCTTGAATTAAGCGGCGTTTTTGGTGGCGTTTTTTGTGCCACGGGTCGGGGAAAAAAATGTTTGCGCCGTTTAAAGTTTCAGGCAAGACCATTTTTTTTAAAACTTCCACCGCATCAAAAACCGTGATGCGAATGTTGGATAGATTATTTTCAGCAACTTTTTTTGATAATGCGCCCGCGCCCGCAAGATGAACGTCCAAACACCAAAAATCGGTATCGGGCGATTCCAATGCCATTTGCGCCGTGGCTTCGCCCATACCAAAACCGATTTCCATAATTTTTGGGTTATCACGCCCAAAGGCAAGGTTTAAATCAACTGGCGTATCAGAAAATGGAATTTCTATTTTGGGCAAGGTTTCTTTTAAATGCCGCGCTTGGCCAGAACCGATTCTGCCCGAGCGCCGCACAAAACTGCGGATATGCTGTTCAATCATTTTTGCCAATTAAACCATTTGCAGGCGATGAAGCGCTGGCGGTGTAAATTTTTTTGGGCATACGCCCAGCCAAAAAAGCTTGCCGACCTGCAATAACCGCGTTTTTCATGGCTTCTGCCATTAAAACAGGATTGCGCGCGGCGGCAATGGCCGTGTTCATCAAAACGGCATCGCAACCCAATTCCATTGCGATTGCCGCATCAGAAGCGGTTCCCACGCCCGCATCCACAATTACGGGAATGTTGGCATTTTCAATAATGAGTTTTAAATTCCACGGATTCAAAATGCCCATTCCCGAACCAATTAAAGAAGCCAAAGGCATCACGGCTTTGACGCCCATTTCTTCCAAAATTTTGGCTTGAATGGGGTCATCCGAACAATAAACCATCACCTCAAAACCTTCTTTGATTAAAACCTCCGCGGCTTTTAAGGTTTCAGGCATATTGGGGAAAAGTGTGGCGGAATCGCCCAAAACTTCTAATTTGCAAAGCGAATTCCCCAACAATTCACGAGCAAGGCGCAAAGTGCGCACCGCATCGTCTGCCGTAAAACAACCGGCGGTGTTGGGCAAAATGGTGATGGTTTCAGGCAAAAAATCCAATAAATTGGGTTCGTTTTGATTTTGCCCGATATTCACACGCCGAATGGCAACCGTGACAATCTGCGCGCCGCTGGCCTCAATTGCTTGGCGCGTCTCATCAAAATCTTTGTATTTGCCCGTGCCAACCAAAAGCCGCGAGCCAAATTCTTTGCCTGCGATTTTCAACATTTTGTTTTAACCTTTCTAGCCACCGCCCACAGCAACCACCAATTCCAACACATCGCCCGATTGAAGCAAGGTTTCAGTGTGTTGGCTTTTTGGCACAATGGCGCCGTTCAGTTCAAGCGCCACGCGTTTATCTTCTAAACCCAAATGGTGCAACAATTCTGCAACGTTTAAAGGCGAATCAAAACTTTTGGATTGACCGTTGAGCGTGATGGTGAGCATTTTTAAAAATTTAAAAATTTAAAAAACTAAAAATCCACGGTAAACGCTGATTTTTTTTGAAAAAAATATGCCGTTTACCGTGGAAAATCATTATTTTTTGCGTTCTTTGGCAATAAGCGCGTTGATTTCTTTTAAGGTATCGTCTCCTACGCCTTCAAACAAATATTTGCCGTTGACAACCATTGCAGGAACGCCGCCGATGGCGTAATCGTTGACCATTTTGTCAGAGCGTTTGATGGCGCTGTTGATGCCAAAGGAGTTGAAGGTTGCCTCAAACTTTTCCACATCCACACCTTCTTTTGCCAAAAAATCGCGCATGGTGTTTGGCACAAACAAATTCACGCGGTTGACGTGGATGGCGGCAAAAATCTTGGCTTCTAAGCGTTTGTATTCGCCCATTGATTCCAAAGTGAAATAAAGCTTGGCAACGTTCGTCCAAGCGGCACGCCCGAAGGTAACAGGTATGCGGCGCAAAACAACATCAGCGGGCAAGGTTTTTTCCCATTTTGCCAAACTTGCGGAAAAAGCCGCGCAATGCGCACAACCGAAGCTGAAAAATTCAATCACTTCAATTTTGGAGGGGTCATCCACAGGTTGTGGATTTTTTAAGGTGGTATAAGCCTCAGCAGCAAAAGCAAAGGGCGCAACCAATAGCAACAAAAGTGCAAAGAAACGATTTTTCATTTTTTTCTCTTTCAAGGAACAAGTTGGGCAGAAATGCCAGCATTCATCAATTCGCCTTGCATAATCTTGGCATCCTTTTCGTTAAAAGGTCCCAAGCGCACGCGGTAGAGCGTTTTGTTTTTGATGATGATTTGCTGAATTTGCGCTTCCAACCCCATCAAGGCGATTTGCGCCTTTTGGTTATCGGCATCTTTGGAGCGCGAAAAAGCGCCTGTTTGCACATAAATGGTAGGCGGCGATGCCGTGGTTGAAGCGCTTGGGCCATTTTTATTGGGCAAAATTTCGTAAAAAGAAAAGCGGTTGTTCTCATCTTTTTGCGCATTGGGCTTGGGCACGGGTTTATTAGATGCGCTGGGTTTGGACATATTTTGCCCAGGCACGTTAAAAGGCAAGGGCGCATTGTTCAAATACAAAATCACCCCGCAGGTGAGCAACACGCCCATCACCAAACCGATAAACATTCCCAAAAGCGTTCCGCCATTGACGTTTTTAAGTGAGTTTTTCATCAGAATTTTTCTCCATTCTCTCGGGCGCAGAAACACCCAAAATTTTAAGAGCATTTTGCAACACAATTTGCACGGCGCGGCAAAGGGCTAATTTGGCGCGTGTTTCCGTTTCTTCTGGCACGATGATGCGCGCCGCGTTATACCACGTGTGGAATAGAGCGGCGATATCGCGCAAATAAAAGGCAATTTTATGCACCGACAAATCACGCGCTGCCGATTCAATGATTTCTGGAAACTGCGCAATGGCAACTGCCAAAGCTTGCGCTTTTTCATCATCATTTAATATTTGAAAATCGGCATCAATTAAGGTGGCTGTGTCGCCTCCCCATTGTTTTAAAAGTGAGGCAATGCGCGCATGCGCATATTGCACGTAATAAACGGGATTGTCGGCACTTTGTTCTTTTGCCAAATCCAAATCAAAATCCAAATGTTGGTCGGATTTTTTTAAGGCATAAAAAAACCGACAAGCATCATTGCCGACTTCTTCGCGCAACTGCCGCAAGGTAACAAAATCTCCCGCACGGGTTGATAAGGGAATTTTTTTCCCATTTCTATAAAGAATGGCGAATTGCACCAGCGCAATTTCCAAACGCCTAGAATCTTGCGCTAGCGCTTCCATTGCGCCTTTGACCCTTGCAATGTAGCCGTGGTGGTCGGCTCCCCAAATGTTGATTAAGCGCAAAAAACCGCGTTGGTATTTGTTGAGATGGTAGGCAATGTCTGATGCAAAGTAGGTAAAACTGCCATTTTCCCGCGCAACAACGCGGTCTTTTTCATCGCCAAAAGCGCTGGAACGAAACCATTTTGCGCCGTTTTGGGTGTAAATGTGGCCTTTGTTTTCCAAAAGCGCAACGGCGTTTTTAACAAGCCCTTCGGTAAAAAGGCTTTTTTCTGAAAACCACACATCAAAAGTTACGCCAAAAGATTCCAAGTCTTCCCGAATGTCGGACAATTGCGTATCCAAGGCAAATTGATGAACGGTTGCCCATTTTTTTTCGCCTAATAATTGTTTGGCGCGTTCAATATAAGCATCCAAACATTTTTCGCGGGTGGTTTTGGCTTCATCGTCCATGCGATCAGATGGCGGCCACGGCGGCAAATGGCTTAAAAATTCTTCTGCGGAGCAAATGAATTTATCCAAATGTTGCTTGGCGCGCTGAACAATAAAAGCGGATGCCATCGTTTTCACATAATCGCCGCGGTAAGCGTTAGGCGGAAAAGGAATTTCGGTGATTTCGCGCGTTTCTAAATACCGCAACCACAAGGACAAAGCCAAAATATCCATTTGCCTGCCAGCGTCATTGACGTAATATTCCGTGGTTACTTCAAAGCCAGCAAAATCCAAAAGTTTTGCCAAAGAAGCGCCAAAGGCGGCGCCACGCCCATGCCCAACATGCAATGGTCCCGTTGGATTAGCCGATACAAATTCCAACAACACCGTGTGTTGTTGCCCAAAATTCACACGCCCAAAGTTGCCTTGATTTTCTAATGCCGTTTGCGCCGCCAGCCATTTGTTTGGCGTTGTTAAGCGGAAGTTGATAAAACCCGCACCGGCAATTTCCACGTTTTGAATCAAGGGCGAAATCGGTAAGACATTTACGAGTTTTTGCGCAATGTTGCGCGGTTTTTCTTTTAAATTTTTGGCAAGTTGCAATGCCAGCGTGCAGGCAAAGTCGCCGTGGTCTTTGTTTTTTGGGCGCTCCAAGGTTATTGGCATATCCGCCCAATCGGGTGCCACGCGGCGCAAGGCGCATTGAATCAATGCGGTCAACTCAATTTTTGGATCCATCGCAAAAAAATCATTTTAAAAAACGGCATTATAAAAAACTTTGACAAGTTTTTTTTGCAAAATCAAAAAATCCACGGTTAACCGAATATTTTTTTGAAAAGCGATTTTGCCAAAATTAAAAAATCCACGGTGAACTTAAAATTTTTTTAAAATGGCGATTTTTAATAACAAAAAAACGGAGAAAATCGTGCTTGCCGTTGTGCATTCTCGCGCGTTGGATGGTTTGAGTGCGCCTTGCGTGCGCGTGGAAGTGCATATTGGTCAAGGTTTGCCAGCCTTTACTTTGGTCGGTTTGCCCGATACCGAAGTGCGTGAATCGCGCGATCGCGTCAGAGCCGCCATCATCAATTCGGGTTTTTCCTTTCCCAATTCCAGAATCACGGTCAATTTGGCACCTGCCGATTTGCCCAAAGAATCCGGCGGTTTTGATTTGCCCATTGCCATTGGCATTTTGGCGGCAAGTATGCAAATTGCAAGCGATGATTTAGAACAATATGAATTTATCGGCGAATTGTCTTTGTCGGGCGCACTGCACCGAATTTCAGGCGCGCTGGCGCTTGCCCTTGCCGCCAAAGATAGAAAAAGAACATTTATTATTCCACCTGAAAGTGCCGCCGAAGCCGCGCTTGTTGCCGCTGAAACGGTTTTGGAAGCGCCATCCCTTGCGGCTGTTTGCGCGCATTTGTCCAGCGATGAAAAATTAAAAGCGCCGCAAAAAATTGAACGCGCCCAACTTGGTGTTTATCCTGATTTGTCGGATGTTTATGGCCAATTCCAAGCGCGCCGCGCATTAGAAATTGCCGCAGCCGGCGGGCATTCGCTTTTGATGTCTGGGCCGCCGGGTTCTGGAAAATCCATGTTGGCATCGCGCCTACCTTCTATTTTGCCGCCAATGAGTGATGAACAAGCCAAAGAATCCGCGGCAATTTTGTCTTTAATCAATCAATTCCGTTCAGAAAACTTTGGTATTCGGCAATTCCGCGCGCCGCACCACACGGCAAGTGCGGTGGCGTTGGTGGGCGGCGGCAATCCGCCAAAACCCGGTGAAATATCGCTGGCGCACGCGGGCATTTTGTTTTTGGATGAATTGCCCGAATTTAGCCAAAAAGTGTTGGATAGCTTGCGCGAACCTTTGGAAAGTGGCGAAATCCACGTGGCGCGCGCGGGCAAAAGCGCCACATTCCCCGCGCGTTTTCAGTTGGTTGCGGCGATGAATCCTTGCCCTTGCGGTTATTACGGCGCGCCCAATGCGCGTTGCCGCTGCACCAATGCGCAAATTGAGCGTTACCAATCGCGCTTGTCGGGTCCATTTTTAGACCGCATTGATTTGTTTATTGAAGTGCCCGCCGTGCCCACCGAAAACTTAGCCAACAAAGAGCGCGGCGAATCGTCTGCCATTGTGCAGCAAAGGGTTTTGGCTGCGCAAAATTTTCAAAAAGCGCGGCAGGGCAAATTGAATGCGGCGCTTACTGTTGCCGAAGTCGACCGATTTTGCACGATTGATCCGCAAGCGCAAAATGTTTTAACCCAAGCCACGCAAAGTTTAAAACTCTCGGCAAGGGCGTATCATCGTGTGTTGCGCTTGGCTCGAACCAATGCGGATTTGGAATTGAGCGCGCAAATCCAAACACCGCATATGTTGGAAGCCATACAATATCGGCGTTTTAGAGATACTAAAAATTTTTAAAGGTATACCGTGGAAAATAGAGATTTACACACACATTCCATTTTTTCGGATGGTGTTTTTCCGCCAGAAGTTTTGGCAGAACGCGCCAAGAAAAAGAATCTTGTTTTATGGGCGCTCACCGACCACGACACGTTGGACGGCATTGCGCGCGCGCGCGTTGCCGCGCAAAAAAATGGCGTGCCATTTGTGTCAGGCGTGGAAGTTTCTTCCATTTTTAACGGCATTTCTGTGCATATTGTTGGCTTAAATGTTGATGACAAAAACGAAACCTTGAAAAACGGCGTGTGGAGTATTCGCAATACGCGCTTTGCTCGTGCGCAAAAAATGGCAAAGTCGCTTGCTGATTTTGGCATTGATGGTGCGTTAGAAGGTGCTTTGCAGTTTTGTGATAATCGCAATGCCATCTCGCGCGCGCATTTTGCACGTTTTTTGGTGAAAATCGGTAAAGCACCAACAACTTCTGATGTTTTTAACCATTATTTGATTCCGGGTAAACCCGGCTATGTTCCGCACGAATGGCCAGAGATTCCCAAAGTGGTATCTTGGATTAAAAGCGCGGGCGGTGTGGCGGTGTTGGCGCATCCCGGTCGTTATGATTTTTCAAAAAATGCCAGAAGCCATTTGATTCAAACCTTTAAAGAGTCGGGTGGCGATGCCATTGAAGTTGCTTCAAGCGCACATTCGCCGGACGATATTCGCTTTTGGGCAAGTGTTGCGCAAAAATATGGCTTTGCCGCGAGCATGGGGTCGGATTTTCATACCGATAACGAAGCGCGCCGCGCCATTGGTTGCGCGCCGCCTTTGCCTGAAAATCTCAAACCTGTTTGGGCGCTATGGTGAAGCAATTCTTCCAACAACGCGGTGCGCTTGCTTTGGTCGTTGCCTTGGTTTTTGGGGTGTTGTTTTCTGTTTTTCCAACAATTGATATTGCGGCAAGCCTGTTGTTTTATGAAAACGGCGAGTGGTTGTTGCGTGCCGATTCGCCCGTGTTGTGGTGGAGTTATCGGGCATTGCCAATTATCGGCAAACTGTTGTTTGCGGCAATTTTGTTGGGATTTATTTTGTCCTTTTTTAAACGCTTTAAAAAACTTGCCAAGCATCAACGTTATTTTTTATTTTTGTTGATTGCGGCTTTGTTAGGCCCAGTTACTTTGACCGAATCCGCCAAATATTTTTACGCGCGACCGCGCCCGATAAATTCCGATGCTTTTGGCGGCGCTTTTCCTTTTCGTTCGTGTTTCGAATTGGCTGACCGCACCCAGAAAAATTATTCTATGGTGAGCGGCCACGTTTCTGCCGCAAGTTTTATTTTTGGCTTCTTTTGGTTTTGGTCAGAAAAACGCCGCCGCCGCGCATTTTTGTGGGCAAGTTTGTTGCCCATTGCCGTGGCTTTTTCGCGTTTGATGCCGGGCGGGCATTATTTGTCCGATTGCATTTTTGGTTTTTTTATAACCTATTTTGCTTTTGTGATTGCGGAAAAAATTGTTTTTTTTCAAAAAAAATCCACGGTAAACAGCATATTTTTTTGAAAAAAAACCACGTTCACCGTGGATTTTTTAAGTTCTTAAAGCTGCGCGTTCTAATTGCGTGATGCAGCGCGAAATTTGCACTTCTGTTGTACCGTTTAAATTCAAAAACAAACAACCCAAGCGGATTTTTTTGCGCAAGCCGACCACTTCTTCGCGCAACACACGAACCTGAAAAGCCACCAACAAAGGCGGGGTTTGCGGCAAAAAGAGTTCCACATTTTCAATGGTTTGCCCAATGCTAAAAGCCTCGCCCGAGCTGGTTGTTTCAATCGCCATTCCGCCAATGCTCAAATTCAAAAGGGAAAAATTCAAAGCCTTGCCGTTGAGCATAAACTTGCAAAAGGCGGTGTTGTAGCCTTGTGTGCTGATGCGAAAGGTTTCGCGGCGTTGCAGGCGCAAGATTTTGTCTGGTAATTCGGCGCGGTAAGCGGTGCAACTTTCAAAGGCATAGGAAAACAATTGCGGCAAGCGAAATTCAATGGCGATTTTGTCCAACTCCGTTTGCACAAGCACTTGGGTGGCGTTGGTGAAGCGTTCGCGCAAAACTTGGTCTTGCGGGGCTTCAACAATAAATTCTTTGCCTTTTATTGCCAAAGGCAAAGACAAATAGGCGCGCGCGCCCAAAATCACGTGCAATGGCGTTTTTAATTCAATCATTCGCTTTAAAAGCGCCGTGCGCTCTGCCAAGTTGTGTAGGCAATAGGATTGAAACTCGTCGCAATCTACGCGGGTTTGCAAAACGGGGATGTTTTCAGCGGCGGGGGCGTTTTCGTTTTCCATAAGCGTCATTTTACGTGTTTGTTGCTTCTTTTGGCAATTCTTTTGGCGGCAAGTGCAAATCGGGTGCGGGCAAATTTTCGCCGTGTTCCAAGCGATACAACCACGCCAACAATTCTGCCACAGCCATATAAAGTTGTGGCGGAATGTGTTCATCAATATCCACTTGCGTCAAAAGCGCAACCAGCTCGGGCGATTCATGCACATAAACGCCGTGTTCTTTGGCTTTGGCAATAATTTGTTCCGCCATTAAACCGCGCCCTTTGGCAACCACTTTGGGCGCAGAATCGCTTTGGTTATAAGCCAGCGCCACGGCTTCTTTCATTTTTTCAGGTTTTGCCATGGTTGGATTGCTGCACGTTTAAATTTAACACTTCCAACCCCGCGGCAGAAAGTGCGGATTTTAAAGAATCACAAGCCAATGCAAGCGTTTGCGCGGTGGCATTGTTTGGGGTTTCTATCAACAAGGTAATTTGGTGTTGGGCGTTTAATCGCAGTTGGGCGTCAATATTGCCTAAGGATGGCAGTTGCAATTTCAAGCGCGTGTGCCATTGCCGCGTATCAACTTCCTTTTGATTGCGGCCTTCTTCGTTGATTTCCCATTGCATTTCTTGACCTTGCCAAATTTGGCCTTGCCACAAAAATTGTTGGGTTGCCAAGGCATCCAATTGTTGTTGCACAATGGGTGCAATTTCGCGTGGAATATTTAAAAGATGTTCGTGGCTTTGCGTTTGTTGATTCGCCATCAAAAAAGTATTTTGGCTATGCGCGGTTTGGCTTGTTTGATTGGCAGCTGCTGCTTGATTTGCCGCACTTTGATTTTGGGCGGATTGTTGCGCCTGCGGTTCTTGCCTTAAAAGTGCTGTGGGGATTTTGCCTTCCACCCAACGCGCTTGGTGTGATTCATAAAACATTCCGCTGGTAGTCAGCGCTGTTTTTAAATTTTGCGCAATTTCAGGCGCTGTTGGCGGCAGATTTTGCAAAATGGGTTTGGCGTTGTTCAGCGGCAATGCCTTTGTCGTTTGGTTGGAGTCTTTTTGCAACAATTCGTTGATGAATTGCCCTGTGCGTGAAAGCGTGGTGGCAACCGATTGTTTGCCCTCTTGCGCATTTTTATTATTGAGCAACGCCAGCGCCATTTTGCCGTTGTTTTCAATGACTTCCAATTCCAAACTATCGCCCGATTTTGCCGAAAAAGGCAAAGCCAATGTAATTTCACGTTGCCCAACCATTGCGCGATAAGTGCCGTTGGGCAGTTGTTGTTGGATTACCGCCGTGAATTGTTGCCCCACGGCTGTGTTGGACAAAATGGCTGAAAGTTGGGAGATCGCCGGTGTTGCCTGGTTGGGAATCGGCGTTTGTGTGCGCGGTTGCAATAATTGCAGGGAACTGGCAATGTCGGGCGGAATCATTTTTTTTCCACGGTAAACGTTAAATAATTTTCAATTTTCATTGTGGACGCTTTGGCGTTTTAACAGCTAATCCTTTTAAAAGTTTTGCCACATCTTTGTGTTCGCTCAAAGCGCTCTCGTGCATAGCATTAAAACTGGCAAGGGTGTTGTTTAAGATGGTGTGCTCATCTTCATTTTGCGGCGGAGCGAGATTTTTTAATATATTTTCTAATTCTGATGTCAGCGGCACGCAAGCGCTCCACGCGTGGTTTGCCGCGTTTTTAACCAAGGCTTGCCGCAGATTTTCTAATTGCACAAAATTAGGATTCATCGTTTTTCCTTTTAAAAATTTCACACAAGTTTAAAGAAAGAATTGTGCCACTTGGGTATACTTCCACAATCATTAAAGGAGATTTTATGCGTTTTGGCTGGTTGTTGGTTTTTTTTGCGCCCAATGTTTTTGCGCAAGAATCAACAGAAATACCCACAGGCATTTATGGGCAAGCTTTTTTGTCTATGATTTTCATTTTGGCTTTGTTGATTTTTGCCGCTTGGCTGATGCGCCGTTTATCGGGCGGCAAATCCTTTGGCAACAAAAGCCTTAAAATTTTGGGCGGCGTGGCGTTGGGTCCACGCGAGCGCATTGTTTTAATAGAAGTGGGCGAAGAATGTTTGGTTGTTGGCATTGTGCCCGGGCAAATCCGCACTTTGCATCGTTTGCCAAAAAATCAAATCCAATTGGATGTTGAACAAAAAAACTTTGCAGACTGGCTCAAACCCTTGCAGGCAAAAAAATGAAAGCGTTTTTTATTTTTACTTTTTTGGCAATTTTGTCTTTGGGCGTTCATGCGCAAGAACTCTTGCCAGCCATTACTTCCACATCCAATGCGGATGGCGGAATCACATACAGCTTAACCATTGAAACGCTTTTGTTTTTAACCGCTTTAACCTTTATTCCGCCGGCGTTGTTGTTGATGACGAGTTTCACCCGAATCATCATCGTTTTGTCGCTCATGCGCAGTGCGCTGGGCACGCAAACCACGCCGCCCACACAAATTTTGTTGGCGCTGGCGTTGTTTTTAACTTTTTTTGTGATGGCGCCCACTTTTGAAAAAGTTTATAACCAAGCTTATTTGCCTTTGTCCAACAACGAAATCAACATTATGGAAGCGGCAAAACGCGCCGCCATTCCCATGAAAAATTTTATGCTCTCGCAAACGCGTGAATCGGATATTGCCGTTTTTGCCAATGTGGCAGAAATCAAAAACATTGAATCGCCCGAAGCAGTGCCTATGCGCATTTTGGTGCCCGCTTTTGTGATTAGCGAACTCAAAACCGCTTTTCAAATTGGTTTTGTGATTTATATTCCTTTTTTAATTATTGATATGGTTGTGGCAAGTTTGTTGATGTCCATGGGGATGATGATGATGTCGCCCGTGATGGTTGCCTTGCCTTTTAAAATTATGTTGTTTGTTTTGGTGGATGGTTGGCATTTAATTATTGCCGCATTGGTTAAAAGTTTTTCTGTTTAAAAAAAGGAGCATAAAAATGACTTCTGGAATGGTGATGGAAATTGCACGCGCTGCCATTCAAATGACTTTAATTTTGGTAGGCCCTTTGTTATTAGCATCGCTGATTGTGGGTTTGATGGTGAGCATTTTTCAAGCCGCCACGCAAATTAACGAATCCACCTTGCAATTTGTGCCCAAATTGGTTGCCATTTTTGCCGTGATGATGTTCGCAGGCCCGTGGATGTTACAATCTATGGTGAATTATATGCGTGAATTATTCAACAGCATTCCACAAATTATTGGATAAAAAAATCCACGGTCAACCCAATATTTTTTTGAAAAAAATATTGGGTTGACCGTGGAAAATCATCAAAATGAATATTCTTTTTAACGCTACGCCACTTTTAACGCCTTTAACGGGCATTGGGCAATATGTTTTGCAATTGTTTTCAGAATTGAACAAAAAACCAAACATTCAACTTTATGCTTATTATCCTTTTGGTTTAAAAAAAGGATTCTTTTTGCCGACTTTTAATGAATCAAAAGCAGAAGATTCTTTTAAAAATAATATCAAAAAAAATGCGGTGCGTTTTTTAACCAAAATTCCATTTCAGCGCGATTTGCGGCATTTTTTGGAACCGTTGGTTTTTCAGCATCGCGTGCAAAACTTGCCGAAAAATACGATTTACCACGAGCCGAGCTACGTTTGCTTTCCTTTTGAACATGCAAAAGCCGCCACCATTTGCGATTTGTCGACTTTTGATTGTCCAGAATTTCATCCCGTATCGCGTGTGCGTTTTTTGGAAAAGGGGTTGCCAAAAACGCTAGAAACTGCGGAAAAAATTTTTGTGATTTCACAATTCACAAAACAACGTTTAGCGCATTGGTTTTCCGTGCCAGATAACAAAATCGTCTGCACCTATTTGGCGGCGCGCGCGGCATTTCATCCGCGAACCGAAATGGCGTGCCAGTCGGCGCTTCAAAAATACAATTTAAAATCAAAAAGTTATGTGTTGAGCATTGGCACTTTGGAGCCGCGCAAAAACCTAACACGGCTTTTTGAAGCCTTTGCTTTGTTGCCCTCAACATTGCGAAAATGTTACCCATTAGCCATTGCAGGCAAAGAAGGCTGGCATGAAAAAGGTTTGATTCGCGCCGCGCAAATTTTGGAAGAAAAAGGCGAGTTGCGCTTTTTGGGTTTTGTGCCAGATTCGGACTTGCCGTTTTTGTTAAACGCTGCTGCCGCTTTTGCGTATCCGTCTATTTATGAAGGCTTTGGTTTGCCGGTTTTGGAAGCCTTGGCAAGCGGCACGCCAACCGTGGCATCCAATGCCACTTCTATTCCCGAAGTAGCAGGCGATGCCGCTTTGTTGCACGCCCCCGAAGACGTCGAATCTTTAAAAAATCACCTACAACATATTTTGGAAAACAAAGCATTGGCGGATTCGCTGGCAAAAAAAGGTTTAGAGCAAGCCCAAAAATTTTCTTGGGCAAAATGCGCGGAGGATACCGCCGCCGCTTATGCAGATATTTTGCCGTGTTAAAATGGCACATTTTTAACAGCGAAAGCCACAATGTTTCTTAAAAACATTTTTGTTTCCTGCTTGCAATACCGCGGGTTGATTAAAGCCATTACTTTGCGCGAAATTTATAGCCGCTACGCTGCATCCTTGCTGGGACCTTTGTGGATTGTCTTCCCACCGTTGTTTTCTGTGTTGGTTTATACCTTTGTTTTTGCGCGGCTTTTGAATCCGAAAATATCCGGTATTGATAGCCCATACGCTTACACCATCTACATTTGCGCTGGAACGGTGGTTTGGACGGCGTTTTTGGAAGTGATTACCAAATCCAAAGATATTTTCATTACCAACGCGCAGTTGATCAAAAAAGCCAGTTTTCCGCGCATTGTGCTATTTGTGCCAATTGTGTTGATTGCTTTTTTAAACGCCACTGTGGTTTTGGCGGTGAACGTGTTGCTTGTGATGGCGCTGGGTTTTTCCTTCAAAATCACTGCTTTTTTGCTCTATATTCCATCTGTTTTGTTGATTATGTTTTTGGCGTTGGGTTTGGGGGCGGTTTTGTCCATCATCAACGTTTTTTTGCGCGATGCCGGGCAGCTCACAGGCACTTTTTGCCAAATTTTGTATTGGGCAACGCCGATTGTTTATCCGTTATCGGTTATTCCAGAAAAGTGGCATTTGTTGCTTTCTTTAAATCCCGTTTTGCCAATTATTGATTTGGCGCGCTACGCCTTTTTGGATGCGTCGATGAATTTTTGGATGCTTTTATACCCTTTGACATTGTCCATTATTACTGGCTCTTTGGCGTTAATTATGTATCGCCGTTCTCGCTCCGACATTTTGGATCAAATTTAAAACGATGATTGAAGTCAAAAACCTAGGCAAAGCCTACCCCGTTATTTACAACCGCCGCCAAGCATTAGAAGTGTGGCTTGGCTTAAAAGGCGCACGCTACAACTGGGTGTTAAGAAACGTCAACTTCAAAATTGCCCAAGGGGAAACCGTGGGGCTTTTGGGAGTCAATGGCGCTGGCAAATCCACAACTTTAAAACTCATCACCGGCACATCAATTCCAACCGAAGGCACAATCCGCACCGAAGGCAAAATTGCCGCTTTGTTGGAGTTGGGCATGGGTTTTCATTATGAATTAACCGGTCGGCAAAACGTGTTTTTGCAAGGTTATATGCAGGAACTAACCAAACAGCAAATAGAAGAATTGATTCCATCTATTGAAGCCTTTGCCGATATTGGCGATTATTTTAACCAACCCTTGCGCACTTATTCTTCTGGTATGTTTGTGCGCTTGGCTTTTAGTGTAGCTACTGCTGTGCGGCCGGATATTTTAATTGTGGATGAAGCCTTGGCTGTGGGCGATACTTATTTCAAACACAAATCCTTTGCACGCATTCGGCAATACCGCGATGAAGGCGCAACCCTGCTCTTTGTTTCACACGATGCCGGTGCGGTGAAATCCATTTGCGATAGAACCATTTTGCTTGGCAAAGGCGGCGTGTTGATGGATGGCAAACCGCACGAAGTGTTGGAAGTTTATAACGCGATGATTGCTGATAAATCCGCAGAATTTGAGCCAACCTTTGAAAAAGGGGCAAGTGCCACGCAAAAAGAAGCAGAGTTTTTATCCGTTAAAATGTTGAGCCGTGGCAATCCAACTTCACTTTTGGACACGGGCGAGCCTTTGACCTTGGAAGTGCGTTTCCGCGTGAATAAACCACTGCCTGATTTAACCGTGGGTTTTGAAATTCAAAACCGCTTGGGCGAAGAAATGTTCGGTGCGGATTCGGCATCCCGCAACGAATTGCTTAATATCGGCGTGCAAACGGGTGAAAAAGTTGTGGAATTTCGTCTGCCTGCTTTGAATCTCGGGCAAGGGCGTTATGCCATTGTTCTTTTTTTGCAATCGCGCGAATCGCAGTGGAATTTTGACCGTTGGGAGCGCGCTGCTTTTGTGGAAGTGGTGCCGCAAACCAATGCTTTGCCTTTTATTGGTGCGTGTCGCTTGGATTTGGATATTGTGGAGATGAATAAACAATGAAAAATCTCTACATTATTATTCCCGCTTTTAACGAATCCGCCATTTTAAAAAACAATGCGCAAACCATTTTAAAAGCCGCGCAATTTTCCACGGTAAACCCCATTTTATTTTTAATTGATGACGGCTCAACTGATAACACCGCAGCCGTTTTTGAAGAATTAAAACATTTGTATCCGCACAATATAAAAACCCTGCGCTTTTTGCGCAATTTTGGCAAAGAAGCGGCAATTTTTGCAGGATTACAAGCCGCTTTTGAAGATTCCAAAATGGCGGCGGCTGTGGTGATGGACGCAGATTTGCAACACCCGCCTGCGTTGTTGGCGCCAATGTTTCAAGCGTGGGAAAAAGGCGCAAAACTTGTGGAAGCCAAAAAAAATAAACGAGGCGATGAATCGTGGCTATACAAAAAATCCGCACAATTATTTTACAAACTCTTTGGCGCACTCTCGGGCGGCGTGGATTTTGAAGGTCAAACGGACTTCAAATGGTTAGACCGCGAAATTGTGGCGCATTACTTAAACTTTTCTGAAAAACGCAAATTCTTCCGCGGAATGATTGCGTGGCTGGGTGTTCCATCCGTGCAAATTCCTTTTGATGTGCCCGAGCGCAAAAATGGCAAAAGCCGCTGGCGCATCAGTGCACTTTTGCGCTACGCATTAGAAAACCTGCAATCTTTTTCTAATGCGCCCTTGCAAATAGTTTCTGCTTGCGGCGTTTTGTCTTTTTTTATTAGTTTTATTTTCGGCAGCATCGCGCTTTTTCAAAAAATAAACGGCCAAGCGGTGGAAGGTTTTACAACATTAATTATTTTATTGAGTTTTTTCACAGCAATTATTATGTTGGCATTGGGTGTGGTGGGTTTTTATTTATCCGCTATTTATAATGAATTAAAACAACGCCCAATTTATTTATTACAATCGCCAGAGAATAAAAAATGAAAGCAGTTATTTTAATTATCATCGCCGTTTTGTGTTCTGGTTTTGCGCAACTTGCTTTAAAAGCGGGTTCAGCGCAAATTCATAATGGTTGGCAAGCGTGGATTTTAAATCCTTATTTGTGGGCGGGGATGAGTTTTTATTTGGTTAGTTTTTATTTAAGCGTGCGCTTATATACAATGTTTCCATTGAGTTGGTTATCACCTTTAATGGCTGGTGCGGTTTTTCTCGTTGTTTTTATCGGCGCTGTTTTCTTTTTTTCTGAACATATTACGTTTTATAAAATTAGCGGTTGTGTTTTTATTCTCATCGGTATTTGGTGTTTGAGTCAAAGCCAACATTGACGATTTTCCACGGTAAACAAAATATTTTTTTGAAAAATGAAAAAATATATTGCCATTTTTATTATTTGTTGCATTTATTTTTATTTTACCTTTGGTTTTAAAATTTTAAATCCATTAGAAATCAGCTGGTTTTGGAAAAATAGCGACCCTGTGCAACAATATTTGGGTTGGTCTTTTTTTAGGAATGAAGTGTGGCACTGGCCACCGGGCTTAACAGAAACTTTTAATGTGGCGCAGCCTTTGTCAATTGGGCTAACCGATTCGCTACCACTTTTGGCTTTTTTATTAAAACCTTTTTCTTTTCTTTTGCCCGATGATTTTCAATATTTTGGTTTTTATATTTTGATTAGTTTATTTTTGCAAGGTGTTTTTGCTTGCTTATTAGCTCAACGTTATACAGAAAATAAAATTTTGCAAATATTGTTTAGCACTTTTTTCATTTTAAGCCCGCCAATGTTGTTGCGTTTGAATATTCACGTGGCGCTCGCATCGCACTGGCTTATTTTAGTCGCTATTTATGATTATCCAAAAAGTTGGAATTTTAAATTTTTATTTGTTTTAACAGCCTTATCATCGCTGATTCATCCTTATTTGATGGCAATGGTGTTTGCTTTATTCTTTTTTAAAATGATTTTTAATAATTCTTTGAATATTAAAATCCGTTTTTTACATTTTGTTTTTTGTTCTTCCTTTTCGCTTTTTTTGAGTTATTTGTGTGGGCAGTTTTTGAGTTTTAATAGTGTTTATGCCAGCGGTTTTGGCGATTTTTCTAGTAATTTATTGAGTTTTTTTGATTCTAATTTTATTTCAACCGAGGGTTTAACCCTGCCCATCTTTTTTGGAGTAAATCCTTTTGAACGCGCCACGCAATATTTGGGTTTTGGTTTAATTTTATGTTTAATTTTGGTCTTATTTTTAAAATTTTTCAGCAAACAAAAAATTATAATTTTTGGCAAAGAACATCAAGGCTTGTTGCCGTGCGTTTTTGTGATGGCATTTTTTTCTTTGGCAACGCCTATTTATTTTTTAAACACGCCCATTATTGAAATTCCTATTTACGATTGGCAAATATTTCGCCCTTTGGCGCAAATGTTTCGCGCAAGCGCTCGTTTTGCATGGCCGTTATTTTATGTGGTGAATATTTTTATTTTAGCGTTTTTATTAAAACGTTTTTCTCCAAAAATTTGTATGCTTATTTTTTCTGCCGCATTGATTTTGCAAATTGTGGATTTAGCGCCAAAATACCAAACTATTCAAAAATGGCACCAAAAAATCAATCAAAATCTCTTGTGGGCGCATTTTCCAGAGGAATGGAATCAATACGCCAAAAAAAATGCCAATATGGTGTTTATTACATTTTCCATTGCTTTTCCAACAGAAAATCCCAATGTTTATCTTGTTTCTTGGCCGTATTATTTTGAGCGCATTGTTAATCCTTCTTATTTTGCCTACCAACACAAAATGCACGGCAATTACAATTTTTCACGTTGGGATGAGGATAAAGCGCGCACTTTTATGTTTGAACATTGGGAAAGTTTAAAAGCAGGCAAACCCGCGCCAAATACCTTGTATGTTTTTTTGGAAGATTTGAGCACTGATTTTTTGAAAAAAGAATTGCCCAAAAATTTATATTCTCAGTTATTATTCCAAAATTCTTACCACTTGTTGCCCATTCAAAAATGAAGTTTGAAACATTTAAAATCCCGCTTTTAATTTTTGTGGCGGCTTTGTTTTTCTACGCTTATTTATTCGGTTGGAATACTTTAAATCCCACTTATACCGCATGGTTGTGGAAGGGTGGAATTTCGGCGCAAAATTATTTTGGTTGGGCGTTTTTTAGAATGGACCCGTGGCTTTGGCCGCCCGGTGCCATTGAATCCTTTAATATTTCGCAAAAAACCTCTATCGGCTTAACGGATGCCATTCCGTTATGGGCATTTTTCTTTAAACTTTTCAAGTTTTTATTGCCCGACACTTTTCAATATTTGGGTTGGTTTTTATTTTCTAATGTTTTTTTAACGGGATTATTTGCATATTTCATTGCCAAAAAAATCACAGATAGTTTAATTTTGCAATTATTTTTTGTTTTGTTTTTATTATTAAGTCCTCCTTTTTTATTTCGCCTGCACTGGAACCCGGCATTGAGTTCGCATTGGTTGATTTTGGCATCGTTTTTATTTTATTTATCCCCTTGGCGTTTTATTCCTTGGGCTATTTTAATTGCCGTTGCTTCTTTGATGCATCCGTATTTGTTGGCAATGGTGATGACAATTTTAATTTTTAAACTATTTTCTTCTAAAAATATTCCTTTTAAAAAACGTTTATTAGAATGTTTTTTGTTTTTTATTTTATCCATTGAATTACTTTATATTACAGGCTATTTTGTTGGCGGCGGTTCACTTGAAGATTTAGGTTTTGGATTCAACCAATTAAATTTGATGGGGTTGTTGGATGGTTATTTGTTTAATCAACCTTTATTATTTTTTGAATGGGATTTGGATAATGAAGAAGGCTCACAATATTTAGGCTTTGGTGTGATTTTATTAGCCTTGTTGGCATTTATTTTGTGGCTTAAAAATATTAAAACGCATCAATCTTTTTTTGGGAAAAATGCTTTTTCTTTGTGGTTGTGCGTGATTTTGCTAACAATTTTTGCGCTTGCCACACCTATTCGTTTTTTAAATACCGAATTATTTTCCGTGCCTATTTATGATATGCCGCTTTTAAAACAACTCTCTGGCATTTTCCGTGCAAGCGGGCGTTTTGGCTGGCCGTTGTTTTATTTGTTGAATATGGTTATTTTTGCAACGCTTTTTAAATATGTGTCGAAAAAGATTTTAATTATTTTATTATCGTTAACCTTTATTATTCAAATTGTAGATTTATCGCCCAAATTAAAATTTATGCACGATACCAACCACACTTATTTGGAACCGCTTTTATCTGATGAATGGCAAGCCATTGCCAAAGAAGGTGCGAATGTTATTGTTATTCCATCTTCCGAAGTTTATCAAATGGAGCGTGATAATCGCTTGCATATTACTTGGCAGCATTATATTCCGCCGGCTTTTTATGTGGCATTTTTTGCTTATAAAAACAAAATGCGCACCAATTATGCGCACAGCAGCCGTTTGAATTTAGAAGAATGGCACCGTTTTATGAATTACCACGTTAAACTTTTAATAGAAGGAAAACCTGCAAAAAATACCATTTATGTATTTTTTGATGAAATACCAATGGCACAATTAAAAGAATTATTACCTGAAAATATATTTAAACGTTTGATTGTTATCAACGAATACCCTGTTTTACCTATTTGCAAGAATTGTGAAAATGAATAATTTCCAAAAAATTTTAAAGTTTACCGTGGAAAATAAGAGTTTTATTTTTATTATTTTATTTGCTTTTTTGTTTGACGGTTATTTGATTGGTTGGGCAAGTTTAAACCCTTACAATTTCTTTTATGTGGGCGATGGCGACCACACTTGCCACCATTTGGCGTGGGTGTTTTTTCAAAATGAACCATGGCACTGGCCGCCGGGCGCCATTGAAACGCAAAATATCGCTGCGCGAACCAGCATTGGTTTAACCGATTCTCTGCCGCTTGTTGCCTTTATTCTCAAAGCATTGGGGCTAGCAGGCAATTTCCAATATTTGGGTTTGTGGCAACTTTCTTGCCTTATTTTGATGGGCGTTTTTGGTGTGCTTTTTGCGCGGCAATGGACAAATTCTTCTGCCTTGCAATGTTTAACCGCCGCTTTTTTGATAATTGCTCCCGTGTTGCTTTTGCGTTTGGTGTGGCAAAGCGCGCTCTCGGCGCAATGGTTAATTGTTGCATCGCTTTATTTTTACCAAAAACCGTGGCGTTTTGCGCCTTGGGCGGTTTTGGTGGGTATGGTTGCTTTAATACATCCTTATTTGATGGCGATGGTATTGCCGATTGCTTTATTCAAAGCCGCATTTTCAAAAAAATGGTGGGCGATTGTTTGCTTTTTGGCGCTCTCTTTAATGCTTGTTTATTTGGCAGGGTATTTTGAAGGCAATAGTTTGCAAGATCACGGCTTTGGCTACGCGCGTGCGCGTTTTTATTCTTTTTTTCGTCCGGAACTTTCTGAATTTTCGCTTTTTTTGGGGTTTGGCGTTTTGGCGCTGACGGTGATTTTGGCGATTTCTCGTTTTTTTTATAAAAACAAAATTCAATTTTTATCAAAAGAATCCAAGGGTTTATGCTTGTGCGTTTTTTTGATTTTGGTTTTTGCGATGCTCACGCCCAGGTTTGGGCATTGGTGGCTTTTGGGTGATTTGGGCAATACTTTTCGCATCAATGGGCGTTTTGGTTGGGTGTTTGTTTATTTTTTCACGCTTTTTGTGTGTGCGGGCATTATCCAAACCTTTTCCAAAAAAATTGCCATTTTTTTGTTGGCAGGCGCTTTTTTGTGGCAAATCAGCAGTTTGCATCCTTGGCACAATGTTTATGCTGAAAATGTCAAAATTATGGCAGAGCGCCGCGCCAACCCAAGAGCGCCAATGCTGGCAATGACTGAATTGCAAACTTATGCCCAAAATGCAAAAACGCTGATAATTTTTAAAAACTCTGAAATTGTGCCAAGTGTTTGGTGGGATTATGTTTTTGGCGCTTTGCCTTTTGCGCGTTATGCGGCCAATCACCAACTGCAAACAAATTTTTTGTGCCAAGCCAGGCCAGATAGAAAAGGCGCTTTTGCCTTTCAAAATCAAATCTTTGAAGATTTAAAAAATGGCAAGCGCGATGTTCAAACGCTGTATGTTTTTTTGAATGATTATTCTGCGGAATTTTTAAAAGAAAATTTACCGCCTGAAATTGCTGCTGATTTGGTGTTTTTTGAAAAATACACCCTTTTGCCAACCAAAAATTAAAATCCATGGTCAACGTTTTATTTTTTTGAAAAATAATTTTTGAAAAAAATTTTATGTTGACCGTGGAAAATTGGTTTTCATCAAAATCCGCGCATTTGCAAACAAGGCGGCTTTTTTTAAGTTATATTGACAAGCCCAACAACATTTACCAAAACCACCATGTGCGAACTTTTAGGAATGAATTGCAATGTGCCAACCGACATTTGCTTTTCTTTTACCGGCTTTCGTGAGCGCGGCGGCGCAACCAATGTTCACGCCGATGGCTGGGGCATCGCCTTTTTTGAAGGACAAGGCGCAAGGCTTTTTTTGGACCCCACGCCCAGCGCCAAATCGCCTTTGGCAGAATGGGTGAAGGCTTATCCCATTCATTCAACCAACGTCATCGCGCATATTCGCAAAGCCACCAAAGGCGCGGTTGGTTTGGAAAATACGCATCCTTTTTGCCGCGAATTGTGGGGGCGTTATTGGATTTTTGCGCACAATGGCGATTTGAAAAATTTTTATCCAACTTTCAATGGTAGTGTTTTGCCCGTTGGCAAAACCGATTCTGAGCGCGCATTTTGTTTGATTTTGCAAACCTTGCGCGCGCGTTTTCACAAGGCGCCAAGTGAAGAAGCACTTTTTGAAAGCATTTGCCAAATCACTTTGGAAATTGCCGAATTTGGCGAGTGCAATTTTTTGCTCTCGCAAGGCGATTCACTTTTTGCGCACGCATCAACGCGTCTTTCTTACATTGTGCGGCAAGCGCCTTTTCAAACGGCGCATTTAAAAGACCAAGATTTAAGCGTGGATTTTCAAAAAGTGACCAACGACACCGACCGCGTGGCAATTGTGGCAACGCTTCCTTTAACCGATGATGAAATTTGGAATGAAATTCCCGCGGGCACTTTGTGTGAATTTAAAGATGGCGCTTTGATTCGCCAAGCCAAAACCAAAGTTGGCGTGCGCGCAACGCCTTAAAATTTTTCAAGCGTTTTGTTTTTTTAATTTTAAAAAAATCCACGGTCAACTTAAAAAAAATTTCAAATTTTTTTCAAATCAACTGATATTCAAAAAAAATGCAAACAGACCAAACCGCACTTTTAAAAGAACTTTTGCAACAACGCATTTTGATTTTGGATGGCGCCATGGGCACGATGATTCAGCGCCACCATTTGCAAGAAGAAGATTACCGCGGCAAGCGTTTTATCCAACACAAAAGCGACTTAAAAGGCAACAACGATTTGTTGCTTTTAACCCAACCGCAAATTATTGCCGATATTCATCGCGCTTATTTAGAAGCCGGCGCGGATATTATTGAAACCTGCACCTTTAACGCCAATCGTTTTTCCCAAGCGGATTACCATTTGGAAGAATGGGTTGCCGAATTGAATTTCATGGGTGCCAAAATTGCCCGCCAATTGTGCGATGAATTTAACCAACAAACGCCCGAAAAACCGCGCTTTGTGGCGGGCGTTTTGGGGCCAACGGGCAAAACGCTTTCTATTTCGCCCGATATGAACGACCCGGCTTTTCGCAATATTACATTTGATGAATTGCTTGCCGCTTATGAAGAATCTGCTGAAAATTTAATCCAAGGCGGCGCGGATATTTTGCTCATTGAAACCGTTTTTGATACGTTAAACGCCAAAGCCGCCGTTGTTGCCATAGAAAATGTTTTTTTGCGTTTGCAAGCGCGCTTGCCGATTATGATATCCGGCACCATCACCGATGCTTCGGGCAGAACTTTATCTGGCCAAACTGCCCAAGCTTTTTGGAATTCTTTAAGGCATTCCAAACCGCTTTCTTTTGGTTTTAATTGCGCATTGGGCGCCAAAGAAATGCGCGCGCACATTGCCCAAATTGCCCAAATTTGCGATTGTTTTGTATCGGCGCATCCCAATGCTGGTTTGCCCAATGCCTTTGGCGGTTACGATGAAACGCCTGAAATGTTGGCAAACGATTTACAAGAATGGGCGCAAAGCGGCATTGTCAACATTTTGGGCGGTTGTTGCGGCACCACGCCTGAACATATTTTGGCAATCCATCAAGCGGTTAAAAACAAAACACCACGCGAAATTCCCACAATCAAGCCAGAATTGCGTTTGTCGGGTTTGGAAGCCTTTAACGTGAATGAAAAATCGCTTTTTGTGAATGTGGGCGAACGCACGAACGTTACCGGCTCCAAAGCCTTTGCCAAAATGATTATTGAAGAGCGCTATGTGGATGCCATTAGCGTTGCGCGCCAGCAAGTTGAAAACGGCGCACAAATTATTGACATCAATATGGATGAAGCCATGTTGGATGCGCCTTACGCTATGCGGCATTTTTTAAATTTAATTGCATCTGAACCCGACATTGCGCGCGTGCCCGTGATGATAGATTCTTCCAACTGGCAAGTATTGGAAGTCGGCTTAAAATGCTTGCAAGGCAAAGGCATTGTCAATTCCATTTCCTTAAAAGAAGGCGAAGAAAAATTTTTGCACCACGCCCGCATTTGCCAAAAATACGGCGCGGCAGCCGTTGTGATGGCATTTGATGAAAAAGGGCAAGCCGATAGTTTTGAACGCAAAAAAGAAATTTGCGCGCGCGCTTACCAACTTTTAACCCAAAATGGTTTTCCAGCCGAAGACATTATTTTTGACCCCAATGTTTTTGCCATTGCCACAGGTTTGGCTGAACACAATCATTATGCGGTGGATTTTATTGAAGCGGTGGCGTGGATTAAGCAAAACTTGCCGCACGCGTGGGTATCTGGCGGCATTTCCAATGTTTCGTTTAGTTTTCGCGGCAACAATTTGATGCGCGAAGCCATTCACACGGTTTTTCTCAAATATGCCATTGAAAACGGCTTAACCATGGGCATTGTCAATGCTGGAATGCTCGGCATTTATGATGATTTAGAAAAAAATTTAAAGTTGACCGTGGAAAATGCGGTTTTGGATAAAAATCCAGAAGCCGCCGATGCTTTATTGGAATTGGCGCAAAATTTAAAAGGCGATTCCCAACATTCCAAAACCCAACAAGCGGATTTGTCTTGGCGCACATTGCCCGTAGAAGAGCGCATTTCTTACGCCTTGGTCAAAGGAATGACCGATTTTATTCAAATGGATACCGAAGAATGCCGCGTGCAATTTTTAGAAAAAAATCTGCCGCCCTTAAATGTGATTGAAGGGCCATTGATGGCGGGAATGAACACCGTTGGCGAATTGTTTGGTCAAGGCAAAATGTTTTTGCCGCAAGTGGTGAAATCCGCCCGCGTGATGAAAGAAGCCGTGGCGCATTTGTTGCCGTTTATTGAAGCAGACAAAGAAAAAGCGCAATCCAAAGGCAAAATTTTGCTGGCAACCGTCAAAGGCGATGTGCATGATATTGGCAAAAACATTGTGGGCGTGGTGTTGGGTTGCAATGGTTATGAAGTGATTGACTTGGGCGTGATGGTGCCGTGCGAAACCATTTTGGATGAAGCCCAAAAACACCAAGTGGATATCATCGGTTTGTCGGGTTTAATTACGCCATCCTTAGAAGAAATGGTTTTTGTGGCAAGCGAAATGGCGCGGCTAAAAATGCCGCAACCGCTTTTAATTGGTGGGGCAACCACATCGCGCGCGCATACGGCAATTAAAATTGCGCCAGCCAACCCCGAAGGGTGCGTGGTTTATGTGCGCGATGCTTCGCAATCGGTAGGCGTTGCCACGCAATTGCTTTCAAAAACGCATTCGGCTTTGTTTAAAGCTCAAAACAAAAAAATGCAACAACAAACCGCGCGCGATTATGCCCAGAAAAAAAGCGCCACCTTAATTTCCCTTGAAGAAGCGCGCCAAAATCCACAACCTTTTGGCGATTTTGTGCCCACCACGCCGAATTTTTTAGGACGCCAAATTATTGATTTTGATTTGAAAACGCTTTGTGATTTCATTGATTGGTCGCCTTTTTTTGCTTCTTGGGATATTGCTGGAAAATACCCGCAAATTTTTAATCACCCACAAAAAGGCAAAGTGGCAAAAGAATTGTTTTTTGATGCCCAAAAAATGTTATCCCAACTGGTAGAAGAAAAATGGCTTAGCGCCCGCGCGGTTTTGGGAATTTATCCTGCCCAGCGCCAAGGCGATGATATTGTTTTTTACCAAAACAACCAACGCCGCCAAACGCTTTGCACCATTTTGGGATTGCGCCAGCAACACAAGCAACCCAAAGGACATTTTAATACGGCGCTTTGCGATTTTATTGGTGCGCAAGAAACGCCCGATTTTGCGGCGATGTTTGCCTTAACCGCTGGATTAAACATTGACGAACATTTGCAAGATTTTACCGGCGATGATTACAACCAAATTTTATTAAAAGCCTTGGCAGACCGCTTGGCAGAAGCGGCGGCGGAATTTTTGCATTTTCAAGTGCGCACCCAATTTTGGGGTTATGCGCCCAATGAAACCTTAAACAACGAACATTTGATTGCGGAAAAATTCCAAGGCATACGCCCGGCGCCCGGTTATGCCGCTTGCCCCGACCACAGCCAAAAACGGCGCATTTTTGCCGCATTAAATGCCAATGAAATTGGAATGACTTTAACCGAATCAACCGCAATGCAACCCGCGGCTTCCGTTTGCGGCTTGATGATTGCGCACCCTTTGGTGCGTTATTTTGCCATTCCCAAAATTGGAGAAGACCAATTGTTGGATTGGGCAGCGCGCGCAAAAATGGCTGAACAAGAAGCACGCAAATGGCTCGCCCCGATTTTGTAAATTTTTTTTTTTGATTTTTAAATTTTTAAATGAATACAATTTAAAAAAAATCCACGGTCAACGTCAATTTTTTTGAAAAAAACAATTGGTTTACCGTGGATTATTCTAATAAAAATTCATATTCATAAATTTTGGGTTCTATTTTTTGCGCCAATATTTTTTGCGCATTTTTTAAATTGTTTAATAATTCTGTATATTTTAAATCTTCCGATTTTGGATTCATTCTGCCTTTTTCACTGCGCCCTTGGAAAAATTCTTTAATATCGTAAAAAGACGCATTGCGAGAATATTTTACTTGATCATTTATCTTCCAAGAATTTCTTTTATCACTTGCAACTTGATGATAATAAACATAAATTGCTTTGGCAGCGCTTAAAACACTTTGCGCTTCAATAGAAAATTCCATGGGCTTTGTTGGAATAAAAGATTGCACATTTTTTCCTAAAAAATCATCATTGTTGGATTTTATTCTCCCAGCCATAAAATCCAATAAGAAATGGGATTCAAATGCTTCTTGGACATTTAATTCTTTTTCTGTAAATGGAATTAAATGATTCACGTCTTTTTTGCCTGAAACAGTATTTTGCCCGTGGAACAAAGCATAAATAAAACAATTGTTTTGAAAATCCACGTCTTTTTGCCACTTTTTATTCGGGTATAAAAATTGATCTCTATCATTTATCCATGTTGCAGGTATTGTATGGCGAACAGATAAATAAATAAATCCTTCAATTAAATTCTTTTCATTGAGTGCAGCATAAGGAACGCAACGTGTTCCTTTATTATTTAAAAGACAAATATATTTTTGGTTTTGAAAATCAGGTGCGCCACCACCAAGAAAAAATTTTGCAGGACTATCATTTCTAAAATCAGCAAGCCATTTATTAATGCTATTATCTTTTCTACAACCAAATGTTTTCTTGCCCAACAAATTACATTGATTGTCAAAAATATCTTGTTTTATAGAAACTATTTTTTCGTTGCTTTTGCTGTCCCAAATTGAAAATGAAATAGGAAATTTTCCATTTACATTATCAAAAGTTTCAGATGGGCAAACAAAGCCTTTTAAAAACTTTGCATTTATTTTATCTCTAAAAACAATGCAAGAATTTGAATTTACATATTTTAATTTTGAAAAACTTGCCATTTTGCAACCCTTGATTTCTTTTAAAATTCTAATAAAAAACTGCATGAAAAGCTCTCTATTTCCACGACTTAAAAATTCTTTGTATGCTTTCCCAATTTTTGTTTCCTGAATTTGCGGCTTGTTTTTTCCATTTCCTTGCACTGTCTTGGCAGAACTAGCTTCCGCATAAGGCGGATTGATAAAAATCACCAATTTTTCAGGTTTGTTTTGAATAATTCTTTGCAAATTATCGGGTAGTTTTTCAAAATCATCATTCAAAAAATCAAATTGAAAAATATGGTTTTCTAATAAATCTAATTTTTCATTTTCATTTTTGGCTTCCATTTTGATGAGATTTTTCATCATCACCACATCATTTAAATCAATGGTTGATGCGAAAATTCGGGCAGGATTTTTTAAACCAACCAATAAATTCCCTGTGCCTGCGGCGCAATCCCAAATATAATATTCATTTTCCCAATTTTCACCCAAAGAATCTTTTAAATATTCTTGCGCTTTTTTAACCCAAACCGATGGCGTAAAAAATGCGCCTTTTCTTTCCCGAATATCTTTTGGCGCCAATTTATCTCGGCGATTAAATATTTCCATCCAAAATTGTTCTGCTGGCGGACGTTTATACATTTTCCAAAAATTCGTATGAATTTCAGGTTTAATAATTTCAATTTCAATATCCAAATCGCGGTCTTTAAAAATTCCTGTATCTTGTTTGTATTTAAAATGGTAAATTTTTTCACCATCTGCTTTTTTATCCAAAATAATGCGCAGGTTTTTATTTAATGTTTTGTCATTTTCACTGATTAAATCGGCAAGAAAAAAATCGCTTTCCAACAAAATCATTTGATCGCGCAAACTTTCAAATTCCTTAAAATCAATCACTTCTTTTTCAAAAACTTCCAACAACCAGTTGGAATAAACATAATCAAAATTTTTATCCGTTACAACAACGGGATTCAATTCGCCTTTGGAAAGCGAGTTTGAAATAAAATGTTTTAATTCTTTCTCATTTTTTTCAAAATAAAAGATTTTGGCGTTTTCTTTAATAATTGCTTGAATGCGCGATTTTGTTTTAATAAATTCTTCCGCCAAATGATTGGATGGCGTAATATTTTGCCAACTGATTTCATTAAATAAAGAAGAATCACAAAAATAGTTTAAAAAAGAATATTCAATAAAAGCAATTTTTTCAGAATCAAAAACCGCTAAAAAAGGTGGTTTGGGAATATTTTGCAAATCGATATTCACACCGATGGTTAAAACAAGTTGGGTAAAACTATTTAAAATATCCGCCGTTTCTTTTTTGGCTTCTGCCCATAATAAATAAAAAGGCAAATCGGTGTTTTTTTGTTTTAAAGTAAAATCCAAGCGTGAAAAAGGCACATATTCAAATTTTTGAAAATAATCTTGTGCGATTTTGATTTTTAATTCTTCTTCATTCAAAAATTCATAACTTTTCACGGCAATTCCTTGGATAAAATTTTTGCAATTTTATAAAAATCCACGGTGAACTTAAAATTTTTTCAAAAAAATAATGTGTTCACTGTGGATTTTTGAATATTTTAAGCGCTACCCAAATTGCGCCCGATGGATGAGGCTTGCGTTTGGCCATCGCTGCCGTAAAGCGCTGTTTTTTCTGTTTGCATTAAGGTTGAAAGCGCTTCTTGCGTGCGTTCCAAATGGCGCATCAAATGTTTGCCATTTTTTTGGTTTTGTTCTTGAACGGTGCGCGCAAGATTTAACAATTCTTCGTTAAAAGCGCCAAATTTTGGGTCTTCCAAAACGCCTTGTGTCAACAACGCCGCGCGGGATTTTTCAAGCGCTTCAATGCCTTTTAAAATGCGCACTTTTTCTTCTACAAGCAAATCCAAATGCTCGGGCGTTAAAGTGGTGAGCGCCTCTTCTTCTTTTTTCAAAAGGGCGATGAAGTTTTTCACCGCCGCAATTTCTTCTTTAAAAACTTCTTCTAATGTTGGCATTGTTAGAGGCTCTTTTCTTCAATCAATTCCCGCGCCATTGCAATTAAACCATCGGCAATGGCATCCACATTGATTTTAAAACGCCCTTGGGCAATGGCGGTTTTGATTTCCTCCACTTTTGCCGCATCAAATGGACTTTGCGTTTTGGTGGCGCATGAAAGCGTGGCAGTATCTGCCGTTTGTGTTGTTTTGGCAGAATCGGTTGTTGCCGCGCGCCGTTTAATCGTGGCAGTTTGCGGCGTTTGCAATTTATAAGAAGTTTCAATTTTCATAACACACCTTGATAGCGTTTGAAGTGTTTGCGCTTGCCTTTCTTAATTGTTTTAACGACCTTTTTGTGCGTTTAATTGAGTTGAATTTCAACTTGCCCCAAAGCATTCAAATTGCCGCTAATGGTTTGACCGGATGGCATTCTAACAGTAATTGATTCGCCTTCTCCTGCGGCATTCATCGCTTTGCCTTCGCTGGATACGGAGAATTGATCGCCTAAAACCACAACTTTGACCATCTGCCCGCGTTGCACCAAGGTGGGTTTTCTTAAATGCGTTTTTAAAATAATTTGTCCTGCGCGCATACTTTGGGTTAAAGAATAACCCACGGCATCCGCAGGGTTGGTTAAATAACCCATTGGCAAAGCGCTCAAATCGCCCGTTTGGGTTGTTAAATGTTGGGTTGTTAAAATGTCTTTGGATTGCAAATTTTGCGCGGCAATCACGTATTCGCCCAAAATGGCAATGCGCACAGGCACCAACAATTCCCATTGTTGGGGCGATACACAACGCAAACCCACCCACGTTTTGCCAGATAAACGCATTTTATCGGGCAAAAAACCTTGAAAAGTGGCGCAAGGTGGCTGATTGGACAAATCCACAGCACCAATTTTGATTTCCACAGGATAAGTGCTATCAATTAGCGAATCGGTTAAAAAACCTTGCAAACTTTGCCGCGCCATGGCTTCATTTGCTGCCACGGCATTAAAATGAAAACCCAACAGGAAAAGAAAAATCGCCAAACTTCGCATAAAAATATTTTAATCAAAAAAATCATCAATGCACGCGGCAACTTTTTCGGGTTGGTCGTGGTGCAACATATGCCCGCAATTTTTGATGCAAAAGGTTTTGATGTTGGCAAAGCAATCAATGCGGCTTTGGTAATCGTCTTTTGCATCTTCAAAATCCGCCATTACCCAAGAGTTTTCGGCTGCAACCCAAGCGATTTTGGCTGTGGAATGCCGCCAAATGGCTTTCATTTCTTCCACTGGAAAACGCTGCGGCAAGCGCAATTTGTGCCACGGGTCGGCATTAAAAACATAACCGTTATCCATTTGCCACGTTAAAGTTTCCGCCAAAAACTTGGCTTTTTCCACGGTCAACCGTGAATTTTTTTTGATTTGCGATTGTGCAAATTCTTCACGGCTTTTATAAATGCGCATTTTGGGTCTGATTAAGCGATTATTAATCCACGTTTGCATCAATTCACGCACAACTTCGGGCGGGCGTTGGCTCAAACCAAAACCTTCCAAGGTCATCACGCGTGCTACGCGCTCAGGAAATAAGCCAGAATAAGTGCAAGCAATCATCCCGCCCATAGAATGCCCAACCAAAAGCGCTGGCGCATCGGGCGAATAAGCATTCAAAATGGCGTGCAAATCGGCAATGTGGCAACGAAAATGGTAGACGCGATCCAACCATTCGGAATCGCCAAAACCACGCCAATCGGGCGCAATGATGTGGTATTTTTTTTGTAAAGCATTCACCACAAACTGCCATGAAGGTGAGGCATCCATCCAACCGTGCAAAAAGAAAATTTTTTTTGCGCCGTTTTTGGCATTGATAAAATGCCGAATATTCAGCCGCACGTCTGGCAGTTGCAGGTTTTCGGTATAAATTTCCATAATCAAATTTTTTCAAAATCTTCCAAAAAGCGCCATTGTCCCAATGGCAAATCGCCTAATTTTAAACGCCCGATGCGCACACGTTTTAAAGCCAACACATTCAAACCAACCAAGGCGCACATGCGGCGAATTTGCCGTTTTTTGCCTTCTTGTAAAATAAAATGCAGTTGGTTTTCATTCAAGCGTTTGACGCGCGCGGGTTTGAGCGCTTTGCCATCCAACTTTAAACCGTGGTTCAAAAGTTTTAAACCATCTTCAATCATTTTGCCTTCAACGCGCACCAAATATTCTTTTTCAATCTCACTTTTTTCATCAATAATTTTTTTGGCTAGTCTGCCGTTTTGCGTATAAATCATCAAACCGGTGGAATTGATATCCAAACGTCCTGCTGGTGCAAAACCTTTGTTGATAAAACCATCCAATTCTTTGGGGTTGCCAACAAAATTTTCGGCTTTTAAAAGAGAAAGTGCGTGCGGATAATTTTTTTCCGGCTGGCTGGAAACATAACCCAATGGTTTATTCAAAATAATGGTTCGGCGCGCTTGTTGGATTTTTTGCGCTTTTTCCAAAACTTGAATTTGTGCCGATTCCAACACACGCTGACCCAAAACAGCTTGTTGTCCATCCACCAACACCAAACCCGATTCAATTAAAAAATCCGCTTCTCTGCGCGAAGCAATGCCTTTTTGGGATAAAACTTTACAAAGCCGCTCGCCGTGATTTTCCACGCTCAACGCCAAATTTTTTTCAAAATTTTTTGGGGTTGACCGTGGATTTTTAGATTTTTTAACGTCAAAATCAAAGGTTTTTTGCAAGCGGGCTCGGGCTATATCCCGCGGGTTGTTGATTCGCCGTTTCATTAGAATCCCGCCTTTCAAAAAGCCAAAAGTGTAACCCAAGCGCCTTGACTTTTGGTTTTTTTGTTTTAGAATCAAGCGCTTTTTGAATTGGAGTTGAGCAATGTATGCGGTCATAAAAACCGGCGGCAAACAATATCGTGTTGCGGCTGGCCAAAAATTGAAAATAGAACAGATACCAGCAGACATTGGCGCACAAATCACGCTGGACGAAGTTTTGATGCTCGGCGAAGGCGAGTCGGTTAAAATCGGCACGCCCTTGATTGAAGGTGCCAAAGTAGAATGCACGGTGTTGAATCAAGGGCGGCACAAAAAAATTAAAATTTTCAAAATGCGTCGCCGCAAGCATTATCAAAAACATCAAGGTCATCGGCAAAATTACACCGAGATTGAGATTAAAAACATTCTGGGAGCTTAACAATGGCACACAAAAAAGCAGGCGGCAGTTCTAGAAACGGGCGCGATTCTGAATCTAAACGCTTGGGCGTGAAACGTTATGGCGGTCAATTTGTGTTGGCGGGCAACATTTTGGTGCGCCAACGCGGCACGCAATTTCACCCGGGCGAAAATGTAGGCATCGGCAAAGACCACACGCTTTTTGCCTTAAAAGATGGCGTGGTGGCATTTCACGTTGGCGGCAAATTCAAACGCCGCTCGGTTGCCATTATTCCTGATGCGCAATAAAAACAAACCCAATAATCAACCCCGCAAAAGCGGGGTTTTTTAAAGAATGAAATTTTTTGACGAAGCCAAAATTTACGTCAAAGCTGGCGATGGCGGCAATGGCGTAGCAAGTTTTCGGCGGGAAAAATTTATTCCCAAAGGCGGCCCGGATGGCGGCGATGGCGGCGCGGGCGGCAGCGTTTTTTTTTGTGCCAGCCGCAATTTAAATACTTTGATTGATTACCGCTACAAACGCAAATTTTTTGCCCAGCGCGGCGAAAACGGGCGCGGTTCGGATTGTTACGGCGCAGGCGGTGCGGATTTGGTGCTTTATGTGCCCGTTGGCACAATGATTTTTAACGATGAAGACGGCACGCTTTTGGCTGACTTAAAAACAGACGAAGAGAAAGTTTTAATTGCCAAAGGCGGGCGCGGTGGTTTGGGTAATTTGCATTTTAAATCTTCAACCAATCGTGCGCCGCGCAAAGCCACCAAAGGCGGCGTGGGAGAAGAATTTTTTTTAAGGTTAGAATTGCGCGTGTTGGCGGACGTTGGACTTTTGGGTTTGCCCAACGCTGGCAAAAGCACGCTTATTCGTTGCCTTTCCGCCGCCAAACCGAAGGTTGCCGATTATCCTTTTACCACTTTGCAACCTTATTTGGGCGTGGTTGATGCGGGCAACACGAGCTTTGTGATGGCGGATGTGCCGGGCTTAATTGAAGGCGCGGCAGATGGCGCGGGTTTGGGGATTCATTTTTTAAAGCATTTGTCGCGAACAAGAATGTTGTTGCATTTGGTGGATATTTCCCCGCCCGACCCAACGGATGACCCCGTTAAAAACGCCCGCGCTATTTTGAAGGAACTTGCCGCTTTTGATGAAGCATTGGCACAAAAACCGCGATTTTTGCTTTTGAATAAAATAGATTTAATTCCCGAATCAGAAAGGGAAATTTTTGTTGCCAATCTTGTAGAAAAAATCAAAGCCGAAGGCGTTAGGTTTGATGAAGTTTTTGCCATTTCGGCACAAAATGCAACAACTTTGAAGACTTTGCGTTTTAAAATTGCCGAACGTTTGAAAGAACTCGCTGAAAATAGCGAAAACGATGAAAATCCACGGTCAACCGATAATTTTTTTGAAAATGAAAACGCAAAAACGCTGGGTGATTAAACTCGGTTCCGCTTTGGTAACGAATAACGGCTTGGGTTTGGATTACACCGCCATTGATTTTTGGGCGCGGCAAATGGCAATGCTCGTGGAAAATGGCATTGAAGTAGCACTTGTTTCATCTGGGGCAATTGCTTGCGGAATGCAACGTTTGGGAAAATCCACGCGCCCGCAATTTTTAAATGAATTGCAAGCCTGCGCGGCGGTGGGGCAAATGAGCTTGGCGCAAACTTATGAACAAGCCTTTGGGCGTTATGGCTTGCCTTGCGCGCAAATTTTATTAACGCATGACGACTTTTCCGACCGCAAGCGCTATTTGAACGTGCGCGCGGCTTTAACGGAATTGTTGCGCTTAAACGTTGTGCCGATTATCAACGAAAACGATACCATTTCCACCGACTACATCAAATTAGGCGACAACGACACGCTTGCTGCTTTGGTGGTTCACGCTTTGAGCGCCGAGCGCTTGGTGATTTTAACCGACCAAGACGGCTTATTTTCCGAAGACCCGCGCCAAAATCCCAAAGCCACGCTCATTGCAAAAGCCACCGCAGGCGATGCGTCTTTGGAAAAAATGGCTGGTGGCGCGGGTTCGGCAATTAGCAAAGGCGGAATGCTCTCCAAAATTTTGGCGGCCAAACGCGCGGCAAATGGCGGGGCATCCACCATCATTGCCAATGGCAAAACGCCGCAGGTTTTGTTGAAAATTGCCAATGGAGAATCGGTTGGCACTTTTTTGGAATCGCAAAGTGCGCCGCGCGCCGCGCGCAAACAATGGTTGGCAGACCAGTTGCAAATTGCAGGTTCTTTGTATTTGGACGCAGGCGCTGTTGCCGCTTTAAAATCGGGCAAAAGTTTGTTGCCCGTGGGCGTGAAAAAAATCGCAGGCGACTTTCGCGAAGGGGACGTTTTGGCTTTGATTGCCCCAGACGGCGCGGAATTAGGACGCGCACTTGTTAATTATGACGCGCGCCACACGCAACAAATTTTGGGGCAAGCAACCAGCAAAATTGCTGAAATTTTGGGTTTTATTACCGCGCCGGAACTTGTGCATCGCGACAATTTGGTTTTGTTTTAAAAAAAATCCACGGTCAAGCGCTTATTTTTTTTTTTATTTTCTATATTCTTCATTGGCTTGCAACATTGCATTTAACAACGCGCCCAAAGCGCTGTTTTGGTTAAAGTGGTCAAAAGCGCTAACATCTTTTGGAAAACATTTGCCGCCAAAACCTGTTTTGCCATCTGGCCCGGGCACCATCGTGTGTTGCGCGTTGATATAACCGCTTAACAAAACGCCTTGTTGCACTTTGGGGTAATTGGCGCCCATTTTTTGGCAAAGCGCATAAATGCCGTTGAAATACGTTACTTTTAAAGCGCCAAAAACATTGTGCGCGTATTTGGCAATTTCGGCTTCCAATGAAGTCATCTCAATATATTTTTTCCCCACAAAAATTTGGCGCAACAATTCGGTTTCAGCCGTAAAAACCATCGGTTGCTCGCAAAAATCGGCATAAGCTGTGCGTTCGGTTAAAAATTCAGGCATAAAATGCACTTGGCGTTTTGTTTCACGGCAAAGCCAATCCGTTGTGCCCGGCAAAATTGTGGTGCGCACAAAAATAGGTTTTTGTTCTGGCAAATTGTTAATAATTTCTTTTAAAAGTTTTAAATTCTGCGTGCCGTTTTTTTCGGTTGGAATATGCACGCTAATAAAAATCACATCCGCTTTTGAAACATCATCGTTATAACCTTTAAAAGGATCTGAAATGAGCAACTCAATGCAGGAGTGGTTATTATTTTCTTTAATCCATTTACCCAGCGCTTGCCCAATCACGCCATAGCCAACCAAGCCCACTTTTATCATTTTTGGCTCCCGCATCAAAAAAATTCGCTTATTATAAACGCCCAACGGCAAGCTTGCGGTTTTTGTGTTACATTGCCTGCCTATTTTTTAAAAGGAGTTTTAAAAATGAATTTGGTTTGTTTGGATTTAGAAGGTGTTTTGGTGCCAGAAGTTTGGATTAATGTAGCCAAAAAAACAGGCATTGAAGCCTTAAAACGCACCACACGCGATGAACCAAATTACGACAATTTAATGAAATACCGTTTAAAACTTTTAAAAGAAAACGGCTTAAAATTAAAAGATTTTCAAAAGGTTATTCAAGAATTAGGACCATTAGAAGGTGCAGAAGATTTTTTAAAAGAATTGCGGCGTGAGTTTCAATTGATTATATTATCCGATACCTTTTATGATTTTGCCATGCCGATTATGGAAAAAATGAATATGCCAACTATTTTCTGCCATCAATTAGAAATTAATGAAGATGGTGAAATTATCAATTATCATTTTCGCCAAGAAAATCAAAAAACAAATGCCGTTAAAGCATTAAAAGGTTTAAATTTCACCGTTTTTGCCGCAGGAGATTCTTTTAATGATTTGGGAATGTTAGAAGCAGCGCACCGTGGATTTTTTTATAATCCACCTGAAAATATTAAAAATAATTACCCGCAATTCCCAGCTTTTTATAATTACGATGATTTATTAAAAGCCTTTCAAAACGCATCCAAAGAATTTAAATAAATAAAATGTTTGATCGTTTTTATACTTTAAATGCCTCTTGCCCCGACCAAGTTGGGATTATCGCCAAAGTGACGGCATTTTTCGCACGCCACAATGGGTGGATTTTATCGTCTCACTTTTTTTCAGATAATTCGCGTTATTTTATGCGTTTGGAAATCAAAGCCGATTTTATGGATTTAGAAACGCTTCAAAATTTATTTGAAAAAGATGTGGCGCGTGATTTAAAAATGCAATGGCAAATATTTGATAGTGAAATAAAAAAACGCGTGGTTATTTTGGTTTCCAAACAAGAACATTGTTTGTATGATTTATTTTCACGTTGGCGCGCAAAAGATTTGAATATTGATATTGTTGGCGTAATATCTAACCATAATATTTTCAAAGATTTTGTTCAGTGGCACAATCTGCCTTTTTTTTATATTCCTGTTGAAAAAGAAAATAAAGATTCTGCTTTTAATCAAATTAAAAACATTATTTTAGAATTAAAAGGCGATACCATTGTTTTGGCGCGGTATATGCAAATATTAAATGCGGATTTTTGCGCCCAATTTGAAGGCAAAATTATCAATATTCATCATAGTTTTTTGCCGAGTTTTGTGGGCGCCAAACCATATCATCAAGCATTTGAATCAGGTGTTAAACTAATTGGTGCCACTTGCCATTATGTAACCAAAGATTTGGATGCTGGTCCAATTATTGAACAAGATATTATTCGGGTTGATCACTCGCAAACCATTGATGATTTAATTCGTTTGGGCAAAGATATTGAAAAAAACACACTTGCCCGTGGTCTTCAATACCATATTGAAAACCGCATTCTCATCGCCCACAACAAAACCATTGTTTTCAAATAATTCCACGGTAAACCTTTTATTTTTTTGAAAAAAATATTTTGTTTACCGTGGAACACTGTTTTTCTTTTTTTTTAATGGTTTGGAATTTCAATCACGCCGTTTATATGCGTGGTGATTTCGCTCTCACCCGCTTCAATGCGGGCAGGTGCAGCCGATTCGGCAGAAGATGAGAGCAGCATCGCATTGCTTTTAAACATTATGCCGCCGCGGTCTTGGTTCAAATTTAAGGTTTTGATTCGATACGGTTTTTTAAACACACTCGCAATTTCTTTGGCGCGTGCTTGAAAATCTTCCACCGCTTTTTTAATGGATTCCATTTCAGCTTGTTTGCGCGTGGCGGGCGAAGGCATTTGTTGAATGTGGTTGATGCCGACATTTTTGGCTTGCAATTCGCCAATTAACTCCGACATCATCGCCACATCTTCGCTTTCCAATGTTACTTCGCTGCGCATGCGCCAAGCTTTTAAGCGTGTTTTTTCATAAACGGGAAAACTGCGCTGGTGGCCCGTTTGCACGCGCACTGTTTTTTTGCTTTTTGCCAAATTGACAATATCGTTTATCCGCGGGTTGATGATTTTTGCCAAGTCCGATGGGTTTTCGCCGTTTTCTTCCACATAAACAGAGACACCAACCATATCATTGGGCGCGGCAACGCTTGCGGATGTTGACAAATCCACAGACATTTGCGCTTGAACTGATGTAGCGAAAATAGCCAAAACCAAAAGCATTTTTTTCATTGCCATTCCTTTTTTTTAACGAAAAGCGTATTTTAAATAAATTTTGCAAGGATTTAAAAATGCCAACAATTTCCGAAATATTGTGTGCAAAAAATGAATATTTGGTAAGCGCTGAATCGCTAACAGGCGGTTTAATTGCGGAAGTTTTAACGCGCGAAGCTGGCGCATCCCATTGGTTTTTGGGCGCTTTTGTGGTTTATACGGCAAAAATGAAAGAAAAAATTTTGAATGTCTCGCCCGAGATTTTTGAGCGATTTGGCGTTATTTCCAAAGAGTGCGCCGCCGCAATGGCAAAAGGCGCATTGCAAAAAAGCGGAGCAACATGGGCATTATCTGCTACTGGCATTGCTGGCCCAGATGCTGTTTTTGAAAACGGCGTTGAAAAACCCGTAGGTTTGGTTTGCATGGCGATTGCAAACCAAAATGGCAAAACCTTGACTTACGAAAAACACTTTGTTGGCAATCGCTTTCAAATCCGCCAACAATCAGCAGAGTTTTTAATCAATGCCTTTTTAAAAAATTGCGAAAAATAACGTTTTTCCACGGTAAACGCCTTAAAATTTTTAAGCGTTTTTTAAGATGGAATATAACAATACAACGCTGTGTCAATGCTCAACGCCATATCCGTGCCTTTGTAAATGCGCATTTGATAACCGAGATTCCAACTTTCAATTAGCGGTTTGATATTGAAATAATCATCACCCGAATGGTAAATGCTGATTAAAAGCGCAGGTTTTTGTGTGCAAATCGTCTTTTTCGCGCCTGCCAAAAAGTGTTGCTCAAAACCTTCAATGTCGACTTTAATAAAACCAACTTCAATGCCGTGTTCCGCCACAAAATCATCTAGCGTGGTGATGGCAATGGTTTCTTTTTCTGCATTGGTTTCATACAAAATTTATGAGCTGCCCGAATTGCAAGAAATTTTTAAATGTTCGTTTTTGCTGCCCAATCCTTTATTTACTGGCACTACGCGCTTGGAATGATTGAGTTTTAATGTGCGTTGCATCAACGCAAAATTTTTGCTGGCAGGCTCAAAACTGTAAATGGTTTTGTCGCAAAACTCCCGCTCCAACATCACAGCCGAATCGCCAACCCAGCCGCCAACGTCAATCACATCTTTTTGGCGGATTTTCTCTAACTCTTTTGGCGGAAAAACATATGGCAATGAATGTTTGTGAAAAAGCACGCTGATTTCAAAAAAATAGCCCGGGAAAAGGTAATCGTTGTAAGAATATAATTCTTCGGAGATTTTGAATATTTTGGCAAAAAATTCTTTTTCAATTTTTATGCGCTCGGCGTGTTCTTTATTGGTTAAGGCGGAAACGTGTGGATTTTTATTTTCTTGTGCCGCGCGGGATAAAGCAATTTGCCGATGCACTAATATTTGGTCTTCGGACTGTAAATTTTCGCAGAGTTTTAAAATTTTTTCCTCTAATAAGGACGGAACAATTTCGCTTGCATATTTACCAAGGTTACAAAAATTTTCTTCTCCAATAACCACGCCCAAGGCAAATCGTTGAAATATGAAAGTTTGAATGTTTGACCAAAAAGGCAGTTTTAAAAAATAAAAATAATTGCGAACGCTAATTATTTCAGTGGGGGGGG
>CAKQRL010000012.1 GCA_934271525.1 uncultured Rhodocyclaceae bacterium
TTAAATTTTAAAAATCAACAAAAATCCACGGTGAACAAAATATTTTTTTGAAAAAATAAAAGGTTGACCGTGGAAAACAGCCTTTTTAAAACGCCACGCAAAAAAAATTACACGTTAACCGTGAAAAATCACGTGGAAAATTGGACAATAACGCTTTTTATTTTTGGACGCGGCGTTTTTATGATTCGCGGCAGTTTGGGCGTTATTTTTGCATTCAGTATGCTCTTTTTGGGCATTGGCTTCATTTTTATTGCCGATGGCTTGCTTGTTAGTTCTACGGCCATCATTTTGAAAAAGCAACCGCAAATCGTAACAGGCATTATCACCGCGTGTTTGTTTGTGGGCGCACTTTTGGGTATTTTTTTTACGCCAAAACTCATTGCACGCCTTGGTTTTTTGCGCAGTTATGCCGTGATTAGCGCCATTTTTGCGCTTGTTTGCCTGCTGCACACCACAACCGATCATCTCATTTTTTGGGGCGTTTTTCGCGTGGTGGTGGGTTATTGTTATTATTCCATCGTTTTAATTGCTGAGACGTGGCTCAACGCCCGCGCCATTGACCAAATTCGCTCGCGGGTTTTGTCGTTTTATGAAATTGTGTTTTATTTGGGGTTCATCAGTGGCACGCTGATTATGGGTTTGGATTTGCCAACACTTTGGATTTTTATCATCGCCACAGGCTTTGTGATTTTGGGGCAAATTCCGCTCAATTTAACGTTTATTAAAGCTCCGCAAATCAAAAAATCCCAAAAAACGCCGTTTTCACTTTTTCAAATTGCGCCTTTGGCTTTAATCACAAGCATTGCGGCAGGGCTTTTGATGAATGGTTTTTTTACGATGGCACCGCTTTATGCCATTTCTGCTGGCAAAACCACGTTTGAAGCAAGCTTATTTATGATAGTCGGTATGTTGGGCGGGCTTTGCGCGCACACCTTTTGCGGAAAAATTTCAGACCATTTTGGCAGACGCATTACCATCATCGCGTTTACCTTTTTGGCGGTTGCGGCAAGTGCCTTGTTGTTTTTAACCGAAACAACCACGCTTGGTTTTTTTGGTTCTGCTGTTTTTTTGGGCGCTGGCATTTGCGTTTTGTATTCCTTGGCGCTTGCAAGGGCAAATGATCATTTGAAAGACAAAGCGCTTTCGGTTGAAATTGGGCGGCGCTTACTTTTTTGCTATTTGATGGGTTCTTTTGCTTCGCCGGTTATCATCGGCATTTTTTTGCATCTTTGGGATAGCACGGGTTATCCGCTTTTTAATGTAACAATTAGTGCGATTTTGCTTGTTGTTGCTCTAACACAGAATAGCCTGCCCGCGCACAAACGCCAACATTTTCAACGCCATGGTGGTTTGAGTTCGGTTTTTTATAAAAATCAGCCAATGCCGCCAACTTCCACAACTTCAAATTCTCAACCACCTTCAACTTTGTAAAGATTATGCCAACACATCATTTCGGCTTTCCTTTGGAAACCATCATCATTTTTGTTGCAACCGTGATTGTCTCGCTTTATTTGGATCTTTTTGCGCACCGAAAACACCAAGCTATTTCGGTGAAAAACGCCACCATTTGGTCGGTTTTTTGGATTTCACTCGCTTTGCTTTTTTATTTGTATTTGGGATTGCGTTTTTCTTGGGAATGGGCAGATTTGTATTTGGCAGGTTACGTTTTGGAAAAAAGCCTCTCCGTCGACAATTTGATGGTGTTTGTGGCAATTTTCACTTCCTTTGGCATCAAAAGCGAACTCCAACACCGCATTTTGTATTGGGGCATTTTGGGCGCACTTGTTTTGCGCGCCGTGTTTGTGGTGATTGGCACGGGGTTATTTGCCGCAAGTCCGTTTGTGGGCTTTTTGTTTGCGGCTTTTGTGATTTGGAGCGCCATCAAAATGATTCAAACCTTGGGCAAAAAAAACGTGGCTATTGAAGATTATTCCAACCATTGGAGCGTGCGGCTAACCAAACGATTTTTTGCTATTTATCCCAAACTTGCCGATTCCAAATTTTTTATTGCGGATAAAAACTTGCCGCCTGAACACCGCCATTTGGTGACTCACCCTGCCGCCTTTTACGCCACGCCTGCGTTTTTGTGTTTGATTGCCATTGAAGCCTCAGACCTTGCTTTTGCTTTTGATTCGGTGCCTGCGGTGATTGCTGTTACCCAAGAACCACTTTTGGTTTACGCCGCGATGATTTTTGCCATTTTGGGTTTGCGCAGTTTGTATTTTGTTTTAATTGCTCTCACGCGCTATTTGGTGCATTTGGACAAAGCCGTGGTGGCGTTGTTGTTTTTTATCGGCTTTAAAATGGGCTTGCAAGCTTATAACCACGCCATTGCCGATTCGGGCTTACACATTCCGAGCAACGTCAGCTTGATGGTTGTTCTCGGCACGCTTTTGGTGGGCGTGGTGTTGTCGTTAATTTTTCCCGGAAAAAAAGAATAATGAGCGCACAAGAATGGCAAACCTTATTGCGTGCGCAGCGCCACAACCAAACCATTGAATCGGCGGGCAATGAAGACCGCACCGCCTTTCAGCAGGATTTTGACCGCATTATTTTTTGTTCCGCCTTTCGCCGCTTAAAAGACAAAACGCAAGTGTTTCCATTGTCGCACTCGGATTATGTGCGCACACGCTTAACGCATAGTTTGGAGACGAGTTCTGTTGGCCGATCGCTTGGCACTTATGTTGGGCGGCATATTATCCAACGCCACCAATTGCAAGACGTAGAAGCAAGTGATTTTGGCGCCATTGTTGCCGCGGCGTGTTTGGCGCACGATATTGGCAACCCGCCTTTTGGTCACGCGGGAGAAGATGCCATTCGGCAGTGGTGTCAACAATCGGATTTGCTCAAAAAATTAGACGATTCCGAGCGCGCAGATTTAGAAAATTTTGAAGGCAACGCGCAGGGTTTTCGCATTATCACAAAATTGCAAGGTCGCCAAAAAAGTGGCTTGGAATTGACGCACGCGGTGTTGGGCACTTTTATGAAATACCCAAGAGCCTCGTTGATTGCTGAAAATTTAAGCGGTGCATCCGCCAAAAAGTTTGGTTTTTTTAAGGCGGAAAGCGCTATTTTTAACGGCATTGCCAAAAACTTATCATTAAAAAAACGCGCGGAAAACGCTTATTTTCGCCACCCGCTTGCTTTTTTGGTGGAAGTGGCTGACGACATTTGCTATTTGATTGTGGATTTGGAAGACGCCGCGCGGCTTGGATTCGTTTCTTATGACAATGCCGAGCATTTTTTGACGGCTTTTTTAATACACAACCAAACGTGGCAACAGCGCTTTGAGCATTTAAAAGATGCGCAATCCCGTTTGGAATATTTGCGCGCCAAAGCCATTGGCGAATTGATTGACTGCGCGGTTGATGCTTTTTTGGAAAACGAAGCCGCCATTTTGAGCGGAGCATTTGACCAAAATTTGCTTGAAGTTTGCAGACTCAGCGCGGCGGTTCAAACCTTAAAAGAATTTGCGCTTGAACACATCTATAACGCCCCACCTGCATTAGAAATTGAAATTGCTGGTTTTCAAGTGATTGGTGCTTTGTTGGATTTGTATTCTGCCGCTATGGAAGACAATTCCACCCCGCGTGAAAAAATGATTCGCCATTTGTTCCCACCGCAATTTTTGGAAGAAGCGTTTAAACCCAACGACTCGCCTTATTTGCGCTTGTTAAGCGTGGTGGATTTTGTATCTGGTATGACGGATTCTTATGCCGTCTCTCTTTACCGCAAACTCACAGGCGTGGGCATTCTCTCGGCTTAAAAAAACACCAAAATCCACGGTAAACCTAAAATTTTTTTGAAAAAAATCTGCCGTTTACCGTGGAAAACCGCTTTTTTCCGTTTTTCTTTTGCCGCTACGCAAAGCCTTGGGCGTTGGCGTAGTTGTGGAAACGCATATGTTCGCCCGTGAAAACCAGTTTAATTGTGCCTGTTGGCCCATTGCGCTGCTTGCCGATAATCAACTCTGCCAAACCTTTTAAAGTTTGGTCTTCGGGCTTGTAATACTCTTCGCGAAACAACATCAAAATCAAATCCGCATCCTGTTCAATGGCGCCCGATTCGCGCAAATCGCTCATCACCGGGCGTTTGTCAGAACGTTCTTCTACCTTGCGAGAAAGTTGGGATAAAGCAATTACCGGCACGTCTAATTCGCGCGCAAGCGCTTTGATGGCGCGCGAAATATCGCCCACTTCCGTTACGCGATTATCCGTTTGCCGCGCGCCGTTCATCAGCTGAATGTAGTCAATGATAATCAACCCCAAATCTGGTTGTTCGCGTTTTAAGCGCCGTGCGCGGCTGCGCATCGCAATGGTGTTGAGCCCGCCAGTATCATCAATAAAAATGCGGTTGTTGTAAAAAGCGCTGGCGGCAATGGATAATTTTGACCATTCTTCTTCGGTTAAATCTGCCGAACGCAAAGCGCTTGCGGCAATGCCGCTGTATGACGAAATCAAGCGTGTGCCCAGTTGTTCGCGGCTCATCTCCAACGAAAAAATGGCAACGGTTTTGCCTTCCTTCAACGCCACGTGTTCGGCAAGGTTTAAAGAAAACGCTGTTTTTCCCATAGATGGTCTGCCAGCCACGATAATCAAATCGCCTTTTTGCAAGCCTTGTGTCATTTTGTCCAAATCGGCAAAACCTGTGGAAATGCCAATTAAACCCGTTTTGGTGTGTTTGGAGGATAACGAATCCAAATGTTTTAAAACGTCTTTGACAATGGGTTGAATAGATTCAAAGCCTTCGCGGTGCAGGGAAGACGTGTCGGATATTGCCAAAATTTTGCGTTCGGCTTCATCCAACAACATTTCAGATGAACGCCCTTGTGGGTCAAATGCATCGCGCGAGATATCCGCGGCAATTTTGGAGAGCGAGCGCAACACCGAGCGGTCCCGAATCATATGCGCGTAGCTCAACAAATTGCCCGCGGAAGAACCAGCAAAATCCGCCAAGTCTTCTAAATATTCCTGCACGCTTTTGGATATTTGCAACTCTAATTTTTTTTCAAGGATGATTTGCGCCAAAATCAGCGGGTCCAATGGTTTGTTTTGGGTCAGCATTTTGACGATTTCATCAAACACAATTTCGTGGTTGCGGTAATAAAAATCAGTCGGCGTGATGATGCCTTCCACCAACTCAAAAATTTCGTTGTTTTTTAAAATCGCTCCCAAAACGGTTTGCTCGGCTTCCTTGGAATGCGGCGGCGCATTGCGCGATTGTTCGGTGCTCATATCATCCATTTGAAAAACCCTTTTTTTAAAACCTTTTAGCGCAGTTTTTCTTTCAACAAACGTTGTTTTTCGCGATTCCAATCGCGCTCGGCAATGTCTGCGCGTTTGTCGTATTGTTTTTTGCCTTTGCCCAAGGCAAAGTTCAATTTCACGCGCCCTCGTGAAAAATGCAAATCCAACGGCACCAAGGCATAACCCGCGCGTTCTACCTTGCCGATTAAGCGTTTGATTTCTGTTGCGTTTAATAGCAATTTGCGCGTGCGAATCGGGTCGTGCTTGTTGTGGGTAGAAGCGCTTGCCAATGGTGTTACGTGCATTCCAAGCAACCACACTTCATTATTTTTAACGATGATATACGCTTCTTTTAAGTGGCAACGATTTTGGCGGATGGCTTTGACTTCCCAACCTTCCAAAACAATGCCTGCTTCAAAAGTGTCTTCCAAAAAATAGTCGTGCGATGCCTTTTTGTTTACGGTGATGCGCATTTTGTTTTTGCATTCTATAAAATGAATGCCATTTTACATTTCAATTTTGCAACAATGGCAGAAATTCACAAAACGGTGTTGGTCAAAAAAAGTGCGGAAAAAATGTTTGGGCTTGTGGATTCTTGCGAAAATTATCCCCAATTTTTGCCGTGGTGCGCAGATGCCAAGGTTTTAAAAAGAACGGATGAAATCACCGCTGCCCGCCTTTTTATACGCTACAAAATGGTCAAAACGGATTTTGCAACCGAAAATCAAAAAAAATTCCCTGAATCAATGGTGATTCATTTAATTGACGGCCCTTTTAAAAAACTTGAAGGCGCTTGGCAATTTTTGGCGTTGAAGGAAAACGCCTGCAAAATTGATTTTCGGTTGTCTTATGAATTTTCAAATCGCCTAATGGAAAAGGTGATTGGTTCGGTTTTTCATCACATTACCAGCACTTTTGTGGATGCTTTTGTAAAAGAGGCGCGGAAAAATGGCTGAAAACGCTCAAATCAATGTGGAAATTTGCTTTGCCAAGGAAGATGAGCAGTTGCGTGTTTTTTTAAAACTACCCGAAGGCTCCAATGTTCAAAATGCTTTGGATAAAAGTGGTTTGTTTGAAGAATTGGGTTTGGATGCAAAAATCAACAAGGTTGGCATTTTTTCAAAACTTGCCAAGCCAGATACGATTTTGCGCGACCGCGACCGCATTGAGATTTATCGCCCGCTGATTGCCGACCCCAAACTTATTCGCAAACAACGCGCAGAATCTGGCAAAACGATGAAAAAAAATACCGATTGACCGTGGATTTTTGCAAAAATCCACGGTCAACGTTGAATTTTTTTGAAATTTTAAAACTTGACGAAAAGAACGAATGCCCTTAAAGTGCCACGTTTTCTAAAAACAAAAAAAAGCGGGAATAGCTCAGTTGGTAGAGCGCAACCTTGCCAAGGTTGAGGTCGCGAGTTCGAGACTCGTTTCCCGCTCCAAAATGCCAGGGTGGTGGAATAGGTAGACACAGCGGACTTAAAACAATTTGAGCGCCCAAGATGAAAATTTTGGGATGAAACCCGTCAAATTCGGCGAACCCCCTGCTAAAAAAGCGAGGCAACGCCGAGCGAAGCCAAATTTAAAAAATGCGGAACGTGTAGAGACTAAACGGCGGGAACCTAAAATCTTTTTGGATCAAGGTTAAGACATAGTCCAGCGCACAAACAACTTGAAAAGGTTGGCGATGAAAATCGCAGTGTGAAGAAAATCCGCCGGAGCTTAAAACTCCTTGCCGGTTCGATTCCGGTCCCTGGTACCAATTTTCCAATTTTTAAAAATTGTTTCCTTTATCAACAACATCTCAAAATCCACGGTCAACGTGGATTTTTTTGAAACGATTTTTAAAAAAACTCAAAATCCACGGTCAACGTAGATTTTTTTTGAAAAACGATTTTTTTAAAAATCTCTCAACATCCACGGTCAACGTGGATTTTTTTTGAGGATTTTTTACAATAACGTTTTTTTCAAAAACGGCTCCCCAAAATGAACAATCCGCAGTTTGTGCATTTGCGCATGCATTCTGAATTTTCCATTGTGGATGGCATTGTGCGCATCAAAGAAGCGGTCAAAGCCGCCGCCGCTGACGCTATGCCAGCCTTGGCATTAACCGATTTAAACAATTTTTTTGGTTTATTAAAATTTTATGACGCCGCGCGCACAAACGGCATTAAACCCATTTTGGGCGCGGATGTGTGGATTGAAGGCGAAAACGATGAATCGCCAAGCCGCTTGATTTTGTTGATTAAAAATGTTGAAGGTTACCGCGCTTTGTCGCGTCTTTTAACCAAAGCCTTTGCCAACTTGGGCAATAAGGATTTCGCCACCATTTCGCGTGCTTGGTTGACAAAAGCAGATTGCCAGCATTTAATTGCCTTGTCGGGCGGCGTTTTTGGCGAAATTGGCAATGCTTTGCTCAACAACAACCAAAAAGATGCCGAGCGTAAAGCCCAATTTTGGGCGGAATTGTTCCCCGATTCTTTTTATTTGGAAGTGCAGCGCTTTGGTCAAGCCAATGCCGAAGTATTTGTTCAAAAAAGCGTGCAGCTTGCCAACGCTTTAAATTTGCCGCTGGTTGCCACGCATCCCATTCAATTTTTAAAAGACGAGCAATTTTTGGCGCACGAAGTGCGGGTTTGCATTGCCGAAGGCGAGGTTTTGTCTAACCCCAAACGGCAAAAGCATTTTACCGAAGACCAATATTTCAAAAGCCAAATTGAAATGGCGGCACTTTTTAAAGATTTGCCCGAAGCTTTGCAAAACTCTGTGGAAATTGCCAAACGTTGCAATTTGGAATTAAAACTTGGGCAGCATTTTTTGCCCGATTTTCCAACGCCAGAAGGCGCGTCCGTTTCCGATTTTATGATTGATGAGGCAAAAAAAGGTTTAGAAAAACGCTTAATCCAACTTTATCCCGATGAAACCGTGCGCAATGCAAAGCGCCCCATTTATGAAGAACGCTTGGCTTTTGAAAGCAACACCATCGTGCAAATGGGTTTTCAAGGTTATTTTTTAATTGTGGCGGATTTTATCAACTGGGGCAAAAACAACAATGTGCCGGTTGGTCCCGGGCGCGGATCAGGCGCGGGTTCGCTGGTGGCGTTTGCTTTGGGCATTACCGATATTGACCCGTTGGCGTATGCCTTGCTTTTTGAGCGTTTTTTGAATCCTGAGCGCGTTTCCATGCCCGACTTTGATGTGGATTTTTGCCAAGATAACCGCGGCCGTGTGATTGATTATGTGCGCGAGCGTTACGGCAAATCGGCAGTTTCCCAAATTGTTACTTTTGGCACGATGGCATCCCGCGCGGCTTTGCGCGATGTGGGGCGCGTTTTGGAAATGCCTTATTCTTTGTGCGACCGTTTGAGCAAACTCATTCCTTTTGAAGGCAATCGCCCTGTGTCGCTTTCTGTTGCCAAAGAAAAAGAACCGCAAATTGTGGAGATGATGAACGATTCGCGCGATGGCGAATCCATTAAAAATCTCTTTGAACTTGCCATTGCTTTGGAAGATTTAACCCGCAACACAGGCATGCACGCAGGCGGTGTTTTAATTGCGCCTTCCAAAATCAGCGATTTTTGCCCGATGTATTTGGGCGCGCAGGACGCTTCGCTTGTTTCTCAATTTGACAAAGACGATGTGGAAAAAATCGGCTTGGTGAAGTTTGACTTTTTGGGTTTAAGAAATCTCACCATCATCAATTTGGCATTGTCGTATATTGAAAAAGAAACTGGCAAACGCCCCGATTTAATGGCGCTTGGTTTTGATGACCCTGCGGTTTATCAACTTTTAAAAGAAGCCAACACCACCGCCGTGTTCCAACTTGAATCCGATGGAATGAAACAATTGTTGAAAAAGTTGGAGCCGGGCAGATTTGAAGACATCATCGCCGTTTTGGCGCTTTACCGCCCGGGACCTTTAAATTCTGGAATGGTGGATGATTTTATTGCGCGCAAAAAAGGCACGCAAAAAATTGATTTTTTCCACCCGGATTTAAAAAACGTGTTGGAACCTACTTATGGCGTGATTGTTTATCAAGAACAGGTGATGCAAATCTCCCAAATTATCGGCGGTTATACTTTGGGCGGTGCGGATATGTTGCGCCGCGCCATGGGCAAGAAAAAGCCCGAAGAAATGGCAAAACATCGCCAAACCATCATTGATGGCGCTATTCAAAAAGGCTACAAAGAAGAATTAGCCGCGCATCTTTTTGATTTAATGGCAAAATTTGCGGAATACGGCTTTAACAAATCGCACACGGCGGCTTATGCGGTTTTAACGTATCAAACAGCGTGGCTCAAAGTGCATCATCCAGCGGCGTTTATGGCGGCAACGTTGTCTTCTGAAATGGACAAAACGGATACGGTGAAAATCTTTTTTGACGATGCCGTCAAAAACCATTTAAAAATTTTGCCACCTTCGGTCAACGAATCCGATTACCGCTTTGTGCCCAGCGATTCAAAAACCATCCGTTATGGTTTGGGCGCCATCAAAGGTGTGGGAGAAAACGCCGTTTTGGCGATGATGGCAGCGCGCGAAAAAAGCGGCAAATTCAAAGATTTGTTTGATTTTTGCAAACGTTGCGACAAACAAATTGTCAACCGCCGCGCCTTGGATAGTTTAATTGCCGCAGGCGCTATGGACGAATTTGGTATGCCGCGCGAACAGCTTTTGGCAAATGTGGAAACCGCCATGGAATACGCTGCCAATGAACAAAAAAACGCCAACCAAGGCTCGCTTTTTGATGCTTTGGGCGACAACGCCAACTTTGCCATGCCGGAATACAAAACCGTGCCTGCTTGGGATGGCTTAAAAAAATTGTCGGAAGAAAAAGCCGTGTTGGGTTTTTATTGTTCTGGCCATCCATTTTCGCTTTACAGCGAGGAATTAAAAAAAGTTGTTGCTTTTCCTTTAAACAAACTCCAACCCAAAAAAGAAAGCGTGTGGTTGGCAGGCGTGGTATCAAGCATTCGCGACAAAATGGGCAAAAACGGCAAAATGCACTTTGTTACCATTGATGATGGCCAAGGGCAGTTGGAAGTTTTGCTATTTTCAGATGTGTTTCACGCCTGCCGCGACCAAATAGAAAAAGACCGCGTTTTGTTGGTTAAAACCAAATTGGAGCAGGATTACCAAAGCCAACGTTTGAGTGCGCGCCCAGAACAAGTGATGGGTTTGGCGAATTTTCGCGCAAGCTTTTTGAACAGCATTGTTTTGAATGTTAGGAATACGGACAAAATCACGCCGCAAGATTTAAAAACGATGATTTCGCCTTTTTTGGGCGGCAACTGCCGCATTTTGATTGATTACCAAAACCAAAAAGCGGCGTGCCGTTTGCACCTTGCGGACGATTTTTTAATCCGCCCGAATCCGCAACTTTTTGCCGCTTTAAAACAATGTTTATCCAACCCGGTTAAACCTTGTTATGGCGATTTTCCACGGTGAACGTTTTATTTTTTTCAAAAAAAATAAATGTTGACCGTGGATTTTTGAAAAAAAGGATGAAAAATGAATTGCGAACTTTTGAATTTAAAGGTGATGGGTGATTCGCGCGGCAAATTGATTTCTTTGGAAGGCGGCAAAAATGTGCCTTTTGAAATCAAACGGGTTTATTGGATTTTTGACACTTTGCCGGACGAGAGCCGCGGCTGCCACGCGCATAAGGATTTGGAACAAATTGTGGTTGCTATGGATGGCGCTTGTGAATTTGTGTTGGACGATGGCAAAGAAAGAAAAAAAGTCTGCCTCAATCGCCCGGATGTGGGGTTATATATTGGCAAAAACATCTGGCGTGAAATGCGGCATTTTTCTTATGGTTGCAAATTGATGGTTTTGGCAAGCGCCCATTATGACGAAGGCGAATACATCCGCGACTACCAAAAATTTTTAGAAACCTTAAACAACACCAAAGGTTTTGCTGTTGCAACCGCACCTGAATTTGCGGGGGGGGGGGGGTAGACGCATTTAGTTTACCTTTTGTGCCGCGCCGTATTTTTTATATTTTTGATAATGTTGCGGATGTGGTGCGTGGCTGCCATGCCAACCGAGATTCTGAATTTGTGATGTTTTGCATCAAAGGCTCGTGCCAAGTTTGTGTGGATAATGGCAAAAGCAAAAACACGGTGCGCTTGGATAATCCCAAAAAGTTTTTGTGGTTAAACAAAATGGTGTGGAAGGAAATGTTTAATTTTTCAGCCGATTGTGTTTTGGTGGTGTGCGCCAACACTTTTTATGAACCTTGCGAATACATCCGCGACTATGGGCAATTTTTGAAGACTTTGGGCGTATAATGCGGTTTTTTTTGTGGGTTTGAAAAAATAGATGACCGCTCGAATTGTGAAAACCGAAGCGCACCGTTTTATCTCAGGCAAAAACATTAATTTTCGGGAGATTGAGGTCTCGGATGCGGCGTTTGTGTTGCAACTGCGCACGGATTTGGAAAAATCGCGTTTTATTCACAAAACGGAAAACGATTTGCAAAAGCAAATTGAATATATTCAAAATTACAAAAACAAAGACCAAGAATGGTATTTCATTATAGAGAGCAAAACAGGCGAGCCATTGGGGACTTACCGCATTTATGATGTGATTGATAACGATGATTTTGCAACTGGTTCATGGATTATTAAAAATGATGCGCCCGATTGCACTGCCATGGAATCTGTCATGTTGTTGAATAAATTCGCTTTTGAAGAATTGGGTTTTTTGCGGGCGCATTTTGATGTGCGCAAAAAAAATCGCCGCGTGTGTGCTTTTAATGAAAAAATCATCGGTGCTACTATTATTCGTACAGGGCTAGAAGCAGGCGAAGAAATTGTTTTTTATTCTTTTGATAAAGTCGGTCATGAAGCTTTAAAAAAACGCTATCCCGATTTTTTGCCATCCAATAATTGATTTAAAAAGGAAACAATCATGACAAAAGCAGACTTTTTGGTGGAACTGGAAGATATTTTGCAACGCGATGAACCGTGTGCGGAAAATGACCTTTTGGACGATTATGACGAATGGGATTCGTTATCCAAAATGGCGTTGATGGCGTATTACGATAAAAACTTCGGAATTAAACTCTCGCTTGATTCCTTTAAAGAACTCAAAACCGTGGCGGACATCATCACACTTGCCAATGGGCAAATCAGTTAAGGCGTGGCAATGATTAGTTTTTCAAAAGAACAAATTTTTATTGTCACGGGCGCAAGCTCTGGCATTGGTGAATCCGTTGCTATTCTTTTAAACGAATTAGGCGCAAGTGTTGTTGCCATTGCACGCAATGCAGAACGCCTGCAAATGATGAAAGCCAAGTGTCCAAACCCTGAAAATGTTTTTTTGGAACAAAAAGATTTGGCACAAGACATTGAAAACCTGCCAAATTTTGTGAAAACCTTAAAAGATAAATACGGTAAATTTTCAGGCTTGGCATATTGCGCGGGCGTTTCCGCACTCATGCCGTTAAAAGCGGTAACTTACGATTATGCTCGCGGCATTTTTGACATCAATTATTTTGCCCCGCTGATGATGATTAAAGCGATGAGCGACAAACGCAACAATGTTGGCGCTGGCACATCTATTGTTTGCATTTCTTCGGCGGATGCGGTTTTTGGCACCAAAGGGCAAAATGTTTATAGTGCTTCCAAAGCCGCGTTGTGTTTGTCTGCCAAGGCTATTTCAAAGGAAATTACACCACAGGGCGTGCGCATTAATTGCGTGTTGCCGTCAATGATTAAAACGCCAATGTCTCAAGACGCGGCGGTGTTTTATTCCAACGAAGCACAGTTTATTTATAGCTTATCTTACCCATTCGGTTTTGGTGAACCAAGCGATGTGGCGAATTTTATTTGCTACTTGCTTTCTTCCAAAGCCAAATTCCTTTCAGGTCAAAACTACATTCTTGATTCAGGAGGGGGAGGGGTGTAGATTATGTTAAAAGGAGCAGAATTTCCTTATGGGTTTGAGTAAATTTAATAACGTCCAAATTCGTGGTTTAAAAGTTGTTTTGCCATCTCAATGCATTGCCATTGATGATGAGATTCGTTTTTACAAAGACGACCCCAAACTTTTGGCTCGCAACAAAAAAATTTTGGGTTTGGGTAAACGTTACGTGCTAGAAGAAGGCATCACTAGTTTTGATTTGTGTGAAGAAGCCGCGCGGCAGTTGTTAAAAGAATTGAACCTTGCGCCTGATTCCATCGATACTGTCATTTTCGTTTCCGCTTCACATGAATATATTTTTCCTGCTGACTCGTGTATTTTGCACGGCAGGCTGGGGTTGAATGAAGATTGTTCGTGTTTTGATTTGAGCGGGCTTTCTTGTTCTCTCTATGTTCATGCCTTGTGGTTGGCGCATTCGCTGATTGCAAGCAATGCAGCAAGTCGTTGTTTGATTTTGGCTGGCGATATGAATAGTACGCACTCGGATGTGCGCAACCGCATTTCAAATATGCTTTATTCTGATGCTGGATCGGCTAGTATTGTGGAGCGCACAGAGTCAGAAAATACCGCGTTTTTTTATACCGGTACGCGCGGTAGAGGCTGGGATAAAATCATTGTTCCAGCCTCTGGGGCAAGGTTGTCCATTCAAAAAGATATCATTAACCTTGAAATTACTGATAAAGACGGCAACGTTTGGCATTTGTGGGACGAAATTTTAAAAGGCATGGATATTTTTCGTTTTACTATGGAAAACGCCCCACACAGTGTAAAAAAAATTTTGGATTATTCTGGTTTGGCAATGAATGATGTGGATTTTGTGGCATTCCACCAAGCTAATGGGCAAATTGTCAAAACTATTGCCGCACATTCAGGCGTGCCAGAAGAAAAATATTCCAACACAACTTTTACCAACTACGCCAATTGCGGTGCCCCATCGGTGGTTACCAATATTTGCGATGCTTTATTTGCGAGAAAAATCAACAAACTGATGATGGTCACGTTTGGCGTAGGGTTGTCGTGGGGCACGGCACTTGTGAATTTTAAAAATGTTTATAATGGAGGTATAGCATTTTATTCTGCAACAAATCCACCTCCTTCTCGACAAGAACTTATTACGCATTGGATCAAACATTTTAGGGGGGAATGATAATTTTCCACGGCCAACCTTTTATTTTTTTCAAAAAATATTTGGGTTGACCGTGGAAAATTGAATAATTGCAGAAAGTAGAAAGCAGAAAAGGAAAACAATGCTCAAAAATAAAAATGCCATTGTTACAGGTTGCAACCGCGGCATTGGGCGGGTGATTGTGGAAGAATTTGCCAAAAATGGCGCCAATGTTTGGGCGTGTGCCCGCACGCCCAATGCGGAATTTGAAGCGTATTTGGCTGAATTGTCGGCAAAATATAACGTGTGGCTCAAACCTGTTTATTTTGATTTGTGTGATGCCGCTGCCCTAAAATCCGCCGTGCAAAGTATTTTTAAAGAAAAACTCCCCGTGGATATTTTGGTGAACTGCGCGGGTGTTGCGCATGGTGGCATTTTTCAAATGACGCCCATCGCCACAATAAAGGACGTTTTTGAAACGAATTTTTTTGCGCCGATGGCGTTAACACAGCAGGTTTTGAAGATAATGTTGCGCCAAAAAAGTGGCAACATCATCAATTTTTCATCCATCGCTGGGCAAGATTTAAAGGTTGGCAACTGCGCTTATGGCGTATCCAAAGCTGCCATTGCCGCTTGGAGCAAGGCAATCAGCGCCGAGCTTGCGCCTTATGGTATTCGTGTGAATGCTGTGGCACCGGGGCTTACCAAAACTGATATGGCAGATTTAATGAATGAAAAAGCCTTGGTTGATGGCATTGAATCTTCGGCAATGAAGCGCATTGCAACGCCCACTGAAATTGCTGATGTGGTTGTTTTTTTAGCAAGTGAAAAATCTTCTTTTGTTAACGGGCAAAATATTAGAATTGACGGGGGAGGGGGAGTTCTTATTACTCGTCCGACATAAAAGAGAAAACATAAAAATGCTGGTGTTTTTTAATTTTCGCACGGTATTTTTTCAATAAAAAATTAAAAACTTATGGAGCTTTGAAATAAAATGACCAACTTGCAAAAATACACCCAAGCTTTTGTGGAGACTTTTGAAGTCTCAGAAGAAGAAGCGGTGGAATTAAAATACCAAGCCATCAAAGCGTGGGATTCCGTGGGGCACATGGGCTTAATTGCCGCCATTGAAGAAGCCTTTGACATTATGATGGATACCGAAGACATTATTGAGCTAAGTTCCTTTGAAAAAGGCAAAGAAATATTAGAAAAAAATTGTGGAATTGATTTTTCAAAATAAAAATCTCCAAATCCACCACGCCACTTTTGAATATCTCAATTCAAATATGTATGCCGTGGTGGAAAATCGCAATGCTTTAATTATTGATCCGCATAAAAATATGCAGGTCGCTGATTTTTTGCGTCAAAATCTTGTTAAAAACCTTTTAATTCTTTTAACCCATGAACATAATGACCACACTTCTGGCATTTTGTTTTTTAAAAAACTTTTTCCTAATTCTCCTTTAATTGCCACCAATGCCACATCGGATTATTTAGCAGATATTAAAAACGCCCGCCCCGTTTTGATTAATTTTATTTTAAAAGAACAAGATCATTTAAACGGCACCAATCTAACTGAAAAATTTAACCAAGAATTTGAACCTTTTTGCGGCAAGGCAGATATTGTTTTTGATAAAGAATTAAAACTTTCTTGGAATAATCATTGTTTAAAACTAATCAAAACCACGGGGCATTCTCCCGGCAGTTGCGTGATTTTTTTGGATGATGATTTTATTTTTACAGGTGACTCACTAATGAAAGATTACCCCGTTGTAACACGCTTTCCTCGAGGGAGCAAAAAAGATTTTTGCAACAAAACCTTGCCTTTTTTTGCAAGTTTAAATAAAAATTTAAAAGTTTTCCCGGCCATGGTGCCGCATTTTTTTTAAAAGATTTGTATAAAAATGGCAAATTGCATGTGGAATTTCAATAAATTTAAAAATAACAAAGCAGTTATTTTGGAAAATGGCAAAACATTTTCTTATGCCGAACTAAATTGCTTGGCGCAAAATATTGTGCGGCATATTCCAAATAAAGAAAATAATCGCCCTTTGGTTTTTCATTTGTGCGGAAATGAATTGGGTGCATTAGCCGCTTATGTTGGTTTTTTGAATGCGCACATTGTGCCACTGGTTTTGAATGCGGATTTGGATTTTGCATTGTTCAAAAGTTTGTTGACTGAATTTTTGCCTGCTTACTTGCATTTGCCGAATCGGCGTTTGCAGGAATTATCAACCTTGCCCGAATCGGCAAATTTTGAAACTCTTTTTTCACATTTTGGTTATAGCTTAATTAAAACCAATTTCAAAAAATCGTATTTGTTGAATGACAATTTGGCACTGGTTCAGCCAACTTCTGGTTCCACAGGCAGCCACAAACTGGTGCGGCAAAGCTACCAAAATATTCAAGCGAACACTGGCGACATTGTGGCTTATTTGCATTTAAATGAAACCGAGCGGGCAATTACCACGCTTCCGATGAATTACAACTACGGCATGTCGGTTATCAACACGCATTGTGCCGTGGGTGCGGCGTTGATTTTGACGGACAAATCCATCATCCAGCGGGAATTTTGGCAAGCGTTAAAAACGCACAAAGCCACATCTTTTGCCGGCGTGCCTTATACCTTTGAAATGTTAGAAAAATTACGCTTTTTTCGCATGGATTTGCCGCATTTGCGCTATTTAACGCAGGCGGGTGGCAAATTATCCACGGTCTTGCAAGAAAAATTTTCAAAATGGACAATGGATAACGGCAAAAAATTTTGGGTAATGTATGGCGCCACAGAGGCAACCGCCCGCATGGCGTATTTGCCGCCTGCAATGGCAATGCAGAAAATCGGTTCTATTGGCATTGCCATTGCGCAAGGCAAGTTTTCTTTAATTGATTCAGTTGGTAATTTAATTACAACGCCAAAAACAAAAGGCGAGCTTGTTTTTGAAGGGAAAAACGTTGCCTTGGGCTATGCCGAAAAAGGAGACGATTTGGCAAAAGGCGATGATTTTCATGGCAGGCTTTTAACGGGCGATGTTGCAAACTTTGATGAAGATGGTTTTTTTTACATTGTTGGGCGCAAAAAACGTTTTTTAAAAATTTTTGGCAACCGAGTAAGCTTGGATGAATGCGAAAATCTTTTAAAAACCGCTTTTCCAAAAATTGATTGCATTTGCTCGGGAAAAGACGACCAAATGCAAATTTTTGTAACTCCTGATAATGCCGAACAAGAACCACAACTCATTGATTTTTTAGCGCAAAAAACAAATCTCAACAAAACGGCGTTTGTGGTCAAAACCATTGCAAAAATTCCGCGCAATGCCGCTGGCAAGGTTTTGTATGAAACATTGCAACAATAAAAAGGATTACACAAAATGAAAAATTCTTTTATAGCAAGCGGTGTGCGTTTGATTGAATTGGATTTTGCCGATATTGCAGATGCCAACAATGTCGCCAATTGGGTAGATTTTGAAAAAAAACACGATATTGTCAAAATTTTAACCCCCCTCCCCCACGAAGACTTGCAAGTGCTGCGCAAGCGTGGTTATGTTTTTGCCGATAGAACTTTGGAGGTCAGTATTCCTTTGAACAAGTTAGAAGATGTTCAAAAACATATTCGTTTAAAAATTATGCCAACCAACGATTACAAAACAGAATTAATGCAAATTGCGCAAGAATCTTTTGTGTTTGACCGCCGTTTTCATTGGCGTGTGTGGCAAAAAGATAAAGCGCTATTCAATGCCATTTTGGAACAATGGTTCTTGGATTTGCCCACGGTTTTTGTGTGTTTTTACAAAGATTTGCCCGTTGGTTTTTTGGCATTGTTAAGGCAAAATGAAAAAAACGCTTTTGTGCATTTGGCAGCCGTTGCTCCAAAATATAGAATGACGGGCGCGGCAATGGCGCTTTATGCTTTTGCCATCAATGAAGCCAAAATTTGGGGTTGCACCCATTTGAATGGCAGAATCAGTGCGCAAAATATGGCGGTGATGAATTTGTATGCCTATTTTGGTGCAAAATTCGGCAATCCCACGGATATTTACATTAAAGAAATTTAAAAAAATGGATTTAAAACCTTTTTATGCTCTTGAACCGTATGGCCTTGCGCGGCAAGAAAAAGCGCCGCTTTTTTTGCAGGCAATGTTGGATTTAACGCATCAGCACATTGCCAGCTGCGCACCCTACCAAAAAATTATTCAAAAAATGGCATTGAATTTAAACAACATTCAAACAATCGCGCAAATCCCGTTTATTCCTACGCGTTTGTTTAAAGAATTCACGCTCAAAAGCATTGCCGATGCGTTGATTTTTAAAACCTTGACTTCCTCTGGCACATCAGGGCAAGCGGTCTCCAAAATTTATTTGGATAAAGCCAGCGCCCTTAACCAACAAAAAACTTTTGTGCATATTATTTCTTCTTTTATTGGCAAAAAAAGACTACCACTTTTGATGTTGGATACAGAATTGGTTAAAAAAGACCGCTCAATGTTTTCTGCACGTGGTGCGGGAATCATTGGTTTTTCAACCTTTGGTAGAGATATTCATTACGCCTTGGATGAAAAAATGAATATTGATGTTGAAAAAATTGCGCAGTTTTTGGATAAACACCAAGATGAAACGATTTTGATGTTTGGCTACACCTATATGATTTGGCAATACATCGTCAAAGCATTAAAAGCGCTCAACCAAAAATTCAATATAAACAACGCCATTTTGTTTCATATTGGTGGCTGGAAAAAGTTAAAAGATGAAGCAGTGGATACGCAAACTTATAACCAAAACATTCAAAACGTTTTGGGCAATGTGCGTGTTTACAATTATTACGGCATGGTGGAACAGTTGGGCTCGGTTTTTGTGGAATGCGAAAATGGGTTTATGCATTGTTCTAATTATTCCGACATTTTGATTAGAGGCGCACAGGATTTTTCCGTTTTGCCTAATCAACAAAAAGGCTTAATTCAACTGCTTTCCGTTCTTCCGCATTCTTACCCGGGGCACTCGCTTTTAACCGAAGATGAGGGCGTGATTGTGGGCGAAGACGATTGCCCTTGCGGACGTTTGGGTAAATATTTTCAAATTTTTGGCAGAATCAAAAATGCCGAATTGCGTGGTTGCTCGGATACTTATGAAAAACCTTGAAATTTTATTAGGCAACATTGCCACTTTGAATCACACGCCTTTGCCTATTTTTGATGAAGCGGTGTGCGCTTTTTTGGGTGATTTTTCCGCAAATCTTTTAAAATCCCCAATGGCGCGGCAATTCACCGATTTGTCGGCACTTGCCTTTTGGTGCCGCCCAGCCAATATTCAACAATTAAAAAACCGCTACCAAGGCGAACATCGTTTGGGCCGCGGCGTTTGTTTGCATATTGCGCCTTCCAACATTCCAGTGAATGCCATTTTTTCTTATTTTTTTGGGTTTTTGGCAGGCAATGTCAACATTGTGCGTTTACCTTCCAAAACTTTTACCCAAGTGCAATGGCTTTGTGGTTGGATTAAAACGCAATTAGAAAATTATCCAACACTCAAAACACGCACGGCTTTTGTGCGCTACGAACGGGATTCTTCGCTTTCTGCTGAACTCTCAAAAATTGCGGATTGCCGCATGATTTGGGGTGGCGACCAAACGGTGCAACATTTAAAAAGTTTGAGCGCCAAACCGCGCACGGTAGATATTGCTTTTCCTGACCGTTATTCCATCGCCATCATCAATGCCGAAGCGATAAAAAACGCAGATGAGGCAACGCTTGCCCGCTTAGCACAAGGGTTTTATAACGATACCTTTTTGATGGACCAAAACGCTTGTTCATCCCCACAGTTGATTTGTTGGTTGAATGATGATGCCGCAGCGCGCGAAAAATTTTGGCAAGCAGTTTTAAAAACAGCCAACGAAAAATACGACTTGCAAGATGCCTTGTGCGTTGAAAAATTCACGCATTTTTGCCAAGACGCCATTTGTTTTGGGGACGTTTTGGGAGAAATGAAGTTTTTAGGCGGCAATTTGCTTTATTTAAGCGAAGTGCGGCAATTACAAAACGTGGAAAACTTGCGCGGCAAAGGCGGGTATTTTTATGAATATGCGCTAAAAAACATTGCCGATTTGCTTGTTGTTATTACCGAAAAATTCCAAACCATCACCTATTTTGGCGTGGATGCCGAAGACTTACAACGCGAAATCATCGCACAGCATAGCCTTGGAATTGACCGCATTGTGCCGATTGGCAAAGCGCTGGACATCGGCATTCTGTGGGATGGCCACGATTTGATTCGCGAACTCTCCCGCGCAATTACCTTGGTTTAAAAACGCAAAAATCCACGGTAAACGGTTATTTTTTTTGAAAATTTTTTAAGGTTTACCGTGGATTTTTTTTGTTTTGGTGCTTTTGGTAGTTTGAGCAGATTGGGTTTAATCCAAAATTTCGCAAAAAAGTAAAGTATCTTCCCAAAGTGAAAAATCGGATTTTTTCACAATTTTGAATTTGTAGCCCAAACCCCAACTTTCAATTAGCGGTTTGATTTTGAAAAAATCACTCGGTTGGTGATAAATACAAATCAAAAGTGTTGGCTTTTGTGTGCAAATAGTTTCTTTTGCGCCTGCCAAAAATTGTTGTTCAGCACCTTCAATGTCAACTTTGATGAATCCAACTTCAAGATTGTGTTCGCGCACAAAATCATCCAAAGTTGTAATTTGAATGGTTTGCATTCCTTGCGTGCCTTTGTAATCACAAAAAACAATGGAAGAGCCAATGCCATCTCGGTCGGAAACACCAATTTGAATCTCTTTGTTTTCTTTGCCCAAACCTTTGTTAATTGGAATTACCCGTTTGGAGTTGTTGAGCTTTAAGGTTTTGAGCATATTTTCGTAGGTTGTTGAAACGGGTTCAAAGGTATAAATATTTTTATCGCAAAATTCGCGCTCAAATAAAATGGCAGAATCGCCAATAAAACCGCCCGCATCAATAAAATCTTTTTGCCGCATTTTGGCAAGCGTTTGTGGTTCCAAAATATTTAAACAATACTTGTGCCAAAAAATGCCAACTTCAAAATGATTGACGGGCAAAAAGTAGCCTTGGTAAGCAAAAAGGGAATCACTGAGTTTGTGAATATTCGGTAAAAATTCCGTGCAAATGCGTTCCATTTCTTTGATTTCGTTATTGTCCAAATCCACAAAATTGACGATTTTTTCTTCAAAGCATTTTTTCATTCGCGCACAATGGCGCAAAAGCCAGTTTTGATTTTCCGCGCTCAAATCTTTGCAAAGAGTAAAAATCTCTTCGTTAATATTTTTATTATTTGAAATATATTTTCCTGTGTCCCAAAAATCTGGCGAATCTTTGCGGTAATAGTGGTAATAAAAATGAAAAGGGTGATAAATCGGTTTTTTAGAATTTGTTACAAAAAGCGTTTTGCCCCAAAGCTTGTATTCCGTGCGGATGTGTTGTGTTGGTGCAATACCCCCCCCCCCCATCGCTGCGCGGGCAAGAAGCCGTGGATGTAACGACTTTTTCAAAAAGAGGAAAATTTAAAAAATAAGCTTTGAATCGCCGCATTTCGCGCCGCATCAAAAACTGCCCTTGTGGAATAATGGAATGTTGATAATCCAAATGTTCACACCACAGACCAAACTTTTCTTGCACAACAAATCGCCGTGTCATAGCCATCTTTCATCTTTTTATTTAAAGACGGAAGATTTTAGTGAAATTTTTCCAACGGTCAACCCAGAGTTTTTTTGAAAAGAAAATTCTACCCCGATGCGCTCTCAATATTTGTTTTTAATTTTTGTAAAAAGAGTAGGGCATTGAGGTTTTCGGTGCTGGCAGAAACTTTGGAAATTGCGGAGACTGCTTAATCCTCCGCAATTTCGCAAAATAATACCGTTTCTTCCAACAGCGTGAAATCCGCTTTTTTGTGGATTTTAAAGCGGTAACCCAACCTCCAACTTTCAATTAGCGGTTTGATTTTGAAAAAATCACTCGGTTGGTGATAAATGCTAATCAACATTGCAGGTTTTTGACGGCAAATGGTTTCCTTCGCCCCTTCCAAAAATTGCATCTCCGCACCTTCAATGTCAACCTTGATAAAGCCGACTTCAATTTGATTCTCCCGAACAAAATCATCCAAAGTTGTAATTTGAATGGTTTCTGTTTCTGTGATGTAAGTGCCTTTTTTGAAAATCATACTTGAAGCCATGCCATCATTGCGTGTAATGCCAACTTGTGTTTCCATATTTTTGGCACCTAATCCTTTGTTGACAGGAATGACACGCTTGGAATTATTTAATTTTATGGTTTGTAAAATTCGCTCATGGCTTCGTTTTGTCGGTTCAAAAGTGTAAATATTTTTGTCGCAAAACTCACGCTCAAAAATAATGGCAGAGTCACCAATGAATCCGCCTGCATCGATGAAGTCTTTTTGCCGAATTTTTGCAAGCGTTTGTTTTTCAAAAATTTCTAATTCGTGTTTATGAAAAAACACATTTGGTTCAAAACGGTTGATGGGCAAAAAGTAGCCTTGGTAAGCAAAAAGAGAATCGCTGAGTTTGTGAATGTTCGGCAAAAATTCCGTAAAAACCTGCTCAATCTCTTTAATTTCGCAATCATCCAATTCTGTAAAATTTGCGATTTTGTTTTCGTAACATTTTCTTACTCTGGCAATTTGGCGTAATAACCATTCTTGATTTTTTGCGTTTAAACCACGGCAAAGCTCAAAAATTTCATCATTGATATTGGGATTTGTCGCAACATATTTTCCAATGTCCCAACAATCGTCCCAGCCTTGCAGGCTGTTGTGGTGATAATACTTATAGTAAAAGTGAAAAGGATGTCCAATGGCTTTTTGGCGGTGTGTGGTAAAAATAGTTTTGCCAAAAATTTTATATTCGTTTTTCAAATGCAGAGTGGATACCCCCCCCCCCAGATTCAACACGTGGGCACGCCGCTTCGGCAATCTCGTGTTTTTCAAAGATAGGGAGATTCAAAAAATAACCTTGGAAGCATCGCACTTCCTTTTTAATTAAAAAATTGCCTTGTGGCACGATGGAATTTTTGTAACCCAAATGTTCCCAACGGAAACCAAAACCTTGCTTGGATACAAAATTTTCTGCTAATGCCATTGTTTATCCTTTCAAAAATGTCAAAAACGTGGATTTTAAACTATTCCAACGCCGCTTCAATGTTCGCCTTTAACTTTTGCAAAAAGAGTAGGGCGGTGAGATTTTCCATCGCTGCGGATAGGTTGGTTTTATCAGAGTTAGAATCGGCAAAATCGCCAGCTAATAATTTTTCCAAGTTTTTTAAACGTTGGGATTCAAAGCATTCAACCGATTCCAACAAGGTTTCTAATTGTGCGGTGTTGTGGGTTGTTTTGGCTTCATCCAAGGCTTCATGCAATGCAAATTGTTCTGCCAAAAATTCCGGCGGCATTGCGCGGTTTTCATCATTCATCACTGCGCCATTTAAAGCGAGCATGTGCGCCGCACGTTTGGCGGGGTTTTTGAGCGTTTCAAAACCTTCGTTGATGTCGGCAGATTTTAAAAGCGCTTGCGCCTTTTCCTGTTCGCTTTTTGCCGCAAAATTGTCCGGGTGCCACGTTTTTTGTAAGTTCAAAAAACGTTTTTTCAATTCCGCTTCGTTTATCAAAAAACTTTGTGGCAAATCAAATAATTCAAAAAAATTGAGCATTGTTTTTCAAAAAAATCAAAGGTTTACCGTGAATTTTCGCCAATTTGCAAAATCTTAAAAATCAAAAAAATGGTGTTGGCAAAAAATCGTTTTTTTCCACGGTAAACCTTTAAAAAATTTGAAAAAAATCAGCGGTTGACCGTGGATTTTTATTTTTTTTTTAGTTTTTAAACTCCTTGTGCTTTGATTTTTTCTGCGCCGTGGTGCAGGCGGTTGAGCGCGTTGATATACGATTTTGCAGAGGCAATGATAACGTCCGTATCCGTGCCAGAACCTTGCACAATTTTGCCATTCAAAGCCAAGCGCGTGGTGACATCGCCTTGTGCATCCGAACCCGATGTGATGGCGTTAATGGAAAATAGCAACAATTTGGCGCCGCTTTGCACAATGGATTCAATGGCTTGGAAAGTGGCATCCACTGGCCCGGCGCGCGTGACTTCCGCGGTTTTTTCTTCGCCATTGACCAAAAGCGTTACCTTGGCGGTGGATTGTTCGCCTGTTTCCGAGCTGACTTGCATATAAATGAGTTTGTAAAAATCCACTTCGGGTTCGGTGAGTTCGCCATTGACTAGGGCGTGCAAATCTTCATCAAAAATTTCGGATTTTTTATCTGCCAAATCTTTAAAACGCGCAAAAGCGTTGTTCAACGCCGCATCACTTTCTAACTCAATGCCAAGTTCGGCAAGTTTGGTTTTAAACGCATTTCTGCCGGAAAGTTTGCCCAAAACCAATTTGTTTTGGCTCCAACCCACATCTTCGGCGCGCATAATTTCATAAGTTTCGCGGCATTTTAAAACGCCATCTTGGTGAATGCCCGATTCATGCGCAAAAGCATTCGCACCCACAATGGCTTTGTTCGGCTGCACTGGGTAACCCGTGATTTGTGAAATCAATTTGGAAGAAGGCACAATTTGTTGCGTATCAATGCGTGTATCCACGGGGAAAACATCCGCGCGGGTTTTTACCGCCATCACAATTTCTTCCATTGCCGTGTTGCCTGCGCGCTCGCCCAAGCCGTTGATGGTGCATTCCACTTGGCGCGCGCCCGCCAAAACAGCTTGCAAGGAATTGGCCACCGCCATTCCCAAATCGTTGTGGCAATGCACCGACCAAATCACTTTGTCTGAATTGGGCACGCGTTCAATTAAGTTTTGAATGAGTGTGGCGTATTGATTAGGCAAGTTATAACCCACAGTGTCTGGCACGTTGATGGTTGTCGCCCCCGCTTTAATCACCGCTTCAAAAATGCGGCAGAGAAAATCCAACTCTGAGCGACCGGCATCTTCGGCGGAAAATTCAATGTTGTCGGTGTATTTTTTTGCCCAGCCGATGGCTTTGACTGCTTGTTCCACCACTTCTTTTGGACTCATCCGCAATTTTTTTTCCATGTGGATGGGGGATGTGGCAATAAACGTGTGGATTCTGCCCGAAGCCGCTGGTGCAATGGCTTTGCCGGCTTGTTCAATATCGTGCGCTTGGGCGCGGGCAAGTGAGCAAACGGTGGAATCTTTAATCACGCTGGCAATGGAATGAATGGCATCAAAATCGCCGGGAGAAGCCGCGGCAAAGCCGGCTTCCATCACATCCACTTTTAATTTTTCCAACTGGCGCGCCACGCGAATTTTTTCTTCTTTGGTCATGGAAGCGCCGGGGCTTTGTTCGCCATCGCGCAAAGTGGTATCAAAAATAAAAAGATGTTCTTTTGCCATTTTTTACTCCAATTTTTGAAAATTTTTTTGAGTTTACCGTGGAAAAACGCATTATTTTTCTTAAAAAAAACAATAGGTTTTATTAAAAAAAGCTATTGCCTTTTGCCGCGTTGTTTTTTGCAAAAACACCACAACCAGTAAAGATAACCCGATGCGGCATAACACATAAAAAAAGCAAAAAGTGCAATTTCAGGGCTCAATGAGACCAGTGCAAAAACCAATGCAAACAACACAATGCAAAAAAATGGCACGCTTTTTTTAAGATTGATGGTTTTAAAACTGTAAAAATAAACGTTGCTAATCATAGAAAGACCAGCAACAAAAGTGATGAACCACGCAAACAATTTGCCATCGGTTAAAAAAGATTCTGATCCTGCAAAAACCCAAACTGTGCCCGCAACCAAAGCGGCGGCAGCCGGAGAAGGCAAACCTTGAAAAAAACGTTTATCAATTAAACCAATGGTGGTGTTAAAGCGCGCCAAGCGCAGTGCCGCCGCCGCGCAATAAATAAAAGCGGCAACCCAGCCCATTCTGCCCAAATCAGACAATGCCCATTCATAAATCACCAAAGCGGGCGCAACGCCAAAACTGACCATATCCGCAAGAGAATCGTATTCCGCCCCAAATGCCGATTGTGTGTGTGTTAAACGCGCTACTCTGCCATCCAAACCGTCAAAAATCATCGCCACAAAAATTGCCATTGCTGCCACTTCAAAACGTGTTTCCATGGCTTGCACAATGGCGTAAAAACCTGCAAAAAGGGCGGCGGTGGTAAATAAATTGGGCAAAACGTAAATGCCGCGGCGTTTTAATTCGGGCTTGAATAAAGTTTTGCGCGGCGGGCGCGGAGAAAAATCAGGCATTATTTTTTACCTTGCAGGCGGTGCACCATTTTGTGCAGGGTTTTCAGTTGCGGGGCATTTTTGGCGACAAAATCTTTGGTTGTGTAACCCCACCAATCCCAACAGGCATAAGGGTTTAAGATGGTGTTGTTGGTGATAGGCGAATAACCCAAGCGTTCACTCACTTGCGGAAAAAGCACGATTGTGCGGTTGTTGGCCGCCCATTGCAAAAAACCACTTTGGCGAATAAAGGCATCGCCCACCAATTCTGCATTTTGCTTGCAACCGTGCAAAGCCAGCATCAAGCGGCAGTTTTCTTTTTCGCAAGTTTGGGGGATATAAACATAACCGCGCTCTGCCATACTAATTGCTGCGGGTTTGTCGGGCGTAAAATCGCCTTGGTTAAAGGAATAAAGTGTGCCGATGTTAGGTTGTTCAGGGTTGGCTTCGGCATTTTGTATGTTGCCGTAAATATGCTGAAAAATGTTTTTTGCCGTATCAAACGTGCCGCAGTGGTTCACATAAGGCGGCAGTTGCGCACGCTCGCACGCATTTTTGCTTGCGGCATAGGGTGAAATAAAAGCGTGCGCGGCAGATTTGTGGCGGTCAAACAAATATTGCCCTTTGGGCAAATGCGCACGGTAAAAATCCATTAAGGCGGCGATAACCGAAAAATAAACCGTATCATCCAACTTGGAGCCAAAAACATAAACGCGGTGTTTTTTCAAAGCGGCGGGATTATCAATTAAACCCAAATGCGCAAAATAATTGAGATTTTCATTTTGGCGTTTAACATCTGGCGCAGGTGCCAAAGCGTTTGCTTTCATGCAGTTGTGCGCCACCCGAACCAGAGAACCTTCCGCGCAATAAAAAGGCCCGCCAGCCACAATGCCCGCGCCGACCACTTCGCTGGAAAATGCCATTTGGTATTGCACCGCCATATACGCACCCGAAGACAAACCCGCCACGGAAACCGAATGGGCGTTTAATGACGGCAAGTTTTTTAAATGCGCAATATCGGCAAAAGCTGGCGGGGTAAATTTTTTTGCGGAATTTTCGGAATCAGCGGCATAAACTGTGGAAAAACTAAAAAAAGGCAAAATCAGCAACAAAAAAACGGCGATTTTCCACGGTAAACCCAAAATTTTTTTCAAGTTGACCGTGGAAAATGACGACTTTTTGTGATTTTTAAAGCACATAGCGTGTTAAATCCTCATTGATTGAAAGCTCACCCAAACGCTCATTCACAAAATCTGCTGTGATGTCAATGGTGCCCAAATCTTTTTGGCCAGCGGCAAAAGAGATGTCTTCTAATAGTTTTTCCATCACGGTGTAAAGCCGCCGTGCGCCGATATTTTCCGTTTTTTCATTGACCATCCACGCAATTTCCGCCAAGCGTTTGATGCCATCTTCTTGGAAATTTAAGATGACGTTTTCGGTTTCTAATAACGCTTGGTATTGCCGGGTTAAGCACGCATCCGTTTGCGTCAAAATGCGTTCAAAGTCGTGAGCGCAAAGCGAATCCAACTCCACGCGAATGGGAAAACGCCCTTGCAATTCCGGCACCAAATCCGAAGGTTTGGAAAGATGAAAAGCCCCTGACGCAATAAACAAAATATGGTCGGTTTTCACCATTCCGTATTTGGTGGAAACGGTGGTGCCTTCCACCAGCGGCAACAAATCGCGCTGCACGCCTTGGCGCGAAATATCCGCTTGGTGTTCGGATTTTCCGGCAATTTTGTCAATTTCGTCCAAAAACACAATGCCGTGTTGTTCCACCGCTTCCAAGGCGTTGGCTTTGACTTCTTCATCATTGACCATTTTTGCCGCTTCTTCATCCACCAAAAGGCGCAAGGCTTCTTTGATTTTTAATTTGCGTTTGTGCTTTTTGCCTTTGGGAAAGTTTTGGAACATTTCTTGAATTTGTTGGGTTAAATCTTCCATGCCGGGTGGCGCCAAAATTTCGGCTTGCACGCTTGGGGCAGCAAGTTCCACTTCAATTTCTTTGTCATCCAAAAGCCCTTCGCGCAATTTTTTGCGGAATTTTTGCCGCGTTTGGCTATCGTCTTCCATATTAGAAATCGCGTGCGGTGCGGCGGGCAACAAAACATCCAAAATTTTTTCTTCTGCCGCATCTTCGGCAAGCGAGCGTAATTTTTCGCGGGCTTCAAGCCTGCCTTTTTTTACCGCAATTTCAACCAAATCGCGAATAATGGTATCCACATCCCTGCCCACATAACCAACTTCGGTAAATTTGGTGGCTTCCACTTTAATAAAAGGCGCATTGGCCAATTTGGCAAGGCGGCGCGCAATTTCGGTTTTGCCCACGCCTGTTGGCCCAATCATCAAAATATTTTTGGGCGTGATTTCTGTTCTCAAAGGTTCTGCAACTTGTGCTCTGCGCCAACGGTTGCGCAAAGCAATAGCAACCGCGCGTTTGGCGCGCGTTTGCCCAACAATGTGTTTGTCTAATTCGCTGACAATTTCTTGAGGAGTCATCATCATTTTGTTGTTTTTCCACGGTCAACTAAAAAAATTTTGAAAATTTACGGCAAGTTTTCAATGCAAAAATTACCGTTGGTGTAAATGCAAAGTTCTGCGGCAATGCCAAGCGCTTTTTCTACAATTTCTTTGGGCGGCAAATCGGTGTTGTCCAACAATGCGCGTGCCGCACTTTGGGCATAAGCCCCGCCCGAGCCAATGGCAACAATGCCGTGTTCGGGTTCCAAAACATCGCCATTGCCGGTGATAATCAAAGAATGATTTTCATCGCACACGGCAAGCATAGCTTCCAAACGGCGCAAGGCGCGGTCGGTGCGCCAGTCTTTGGCAAGTTCCACGGCCGAGCGCATCAAATGCCCTTGGTATTTTTCTAGTTTTTCTTCAAAGCGTTCAAAAAGCGTAAAAGCATCCGCCGTGCCGCCTGCAAAGCCGGCAATAATGCGGTTTTTGTAAATGCGGCGCACTTTTTTTGCCGTGGCTTTAATCACAATGTTGCCTAATGTAACTTGCCCATCGCCGCCTAATGCAACCACATTGCCGCGGCGCACGCTTAAAATGGTTGTGCCTTTGTATTGTTCCATTTGTTTTTTATTCCGAGCGTTCAATGATGGTGGCAAATTGCGGAATGCCCACAATGCGGAAAAGTTCATTCACAAAGGCATTGGGGTATAAAATCACAATTTTTTTGCCCATTGGCTGAAAACCGATTAGCCGATTTAACAAAATACCAGCGGAGAAAAAATCCACGCGGCGCACCATCGTAAAATCAAGCGTTGTTTGAAAATTGTGGTCGACCACATCTTGCAAATCGTCAAAGGTTTCCCCCAACAAATCGCCGCGGTAGTGCACGGTGTCGCTCAAATTTTGGTTTTCTTCGTCTTCTTCACCTTCTTCGCCTTCTGATTCGGCTGGAATGGCGTTGGGGTCAATTTCCACTGCCGATTCGCCTTCTTGCAAAGCGGAATCTTCCCAAGATGGCGGCGATTGTTCAAAGGTCATTGCATAATCAACGGCGCGGTCTTCAAAAACATTTTTGGGCCCCACGCGTTGCAACAATTCCAAAACAAACCGCCACGTGTTTTCATTTTCGGGTTTGCCAACCATCAAGCGCAAACTTTGCCGTTTTAAATAAGAGCGTGTGTTTCTAACCACCACAGGCGCTTTTAAGCGGCGCGCGGCAATTAAAAGATCCGCCAAAAAACCAGCGGAATAATCATCGCAGCTGGTCATTTTGGTGAAATCCAAAATGGCACCTTGACCTTTTTTAACGCGGTCGGTTAAAAAAGCAAGCGCGCCCACTTGTTCTTGGGTTAAATCGCCTTGCAAGGTAACAATTTCATCGTCACCACCGCCAATAACCGAATCATCCACCGATGCGCCGGACAAATCACGCCAAGCGGGCGGCGAGGTTTCGTGGTGCCGCGCAAAATCCATGGCATACGTATCAAAAGAAGTTTTGTCGCCTTCAACTTGCAATAAATCCAGCATCAACAACCAATAGCGCAAGTTGATTTTGGTGGGCGCTTCATACAAATTGGCTTCCAACAAGGTGCGCGTGGTGGTGAAGTCGCCATTGGCAAAGAGCATCACAATTTGGTCAATGGCGGCGCTATCTTGGTTGGTTTGAACAATAATGTCCGATGCATCTTCTTCGGCTTTTTTTGCCGCAGGTGCCGCTGGCGCCGCTGGTTTTCTTGCCGCGGGGCGTGGCTTTTCTTCTTTTTTACTACCAAAAAGGGACGACAAAACCATAAGGATTCTCCGTTGTTTTCCGCACTGCCAAAAAACAAGAATTTTAATGATTTTCCACGGTCAACGGCGAGGTTTTTTGAAAAAAATTTGGCGTTGACCGTGGATTTTTATCTTAAAAAAAGCTGATAAGCCGGGTGTTCGCTTTCTTCGGAATAAACATAACCCACGCGGGATAAAAATAAAGCAAAACGTTCATTGTCTTTTTGCGGCACTTGAATGCCCACCAAAACCCGTGCGTAATCCGAGCCGTGGTTGCGGTAGTGAAAAAGAGAGATGTTCCAATCATCGCTCATTTCATTTAAAAAATGCATCAAAGCGCCCGGGCGCTCGGGAAATTCAAAGCGGAATAATCGTTCATTAAAATTTTGCAATTGCAACACATGCCCGCCAACCATATAACGAATGTGGTTTTTGCTCATTTCATCATCACTCAAATCAATGGCTTGAAAACCGTTCGCTTGTAATTCTTCCAACAATTTTTTGGAAGAATTGCGGTCTTCAACCTGCACGCCCACAAAAACGTGCGCTTTTTGGGGATTGTGGTAACGGTAATTAAATTCGGTGATGTTGCGCTGTCCAATCATTTTTACAAAATGTTTGTAAGCACCCGGTTTTTCAGGCAAGGTCACCGCAAAAACCGCTTCGCGCTGTTCGCCCATTTCCGCGCGTTCGGCAACAAAACGCAGGCGGTCAAAATTCATATTGGCGCCAGAAGTGACAGCCACCAAATTTTGATTTTTCAAGTGATTTTGCCGTGCGTATTCTTTTGCGCCTGCCAACGCCAATGCGCCCGAAGGTTCCAAAATGGTGCGTGTGTCTTCAAAAACGTCTTTAATGGCGGCGCAAACGGCATCTGTTGAAACGCGCACCACGCCATCCACATATTGTTGGGCAATTTTAAAAGTCTCTTTGCCAATTTGCTTGACCGCCGTGCCGTCTGCAAACAAACCAATTTGCGACAAATGCACGCGCTCTTTTTTTTCCAAAGATTGATAAAGCGCATCGGCATCAAAAGTTTCAACGCCATAAATTTTAATTTGCGGCGCAATGGCTTTAACATACGCCAACACGCCAGCCAACAATCCGCCGCCGCCAACACTAACAAAAATGGCATTCAATGCGCCATTGCGGCGCGAAAATTGCCGCAAAATTTCCATGCCAATGGTGCCTTGGCCAGCGATGACATCGGGGTCGTCAAAAGGATGAATAAAGGTTAAACCTTGTTTTTGAGCCAAAGAAAGCGCATAAGAACAGGCTTCATCAAAAGAATCGCCTTGCAAAACCACGTCAGCGCCCAAACGTTTGACCGCATTGATTTTGATTGCGGGCGTGGTTTGTGGCATCACAATCACCGCGCGCGCTTGAAATTGTTTTGCCGAATACGCCACACCTTGGGCGTGATTGCCGGCCGATGCGCAAATTACGCCGCGCTCCAATTGGGCTGCCGACAAATGCGCAATTTTGTTGTAAGCGCCGCGCAATTTAAATGAAAAAACCGGCTGCATATCTTCGCGCTTCAACCAAAAGTGGTTTTCTAAGCGTGCGGATAAGTTTTTTGCCATTTCCAATGGCGTTTCTTGGCACACGTCATAAATTGGCGCGTTTAAAATTCGTTTGAGCATTGTTTGGGAATAAGAAAAAAAGGCGATATTTTACGTTTTCCACGGTAAACAACCTATTTTTTTGAAAATTTTTTGCGGTTTACCGTGGAAAATCGCCGTTTTTTTAATGCGTATTTTTTAAAATGATTAAACCGCTCACAATCAAAAGCACGGCAAACACACGCCAAAAATCAGCGGATTCGGCAAATAAAATCAGACCAGCGATAAATGCACCGAGTGCGCCAATGCCCGTCCAAATGATGTAAGCCGTGCCAAGCGGCAGCGTTTTCATTGCAAGCGACAAAAATAAAACGCTCAATATCATACCGATTAGCGTAATTATTGACGGCATTAAAACCGAAAATCCGTTGGAATATTTCATCGCAACTGCCCACACAACTTCAAACAAACCAGCGATGAATAAATAAATCCATTGCATTTTTATAATCCTTTTAAAAGTTTAAAATAAGGTTCAATTTGGGCATTTTTAAATTTTTCTTTAAATATATAATGCCCATTTTTTTGCATTTCAAAATGGGATGATTTAAAATAATTTTGCAGTGCATTTTGAATTAAGAAACGTTTTATTTTTTTATCAAAAATTGGGCATAATAACTCCGTTCTTAAAAACAAATTGCGCGGCATCCAGTCGGCACTTGATATATACGTTTTTTCTTTTCCATTGTGGTAAAAATAAATTATTCTTGCGTGTTCCAAATACCGCCCAATAACGCTAATAATTTGAATATTCTTTTTCGGTTTTAATAAAGAAGCACCGCGAATAATAAGCCGAATTTTCACCCCGTTTTCTGCCGCATTTTGAAGCGCTTTTATCAACTGTGTTTCGGTTAGTGCATTGATTTTGGCAATAATTTTTGCCCGTTTGCCTTTTTTGGCAAAGGCTGTTTCTTTTTTTATTAAATATAAAAGTTTTTCGTGTAGGTTTTTTGGCGAATAATTCAAAACAAATGAATTTTGAATGTTAAACCTATTTTGAAAAAGTTTGTAAATTGTTTTTGTAATTTCTGGTTGGCGCGTGATAATTCCGCAATCTATATATTGTTTTGCTGTTTGTTCGTTGTAATTGCCAGTAGCAATATGTGCGATAAAATGGTTTTCACGTTTTATAAGCAATGTTTTGGCATGTAGTTTGTAACCATTTTTAAAGGCGGATACCAACACATTATTTTGTTTTAAATCGTTGAATAAATAAATATTATCGCGCTCATCTTGGCGTGCTAATAATTCAATAAAAACGTGAACCTTTTTGCCATTTTTGGCGGCGTTTTTTAAATTTTGAATAAGTTGCGATTTTAAAATCGTGCGGTATAAAGAAATATAAATTTCGGATACTTTCTCATCATTTGCCGCCAAAGCTGTTAAACGCAAAATCGCATCAAAATTGTGGTAGGGATGATTCAAAAAAACATCGTGTTTTGGAAAATCCACAAAAGGCACGGGCAAATTCGCTAAGCTTGGCGATTCAACATTTAAGGCTTTTAAAAAGCCAAAGATTTGTTTCAAAGGCAAAAAAGGCGCACGATTTTTGGTTTTTAAAAGAAAAGCATTGGTTTTAAAATTTTTCAAATCACCGTTTGCAAAAATAAGCAAAATTGGTTGTTGTTTTTTTAAATAAAGTTTTTCAAAATTTTCTAAATCAAAAGGAATTGGAATATTCAACAACATATTTTCAACAACAAAAAATAGTGTGGTATTTTTGTTAAATGCAGTGATTAAATCTGTTAAAAAAACAATGTGCGAATCAATATTTAAAAAAAACGGAATATCCCTTGGCATTGCCACCAATTTTTGATTATCCAACAAAACATACAAGCAATTGTTTTCAAAAGGAAAATTTTCTTCAAAATCAACGCCATTTTTTAAAAGCGCTTCAATTTTTTCTTTAAAAAAAGCGGCACATTGTGGATTGTTGGCAATGGCTTTTGTTTTTAAAATCTGTGGCATTGTTGCAATGGTTTTAAAAAAATAATTTTCTGCCAGCGCATTCATTTTTTGTGCGGCGTTTTTTAATTTTTCTGTTGGTATTTTTTCTTGCGTTAAACGTGGCAAACGCAAAGCAAAAAATTCTTCCAAAAATGCGCCAAAAATTGCCAAAAAACGCAATTTTTCTGTCAAATCTGGCGCCAAATTGCAAAAAGTCAAAATGCGCTTGCCAAATCGCAAAACGGCAAAGGCTTGTTTTAAATGATTTTGCATTGTTTAAACAAAAATACGTGTTTATAATGCGCGTATTTTACTTTTTAAGAGACTTTTTTTCGTGGCAAAAGCAGATAATTTGCGTTTTAATCCAGTGCGTTTGCACGCTATGCGTGTGCAAATTGGCGCTTTAACGGCGGATGCCTTGCAAAAAATGTTGGATAATTTAGCCGATTTTTTTAAAGGCGAAAAAATTATTTTGGATTTTTGTAACGAGCCTATTGTTGAATTTTCCCAAATTCATCAAATGTTTTCTTCTATTGGTGTGGCGGTTTTGGGGGTTTCTGGCGTTTTGGATAATGACCAAAAAATTGTGCAAGCCGCCAATTTACCTGTTTTTGCTGATAATGATTTTGTGCGTGCAGAACGTCATTTGCCACCAACACCTCTTTTGAATAACCCTGAAATAAAACAAGCAGAAACTGCGCCTGAACCTGCAAACGATGTGGCAGGTTATGACGCAAACGCCAACGAACACAATGTTTTGCTTGTTGAAGCGCCCGTTCGCTCTGGCATGGAATATTACGGCACGGGTGATGTGGTGGTTTTGGGGCGTGTTCACGCGGGGGCGCAAATTTTTGCCGAAGGCAATATTTTTGTGTGCGGCGTTTTAAAAGGCAAAGTGATGGCAGGCGGGGCAGAAAATAAAAAAGCGCGCATTTTTACAGCCGATATGCAAGCGGAGTTGGTCTCCATTGCTGGCGTTTTCCAAAAATTTGAAAACGGCGTGGATGCAAAACTGCGCGGCAAACCTGTTTGTATTTCTTTGGAAACGGATGGGCAGTTGGAGTGGTTAAAAATTGAATTGCTCTAATTTGTTGTTTTTTTAACTTTGTTTAGGACTTGATAATATGGCAAAAGTAGTGGTAGTCACCTCCGGCAAGGGCGGCGTTGGCAAAACAACGACCAGTGCCAGTTTTGCAACAGGGCTGGCAATGCGTGGGCACAAAACCGTGGTTATTGATTTTGACGTTGGCTTGCGCAATTTGGATTTGATTATGGGTTGCGAGCGCCGCGTGGTGTATGACTTTGTAAATGTTATTCACGGCGAGGCAACGCTCTCGCAAGCATTGATTAAAGACAAACATTCGGATTATGAATTGTTTGTTTTGCCTGCTTCCCAAACGCGCGACAAAGACGCGCTAACCGAAGAAGGCGTGGAAAAGGTTATCAAAGATTTAAAAGCGATGGATTTTGAATACATCGTTTGCGATTCGCCCGCCGGCATTGAACACGGCGCGGTGATGGCTTTAACCTTTGCCGATGAAGCCATTGTGACGACCAACCCGGAGATTTCATCGGTGCGCGATTCAGACCGCATTTTGGGTATTTTGCAATCCAAATCTCGCCGCGCAATTAACGGTGGAACGGTGAAGGAACATTTGCTTATTACGCGTTATAACCCCAACCGTGTGGAAGCAGGGGAGATGCTTTCCTACCAAGATATTGAAGAGATTTTGCACGTGCCAATTATCGGTGTTATTCCAGAATCCGAGGACGTTTTGCAAGCTTCCAACCAAGGCAGCCCCGTTATTTTCCAAGAAGAAACTGACGCGGCCAAGGCGTATGGCGATGTGGTGGATCGTTTTTTGGGTGAGGATTTACCGCTGCGTTTTGTTCAGCCGGTTTCCGTTGGTTTTTTCAAGCGCCTTTTTGGGAGAAAATAAATGTCCTCTCTCATTGATTTGTTATTTGGTAAGAAAAAAAGAACGGCAAACATTGCCAAGCAACGTTTGCAGGTGATTATTGCCCACGAGCAAGAAAATGCAACTATCCCGCATTTTATGCCGCAAATGCGCGAGGAAATTATTCAAGTAATTGAAAAATACCTCCCGCAAATTGAAAAGAACAAAATTAAAATTGTCCAAGAGGTGAAGGATAATTTGAATATTGTGGAAGTTTCTATTCCACTTGAAAAATAAACAGATTTCCACGGTAAACAATTATTTTTTTTCAAAAAATATAATGGTTTACCGTGGATTTGTTTAAATATTTTCCACAACCTTTTTGTGTGTATTAAAAGAAACTCTTTTTTTGTGGATGCTTTTAAAAATAAAGTTTTTAAAGGTAATCCTGCGGTGCTTTGTGTTTTGGAAAAACATTTAAATAATGATTTAAAACAAAATTTATCTGACAGTGCTTGATGCGCAATCAACTATTTTTAAATGATAATCATTAAACATTTTTAATTTTAAATTTTAAATTTATTTAAAAAATCCACGGTCAACTTAAAAAAATTTTCAAAAAAAATTTTTGTTGACCGTGGATTTTTTTGATTCGCTTTTTTAAATTCCAAAACGGGTTTTTAAAACGCTTTTTTTGCGCTTCAATTTAAAAAAAATTGCCTTACTATGCCGATTTTTGTATCCATAAAGGAAAAAATGAAGCGATTGTTGTTGGGCATTTTGCCTTTTTTCTTGGCTTTGCAAGTTCAATCCGAAATCATTCAAGTTGGCACAGGCAACACGTATAAGCCTTTCACCTATGTGAATGAAAAAAATCAAGCCGTAGGCTTTGACATTGATTTATTAAAAATTCTGCAAAAGCACGATGCAAGTTTGGAATTTCATTTTCAACCTTTGCCATTTACCGCGCTTTTTGTGGGGTTGGACAGCGGCAAGTTTGATATGCTCGCCCACCAAATTGCCAAAACAAAAGAACGTGAAGAAAAATACATTTTCAGCGATTTTCCTTATTTCAATGTTTTTTTGAATTTTATTGTGGCAGAAGGCGCCAAAGTTCAAGGTTTTGAAGATTTAAAAAACGCCAAAATCGGCGCGGTGGTGGGTTCCAACCAAGCTTTGCGCATTGAAGAATGGGCAAAAAAGAATGCGCATTTGAATGTCAAAGTTGTTATTTTAAAAATTACGGCGCGCAGTTGCTGGCGCTTGCCAACAAACAAGTGGATGCTTTGTTGGATAACCCAATTGTGGCAAAAGATTATGCTGATGCGCAGGGCGTAAAAATTCAAGTTACAGATTTAACGGTGCAAAAAACGCAGATTTTTTTCGTTTTTCCCAAAAACAAAGTGGCTTTGAAAGATAAAGTTTCCAATGCCTTACAAAAAGCGCGTGCCGCTGGCGAATTAAAGGTTTTGAGTGAAAAATACTTCAACCAAGATTACACCCAACAGGAGCAACAACAATGAAATTTTTACAATTCTTTTTGCTTGTTTTATTCAACATTCATTTTGCTTATGCTTTGGATATCCATGTTGGCAGCGAAAATGCTTACAAACCTTTTGCCTATTTGGATGAAAAGGGCGCGCCAACTGGTTTTGATAACGAAGCGGTGAAAATTGTGGCGGCTTATATTCCGCAAGCAAAAGTCAAATTTTCATCGCTAACGTGGAATGCCATTTTTTCAGGTTTGGATAGCGGCAAATTTGATGTGGTTGCCAACCAAATTGCCAAAACAAAAGAGCGTGAAGAAAAATATCTTTTTTCCAAGGAACCTTATTTTTATGGCGTGAGCGCTTTGATTTTGGGTAAAGATGAAAAAATCAAAGATTTTTCATCGTTAAATGGACAAAAAATCGGCGCCACAGTGGGTTCCAATCACGCCAAAAATTTAGAAAATTACAAAGCCAATCATCCCGAAGCCACTTTTGAAATTGTGTATTACAAAACCTCGCCCGCATTGGTTGCGGATTTGGCAAATGGGCGCTTATCTGCCATTATCAACGACCCCATTTCAACCTTGGATTTTGCCAAAGCCCAAAATGTTCAGGTTTATCCAACGGATGTGGTTTTGGAAAAAACGCCCATTTATTTTGTTTTTAGAAAAGATTCTGCCCATTTGCTTCAAGTTTTTGATCAAGCGCTGGAACAAGCTTTAAAAGACGGCAAAATTTCCGAATTATCGGTGCGCTATTTTGGCAAAGATTTCAGCCGATGAAAATGAACAACGCATAAGATAGAGTTGCACAATGTTTGATACCGCTTACTTTTTGGATACTTTTTCCCGTTTGATTCCGGGCGTGCCGCTGACTTTTTTTTTGGCGACATTGTCTTATTTGGTCGGCGGCATCATCGGTTTTTTAATGGCTTTGGTGCGGCTTTATCAAGTGCGTTTTTTCTCACAATGCGTGGTGGTTTATGTTTCTTTTTTCCGCGGCACGCCACTTTTGGTGCAACTTTTTATGTTTTATTACGGCATTCCCATTTTTTTAAAATCTTTGGGTTTGCAATTTAATTTTGCGCTGCTTGATGCCATTTATTATGCGTTGGTGATTTTTTCCCTTTACGCCAGTGCCTATTTGGCAGATATTTTCCGCTCGGCTTTGCTTGCCGTAGATAAAGGTCAAAAAGAAGCAGCACTAAGCGTTGGAATGACCAGTTTTCAAGCCTTAAAACGTATTATTTTGCCGCAAGCTTTGATGATTACGCTGCCCAATTTGTTGAATTTTTTTATTATTCAAATTAAAAATACGGCGTTGGCTTCAATCATCACTGTGGCTGATTTAATGGGTTTGGCGGATATTGAATCGGGCAGAAGTTCCAAATTTTTGGAAGTTTATTTGATGGCAGCGCTCTTGTATTGGGCAATGTGCTTATTTTTAGAAGGTGTTTTTACTTTATTTGAAAAACGATTTTCTAAATTTAGAAAGGCATACAATGCTTAAAATAAATCATTTAAATAAAAATGTTGGCAAAAAAACAATTTTAAAAAACATTCATCTCAACATTGATGATGGCGAAATTGTGGCTTTAATTGGTCCTTCTGGTGCGGGAAAATCCACTTTATTGCGCGCAATTAATTTATTAGAAAAACCACAAACGGGCGAAATTCAAATTGATGATATTCATTTGAATTATGCGCATTTTAATCACCACGAGGCTTTAAAATTGCGCCAAAAAACAGCCATGGTTTTTCAACATTACAATTTGTTTATCAACAAAAATGTTTTGGAAAATATCGCCGAAGCCTTAATTGTGGTTCAAAAAATAGAAAAACAAAAAGCTTTTGAAATTGCAAAATATCATTTGGAAAAAGTCGGTTTAATCAACACCAGCGCTTACCCTTTTGAATTAAGCGGCGGGCAAGCGCAACGCGTGGGCATTGCGCGCGCCTTGGCTTTGAACCCTAGCATTATGTTGTTGGATGAACCCACATCCGCATTGGATCCAGAATTGGTGGGCGAAGTTTTGGAAACCATCCGCGCCATTCAAAATAAAACCATGTTGTTGGTCACGCACGAATTAAAATTCGCGCGCGCCTTGGCGCACAAAATTATTTTTATGAATGAGGGCGAAATTATTGAAGAAGCCCAAACCGAAGATTTTTTCACACATCCCAAACACGAGCGCACCCGAATTTTTTTAAATAAATTAAATGTTTTTGAAGATTTTACAATTTAAATAATTTAAATTATTTAAATTTTATTTTTAAATAAAAAAATCCACGGTCAACATTCAAAAAATTTCAAAATTTTTTTGTGTTGACCGTGGATTTTTTTTATTTTTTTATTTATTGAAAATTTATTTTGAAAAAACACCATTTCATTGCTTCTTTTGTGGAATGTTTTTTGATTATATAATCGCGCTTTTGATTCAAAAAGGATAACAAAATGGCTTTGCAGTGCGGCATTGTGGGCTTGCCCAATGTGGGAAAATCAACGCTTTTTAACGCTTTAACCCGCGCGGGCATTGCCGCGGAAAATTACCCATTTTGCACCATTGACCCAAATGTGGGCATTGTGGAAGTGCCCGATTTGCGCTTGAATGATTTGGCAAAAATTGTGCAACCCGAACGCATTGTGCCCGCCACCGTTGAGTTTGTGGATATTGCGGGTTTGGTCAAAGGCGCTTCAAAAGGCGAAGGTTTGGGCAATCAATTTTTGGCGAATATTCGCGAAACCGATGCCATCATCCACGTGGTGCGCTGTTTTGAAAATGACAACGTGGTGCATGTTTCGGGCGGCGTGGATCCGCTGCGCGATATTGAAGTGATTGACACCGAACTTGCCTTGGCAGACTTGGCAACGGTTGAAAAAGCGCTCAATCGTTATAAAAAACCCGCACAAGCGGGCGACAAAGAAGCCAAAGCCAAGGTGATTGTTTTGGAAAAATGCTTTGCGGCTTTGAATGAAGCACGCGCCGTGCGCAGTTTGGATTTTTCAAAAGAAGAAAAAGCGCTTTTAAAACCTTTTTGTTTGATTACCCAAAAACCTGTTTTGTATGCCGCAAATGTTGATGAAAATGGCTTTGAAAACAATGCATTATTAAACAAAGTTCAAGAAAAAGCAAAACTTGAAAAAGCGCTGGTTGTGCCCATTTGCGCCTCCATTGAAGCCGAAATTTTGGCTTTGGATGAAGCGGACAAAGCGGAATTTTTGGATTCTTTGGGTTTGAAAGAACCCGGCTTAAACCGCTTGATTCGTGCGGCTTATGATTTGCTTGGCTTACAAACCTATTTTACCGCGGGCATTAAGGAAGTTCGCGCTTGGACTATTCAAAAAGGCGCCACTGCGCCACAAGCGGCAGGCGTTATTCATTCCGATTTTGAGCGTGGTTTTATCCGTGCGCAAACCATTGCTTTTGATGATTTTGTGCGTTTTAAGGGCGAAGCTGGTGCCAAAGAATCCGGCAAACTGCGCTCAGAAGGCAAAGATTACATTGTGCAAGATGGCGATGTGTTGAATTTTTTATTCAACGTTTAGCTTTTAAAAAAAATCCACGGTCAACCGATTATTTTTTGAAAAAAGTTAGTGTTGACCGTGGATTTTTTTTATATTTAAAATTTTATTTAATTTTATTTTCAATTTGTTTTATTTTTAAATAAAAAATATTGTTGATGGCATTTTGTTCTTCCACAATCGGTTGCATAATTTTATAAATGATTTTTTGTGCGATTTTTAAAATCAATCCTTTTGCACCGCCCACAGTGATTTTATTGTTTAATGTGATTTGAAAATGGTTTTGTTCCAAAAAAGAAACCACAAAATCATCAAAAGATTGTAAATCGTCTTTCAATTTTTTTTTTGCTATTTCTTTTTCAATATTAGCAAACATTTTGTTTCTCCAAAATATTCAAAAATTGTTGTTGTGTTTGGGCATAATCAAAATCCAAAAAACGTGCGTTTTGTTTTTTAATGATGGTTTCTTTTAAATTATTATTGCTTAAAATTTCATTAATAAGCCCGGCAATCAATAATGGATTTTTTTTGTCTTGTGGAATTAAAACGCCAGCGCATCCAAGTGTTTCGGATACTGCCGTGGCATCGTAGGCGAGAATGGGTGTTTGGTAGTGCATAGCTTCCATCAAAGGCACGCAAAAGCCTTCGTGTTCGCTCAAAGAAAGATATAAATCGGCAGCTTGGTAATAATCCAACAAATCATCAGCTGATGATTTTTCGCCCGTAAAATAAAGATTTTGAATATTCAAATGCAGTGCATATTGTTGGAGCATTTTGGTATAAAAAGGGCAGGGCGAACCACCAATTAAAAATAGGCGAGAGTTTTTATTATAATATTTTTGGTAATAAGCAAAGCTTTTTAAAACATCTTCAATTTTTTTATTTGGTGCCATTCGTCCGGTATATAAAATATTTGTAAAATGTTTATTTTTTAAATCTGATATTTTTTTGTTTTGAATATTTTTTCTTTTTTTTCTAAAATCCATCAAAATTGGCAAAACAGCAATGGGGCATTTAAAACCGAGTTTTTCTAAGTCTTGTTGATTAAAATAGCTATCGCAAATTGATAAATCAAAATAGGTTTTAAGTTTTTTTAAAATATCAATTTCTTTTTGGCATTCTTGTGCAAGGTTGATATTCCAAAATTTAAAAAACTCGGGCGGGGTAATATTGTGAAATCGCAAAATTTTTTTGGCTTTTGTGTTTTGAATACAATCCACAATTTTTGGGTTTTGGAAAGAATGAAAAATAATTGTATCGTTTTCCTGAATATTTAAATTTTCAAAAGCTACAAAATTTTTGAAATTCGTATTTTTGGTAAAGGCGGAAATAATAACTTTTTTCCCTTTTTTTAAAAGCGCATTTGCCATCGCCACGCAATCATCGCTTGCCGCATCGCCCCAAGCGATGGAATCTTTAAATAAAATTGTGCGCATTGGGATTTAATTTAAAAAATAATAGTGATACCCCAAACTTAACCCCCACCACAAAATGGCGTTGAGAATGCTGAAAAAAACGGCGGCAGAACCGCAATCCTTTGCCTTTTTGGCGAGTGGGTGATAATCAGGTGAGATTAAATCTACCACATTTTCAATGGCAGAATTTAAAGCTTCCGTCAATAAAACCAAAATTAAAACGGAAACAAGCAAAACTTTTAAAAAATAATTAAAAGGTAAATAAAATACCCAAACCACCAAGGGAATAATAATAAAAAATTCAATTAAAAACGAGCGCTCTTCCAAAAGCAAGCTTTTGAAACCGGATAAAGCGTAGCCGGTGTTTTTTAAAAGATGGTATTTGACTTTCATTTTTTTATTTCACCCTTTTAAAACAACTCAATTTCACCGCTCAACACTTCTTTGGGATGCAATTCGTTGTTGGCGACCAAGGTTTCATACGATGCCGCTTGGTTTCTGCCGTGTTGTTTGGCGTAATAAACCGCTTCATCGGCGCGTTCAATGGCGGCATCAGGCGTATCGGATGCGCCAATTTTGGTAAAACCAATGCTTACCGTGATTTTACCAATGCGGCTAAATGTTTGCGCTTCAATGTGTTGGCACAGATTATCAAATAGGTTTTGCGCGTGCGACAGATCGCTTGGCTGAATCAAAATCACAAATTCTTCGCCGCCGTAGCGAAACACTTGGTCGGTAAAAGGCAAAAACTGCCGAATGGCGCGCGCGAGCATCAGCAGCAATTCGTCACCAATCATATGCCCGAAGGCGTTGTTGACATTTTTAAAATCGTCAATGTCGCAAATAGCCAAAAAGTGTGATGAGTCTTCGTTTTGGGCTTTTTGCGCGTCTGCTTGCAACCATTCAAACATATGTTGTTCAAAGGTTTTGCGGCTGGGCAAGGTTGTTAGCGCGTCTGTTTCGCCGTAATCCAAGAGAGCTGTGAAGTTGGAGAAAAATTGAATGATGCTTTTGTAGAGTTCTAATGAATCAGCGCCGGTGGTTGGGCGAATGTCCATTAAATAATAGACTTCGCGGTTTTGGATAACGGGCACAATCAAGCGTTCAATGTGGGTTGCGCCGCCCACAATTTTCACTTTTTGGGATGCCCAACATTCATCAATTAAGGCATCATCTGCGGCGGGTTTGCAGTAACGCAATTTGGGCACATAAGCGTTGTGGGAGAAAATTTCGTTATTTTCAATGCCGGCGCAAGCAAAAATCATTTTTTCCTTGGCGGGATACGCGCGGTAAATGGTTACCGAATTGGGTTTCAACAATGCTTTGAGCGCTTTGATGAGCGCCGCGTTGATTTTTGTGCGGTCGCGGTATGATGAAATATCCACAATGTAGCGCATCAATTCGAGCATAACTTTACCTTTTAAAATTTTTTTTGCGCATTATAAAACTTTCAACAAAATTTTTAACACGTATGCATTTTTCCACGGTCAACTCAAAAAAATTTTAAAAAATAAAAAAAATTTCGGGTTGACCGTGGATTTTTTAAAGTGTTCTTTAATGTTAAAATTTTTGATTTTGTTGAAAAGGATTAAAAAATGGCGATTGAACGCACCTTGTCCATTGTGAAACCGGATGCTGTTAAAAAAAATGTGATTGGCGAAATTTACGCGCGCTTTGAAAAAGCGGGTTTGAAAATCATCGCTGCCAAAATGGTTTGGTTGTCTAATGATGAAGCCGCACGTTTTTATGCCGTGCATAAAGAGCGCCCATTCTTTAAAGATTTGGTGGAATTTATGATTTCTGGCCCCGTGATGGTGCAGGTTTTGGAAGGCGAGAATGCCATTTTGAAAAACAGAGAATTGATGGGTGCCACCGACCCCAAAAAAGCCGAAAAAGGCACCATTCGTGCGGATTTTGCAGAATCAATTGATGCCAACGCCGTGCATGGTTCTGATGCAATGGAAACGGCGGCGGTTGAAATTGCGTTTTTCTTCCCCGAGCAAAATATTTACAGCGGGCGATAAATGCTGGAAAAACCCGATTTATTCAACTTCAACACGCGCGAAATGGCGGAATTTTTTAAAAATTCTGGTGAAAAGGCATTTCGCGCGCAGCAAGTGATGGCGTGGCTGCACCAAAAAGGCGTGTGCGATTTTGAGCAAATGACGAATTTGGCAAAATCCTTGCGTGTTTTTTTAAAGGAAAATGCGCGCGCCACCTCGTTGCCTTTGTTGAACATTGAAGAATCGGGCGATGGCACAATTAAATTTTTGTGGGATATTGCCGGGCAAGCCATTGAAAGCGTTTTTATTCCAGAAGAAAATCGCGCTACTTTGTGCATTTCCACGCAAATTGGTTGTGCTTTGGAATGTGCTTTTTGTTGCACGGGCAAACAAGGTTTTTCGCGCAATTTAACAACAGCTGAAATTGTGGGGCAGTTGTGGGGCGTGAAAACCTTTTTAAACGATTTTCAAAACCGCCGCATTTCCAATGTGGTTTTAATGGGAATGGGCGAACCTTTGGCAAATTTTGAAAACACAGCCAAGGCAATTGATGTTTTTTTGGACGATTTTGCTTATGGTTTATCGCGCCGAAGGGTCACCGTTTCTACCGCGGGCATTGTGCCGATGATGGACAAACTTGCCCAGCGCGCGCCCGTTGCCTTGGCGGTTTCTTTGCACGCCGCGCGGGATGATTTGCGGGATTTGTTGGTGCCGTTGAATAAAAAATACCCTTTAAAAGAATTGCTTTTGGCTTGCAAACGTTATTTGGCTTTTGCCCCGCGCGATTTTATTACCTTTGAATATACCCTTATCCACAGCATCAATGATTCCACCAAAGATGCGCAAGATTTATTAAAATTAACGTGCAACATTCCGTGTAAATTTAATTTAATTGCTTTTAATCCTTTTGAAGCGTCAAATTTTATTGCACCTTCTGCGCGGCGCCTTGCCGCTTTTGCTGATGTGTTGAAAAATGCTGGTCGCGTGGTCACACTTCGCAAAACGCGCGGGGATGATATTGCCGCTGCGTGCGGTCAGTTGGCTGGCAAGGTTCAAAGTCGGCGCAAGGTTGTTTTGGCTTTGGCTTCTTGAAGTTTTTTGGAAATGGTGAAAAAAATGAAAAAATTACTATTTGCCGCAATGATTGTGGCACTTGCCGCGCCTGTTTATGCGCAGTGGAATATGGTGCCGGATATGAATGCCGCAGGTTCTAGCACGGCGCGCAAACAAACGCGGCGCAATGTGCAGCAGCCATCATCGCCTTCTTCATTTAGCCCGCGTTCTTGGACTTCCGAACAGCGCGCAGCGCACGGCATGGAAGGGGCAGAAATCCACACGCAGTTGGCGTTGATGTATTTCAACTTGGGCGAGCGGCAAACGGCTTTGGAAGAGTTGATGGTGGCTTTGGCTTTTGATAAAAACTATCCCAATGCTTATGCCGTGCGCGGTGTTATTCATTCTTCTCTTGGGCAAGATGACAAGGCGGAAACGGATTTCAACCGCGCCATATCGCTTTCTCCCAATAGCCCGGAAATCAACGATCAATACGGCGCATTTTTGTGCAAGATAAACAAAACCGATGCGGCATTTCGGCATTTTAAGGTGGCATTAGAAGACCCGCTTTACCGAACGCCGGGTAGCGTTCATTACAACGCGGGCATTTGTTCCTTGAAGGTGAGCAAAACCGACCAAGCGATGGATTATTTTTTAAAAACCGTGACGATGGGCTCACCTTATTCGGAAATGGCGAATGTGCGCTTGGCGGATTTGCTCTACCACCAAAACAACTTGGGTGAATCGCGCATTTATTTGGAAGCAGCAATGCGCCAAATGGAGCCGCCTTCTGCCGAAGCCTTGTGGCTTGGTATTCGTTTGGAGCGCCGAGAAGGGCAGAAAACGGCAGAAAACTCTTATGCGGCGCGGTTGCGCAAAAATTATCCAAGCTCGGAAGAATACAAAAAATACTTAAAAGGCGAATTTGAATGACCGAAAGCACTGAAAAAACCCCAGCCTTTGAACTCACCGCGGATGTTGCGGCAGCAAGCGGCGTAGGCGATGCCTTGCGTCAAGCCCGTGAATCGCAAGGCTTATCCTTGCAAAACGCAGCGCAGCGCTTGCGGCTTGGCGCTGCGCAAATTCAAGCCATTGAATCTGAAAACTGGCATGTTTTGCCCGGGCGCGTTTTTATTATTGGCTTTGTGCGCAATTACGCACGCTTTTTGGGCATTGCGGATGTTGAGGCTTTGATTGAGCGCTTGCAAAAAGCCTTACAAAACGAAGCGATGCCGAAGTTAGAAATCAAGCCCGGGGATGTTATTGTGCCACCACGGGCGGATAACCGCGCGATGGTTATCGCCTTGTCGCTCTTGGTTGTGGTGATTTTGGGTTATTTTTTGTTACCCGATGAATGGTCTAATGCGTTAGGCAATTTGTTGCCTCAAAAAAATAAAGCGTTGACCGTGGAAAAAGAGGTTTTGCCATCTGATGCTTTGGATGCGCCATCGGCAATGCCAGCTATGCCAACAATTCCTGCGCCAATGTTGGAGTCGCCTATGGCGCCATCCGTTTTGGAAAATCCTTTGTCAATTTCGGCACCGCCTGCGCTAATGCCAATTGCCAAACCTGCGCCAACTGCTGATGTTTTGCCGCCACCTGCGCCAGCTCTGCCTGCTGCAAAACCTGAAAAAACTGCAAAACCAATAACGTCTCTTCAAAAACCTGCAACCCCAGAACCTGCGGCGGCAATTCCCGCACCGGTTGCAAAACCTGCGCCTGTTGCTAATTCTGCAAATGTAGCAAATGCCAAAACTGCCAATTCGGCTAATTCTGCGCCGTCTCGTGCGCTTTCGCCTGAAGAACAAGCGAAGATTCGGGCAGAAAATTTGGCAAAGATTCGGGCGGAAAACTTGGCAAAATTCCGCGGGAAAAACCAAACTGCACCTGCTGATGATTAAAAAACGTCTTGTTGCGCAAATCGGCGCAGTCAAAATCGGTGGCGGTTTTCCCGTTGCCGTGCAGTCAATGACCAACACCAACACAGCGGATGTTCAAGCAAGTGTTGCACAATGTTTGGCTTTGGCGCGTGCGGGTTCTGAAATGATTCGTTTGACGGTCAATAATGCCGAATCGGCTGCGGCAATTCCAAAAATCCGCGAAGCATTAGACCAAAAAAATTGCCAAGTGCCACTCATTGGTGATTTTCATTACAACGGCCACACGCTATTAAAAAATGCGCCCGCTTGTGCCGAGGCTTTGGCGAAATACCGCATTAATCCGGGCAATGTTGGGTTTGGCGAAAAAAAAGAATCACAGTTTAAAGCGATGATTGATTTTGCTTGCCGTTATGAAAAAGCGGTTCGTATCGGCGTAAATTGGGGCAGTTTGGATGCTGCTGTTTTGCAAAAAACAATGGATGAAAACGCGCAATGTGCCAAGCCGTTATCACCGCGTGAAATAATGCACAAAGCCTTGATTGCAAGTGCTTTGGAGTCGGCAGAATCAGCCGTGCAATTAGGTTTGCCGAAGAATCAAATTGTTTTGTCCTGCAAGGTTTCAGACGCGAAGGATTTAATTGCTATTTATCGCCAACTTGCAAAACTTGCCGATTATCCTTTGCATTTGGGCTTAACCGAAGCGGGAATGGGCATTAAAGGCGCTGTGGCAAGCACGGCGGCTTTGGCGGTTTTGTTAAACGAAGGCATAGGCGATACCATTCGGGTTTCTTTAACACCTGCGCCGGGTGCGCCAAGGACCGATGAAGTTTTGGTGGCGCAAGAGATTTTGCAAAGTTTGGCACTGCGCAATTTTCGCCCGTCTGTTATTGCTTGCCCGGGTTGCGGGCGCACCAGTAGCCATTATTTTCAAGAACTTGCCGAAGAAGTAACCCACTTCATCGCTGATAATATGCCCCGATGGTCGCAGGAATTTCAAGGTGTTGAAAATTTAAAAATCGCCGTAATGGGTTGCATTGTGAATGGTCCGGGCGAATCCAAACACGCCAATTTGGGCATTTCTTTGCCCGGCAACAATGAAGACTTTTCCGCCCCGCTTTTTGAAGATGGTGTTAAAGTGGCAACCTTAAAAGCGGACAACGTCAAGGCGGCGTTTTTTGCGCGCATTGAAGATTATATTTGCCGCCATTACCCCAAAATCCACGGTAAACCCTGAAAAATTTTGAAAATGAACACACAAAAAACACTGCAATCGGTGCGCGGAATGAATGATATTTTGCCGCCTGAATCGCTTCTTTGGGAAAAAATTGAAAATGTTTTAAAACGCCGCTTGGCGCTTTATGATTTTTTGCCGATACGCTTGCCGATTGTAGAACCCACGCCTTTATTTTCCCGCGCCATTGGCGAAGTAACCGACATTGTTGAAAAGGAAATGTATTCCTTTGTTGATGCCTTAAACGATGAAAAACTAACCTTGCGCCCAGAAGGCACGGCGGGTTGTGTGCGGGCATTTATTCAAAACAAAATGGGCGCTGATGGCGCTATTCAAAAATTGTATTATTTGGGGCCGATGTTTCGCCACGAGCGTCCGCAAAAAGGGCGTTATCGGCAATTTCATCAGTTGGGCGTGGAATGTTTGGGCGAGTGCGCCGCTTTGGTGGATGCCGAAATCATCGCGCTTTCGGCAAATTTTTGGCAGGATTTTAAAATTCCAACGCCCGAATTGCATATCAATTCTTTGGGCGATTTTAAAGAACGGCAAGCGCATCGCGCAGCGCTTGTGGATTATTTCACGCGTTATGAAAACTTGTTGGATGACGATTCCAAACGCCGTTTGCGTAAAAACCCGCTGCGTATTTTGGATTCTAAAAATCCTGATTTAAAAGAAATTTGCGAATCAGCGCCCAAACTTTTTGATTTTTTGGGGGCGCAATCCAAAAAACATTTTGAAGAAGTCTTGGTTTTTTTGAGCGATTTAAAAATTCCCTACAAAATTAACCACCGCTTGGTGCGCGGTTTGGATTATTACAACCGCACGGTTTTTGAATGGGTTAGCGACCAACTCGGCGCACAAGGCACGGTTTGTGCGGGCGGGCGTTATGATTCTTTGGTGGAACAATTAGGCGGCAAAATAACGCCTGCGTGCGGTTTTGCGCTGGGCTTGGAGCGCTTGGCGTTGTTAATTGAATCGCAAAAGTTGCCAACACCGAGCGTTTTTATTGTTTATTCTGAAGCGGCGCTTCATTTGGCATTTCAAACTGCTGAAAACTTGCGGCGCAATAATATTCACGTGCGATTTTCACCGCGTGCGTCTAGTTTTAAAAATCAATTAAAACGCGCCGATGCAAGCGGAGCGGCTTTTGCCGTTATCATCGGTGAAGATGAGGTGAAAAACGGCACTTTGCAATGCAAAGATTTGAAAACCAAGAATCAGCAAAGTTTTGATTTTTCGGCTTTGCTCAATTTTTTAACCAAGGATGAAACTTTTTAAAAAAGGAAAACAAAAATGGCGCATTACGACTTGGAAGAACAAGAACAGCTCGCACAACTCAAAGCGTGGTGGCAAACCTATGGCAATATGATTGCCAGCGCGATTTTGGTTGTTGCTTTGTGTGCCTTGGCTTACAACACTTACAGTTGGTTTCAAAACAAAAACGCAGCGCAAGCCGCAGGCGTTTATCAGCAGTTTAATGCGGCGCTTGTTGGCAAAGATTCTGCGCGCGTGGCAAGTTTGGCAGGCGAGTTGATTGATCAATATCCTTCGCAATCTTACGCCACCTTGGCGGCAATGGAAGCCGCGGCAATGGAAGGTGCTGATTCTAAAACCGCGCAAATGCAACTCAGTTGGGCGGCAGAAAAGGGTGAGGAAAGTTTGCGCGATTTAGCCAAAATGCGTTTGGCGAATTTGTTTTTAAACGAGAAAAATTTTGACCAAGCGCTTAAAACCTTGGAAACACCGCAAAATGCCCGCTTTTTGCCCGCTTTTTTTGATTTTAAGGGCGATATTTATTGGGCAAAGGCAGATTTACCAAACGCTTTAAAGTCGTGGCAAACGGCGCAACAAAAAATCTTAAATGATTCCAGCTTTGATGCGGCATTTGCAACCTTAAACGAATCAATTTCGCAGAAAATTGCCGCGCACAACGTTGGTAAAAATGAAAAAAAATTGCCGTCTACCGTGGATATTGCTGTTGAAAACAAGGAACGATGATGAAAAAAATTTTTATTGTTGGCATTACCACGATTTTGGCGGCTTGCGAATCGCTTAATCCTTTTTCTTCGGGCGTGGTCATTGAAGAAGCGCCGCAATTTGCCAACACCATTGATGTGAAAACGGCTTGGCAAGGCAATGTGGGCGAATCGGGCAAAAATATTTTGCGCTTGGCAATTTTGAGCAAGAGCGTGGTTGCGGCTTCTGCCAAGGGAGAAATCAAAGCCTTTGATAAGGCAAACGGCAATGTTTTGTGGGAAAAAAATCTTGTTGACACAGTGATTTCTGCGGGCGTAGGTGGCGATGAAGAATTGATTTTTGTGGGTTCCAACAAGGGAGAAGTGTTTGCTTTTTCTGCCGAAAAGGGCGAAGAAGTGTGGAAAACCAAGGTATCAAGCGCCGTGGTGCAAACGCCTGTTTCCACACCTGCGGGGCTTTTGGTCAAAAGTGCGGACGAGCGGATTTTTTTGCTCAACCGCCAAAACGGTGAGCGTTTGTGGTTTTATCAACATTCAATCCCTACCTTGCAAGTGCGCGATTCGGCAATGCCTGTTTTTGCAGGCGGTTTTATTTTTGCGGGTTTTGAAGGCGGCAAGTTGGTTGCACTTTCTACCGAAAATGGTTTGCCTGTTTGGCAAGGGCAAGTTGCCATTCCCAAAGGTGCCAACGAGTTGGATCGTTTAACATCGGTTGCCACGCCTTTGGTTGAAGGCGAAGTTTTATGCGCGGCGGCATTTCAAGGGCAAGTGGCGTGTTTTAATATGATGCAAGGCGGTTTGCAGCTTTGGGCGAAAAAAATCGGTTCGGCAAAAGCCTTGGCAAATGACCACCAAGCGCTTTTTGTTTCAGAGGATTCGGGCGTTTTGTATGCGCTCAACAAACACACTGGCGCCACCTTGTGGAAAAACGAGGCACTTGTTACACGCAATCCTTCTGCCGCGGCAGTGGGCGCGGGCAGCGTTTTGGTTGTGGGTGATTTGGACGGTTTTGTTTATGTGTTGGATGCAGCAAGCGGCAAATTTTTAGCCAAAATTGAAACCGACCGCACGGCAATTTTGGCGCCAATTGTCTATAACGATGGCAAGTTTTGGTTACAAACCGAGGGCGGGCGCGTTATTGCCTTGGATGTTTTATGAAGCCTGTTGTGGCACTTGTTGGGCGGCCAAACGTCGGCAAATCAACGCTTTTTAATCGGCTTACCAAAACGCGCGATGCTTTGGTCGCTAACATTCCGGGTTTAACGCGTGATCGCCATTACGGCAACGGTCAAATGGGTGATGTGCCGTTTTGGGTGATGGACACAGGCGGTTTTGAACCTTTTGCCAAGGACGGCATTTTGGCGGCAATGGCGGATCAGACGCTACAAGGTTTAAAAGAAGCGGATGTGTTGCTTTTTGTTTTGGATTTTTTATCGGGTTTAACCCCACAAGATGAAGCCATTGCCAAAAGTTTGCGGCAGTTGCCGCAACCTGTTTTTTTGATTGTCAACAAAGCCGAAGGAGTAGAAAAAACATTAGCGCGCGCGGATTTTTACGCATTGGGTTTGGGTGAACCTTTTGTGATTTCCGCTTCGCACGGCGATGGCGTGCGTTCAATGATTGATGCAGTTTTAAGCAATTTTGCCGATGATTTAGAAAATTCGGCAAATGCCGATTTTGAAAAAAATGCCGCGTTGACCGTGGAAAAATGCAAAGTGGCGATTATCGGCAGGCCAAATGTTGGCAAATCTACGCTGATTAACGCTTTGTTGGGCGAAAACCGCGTGATTGCTTTTGATGAACCCGGCACCACGCGCGATGCCATTGCCATTGATTTTGATTTTAAAGGCAAAAACTACCTTTTGATTGACACTGCGGGTGTTCGCAAAAAAGGCAAGGTTGATGAAATGTTGGAGAAGTTTTCGGTTATCAAAACCTTGGATGCCATTGAAAAAGCGAATGTTGCCGTTTTAATGTTGGATGCCCAACGCGACATTGCCGACCAAGACGCGCATTTGGCAGGGCTAATTTTGGAAGCTGGCAAAGCGCTTGTGGTTGCTGTGAATAAATGGGATGCCTTAAAAGAATACGACAAAACGCAAATTAAAGAACGTTTGAAAAACAAATTGGCGTTTTTGGATTTTGCGCCTGTGCATTTTATTTCGGCAGCAAAGCACAAGGGTTTGAAGCAATTGATGGAATCGGTGGATGTGGTTTTTCAATCAGCAAATAAAAAATTGCCCACGCCGCAAGTAACACGTGCCTTGCAAGAAGCGCTTTTGAAACAAGCGCCTGCGCGCAAAAACGGCGTGCGTCCCAAACCGCGTTATGCACACCAAGGCGGCTCTAATCCGCCTGTGATTGTTTTGCATGGCAATGCTTTGGAAAATCTAACGCCTGCTTATTTGCGTTATTTGGAACACCATTTTCGCAGCGTTTTTGACTTAAAAGGCACGCCTTTGAAGATTGAATGCGCTTTCAATCAAAATCCTTATGCGCAAAAGTCTTAGTTGTTATAATGGCGCTTCTTAATGGAGATTTTAAAAATGAACAAAGTCCAATTATTACAAGACCCGTTTTTGAATGCCTTGCGGCGTGAACACGTGCCGGTGTCGCTTTACTTGGTCAATGGCATTAAATTGCAAGGGCAAATTGAATCGTTTGATCAATACGTGGTGTTGCTCAAAAACACCGTAACGCAAATGGTTTACAAACACGCCATTTCAACGGTGGTGCCTGCGCGCCCAATTAGCTTGCAGCAAGAGCAAAAACCGAGTCAGCCCGAGTGAAGAAAAAGCCAAACGCGCATTTTTCCACGGTCAACGTGAAATTTTTTTAACATCGACCGTGGAAAATCAGTTTTTGGAATGCGCTTTTTTGGTGCAAGTGGATTTTAAGGAATTTGATTCGCATAATTCCTTAAAAGAATTACGGGCTTTAACCGAATCTGCTGGTGCCAAGATTGTTGGTTCTTTGCAAGCCAAGCGCACCGCGCCCGATGCCAAGTTTTTTATTGGCAAAGGCAAAATGGAAGAATTAAAGGCGCAGGTTTTGGCAACCCAAGCGACTTTGGTGATTTTTAATCACACGCTCTCTGCCACGCAGGAGCGCAATATCGCGCGTTTTTTGAACGTGCGTGTGATTGACCGCAACACCTTAATTTTGGATATTTTTGCCTTGCGCGCCCAAAGTTTTGAAGGGCGCTTGCAAGTGGAATTGGCACAATTAACGCATTTGGCAACGCGTTTGGTGGGCACTTGGACGCACTTGGAGCGCCAAAAAGGCGGCATTGGTTTAAGAGGTCCGGGCGAGCGGCAGTTGGAAATTGATCGGCGTTTGTTAGCCCAACGTGTGAAATATTTGAATGCGCGTTTATCCAAATTAGAAAAATCTCGCCAAACGCAACGCGGTTCAACTTTTAGAAAATCGGCGTTTAATGTTTCTTTGGTGGGTTATACCAATGCTGGAAAATCCACGCTTTTTAACGCCTTAACGCATGAAAAAGTTTATTCTGCCGACCAACTTTTTGCCACGCTTGACACCACGTCTCGTAAATTGTGGTTAGAACAAGCGCAAGAATCAATGGTTTTGACCGACACGGTTGGTTTTATCCGCAATTTGCCGCACGCTTTGGTTAAAGCCTTTCACGCCACATTGGAAGTGAGCGTGGAAGCGGATTTGTTGTTGCATGTGATTGATTTTTCAAGCCCAGTTTATGAAGACGAATGCGCCGCTGTCAATGCTGTGTTAAAAGAAATCGGGGCGGATTCAATTCCGCAACTTTTGGTTTTGAACAAAACGGATTTAAAAGAAGATTGTGCGCGTTTTCAAAATAACGATTTAAACGCTGATTTTGAAAAAAATTCCACGTTTACCGTGGAAAATCGTTTGAAATTGCCGAATCGTATTTTTTTAAGTGCAAAAAATGGTGATGGACTAGAAAATTTGCGTCAAATTTTGGCACAATACGCCATTTGCAAACGGCAAACTTTTATTTAGGTATTGGCATATGTCTTTAAACGACCCACGCTGGGGAAAATCGCCCGAAGAGAACGACAAATCGGAGCATTATCCCAACAACAACGATGACGAACAACAACCGCGCCAAAATCAAGGTGATGACAATAAAAAGCGCCCCAACCGCAATGAACCGCCCGATTTGGACGAAGCGTGGGACGATTTGGTAGGCAAAATCAACGGCTGGCTTAACCAAAACAACACCAAAGCAAAAATGAAAAAAAATCCATGGAAGGGCATTTTGGATGAAAACGGCGGCGGCGCTGGAAATGGCGGCGGCGGATTTTCAAATAGTTTGGCGCCAATGGCATCGGGCAAGTTTTTAACACTTGCCGCCGTGTTGGCTGTGATTTTGTGGTTGTTAAGCGGTTTTTATGTGGTGGATGCTTCTGAACGTGGCGTGGTTTTGCAATTTGGCCGCTTTTTAAAAAGCACCGAGCCGGGTTTGAATTGGCGCTTGCCTGCTCCCATTCAAACGCACGAAATTGTGGATTTAACGAATGTGAGAACCATTGAAGTGGGTTACCGCGGTAGCGAAAAAAACAAGGTTTTAAAAGAAGCCTTGATGCTGACCGATGATGAAAACTTGGTCAACATTCAATTTGCCGTGCAATACATTTTAAAAGATCCGATGGAATATTTGTTTTATAACCGCGACACCGATGCGGCGGTCAAAGGTGCGGCGGAATCGGCTTTTCGGGAGATTGTGGGTAAAAGCAAAATGGATTTGGTTTTGTATGAAGGCAGAGAACAAATTGCCGCCGATGCCACGCAATTGATCCAAGAAATTTTGGATCGTTACCAAAGCGGCGTTTTAATTTCCAAAGTTACCATGCAAAATGCCCAACCGCCCGAACAAGTGCAGGCGGCTTTTGATGATGCCGTTACAGCCAGCCAAGACAAAGAACGGCAGAAAAATGAAGGGCAAGCCTACGCCAATGATGTGATTCCCAAAGCGCGCGGCACGGCATCGCGCTTGATGGAAGAAGCGCAAGCTTATCGCCAAAGTGTGGTTGCCAAAGCACAAGGGGATGTGGCGCGTTTTTCCGCTGTGTTGGATGCTTACAAAGCTGCGCCAGAGGTCACGCGTGAGCGTCTTTATTTGGAAACCATGCAACAAATTTATGCCAATACTAGCAAAGTGATGGTGGATCAAAAAGCAGGCGGCAATAGTTTGTTGTATTTGCCGCTTGAAAAATTATTGGAAAAACCGCAAGAAAAAAATAGGTCTACCATGGAAAATAAAATAGAAAATTCTATGCCGATGGTTGAAAAAACAGAATCTTCAACACGCAATTTGTCTTTAACCCGCAATCGTGGAGAGCGTTAAGATGAAAACCAACGCTTTTTTTCAAAACGTGCTGATTGTTGTTGCTGCTTTGTTGGTTTTGCTTTCTATGACGATGTTCACCGTGGATCAACGCAAATTTGCATTGGTTTCGCAATTTGGTGAAGTCAAACACGTGATAGCCGACCCCGGTTTAAATTTCAAATGGCCGTTTATTCAAGATGTGCGCTACTTTGAAAAACGCATTATCACGATGGATTCGGATGAACCTGAGCGTTTTATTACTTCTGAAAAGAAAAATGTTTTGGTGGATTCATATATCAAATGGCGCATTGTGGATCCCAAACTTTATTACATTTCTTTTTCAGGCGATGAAAGCCGCGCGCGCATTCGCTTAAATCAAACGATTAACGCAGGTTTGCGCGAAGAATTTGGCAAACGCACCGTGCATGATGTGGTCTCGGGTGAGCGCGACAAGATTATGGAAGATATGCGCGAAAAGGCGAATGTGGATACTTTAAAAGTCGGCATTCGCATTGTGGATGTGCGCTTAAAACGTGTGGAATTGCCCAATGAAGTTTCCGCTGCGGTTTATAGCCGTATGGAAGCCGAGCGCGCACGCGTTGCCAACGAATTGCGTTCAGAAGGTGCGGCAGCGGCTGAAAAAATCCGCGCCGATGCGGATAAACAACGTGAAGTGATTGTTTCAACGGCGTATCGCGATGCGCAAAAAATCAAAGCCGATGGTGATAAAGAAGCCGCCGCCATTTACGCCAACGCTTACAACAAAAATCCGGAGTTTTATGCCTTTTATCGTTCGTTGGAAGCGTATCGCGCGAGTTTTGCCAACAAAAACGATATTTTGGTTGTGGATCCTTCCTCCGATTTTTTCAATTATTTGAAAAAAAATTCGCGTTGACCGTGGAAAAACGCTATGCAATGGTTATTGCCTGAATACTTTGCGGATATTTTGCCGCCAGAAGCCAAACGTTTGGAAAGTTTGCGCCGCAAAGTTTTGGATTTGTTTGCTTCATACGGTTTTGAATTGGTGATGCCGCCTTTGATTGAGTATTTGGATTCTCTTTTAACGGGTAGCGCGCGGGATTTGGATTTAAAAACCTTCAAACTCGTCGACCAGCTTTCTGGCAAAATGATGGGTTTAAGAGCCGACATCACGCCGCAAATTGTGCGCATTGATTCGCAACTCTTAAACGATGATGGCATCACAAGGCTTTGTTATTGCGGTGTTGTTGCGCACACGCGCCCGTCCAATTTAAAAAGCGGGCGAGAATTGCAACAAATTGGGGCAGAAATTTATGGCGCATCACACATTGATGCGGATTTGGCAATCATCACCTTGGCTGTAAAAGCCTTAAACGCTTGCGCCATTACCATTGACCGCATTGATTTGAATCATTTTGGCATTTTCAACGCCTTGTGCGAAATGGCAAAAATTGATGAGTCTTTAAAATTGCAACTTGCCAAATTTTTGCGTTTAAAAGATGCGCCAGCTTTGTTTGCGGCAACGGATGATTTTGCGCCAACGAACAAAAACGTTTTTCGCGCATTGCTGAATTTATATGGCGATTCTATTGACGTTTTAAGTCGCGCCCACGCGGCTTTTGATGTCTTAAAAAATCCAACAATCAACGCCGCCTTAACCGATTTGGCTTGGATCATTCAAAAACGCCCCGATTTGCCGTTTTCCATTGATTTGGCAGATTTGGTCGGTTACTACTACCACACCGCTTTGGCTTTCAATGCTTTTAATGTGAATTATCCCAACGCTTTGGCGCACGGCGGGCGTTATGATGGTGTTGGCAAAGTTTTTAAACGTGCGCGAGCGGCAACTGGTTTTTCAATGGATTTGCGGCAGTTGGTTTTGGTTGCACCCGAGTTAAAGGATTCTGAAAGTGCTGAAAACGCGCCGATTTTTGTAGAAAAAACAGAGGATTCAACAGCGCTACAAGCATTAACAAAAATCTTAACAGATTGGCGATTGCAAAATCGTGTGGTTGTTGAAGCTTTAACGGATGAAAAAATTCCAAAAAACGCCAAGCGTTTGGCGTGGAATAATGGCAAATGGCAGTTCAAAAACGGGGGAGAACATGGCTAAAAACGTGGTTGTCGTTGGCACGCAGTGGGGAGACGAAGGCAAAGGCAAAATTGTGGATTGGCTCACCGATCGCGCAGCAGGCGTTGTGCGTTTTCAAGGCGGGCATAACGCTGGGCACACGCTTGTGGTAGGCGATAAAGTGTTTAAATTAAGCCTTGTGCCTTCTGGCATTGTGCGCGGCAATGTGCGCTGTTTCATTGGCAACGGCGTGGTTTTGGATATGGCGCATTTAACGCGCGAAATTGCCATGTTGGAAAATGCAGGATTAGAAGTGCAAGGGCGCTTGATGGTATCCGCCGCGTGCCCGGTGATTTTGCCTTATCACGTGGCATTGGATGCCGCACGCGAAAACAAACGTTCAAAAAATAACAAAATTGGCACAACCGGCAAAGGCATTGGACCTTGTTATGAAGACAAAGTTGCGCGCCGCGGTTTAAAACTCTATGAATTTTTTGATTCAGCACATTTGAAGACGCGCTTAAAAGAATTGTTGGATTACCACAATTTTATGCTCACGCATTTTTACAACGCGGAATCGCTTGCTTTTGATGTGGTTTATCAAAGCGCTTGCCAAAACTTTGAACAAATTCTACCGATGGTGGGCGATGTTTCTGCTGCTTTAAATGAATCCCCACAAAACTTGCTTTTTGAAGGTGCGCAAGGCACTTTGTTGGATATTGACTACGGCACTTATCCTTTTGTTACTTCTTCCAACTGCGTGGCTGGGCAAGCGGCGGCGGGTTCTGGCATTGGTCCCACCAAAATTGATGCGGTTTTGGGCATTACCAAAGCTTATTGCACGCGCGTGGGTGGTGGCCCATTTCCTAGCGAATTGGATATTGAAACAGAAGGCTCGCCCGGCTACCAAATGTCGCAAAAGGGCATGGAATTTGGCACAGTGACGGGCAGACGGCGTCGTTGCGGTTGGTTGGATATTGCCGCTTTAAAACGCTCGGCGCAAATCAATGGTTTAACGGGTTTGTGTATAACCAAGTTGGATGTGTTGGATGGTTTGCCTGAAATTAAAATCTGCACGGGTTATTCCATTGGCGGCAAGTTTTATGATTTGTTGCCGCCGGGCGCACTTGATGTAGAAAAGGCTGAACCAATTTTGCAGTCGGTGCCGGGTTGGCGCGAATCCACGGCACAAATCAAACGTTTTGAAGATTTGCCTGCCAATGCCCGCGCTTATTTGGGAATGATTGAAGTTTTAGCCGAAGTGCCTATTGCCTTGGTTTCCACTGGTCCTGAACGTGAAGAAACCATTGTGAAACACCATCCTTTTGACTGATTGCGCGATTTTCCACGGTAAACGATTTATTTTTTTCAAAAAAACAAGGTTTACCGTGGAAAATTGCAAAAAACGGAACAACGATGAAAAAAATCTTATTCTTTTTTTTATTTTTTGCGCAAAACCTTGCTGCGCAAAGCATTCCTGCGCCAATTCCGCCCGAAATTGAAGCCAAATCGTGGTTGTTGTGGGATTTAACGGCGAATAAAACGCTTGCCGCTTTTGCCCCGCAGGAACGATTAGAACCGGCATCTTTAACGAAGTTGATGACCGCTTATCTTGCCTTTGCCGCTTTAAAAGAAGGGCGCATTGCCTTGGAACAAAAAGTGCAAGTCTCAGAAAAAGCCTACCGCGCAGAAGGCTCGCGCATGTTTTTGGAAATCAACAAATCCGCCACAGTTGATGATTTGCTCAAAGGGATGATTGTGCAATCGGGCAACGATGCTTCCATTTTGTTGGCAGAGGCTATTGGTGGTTCGGAAGAAAACTTTGCGCAGTTGATGAATTTAGAAGCAAAACGCCTTGGGCTAAACAACACGCATTTTGAAAATGCAACGGGTTTGCCGAGCAACACTTTTTCCACCGCGCTGGATTTGGCGATTTTAACGCGCGCTTTAATTTTTGATTTTCCGCGGGAATATGCGCGTTATTACGCAATGCGCGAATTCACCTACAATAAAATCCGCCAACCCAACCGCAACCGATTGCTGACAATGGATAAAGCGGTTGATGGCGTTAAAACTGGCCACACACAAGCGGCGGGGTATTGCTTGATTTCATCCGCTTTTAAAGACAATCGCCGTTTGCTTGCCGTTTTGCTTGGCGCAACCAGCAAGAAAAAACGCATCTCAGAATCCCACAAATTGTTGCAATGGGGTTACGGCGCATTTGAATTGGTGTCGGTTATCCCGCAAAACACAGCGCTTGCAAACTTGCGGGTTTTTAAGGGTGAGCAACAAAACTTGGCAGTAAAAACCACTGAAAACCTGCAAGTGCTTGTGCCGCGCGGAATGGTCAAAGACCTTACATTCCGCTTTATTCCCAAAGCACCATTGACGGCACCCATTGCCGCCACTGATATTGTGGGCGAATTGGAAGTGTTGGTGAATAACCAACTCTTTGAAAAACGCGCAATTGCGGCAGGCGTTGCGGTGAATGAAGGCGGATTTTTGCGCCGAAACATTGACGGCTTTTTGTTGTGGTGGAACAACTGATGGAAATGGTTTTTCCGCAACATTTTCCGATTAAAATCATCGGCAATATGCAAGATGGCTTGGCGGATGCGGTTTTGGAAATTGTTTGCCGCCACGCGCCGGATTTTGATGCGGCAACCATGCAAATGCGCGCAAGTCAAAACAACAATTATTTGAGTCTGAGCTGCACCATTTTGGCGCAAAGTCGTCCGCAGTTGGACGCTTTATACCGCGAATTATGCGCACACCCGATGATTCGTTTTGTGTTGTAAAAGCACATTTGCTTGGCAAAATGCAAGATTACGCCGCCGTGCTTTTAAAAATGCAGGAATTTACAAAAAACCGCACGCCCGCAACAATGGACGAAATATGGTTTTTGGAACACGCCCCCGTTTTTACCTCTGGCGTGCGTTTTTCGCCGAGGCACGTTTTAAATCCTAACATTCCGATTATTCACACCAACCGCGGCGGCGAGCTGACTTTTCACGGGGCAGGGCAGTTGATTATTTATTTTTTAATGGATTTAAAACGTCTTAAAATCAAACCGCGCGATTTTATTTTGGCGTTGCAAAATATTATCATTGCTTTTTTAAAAACAAAACATATTGATTCTTTTTTAAAAGAAAACGCTCCGGGTGTTTATACCAAAAAAGGAAAAATTGCATCACTTGGTTTAAAAATTGAAAAACACTGCACTTACCACGGATTAGCTTTAAACGGCAATATGAATTTAGCCGAATTTAATAATATTTTGCCTTGCGGTGAAAAACAAAAAATGACGGATTTGAATCATTTTTATTTAAATTACAATTATCAAAAAACAGCATGTGAATTAATACCTTTTATTGAGCAATATTTGAATATAAAATTAAAATGAAACATTTAAGAAAACCCGAATGGATACGCATGCATTTTGGCAATGTTGCAAACTTTGCCAAGGTGAAAAATCAATGTGCAGATAGGCAATTAAACACCGTTTGCGCCGCTGCAAAATGCCCGAATTTGGGCGAATGTTTTGGGCGCAAAACCGCTTCCTTTTTGATTTTGGGCGATATTTGCACCCGGCGTTGCCCATTTTGCAATATTGCTCATGGCAAACCAAAACCGCCTAACCCGCAAGAAGCTGAAAATCTTGCACAAACCGTGCAAGATTTAAATTTAAAATATGTTGTTATTACCAGCGTTGACCGCGATGATTTAAAAGACGGCGGCGCTTCACATTTTATATTATGTATTCAAAAAATAAGAGAAAAAAATAGTGATATTAAAATAGAAATTTTAACCCCAGATTTTCGTGGTCGTTTAGAAAAAGCCATTTTTATTTTAAATAAAAACCCACCGGATGTTTTTAATCATAATTTGGAAACTATACCGCGTTTATACAAAACCATTCGCCCGGGTGCAGATTATGTACATTCTTTAAAACTTTTAAAAAACTTCAAAGAAAAAAATCCGCATATTTTCACAAAATCAGGTTTAATGCTGGGGCTTGGAGAAAATAAAGACGAGATTATTTCAGTATTGAAGGATTTAAAAAATAATTATGTGGATTTTTTAACTTTGGGACAATATTTGCAACCGAGCAAAACCCACGTTCCTGTTCAAAAATTTTACACAATTGAAGAATTTGCCGAATTTGCCGAAATTGCCAAAAACCTTGGTTTTTCCAAAATTGCCTCCGCCCCCCTTGTGCGTTCCAGCTACTGGGCAGATCATTTTTTTGAATAATCCCACGGTAAACCAATTATTTTTTTCAAATTTTTTTGCCGTTTACCGTGGAAAAAAGAAATTATTTTTTTGAAAATTCTTGACGAATAAAAGCAGCATCGTAATTGCGTTGAATTTCACCAACCATACGGTCTTTTATTTGGTAGTTTTCATTAAATAAAGAAAGATTTTTGTTTAAATCTTTGCATTCAATATTGAGCAAATCAAATACCGCATGCATAAAATCATCCGTCATAAAAGGTTTATTTAAAGCTCTTTGAATTTTATTTAAAATTTCTGGATGTTTTTCCTTAAATTGATCGCTCACATAAATCATAAAAGGCACTTCAATTTGTCCTCGTGTTGGCATTCCCGAACCGTGTCCTGCCATTGTTGTTATATCATCATAAATATCTTGCCCGTGGTCGCTCAAATAAAATACGATGGCATCATTATCTTTAAATTTTTCAATAATTTGTGCCACCACAAAATCATTGTAATAAATTGCATTTAAATAATTAGAACGAACTTTTAATTCGTCTTTATTTAAAACTCTTTGGAATTTTTCTGTTTGTTTGTAATAAGTTTTATTCAAATTGTTTTGAATTAAATCCTCTGCTTTAAATTTTTGAAAACTTTCTGGATAACGGTGATGGTATTGATAATGCGCACCCATCAAATGAAATAAAATAAATTGATTGGATTGCGGGGGGGGGGGGGGGGGGTA
>CAKQRL010000013.1 GCA_934271525.1 uncultured Rhodocyclaceae bacterium
TTTTGATTGCGCAAAGTAAAATCAATTTTGCCAAAAGGTTCATAAATAAATTTTGGAAAATAAGTGCGGGCGATTTGTGCTTTCCACATTTCTTCTTGGACGGGCATTTTCATTTTCCTTTAATCACTTTCATTATTTGATAAAAAATAACGCTAACCATTTGATTTTTCATTATTTTTTTATTAAAAAAAAGAAAGCTATTGTAAAAAAACGATTTTCCACGGTCAACTGCAAAAAAGTTTTAAAATCACCGTTTTAAAAAAACAATCACTTTCCCGTGCAAAATCGCCCAAAAATTCTCCCATTTGTTTTGGTTTTTTGCCTTGCCTTTTTTTATAACGCTTTTTTATTGGGTTGGGATTTTTTGAACCCGCAAGCCTTGTGGTTGACAACAAAGGGCGATATCGCTTGCCATTATGTGTCTTCTATTTTTTTTCTAAACGAGCCTTGGCATTGGCCGCCCGGGATAATTGAAACCCAAAACATTGCCGCTGCCACAAGCATCGGTTTAACCGATTCCATTCCGCTTGTTGCCTTTACTCTCAAACTCATTGGCGTTGGTGGCGGCGTGCAATATTTTGGCATTTGGTATTTGCTCAACATTTTTTTAATCGGCACCTTCGGCGTTTTGTGGGCAAAAGAATACACGCCATCGCCCGCTTTGCAAGTTTTAACTGCCGCTTTTTTAATGGCATCGCCCTTAATTTTGATGCGAATGCTCGTTCACCCCGCACTTGCCGCGCAGTGGTTAATCGTTGCCGCTTTGTTTTTTTACCAAAAACCTTGGCGCATAACGCCTTGGGGCGTTTTAGTCGCCATTGCCGCTTTAACCCATCCCTATTTGCTGGCAATGGTTTTGGCATTGGCATTTTTCAAAGCAATATGTGCCAAAAAATGGTGGAGCATCGTGTTTTTTGCGCTATTGGCTTTTGTTTTGCTTGATTTATCAGGCTATTTTGTAGGCACAGCGCTGCACGGTGGCGGATTTGGGCAAAACCGTGCGCGTCCTTATGTTTTTTTAATGCCAAAATTAGTGGAACATTCTCTTTTTCCGGGTTTGGGAATTTTATTATTGGCATTGGTTTTGATTTGTTTTTATAAAAAAAATAAAAATAATATTCAATTCTTTTCTAAATATTCCAAAGGTTTGGGTTGGTGCATTTTTTTAATGACCCTTTATGCTTTTTTAACATCACGTTTTGGGCGTTTGTGGTTGGTGGGTGATATTTTTCAAATGTTTCGCACCAATGTGCGTTTTGGCTGGCCTTTTGTTTATTTTTTTATGCTTTTTATTTTGGTAGGCATTATTCAAAGTTTTCCTAAAAAAACAGCCATTATTTTATTAACCATTGCTTTTATTTGGCAAATTTCGCCTTTTCATCCTTTTTCAGATATTTACGGGCAATTCCGTTTAATAATGGCAGAACGAAAACAAACAACTTTTCCAAATGCTGATGAATTAAAAATGCTTGCAAAAAATAATAACACCTTAATTTTATTTTCAAAAAAATTAGAATCGGGCGATGATTATTACGATTATGTTTCCGATGCCCTGCCTTTTGCCCATTTTGCGGCAAATAAAAAAATGCAAACAAACTTTTTATGCCAAGGGCATCCTGATTTAAAAACCGCCACGCTTTTTCAAGAAAAAGAATGGCAGAATTTAAAAAATGGCATTCAAAAACCGCACACGCTTTATGTTTTTTTAAATGATTACAAAGCGGATTTTTTAAAAGAAAATCTGCCAAGCGAACTTGCCCAAAATTTAATTTTCTTTAAAAACCACACGGTTTTGCCCGCAAAAAAAAGATTTTCCACGGTAAACACCAAAAAAATTTCAAGTTTACCGTGGAAAAAAACTACCACGCCAAAATATCATTGAAGTTTGATTTTTTTGGCAAAGCGCAAAGTTTATCGTCTGGGTTTTGGGCAGAATCGGCGCGCGTAATTGAATTATTGCAGTCTTCAAAATACGATTGCGGCGCATCAAATGCACGATTTTGATTTTGAAGCGGCGCGCCAGCGGCAAGAATTGCCCAAGGTTTTTTGCCTCTGCCCAAAATTTCAGCATTGTTTTGGTAAAAAATCGTGCCGCGCCACGCTTCTTTTGCCCACCAAGTGTTCAAAAAATCGCAAGAAGCACTTGCCCAAATCATCGGCCAAAAATGCGCTGTGCCGCCAGCCATTTGGCTTTGCGCGGTTTTTAAAAGGTTTTGAAAATTGTTTTTAAGCGCATTCAATATTTGCGCTGCTTTGAGCAAATTTTTGCGCCGCGTTGCTGTGGGGCTTTTTTGAAAATTGGATAACGCCGTTTGCGCTTTTTCTAGCGCCGTGCGCAACGCCGCACTTTGAGAATAAAGCGAATCGGCATTTTCTTGGCGCGCCGTGGCGGTGGTTGATTTGCGTGCCAACACGGCGTTTTTTTCTGTTATTTTCAAAATTTCATCACTCCATGCCGCAAGGTTTTGCGTTGCGCGAAGTAAATTAAAAAGCGTTTGCCAAAAAGCCAAGTCGGTAACGGTTTTATCCTGCGGGGCGTTTTTTTTAAAAATATCAAAAACGTCTTGCCACGCGGCAAAATCCACGCTGGGCGCGGCAAAACCCGTTTGCCAAAAACGTTGCGCCAAAGTTTCGTAATAAGACAACAACGCTTTTCCATTTTTGATGACATTGCGCTGAACAGAAGCGGAAACGCGCTCTGCCTTATTTTCGCTTTTGCCGTTGGTGGTGCGCGAAATGGTTGCCGCCAAGGTGTTGGCACTTTTTTGCAAGTTTTTTGCCGCCGCATTGACGTTTTTGTAAGCGTTAAATGCCTGATTGGCATAAAGATTCGCCGCATAAAGCGATTCATCCAATGTTTTTAAGTTCGCTGAAAATGCGTCAATTTCATCCGATTCTGTTGTTAAAAGGCTGATATTTTGCGATTCAAAATCAACAAAAAAATTCTGCAAAATGGCGGAGATTCCAGCATTTTGCGCATAATTCGGCACGCGCCCAAAACGCGCTGAATCAAGCGATTCTTCATTTTCCGCTGAAAAAGGCGCGGGCGCTGGCAAAGTTTCTTTTTGGGTATGCCCACGAAAACACGCCGCCAACGTGTTGGCAACGTGGCGCGATGCCGCGTGCAACAATTCATCAGCAGAAATGCCAACGGCAAAACGCCAGTGGGAATCGCGCAAATCAATCATCGGCTGTTCTGTGAAGGTTTGCGCAATTTTTGGCACGGCTAAAATGGCGGCAAGGTTTTTGTGTTGAATGCCTTGCGCATCAATCATTGTTAGCGTGGCGCGGGTGTTGGCGTTTAAGGTTTTGCTCGTTTGAAAATCGCCAGAAAAATTGCCATCCAACACATACAAAATACCGTTGCCAACGCCCAAATCTAGTGTTTTCCACGGTAGACGCCCAAAAAATTCCGGACAAACATTGCGCACAAAAAGTTGCGCTTCGCCTTCTAAATCGGCGGTGCAAGGCAGTCGCCCCGGGCGTTCGGTATCCGTTGCGGCATAAGCAATTAAAGCGTTTTTAACCGCCAACAATTCTGCCATTTGCAAAGATTTTAAGTCGCTACCCGACATTAATCCCGCAAACAAAACGCTGATAAAAACCGCCACAATCGGCAAAAAAAACAGCAAACCCAACAAATAGCCGCGCTCTTTCATTGTGGGCATTCTACGCGATAAAGCGCCGCGCGGCATTGCAAAAGCCGCGCATCTGCTTGCCACGTGCAAGAAGAAAATTGAATATTGGCAGGCAACTTTTGCGCGGCGGCTTTGAGCCACGTTGCCCAATGCTCATTGGGCGCAATTTGCACTTGCCATGCGCTATGCCACACGTTGACATTTTCCAAAACTTCGCGTTTTTCAACTTGCAAGGCAAAACTTGGGGTTTCTTTTTGTAAATTTAAAATGGCGGACTCCAAAGAATCGCGATGGCACAAATCGGCAAGCGTGGCGTTTTGTTTGATTTTTTGCAAAAAAACAATTTGCGCTTGGCTTTGATTCAAAAATTTTTGCGCCAATAAAAAAGTTAAAATCGCCGCGCACAACAACCCCAAAAAAACGGCAAAGCGCAAAAAAGGCGGGCGGTAGCATTTTTTCACGGCAAATCTCCCCGCGAACCCTTAATTTTCAAACCTTCTGGCGTTTTTTGCGGTTTTAAGGCAGAAAATTCGCGATTTTCCACGGTCAACGGCAAAAAAATTTCAAAATTTTGCGTGTCGGATTGCCAAAAAATATCCACATTTTGCGGAAAATTTTCCAAAAAAAATGGCGCAATTGTTTCATTATTTGCCAACCATTCGCGCGTGGCAATAATCTCAATGGCTTGTGGTAGTTGCGATTCCAAGGTTTTGATTGGGCTTTGATTATCATTTATTTTTTTTAAATAAAACGCCGTCAAAACCACAAAAACCATCGCCAAAACAGCGGCTAAAATCTCAAAAAACCGCAAAAAAGAAAACGCCTTGGCGGAAATTTTTAACCACTTGGGCGCCAAACAAAAAACTTGCGGCACAAAAGGCAACAAGGTTTTGGCGTATGTTGCTTCATTCAAAAAAGCGCTGGCGGCGGGTAAATCAACCAAATTCACGCTTGATAAACTTGGCAAATTTAAAAAACGGCGCAAACGTTCTTTTTCAACGCCATAATCCACGCCAATTTTGGTTTGCCGCGCAAAAAGCACGGTTTTTTGATGAACCACAATTTCAATTAGTTTGGCGTTTTTTTCCCAAAAAATAAGACTTGGCGTGGTTTTGTTTGGGATAAAAAAAGGCAAAAAAAACGCTTCAACGCCAATGCCCAAAAGCGGAATTTCGCGCTCGGCAAAAACTTTTAAAACTTGCGCCAAAATAGGCGAATCGTTTAAAGCTACGCCAAAAATAGAAGAAGCAAAAGCCGCATCAAAATAAGCATATTGAAAACTTTGTTGCGGAAAATGCGCGGCTATTTTATTTGCCGCCACGCGGTTTTGCTCGCGCGCTGAAAGTTTTTCAAAACCGTTTAATTTTTCAAAAGCAAAACTTGCTGATTCAGTTGGCAACACCAATAAACATGGCAAATTTTTTGGGATTTTTTCTAAATTTTCATGCAATAAACCAAGCGGAATTTTAAAAATTTTTTGCGCTTCACCGCGGAAAATCCAAAATTCTGCGGTGTTTTCTGCCAAAAAAAATGCCGAAAAATGCTTCATTGCAACTGCCCTACCAGTTGATAAATGGGGTCCAAAACGCTCAACATAACCCACGCCAAAATGCTGCCCAAAATCAAGGTGAGAATAGGTTCAATCAACACATGCAAGCGTTCAACCGCATCCAAAATGTCGCGCTCGTAAAACTGCACGGCGTTTAAAAGCGCACTATCCAGTTCGCCTGTTTTTTCGGCAATGGACAACATGCGAATCAAAAGCGGTGGAAAACTATTATGAAAGGCGGCAGACAAAGATTCACCCATTGAAACTTGGGCGTGCGCCGCCTTGGCATTTTTTAAAAGCACGCGGTTGCCCAACACGCCTTGGGCAAGCGATAAGGATTCCAAAATGGGAATGCCCGCAGAATAAAGCAACGCCAATGTTTCCAAAAAACGCGCAAGCGCAATTTTTTGAAAAATTCTGCCGATAATGGGTCTTTTTAAAAGCAAAAAATCAAAAAATAATGGGTAAAATTTTTTAAAAACGCCTAAAAAAACACCTAAAAAAATTAAAAAAATTGCAATTTCCAAGCAAAAATTTTGAAAAAAATCCGACAAAGAAAAAAGCGCTCGGCTATACCACGGCAATGCATAACCCATATTCGCCACAAAATTTTTGAGTTGCGGCACCAAAAAAATCATTAAAAAAAGCGTGGCGCTGCCAACCAAAACGCTCACAATTGAAGGATAAATCAACAAACGTTGCCGCCGCTGCGCCAAGGTTTCTTGCCAGATGAGTGATTTGTGCAAACGCTCCAAAATAAGCGGCAATTCGCCGCTTGCCTCACCCGCGGCAATCAGCGCCACAAAAACAGAATCAAAACTTTTGGGGAAGTTTTGTAGCGCTTTTGATAAAGGCGCACCCGATTCAACGGCGCTTAAAATATCAGAAAAAATTTCTTGCAAAAGTGGCGAAAAATCACTGCTTTCTGCCAAATCGCTTAACGCATCGTGCATTGGCACGCCAGCTTTTAAAAGTTGGAATAAGCAAAAACAAAAATTGGCTTTTTCGCGCAAGGTTAAAGATTTTTCAAAAGAAAAACCTTTAAAAAAATTGCGTTTTAAAAAAATAATGGTGAGATTTTTATTTTCTAATTTTTTTTGTGCGGCGGCGCGATCAACCGCACGCAAAGTTCCTAAAACGCTGTTGCCGTTGGCATCAAGTGCGCGGTAGGAAAATCGCATTGAAAACGCCTTTTTAATATTTCAAAGGAACAAATTTTATAAAAATCCACGGTAAACAGGAATTTTTTTTGAAAAAATTGCAGGTTTACCGTGGATTTTTTCATTTTCTTAAAAAACGGTAAGTTGCTTGGGCAGTTTTGTAAAAAACACGCCAAACAAAACGGGCTGGTTTCATTAAGATTTTGCCCAAAGGATTCGCTTCAATTCGGCTAACAATAAAACGCAATTTGCGCCAAGGAAAAAGCACAAGATTGCCAACTTTTTCAGCTCGGGAAGTGGGCAGTTTGATATCCCAATATGCCAACCACAATTGCGCATTGTGGCGCAAAAAATTTTGATGATGCTCGCGCACAAAATTGGCAACCAGCGGATGCAAAGGAAATTCTTCAAAAGCTTTTTGCATGTTTTTGGCAGAAATTAATTGCGCTTCAATTTTGGATGGTGAAATTTTTTTAAAAGAAATGCCCGAACCCAAACGGTAACAATAAACAGGCTGTGCGCATTTTTTCAAACTTTTTGCAAAATGCGAAAGCGTTAATAATTCATAAAAATCTTCACTAACCACAATGCGTTGGTCGCTTGTTTGTTCAAAAGATTCCTGCACAAGCCTTGTGGGTAAAGCGCACCAACAATTTGTGAAAAAGCAGGTTTGCCTGTTGCAACATAATCCAAAACAAAATATTTCAAAATGTTGGGCGATTCAAAAATAGGCGGAAAATCCACATTCCAATAAGATTGCAAATAATCATCCGAATAATTTTTATCTTCCGCCTTTTCAAACCGAATGTTAAAACGCAAAATATCCGCAAGATTTTTTTGCATTGCAGCAATCATTGTTGAAAAAGCATTCGGCAAAAAATAATCGTCTCCATCTAAAAACGTTAAAAAATCACCGCGTGCCGCCAAAACGCCACACTTTCGGGCAAAATGCGTGCCGCGGTTTTCTTTTAAATGGATAATGCGAATTTTATTCGGGTATTTTTCTTGGGCAGAATCCAAAAGAGCAGGGCAAGAATCAGGCGATGCGTCATCAACAAAAATAGCTTCAAAATCATCAAAATCTTGGGTGGTGATGGAATCAATGGTTTCGGGTAAATATTGTTCTACGTTATAAACCGGAATAACCACGCTCAAACGCGGCGGCGGAGTTGAGTTGAGTTGAGTTGAGTTCATAATTTTTCCAAAGCGTGTGGCACAAGGATTGGCATTTTAATCAAAAAAACAAAAAATCAAAAAAATATTGTGTTTACCGTGGCAAATCTTTGGCGCGTGTAAAATTATTCAAAAAGGACAAAACAATGACCGATTTTTCAAGCGAATTGCACGAATTTTTGCGCGTAGCAACAGAGCGCGTAACGCTTGCTGAACCCGTTGAGCATTGCGGGCATTTAACGCGCGTTAGTGGTTTGGTGTTGGAAGTTTCCGGCTTAAAACTACCGTTGGGCAGCGCTTGTTTGATTTATCCCAACGAAGGCAAAGCCATTGAAGCCGAAGTGGTTGGTTTTTCAGAAGACAAACTTTTTGTGATGCCATCCGATGCCACCTTTAACCTTGCGCCCGGCGCAAAAGTGGTGGCGTTTCAAAATCCATCACCGCCTTTGATTTTGGGAAAAAATAATTTTATCCATGAACCTTCCACCACCAAACAACTGCCGGTTGGCGAACAATTATTGGGGCGCGTCATTGATGGCATGGGGCGCCCGTTGGACCATTTGGGCGCACTTTTAACCGAAGAAACGCGCCCGTTAAGCAGTAAACCCTTTAACCCAATGGCGCGCGCGCCCATCAATTTGCCGCTGGATGTTGGCGTGCGTGCCATTAACGCACTGCTTACTGTGGGGCGCGGCCAACGCATGGGATTATTTGCCGGTTCTGGCGTTGGCAAATCCGTTTTGTTGGGAATGATGGCGCGCTACACTTCTGCTGAAATTATCATCGTGGGTTTAATTGGCGAGCGCGGGCGCGAAGTTAAAGAATTTATTGAAGACATTTTGGGTTTAGAAGGCAGAAAACGCGCCATTGTGGTTGCCGCGCCGGCAGACAATGGCCCTTTGATGCGTTTGGCAGGCGCCGCTTATGCCACAACGCTTGCCGAATATTTTCGCGACCAAGGCAAGCACGTGTTGCTCATTATGGATTCTTTAACGCGTTATGCAATGGCGCAGCGCGAAATTGCGCTTGCCATTGGCGAGCCGCCTGCCACGCGCGGTTATCCGCCTTCGGTTTTTGCCAAATTGCCCGCTTTGGTAGAGCGCGCAGGCAATGGCGTGGAAGGTGGCGGCTCCATTACCGCTTTTTACACGGTGTTGGCAGAAGGCGATGACCAGCAAGATCCCATTGCCGATTCCGCGCGCGCCATTTTGGATGGGCATATTGTTTTAAACAGAATGTTGGCAGATAGCGGCCATTATCCAGCCATTGATATTGAACAATCCATTTCGCGCGCAATGGTGAATTTAATCACACCCGAACATTTGGATTTGATTCGCAAATTCAAAGTGCTTTTTTCACGCTACCAGCGCAGTCGTGATTTATTAGCCGTTGGTGCTTACACGCCGGGTTCGGACCCAGTTTTAGACCAAGCGGTGAATCTTTATCCCAAAATGGAAAATTTTTTACAACAAAAAATAGCAGAAAAATCTTCTTTTGAAGAAAGCCAAACGGCGCTGGAAAAAATTTTCAGCGCTTCATCAGAAAATCAACCAACCGCATAAAAACGCAAAAATCCACGGTAAACCTTTAAAAATTTTGAAAATTTTTAAAGGTTTACCGTGGAAAAACGCATTTTTTCAAATCCACCAAACGTTTTGGTTGCAGTGCGTGGTTTTTGAAAATCGCCGTGCCTAAAAAAAGATTGTCGGCATAAACGCGGCAAAGCGAATCTTCGGCTAAAAAATCGCCCGACTTCAAAAAAACAGCGTTGCCGCAAGTAAATTTTGGTAACAAGCGATTTTCCAAATCCACACGCGGCAAAGATTGCAACAAAAAATCAATGGGTTTTAAAAAAACAGCAGGCGATTTTGCATTTTGCAAGGTTTCTAAATCAACCGAATCTTCCAAAGAAAAATCCGCCACGGCGGTTCGCATCAGCGCCGTTAAATGCGCCGCGTTGTTTAAAGATTCGCCCAAATCCCTTGCAAGCGCGCGAATATACGTGCCTTTGGAGCAAAACACATCCAAAATTGCCGATTGTTTTGTTTCGTCAAAATCTATGAGTTTTAAAGAAAAAATGCTAATGCGCCGCGCTTGGCGCTCCACTTCCAAACCTTGGCGCGCCAGTTTATAAAGCGGTTGACCTTGAAATTTTAAAGCGGAAAACATCGGCGGCACTTGCGTGATTTCGCCTGTGAAACGCGGCAAAATTTTTTCTAATGCTCCACGTGAAAACTGGGCGGTTTTTTCCAAAATAACCACACCTTCTGAATCGCCCGAATCGGTGGCAATGCCAAATTGAATGGTGGCGCGATATTTTTTGGGCGCATTTAACAAATCCGCAGAAAACTTGGTTGCCTCGCCCAAGCAAATTGGCAAAAGTCCGCTTGCCAAAGGGTCAAGCGTGCCGCAGTGGCCGGCTTTTTTGGTTTTGAATAAAAACTTAACGCGCCCAAGCGCCGCGTTGGAAGTTATGCCGCGCGGTTTGTTTAAAAGCAAAACGCCGTTTTGTTGGTGATTTTCCACGGTAAACTTAAAATTTTTTTGACGTTTACCGTGGATTTTAAGAATCCGCAGCGGTTTTGGAAAGCGCTTGTTGAATCAAATGTTCCATTTTTTCGCCTTTTAAAACGGAATCATCATAAACAAAATGCAACTGCGGCAAAGTATGCGCGTGCCAATTTTTGCCTAATAAAGAACGCAAAAAAGCGGCGCTGTGATTCAATGCTTGGGCAATTTCCGCGGAATCTTGCGCATTTAAGGTGCTAAAAAAAACCTTGGCGTGCGCGTAATCGGCGGTGAGTTGCACTTCGGTTAAACTCACCCACAACACGCGCGGATCCTTTAATTCTCGAGCGATGAGTTGCGACAAATCGCGCCGAATTTGCGCAGATAAGCGCGCGGCGCGGTGCGGATTTTTTTGCTTTTTCATCGCTTTACAACTGCCGCGCAATTTCTTGGATTTCGTAAATTTCCAAGCGGTCGCCTTCTTTTAAATCATTATTACCTTTTAAAGACAAACCGCATTCAAAATTGGCGCGCACTTCTTTAACATCGTCTTTAAAACGTTTTAAAGAATCCAATTCGCCATCCCAAGCCACGATATTGTCGCGCAAAAGCCTAGCGCGCGCGTGGCGGCGCACAATGCCTTCCAACACATAACAACCCGCCACCGTGCCCACTTTGGAAATGTGAAACACTTGCCGCACTTCAATTAAACCAGTGATTTGCTCGCGTTTTTCAGGCGCCAACATACCAGACAATGCGGCTTTGACATCATCAACCGCATCGTAAATTACGTTGTAATAACGAATATCAATGCCAAAATTTTCCGACAACTTGCGCGCTTGCGCATCGGCTCTCACATTAAAACCAATCACCACCGCGCTGGATGCTTGCGCCAAGTTGATATCCGATTCGCTAATGGCGCCCACGCCCGCGTGAATCACATTCACGCGCACTTCTTCGTTGGTCAGTTTTAACAAAGATTGCACCAAAGCTTCTTGCGAGCCTTGCACATCGGCTTTCACAATCAACACCAAGGTTTTAATCTCGCCTTCATTCATATGGTCAAACATATTTTCCAAATTGGCAGCTTGTTGGCGCGCCAATTTCACATCGCGGTATTTGCCTTGGCGGAAAAGCGCAATTTCGCGCGCTTTCTTTTCATCGTTTAAAGAAAGAACTTCTTCGCCTGCTTGCGGCACATCGGACAAACCCAAAATTTCAACGGGAATAGATGGACCAGCTTCATTCAATGCCTTGCCGCTTTCATCCAACATGGCGCGCACTCTACCAAAAACAGGCCCTGCAAGCAGAACATCGCCGCGTTTTAAAGTGCCCGATTGCACCAACATGGTGGCGACCGCGCCTCTGCCTTTGTCCAAACGCGCTTCAATAATCAAACCTTTGGCGGGCGCATCTTTGGGCGCTTTCAATTCCAAAATTTCGGCTTGCAACAAAATGTTGTCTAACAAATCATCAATGCCCAAACCTTTTTTGGCAGAAACCGACACAAAGGGTGAATCGCCGCCGTATTCTTCTGGAATCACGCCCTCAGCCACCAATTCTTGCTTCACTCGCTCGGGGTTGGCTTCGGGTTTGTCAATTTTATTGACCGCCACCACCAAAGGCACATTGGCGGCTTTGGCGTGGTGAATGGCTTCTTTGGTTTGCGGCATCACACCATCATCGGCGGCAACCACCAACACCACAATATCCGTGGCTTTGGCACCGCGCGCACGCATTGCGGTAAAAGCCTCGTGCCCGGGCGTATCCAAAAATGTGATGCTGCCTTTGTCGGTTTTCACGTGGTAAGCGCCGATGTGTTGCGTAATGCCGCCTGCTTCGCCCGAGGCAATGCGCGTGCGGCGAATATAATCCAAAAGCGAGGTTTTGCCGTGGTCGACGTGCCCCATTACGGTGACCACTGGCGCACGCGGCAACAACGGCGCATCGCTTGTTTTTTCGTTTTCTTCTAAAAAAGCGGCAGGATCATCCAATTTTGCGGCAAAAGCGTGGTGTCCCATTTCTTCTACCACAATCATTGCGGTATCTTGGTCTAAAACTTGATTGATGGTGACCATAGAACCCATTTTCATCAAAGTTTTAATCACTTCCACGGCTTTAACCGCCATTTTGTGCGCCAATTCGGCAACAGTGATGGTCTCTGGCACATGAATATCGCGCACAATCGGCTCAGTTGGCGCTTGGAATGAACCTTGGCCATCGTCTTTTACCACGTGTTTTTTCTTGCCAAAGCGTTCGGTTTCTTTCCACTCGCCGCCTTTGGTTTTCATCGCTTTTTTAACGCGACCTTCGCCTTTTTCGCGGGAATCTTTATCCGCTTTGCCGCCTTTTTTGGATTTTGATTCGGTTTTTTTATCCGCTGATTTTTCAGCAACTTTGGCAGGCGATTTTGCGGCGTTTTTATCCGCGGTTTTTTCAAGAGGTTTGGCGGTTTTCGCCTCTAATTTTTTCTGCGCTTCTTCGGCTTGTTTTTTAAGACGCGCCTCTTCTTTGGCGCGTTTTTCGGCAATTTCTTGGTTTTGGATTTCTCTCAAACGCGTATAACGTTGTTCCTCTTCGGCGCGGGCTTGCAATTCCTCGGCGCTAATAATCGGCGCAGGTGCCGCGCGCACCGCGCGGCGGCGTTTTTGCTCAACCGGTTTTTCAGTGGATTTTTCAGCTGTTTTTTCAAGCGCTTTTTCAGCTATTTTTTCAGCAGGTTTTTCCGATTCTTTTTTAGGCGATTTTTTGCGCGATGCGGTTTTCTCCGCTTTTTCGGTTTTTTCCACGGTAGACGTGGATTTTTTTTCAAATTTTTTATCCGATTCTTTGGTAACTTTTTCAGCCGATTTTTCAACGGGTTTTTCAACCGATTTTTCAACAACGGTCTCAGCTTTCTTTTCTTTTGGAATAATTGCCGCCGATTCAGCAGAAACAGCAGAATCGCCTGCAACCTTGGCTTTTAATTCTTCTGCTTGTGCCAACAATTTGGCGCGCTCTGCCGCCATCAAAGCGGCATCGCGTTTGATAAGCGTTCTTTTTTTGCGCACTTCTACCGACACCGTGCGCGCTCTGCCCGAAGCATCGGTTGCGCGAATTTCAGAAGTTTCTTTGCGCCGCAAAGTGATTTTGGTTGCTCCACCTTCACCACGTTTGCCGCGCAAATAATCCAAAAGTTGCGTTTTGTCTTGGTCGGTTAATACATCTCCGGCATGCGTTTTAGCAATGCCCGCCTTTGCCAGTTGTGCCTGCAAAGTGGCAACGGGCATTTTTAATTCAATCGCAAATTCTGAAACCGTCATTGCCATTGTTTTCTCCCTTTATTCAAACCAAGGGGCGCGCGCGGTCATAATCATTTCTTTGGCGCTTTCTTCATCTATGCCGCTGATTTCAACAAGTTCGTCTACCGCCAAATCCGCCACGTCTTCGCGCGTTTTGATTTTGTGGGATACCAACAACGCCGCCAAATCCTTGGTCATGTGCGGCAGTTTAAAGAGTTCCTCATCGGCACTTTCCAATTTTTCCTCGGTTGCAATGGCATCAGAGAGCAAAACATTGCGCGCGCGGTTTCTTAATTCTGTAATGGTTTCTTCGTCCAAACCTTCAATTTCCAACATTTCGGCAACCGGCAAATAAGCAATTTCTTCAATGGTGGAAATGCCTTCCAAAATGAACAAATTGGCAACTTCTTCATCCACATCCAATTTGTCCATAAAGGTTTGCAAAATGCTATCGTATTCGGCTTGGGCTTTTTCCTGCGCATCGTTTTCGGTCATCAAGTTGATTGTCCAACCGGTTAAATCCGAGGCTAATCGCACATTTTGGCCATTTCTGCCGATGGCAATGGCCAGATTGTCTTCATCCACCACCACATCCATGGCGTGTTTTTCTTCATCCACCACAATGGATGAAACATCCGCTGGCGCCAAAGCCTTAATCACAAATTGCGCAGGGTCAGCCGACCACAACACAATGTCAATGTTTTCGCCGCAAATTTCATTGCGAACAGCGGTCACGCGCGAGCCGCGCAAACCCACACACGTGCCAATAGGTTCAATTCTGGGATCATTGCTTTTCACGGCAATTTTGGCGCGCAACCCCGGGTCGCGCGCGCAGGCTTTTAATTCAATTAAACCATCGCCCACTTCTGGCACTTCTAATTTAAACAAATGAATAACAAAATTCGGGTCGGTGCGCGACAAAATGATTTGCGGACCGCGTGCACCGCGCTCCACTTTTTGCAAATAGGCTTTGATTCTATCGCCCGAGCGCAAGTTTTCTTTGGGAATCAACTGGTCGCGCGGCAAAAAGGCTTCCGCTTTGCCGGATTCAATCACCACGCCGCCGCGCTCAACCCTTTTCACCACGCCCGAAATCACGTGTTCGCCGCGCTCTAAAAAATCATTGAAAACTTGTTCGCGTTCGGCATCGCGTATGCGTTGCACAATAACTTGTTTGGCGGCTTGTGCGCCGATTCTGCCAAAATCTACTTTTTCAATGGGTTCTTCCAAAACGTCGCCAACCGCGCAATCGGGGTCTTCTTTTTGCGCCTCAGAAAGCGGCACTTCTTGGAATTCATTAACATAATCGCTATCAGCCACCACGTGCCAACAGCGAAAGGAATCGTATTCGCCGCTTGCGCGGTCAATGGCAATGCGAATTTCCGCATCTTCGTTTAAGCGTTTTCTGGTGGCTTGCGCCAACGCCAGCTCCAAAGCGCCAAAAACAATTTCTTTATCCACGTTTTTTTCTTTGGCCAAAACGTCGACCAAAAGCAACATTTCCCGACTCATACTGCATCCCCTGAAAACGAAATCACCGGCACTAAGCGCGCTTTTTCAATATTGGCAAAATCTAAAAACAAAACCTTGCCATCCATTAAAAGCGCCACCTTGCCATTTTCAAGACCTTGTAATTCCCCTTGAAAATGGCGCCGATTTTCAAAATCAGCCAAGGCTTCTTTTAATTTGATTTGTATTGGTTTGCCCGCAAAGCGTGCAAAATCTTCCAACTTTTTAACCACGCGGTCTAATCCCGGACTAGAAATTTCCAAGCGGTCAAAATCCACATTTTCCACCACCAAAACGCGGGATAATTGGTTAGAAACCCTTGCACAATCATCAGTATCCACGCTTTTTTGGTGATCTTTATGATCAATAAAAACACGAATCAAACGTCCACGCGATGAACGCTCAAGGTCAACCAACTCAAACCCCAAGCCATCCAAAACGTTTTCAATGAGCGCTTCTTGCGTTTTCAAATCCATAAAAATAAAAAAAGGGCTACCAAGCCCACCAAAAAATGCGCATTATAAAAGTTTTCCACGGTGAACGCTTGATTTTTTTAAAAATTTTTGCAGTTTACCGTGGAAAATCAAAGCATTTATAATTTTAACTTACCAAAAACGGAGATTCTTTTGATTCGCCTTGCCATTGTTCGCCAACGCTACACGCCTTTTGGCGGCGCTGAACGTTTTATTGAAGAAGCGCTCAAAATTTTGGCGCAATCGCAAGGTTTGGCGCTTTCCATTTACGCGCGAAAGTGGTCGGGGCAACCGCCAAATTGCACAGCAATTCAATGTAATCCGTTTTATGTTGGCAGTTTGTGGCGCGATTTTTCTTTTATCAAATCGGTGGAAAAACACTTAAAAACCGATGCGCCAGATTTGATCCAAAGCCACGAGCGCATAGCTTTTTGCGATATTTTCCGCGCGGGCGATGGCGTGCATCGCAAATGGTTGCAACTGCGCTTAAAAAACGCCAATCTCATTCAAAAACTTTCTATTTTTTTGAACCCAACGCAACATTTTCGGCTGTATGCGGAAAAAAAAATGTTTGAAAGCACGCGCTTAAAAGCGGTGATTTGTATTTCAGAGATGGTCAAAAACGACATTTTGGAATTTTTCCCCAACGCCAAAGAAAAACTCCACGTGATTTACAACGCCGTGGATTGCCAAGGTTTTTCGCCCGCTTTAAAAAATCACCGACAAAATGTTTTAAACCAACGCAACATTCCACAAAATGCGCGCGTTTTTTTGTTTGTGGGTTCGGGTTTTTGGCGCAAAGGTTTGAAAACCGCCATTTTGGCATTGCCTGAAAATGCGCATTTAATTGTGGTGGGCAAAGATAAAAAAATGGATTTTTATCAAAGGCTTGCGCAAGGCAAAAACGTGCATTTTTTGGGCGCACAAAATGACCCGCGCCCGTTTTATGGCGCGGCGGATGTTTTTGTGTTGCCCACACTTTATGATCCTTTATCCAATGCGGTTTTGGAAGCGCTTGCCGCGGGTTTGCCGGTTTTAACCACGCACCAATGCGGCGCTGGCGAAATTGTGGAAAAATTTTCCGCAGGCAAGCGTTTTGAAGCCGAAGATGTTTTTGCTCTTCAAAACCTGATGCAACAAATGACAACGCAAAATTTAAGCGAACTTGCCGCCAACGCCCGCAATGCCGCACTTTCTTTATCTCCCGACAAAATGCAAGGCGATTTGCTCGCCCTTTACCAAAACCTTCTGAACAATGAAAATCCTGCACACTGAATCTTCCATCGGCTGGGGCGGGCAAGAACACCGCACCTTAAAAGAAATGCGCGTTTTGCGCGCGCGCGGCCACCAAATGTTTTTGTTGGTGCGTCCGCAAGCCGATTTTATTAAACGCGCCGAAGAAGAAGGCTTTACCGTTTTCAAAATTCCTGCCCGCAACGCGTGGGACCATGTGGCTTTTTGCAAAACCTTGGCTCTTTTAAAACGCGAAAATTTTGACATCGTCAACACCCACAGCGGTCATGATTCCATTTTGGCGGGTTTAGCAGCGCGCGTGGCAGGCGTGCCGCTTGTTATTCGCACGCGGCATTTGGCTCTGCCCGTTACTTCGCTTTTTAGTTACAAACACATCGCGCATCGCGTCATCACGGTGAGCCGTTGGGTTGAAAAATATTTGGTGGAACGCGGTTTGCCGCATAACCGCGTTGCCACCATTTACACCGCCATTGAACCACCGCCAGATATTCAACAATCCACTTTGCGTGCCGAACTCGGCTTAAAAGACGATGATGTGTTGGTTGCTACTGTCGCCATTTTGCGCCACGAAAAAGGCCACAAAGATTTAATTGAAGCCGCTCGCCCGCTTTTTGAACGCTACCCCAAACTGCATTTGATTTTTGCAGGCGATGGTCCCATTTTTGAAGAATTAAAAGCCTTTATCGCCGCCTTCAATTTGCAAAAGCGCATTCATTTGTTGGGGTTGCGGCGCGATATTCCTAATGTTTTAAAGGGTTGCGATTTTTTTGCGCTTGCCACACACCAAGAAGCGCTCGGCACTTCTTTTATTGAAGCAATGGCAATGGGTTTGCCAGCAATTGGCACAGCGGTTGACGGTGTGCCAGAAGTCATCACCGATGGCAAAACCGGTTTGCTCGTTGCCGCGCACAATCCCGAATCCTTGCGCAATGCTTTGATTCGCCTAATAGAATCGCCAGACGAAAGAAATAAAATGGGCAAATCCGCTCAACAAGATGTGTTATCGCGTTTTGGTTTGGATACGATGGCAACCAATTTGGAAAATTTTTATACGCAACACCTCCCGCCCAAATGAAACGCTTAAAATCCTTGCCTGTTTTAATGTATCACCACGTCTCGCCCAACGCCGGCTTGGTTACCATTTCGCCCGAATGTTTTGCGGCGCAAATGTTGGCGTTAAAAAAAGCAGGTTACCAAACGCTTTCTACGCTTGATTTGGAAAATTTTTTTAAAGGCGAAACCTTGCCGCCCAAAAGCGTGCTTATCACCTTTGATGATGGTTATTTGGACAACCGCGTTTTTGCCTACCCCGTTTTAAAAGCCTTAAAAATGCGTGCGGTGATTTTTGTTGTAACGGATTGGATTAAAAACGGCAACAAACGTCCTTTTGCAAAATTTGAAAATTTTAAAACGTTTACCGTGGAAAATTGCCCAAAAACGCCAGAACACAACGCTTGCAAAGCAGAAATTGCGCAAGGTCGCGCCGATTCAGTGATTTTGAATTTGAGCGAACTTTTGGCAATGCAAGACGTTTTTGAATACCACCCGCACACGCACACACACCAACGCTTTGACCAAATTTTTGCCAACAATGTCGCGCAAAAACGCACCGAATTGTTCAAAGATTTAAACGCTTGCCAAGCATTTTTTTTGCAAAATTTTGGGCAAAAAAGCACGCATCTTTGCTGGCCACAAGGCTATTTTGATGACGATTATGTTGAAATTGCAACACAAGCGGGTTTTCAATTTTTATACACCACCAAACCGGGCGCCAACCGAATAAACCACTCGCCGCGCCGCATTCACCGCTTTGTAACCAAAGAAAAAAGCGGGCAATGGTTAAAACATCGCGCGTGGCTTTATTCCGTGCCGTGGCTGGCGGATTTTTATGCAAAAGGCAAATAACAATGTGCGGCATTGCAGGTTTTTTTTATCACCAAGCCATTGATTCTGACGCGCGCGCAAAAAGTCTTGCCGCCTTGAAACCGCGCGGTCCCGACCGCCAAAATGAAATTGCTTGGCATAACAACAAAAAAGTTTTGCCTAATGAAGCCGCCGATTCCGCTTTGATTCACACGCGGCTTGCCATTCGCGATTTGAGCGATTCTGCCGACCAACCGATGGCAAACGCGGAAAATAACGTTTTTTTGCTTTTTAATGGCGAGGTTTTTGATTGGGAATCGCACAAAAAAACATTGGAAAATCAAGGTTTTGTCTTCAAAACAACATCGGATACTGAATTTATTTTGAACGCTTATTTGGCATACGGTTTTCCTAAAATGTTGGATTTTTTGCGCGGATTTTTTGCCATTGTGATTGTGGATTTTCGCGTGCAAAAAATCTTTTCGGCGCGCGATCGCTTGGGGTTAAAACCTTTAATTTACGGGCAAACGGATGAAGGTTTTTTATTTTCTTCCACCGTTCGCGGCGCTTTGCCGTTTTTAAAACAGCGCACGCTTTCACAAAAGGCGCTGGATGCTTTTTTGGCGCATCGCTATATTCCTGCGCCTTTGACGATTTTTAAAGAATTAAAACGCTTAGAAAACGCGCATTTTGTGGTTTTTGATTTAAAAACCCAACAGCTAAGCACACCGCAAAAATATTGGACTCCCACCGATTTTCAAAAAAATTCTGCGTTCACCGTGGAAAATGAGATTCAAAAAAGCGTGGCAATGCGCCTTGTTTCTGAGCGACCATTGGGTTTGTTTTTATCTAGCGGAATCGATTCATCTGCCATCGCCGGCGTTCTAAACACCATTGGCAAACACCCGCAAACCTTCACTGCCGCCTTTGATTCGCCCGAATTTGATGAAAGCGTTTTGGCAGAAAAAATCGCCCAAATGCTGGGGTTTTCCAACCAAAAAATCGCTATTCCCAACCACATTGCCAACGATTTTGCGCAAATTGTGGCGGATTTGGACGAACCCTTTGCCGACCCTTCCGCTTTCCCAACGTGGTTTTTGGCACGCCAAACATCGCAACACGTGCGCGTGGTGTTGGGTGGCGATGGCGGTGACGAATTATTTGCAGGCTACAAACGCTATGCAAAACATTTGCGAACCAAACTTCGCCCACAATTTTCTTTTTTGCCAGCCATCGCATCGCTTCATAAAAAAGCAAAAATTTTGGACGAGTGGCGCGCCACGTGGCGCGTTGCTTATGCTTTGCGTTTTTCGGGTTTTGCACCGCACGAGCGCCGATTTTTAACGACTGAAAAAAACTTGCCGCCGATTTATTGGCGAGCGCCCGATTTTGAAGCTACTTCGCCCATCAATCAACTAATCGCCCTTGATTTTGCCAACACCTTGCCCGAATACATTTTGAAAAAAACCGATTTATGCACAATGGCGCACGGCTTAGAAATGCGCGCACCATTGCTTGACCACATTTTGGTATCCACAATTTTTGCGCTGCCCGATTCTGTTCGTTTTACAAAACCGCCCAAAAAAATCTTGGCGCCGTGTTTGAAAAAATTAGAATCATTGAATCTTTTTGCCCAAAAAAAACGCGGCTTCAACCCGCCTTTAAAACATTGGCTAAGCAATGATTTGCGCGAACGTTTTGATGGCTTAGGCGAACGATTAGAAAAATTATCGGGCGGATTTTTGCAAAAATCCGCCGTTGATATTTACACCGAGCGCTTTCAAAAGGGTGAAACCTTTCGCGCCGAGCGGGTTTTGCAACTGTTCATCGCAGATGAAAGTCTTTCGCAATTAACACAATGAACAGCAAATTTTGGATGCGCCTTTTTGTTTTTGTGGGCTTGGTGTGGCGCCTAGCAATAGAAGTTTTTAAAAAACGCCAGCGTTTTCAAAATCCGCAAAAAATTTTGGTTTTGCACACGCTTTTGTTGGGCGATTCCATTATGTTGATCGCACTTTTAAAAACCTTGCGCCAGCGTTTTCCACAAAGCCAAATTATTTTGGCTTTGCCGCCATTGATGGTGGATTTTTTTAAAACCAATCCTTATGGCATCACGTGTTTGCCTTTTGAGCCCAAAAATTTAAGCACTTTTTTAAAGTTAAAAAAAATAGCGCCCTTTGATTTAACCATTTTGCCGGCGGAAAATCGTTATTCTTGGCACGCCCGCGTATTAAAAAGTGCTTGGATTATCGGCTTTGAAAAAGACAAAAAACCTTGGCACAATTTTTTTGTGGATGAAAAAATCCCTTTTCCCAAAACGCCTGCCGCCTTTGTGGATTTTTGCACGCAGCTTTGCCCGGCACCCATTCCAAAAGTGCTTTATGAAAACGAATGGCAAAAAACCATCGGCACGCTCAAAAATTTGCCGCCTTTGCCCAAAAAACCTTTTGCCGTGTTGCACGTTGGCGCAAGTTCGCCCACGCGTTTTTGGAATCCCCAAAATTGGCAAAATGTTGCGCAAACGCTTGCCCAAAACGGCTTTGCGATTTTGTTTACAGGCACAAACAATGAAATTCCGTTGATTCAAGCCGTTGACCCCGATTCCCGTTATTTGTCGCTTGCTGGCCAATGTTCTTTATTGCAATTAAAAGAAGTGTTGGAAAACGCCTCCGTTGTCATCTCGCCTGATACCGGCATTGCGCATCTCGTCAAACTCACCGACACGCCAAGTGTGGCATTGTTTGGTCCGGGTTCGCCTGAAATTTATGGCTCGGGCGAATTTTTTAAAAATCATCCTTATCGCGAGTTGAATGCCGAACCGCCTTGCCGCACAGGAAAACTTCTTTTTGAGCGCCGTCACGTTTTGTGGGTGCGGCATTGCGCTTTAAAAATTCAAAATTGTCCCACGCCGCATTGTTGCATGGATAAAATAACGCCCTTTGACGTTTTAAGTGCTATTTTTTCCTTTTTTCCACGGTCAACCGAATAAAATTTTGAAAAACACAATGAAAAATAGTCGTTTTTGGGGCAGGTTATTTGTTTTTGTTTTTTTAAGTCTGCAATTATTTTTAGGTCTTTTTCAAAAACGAAAATGCCCCAACCATCCGCAAAAAATTTTGGTTTTGCACACCAAACTTTTGGGCGATTCCATTATTTTCACTTCGCTTTTAAAAACCTTGCGTGTGCGTTTTCCATCGGCAAAAATTTTTTTGGCACTGCCGCCCGCCTTTGTGGAATTGCTGCAAACCAATCCTTATAACATTGATTGCTTAGCTTTTGACGTGCGGCAAATCCAACATTTTTGGACATTAAAACGCCACGCACCTTTTGATTTTGCCGTGTTGCCTTTGCAAAACCGTTACAGCTTATTGTGCCGCGCATTAGGCGCTCGTTGGATTATCGGCTTTGAAAAAGATAAAAAAACACTGCACAATTTTTTTGTGGATGAAAAAATCCCTTTTCCCAAAACGCCTGCCGCTTTTGTGGATTTTTGCACGCAGCTTTGCCCTTCGCCCATTCCAAAAGTGTTTTATGAAAACGAATGGCAAAAAACCATCGGCACGCTCAAAAATTTGCCGCCTTTGCCAAAAAAACCTTTTGCCGTGTTGCATGTGGATGCAAGTTCGCCCACCAAATTTTGGAATCCCAAAAACTGGCAAAGCATGGCAGAAAAATTAGCCGATTGCGGTTTTTCTATTTTATTTACCGGCGCGACAAGCAAAATTCCTTTCATCAAAACCCTCACCCAAACCGACCCCCGCTTTTTTTCATGCGTTGGGCAATGTTCACTTTTGCAATTAAAAGAAGTTTTGGAAAACGCCGCCCTTGTGATTTCGCCCGACACCGGCATTGCGCATCTCGTCAAACTCACCGGCACGCCTAATATCACCTTGTTTGGTCCTGCGCCATCAAGCATTTTTGGCGCGGGCGAATTTTTTAAAAATCACCCGTGCCGCGAAATTCCATACTCCCCCCCCCCCCCCGTTTTGCTTAATCAATAAAAAAACGCTTTTTGACCGCCCTGCCGAATGGGCAAAAAATTGCGCCGCCACCATTGTTGATTGTCCCTCGCCGCATTTTTGCATGGACAAAATCACGCCAGATGACGTTTTTGCCGCTGTTTTTTCTCTTTTTCCACGGTTAACTGAAAAAAATTTTGAAAAATGAAAAAATGCTTTGAAAACGTCATCGTTTTTTTAATGTTTTTGTTTTGGGCGGCGGCGCCCAGTGTTCAAAACGTCAGCAAACATTTGATTGTTGTCTTTTTTATTGGCGCCATTTTCTTTTGGCGCGAGATGAAAAACAACGCCTTGCGCCATTGGGCGCTTTTGTTGACTTTGCCGTTTTTGTTCGCGCTTTTTCAAAAACTGTTTATTTTCAATGCCATCGATTCAGGCGAATTAAAAACTCCTTTGCGGTTTTTATACGCTGGCGCTACGATTTTTATGTTTTATAAAATCAACGCAGAAAAACTCGCCCAAAGCTTACTCGGCGTGGTTTTTGGCGCTGTTGGCTTGGCTGTTTGGGCGTATCTTTCCACGCATTTTGAAGCCTTTTTTGCCTTTGGTTTGAAGGGCGAACGAGCTTCCAATGGCTTTGTGGGCATTGTGCATTTTGGGTTGCTTGCCATAATTTTTGCGATGATGTCGGTTAATTTGCCGCACGCATTGTTTTTTAAAATTCCCAAAAAACTTTTTTTATTGATTAAAACCATCGCCTTTGCCGCAGGGCTTTATGCCGCTTATGCTTCGCTTTCGCGCACGGCGTTGTTTGTGTTGCCTTTTTTAATGTTGATTGTTTTAACAACGCAAAAAACAAATAAAAAAATCATCGCCGTTTTGTTGGCTGTTTTGCTTTTGGGCGGCGGCGTTTTGTTTTTTGATAATCCTTACCAAAAACGTGTGGAATCAAGTTTTAAAGAAATCAAAACGCTTTATCAAAATCCAACATCATCACAATGGCAACGTTTTTTGATTTGGCAACACGCCACAGATATCATCCAAAAACACCCTGTTTTTGGCACGGGAAAATCAAGCTATCTTGAAATAATGCGCCAGCGCCGCAAAGAAGGGCGTGGCATTGCCTCCATTGAACCCGTGCATCCGCACAATGAATATTTAAATTTTACTGTGGATTTTGGCGTGCCCGGGTTAGCCTTATCGCTTGTCTTTTTTTTGGCGCCGCTCGTATTTTTCATCAAACGTTTAAAAAGCAAAAATATTACCGTGCAATTTGCCGCTAGCAACGGCGCAATGATTGTTGCCGCCTTTGCCTTGGGCGGTATTTGGGATTGTTATTTTTGGATGCGTTTTTTAACTATTTTTTATGGTTTAAGCGTGGCGTTTTTTGTGGCAATCATTTTGCAAATTGAAAATAAAAAAACCTTGTGTGTGGAAAAAACGCAAAATGGCGTGCCATCGGCAAAGCGGCTAAAATAACGCCCTTTGATGATTTTCCACGGTCAACCGAATAAAATTTTGAAAAATGAAAACCCGCATCGCACACGCCATTATTTTTTTGTTGTTTTTGTATTGGGCAACATCGCCCAACATCAAAGGCGCTGCAAACGCCTTGCTTTTTTTGCTTTTTATTTTATCCGCCGCATTTTGGCAAGAGATGAAAAACGCAAACTTGCGCCACTGGGCGCTGCTTTTGGCGCTGCCTTTTTTGTTTACGCTTTTTCAAAAACTCTTTATTTTCCCCGACTTAAAACCCAATGTTTTTGATGCGCCGTCTCGCTTTTTATTAGCCAGCGCTTGCATTTTTGCCTTTTACCAAACGCCTGCGCAACAACTTGCCCGCGCTTTGTTCGGCGTGCTTTTGGGCGCCATTGGTTTGGGCGTTTGGGCGTATGTTTCCACGCATTTTGAAGCATTCTTTTGGCTAAAAGGCGAGCGCGCGTGGAATGGTTTTAGTAACCCCATTCCTTTTGGGTTATTGGCAACCATTTTTGCGATGATGGCAATCAATCTGCCGCACGCCTTTTTTTCAATCATTCCCCAAAAGGTGTTTTGGACGCTCAAAATCATTGCCTTTTCCGCAGGGCTTTATGCCGCTTATGCTTCGCTCTCACGCACGGCATTGTTGGTGTTGCCTTTTTTGGCGATGATTTTAATCTTTCAAAATTTTCAACAATCAAAAAAAATCGCAGCGGGCATTGTGGTTTTTGGTGTGCTTTTGGTAGGCGGACTTTTAAGTATTGATAACCCTTACCAAGACCGCGTTTTGTATGGTTTTAAAGAAATTCAAAATTTTGAAAAAAATCCTTACACTTCCATGGGACAACGCTTTTTGCTCTGGCAAAATGCGCTCAAAACCATCCAAAAAGAACCCGTTTGGGGTTTGGGCAAAGGCGGTTTTGTTGAAAAAATGATTCAACGCCAAAAAATGGGCTTGCCGCTGCCGCCCGGCACATCGCCTTCGCACCCGCATAGCGAATATTTTAATGCTGCCGTGGAATATGGCTTGCCGGGCTTATTGATGCTCTTGGCGCTTTATTTTGTGCCGCTTGGTTTTTTCTTAAAACACTTAAAAAACAACAATCAGATTATTCGGTTTGCCGCTGCCAACGGCGCCATCATCACCAGCAGTTTTGCGCTGGCTGGAACGCTAGACACATTTTTTTGGATTACCAACCAAACCACATTTTATGCTTTAAGCGTGGCGCTGTTTGTGGCAATGATTTTGCAAGTGGAAAATCAAGCCAAGCAAAAAACTGCCACGTGAAACACAAAAAAATCCACGGTAAACGCTTAAAAAATTTCAAAAAAATTAGCGGTTTACCGTGGAAAATCGCCAAATTTTAAAATCACCACGTGAAGCGTTTTTAGTTGGTTTTAAGATTTTTCCTTTTTTTGTGATTTTTCCCAAATTTTTGCGTGTTTCATCAAAGAATGCGTGCAGCCGATGAGAATGTGAATGAGCCCCGGCACGCCATCCAAAAAACCTCGGCGAAAAAAATAAAACTTCACAAAGCGAAAAAAAGGACTCAAAATCAATTTTACCGCCGAAGCCGTGGCGCCTTCTTCCACCGCCGCTTCTGCCAACAAAGTGGTGTAGCGGTTTTGTTTGGCAATGTAAACCGCCAAATCGTCAGCGGAATGGTGAATCAAATCGCCTTTTAAGGTGGCAGGCGTGCCGGTGAAAATCACTTTTTCATGCACCACATCTTCCGACCAATAAGCCGCGTGGCGCTCAAAAAGCCGCAATGTCCAATCGGGGTAACCTTCACCGTGGCGCAAAATGCGCCCCAAAAAAACGTTGGCGCGAGCAAAACGTGCGGCAAGCGCTGGCGGGTTTTGTAAAAAATCTTGAATGCTTTTGGCAAGTTCAGGCGTTAAAACTTCGTCCGCATCTAATGACAACACCCAATCGTGCGTGGCGTTTTTCACCGCAAAGGCTTTTTGTGCGCCAAAACCCATCCATTCTTTTTGAATAATGCGCGCGCCGAATTGTTCGGCAATTTTTAAGGTTGAATCGCTTGAACCCGAATCCACAATCAAAATTTCATCGGCAAAGGCAACGCTTGATAAGCTCTCGCCCAAACGCCGTTCAGCGTTGCGCGTAATGTAGACCGCAGAAAAAGGCACCATCATTTATAATCGCAGGTTTTTAAAATTTTCTATTCTACGTTGATGTCCGCCGTTTTGCTCATTAAAACAACCTCATTAGGTGATGTTTTACACAACTTGCCCGTGGTGTGCGATATCCGCCAACATAAGCCCACGCTTGCTATTGACTGGTGCGCGGAAGAACCTTTTTGCGCTTTATTAAAATTAAACCCAAACATTCGGCAAACCATTCCCGTCAAAATTCGCCAATGGCGAAAAAATTTATTCCAAGCTGCCACATGGCGCGAATTTGCCGAGTTTAAAAAAACACTACAAGCTGAAAATTACGATAAAATCATCGACTCCCAAGGTTTAATCAAAAGTGCGCTGATTGCCAAAATGGCAAAAGGAAAACGTTATGGTTTTGAAGAATCGGTTATCAAAGAAAAATTCGCCGCGCGCTTTTATGACGAACATTTTTTGATTGAACGAAAGCAAAATGCGCTAACGCGCAATCGGCAACTAGCCGCCGCTGTTTTGGATTACAAAATTGACTCACCACCCGATTATGGTCTGAACCCACCGACAGTTGATTTTCCTTTTTTGCCCAAAAAACCTTTTATCGTGGCGCTAGCATCCAGCAGCCGCGCAGACAAAATGTGGGCAAAAAACAAGTGGATTGCCTTAACCCGCAATTTTGCGGATTTTGCCTTTGTTTTTACGGCAGGCAATGATGCCGAGCGTGAAAATGTTGGCAAAATCGTGGCGCATTCCAAAAACGCCGTGTTGGCACCGCCTTTGAAGTTGGATGAAATTGCCGCGCTCATCACACAAGCGCAAGCGGTGGTTGGCGTGGATACAGGGCTAACGCATTTGGGTGCGGCATTAAAAATTCCAACCATTGCGCTTTTTTTGATGAGCAACCCGACTTTGACCGGCGTTTTGGGCGCGGGTTTTTGCCAAAATTTAGGCGGTTTGGGCGGCAACCCAAACGTGGATGAAGTGGCATTTGCCTTGAAAAAAGCCATCGCACAAAAAAAAGTGGGCGCGGAAAATCAAAATTTTTAAAGGTTTACCGTGGAAAATCGTTTTTTTTACAAAATGCTTGCCCAAATTCTTGCCCCTTTGGCAGCGGCACGGCTTTTTTTTAAAGCAAAAAAAATTCCGTCTTATAAAAAAAACATAGCAGAGCGTTTTGGCAAAAACCTGCCCGAAGTGCCAAAAAATAAAAAAATCATTTGGTTGCACGCCGTCTCCGTTGGCGAAATGAACGCCGCGCGCCCGCTTTTAAAACTGCTTATTGAAAATTATCCCAACGCCCATTTTTTGATTAGCACAACCACGCCAACGGGCAGAAAAACGGCGGCAAATTTCGCTCCAAAAAACGCCACCATTTGTTATTTGCCTTATGACACCACAAAAGCCGTGGCGCGATTTTTAACGCATTTTGAACCAAAAATCGCACTTTTTATGGAAACGGAAATTTGGCCAGAAACCTTGGCGCAGTTGAAAAAACGCGGCATTCCTGCTTTTTTAATCAACGCGCGGCTTTCTCAAAAATCCGCGCGGGGTTATGCAAAATTTGCAACATTCACGCAAAGCGCCTTTCAAAATTTTTCTGCCGTTTTGACGCAAAACAAAAAGGACGCGCGGCGTTTTCGCTTTTTGGGCGCACAAAATGTGCAGGTTTTTGGCAATATGAAATTTGATTTATTGCCCGATTCCGCCAAAATTCAAGCAGGTTTGGCGTTAAAAAAAGAGCTTTCTAACAAATTTATTTGGGCTGCCGCCTCAACCCGAGAAGGTGAAGAAGCCTTGATTTTAAAAGCGTTTGCCGATTCGCCCTTAAAAGACAATGCGCTGTTATTGTTGATTCCGCGCCACGTGGAGCGTTCAAATGAAATTGCCAATTTTGCAAAAAAATGTGGGTTGACCGTGGAAAAACGCTCCAAAAATGCAAAAATTCCCACCTGCCACGTTTTTTTGGGCGACACAATGGGCGAATTGCCGTTTTTTTACGCCTTGGCGGATGCGGTTGTGATGGGCGGCACCTTGTGTGGCACGGGCGGGCAGAATTTTATTGAAGCGGCGCAATGCGGCTGTGCTGTGTTGTTGGGTCCTTCAACCTTTAATTTTGCCGCCGCCGCACGCGATGCGTTGAAAATGCAAGCTGCCATTTCTGTTAAAAATGCAAACGATGCCATGCAATGCTTGCAAAACTTGGCACAAAACAAGGAACAATGCGCCGCAATGCAAAAAAATGCCCAAAATTTTGCGCAAAGTTTTGGCGGCGCGGCACAAAAAACATTTGATTTTTTGAAAGGTTTTTTAAAATGAATGCAACTTTGTTGCCTTATTTGGCTTTGTTGGAATTTCGCGGAAAAGACGCACCAACGTTTTTGCAAGGGCAATTAACCCAAAATGTTTTAAATTTAAATGAAAACACCGCGTGTTTTGCTTTGTATTGCACAAGAGAAGGGCGCGTGAAAGCAAACTTCATTTTATTTAAAAAGGATGATAATTTTTATTTGATTGTGGCGGATGATTTAAAAGAAAAAATCATCTCCGACTTCAAAAAATACATTTTGCGTGCGCAAGTGTTTATCAGCATAAAAAATGAAAAAATCGGCGGTTTTTTTGAAAATCACCAAAAAGAATTTTTGCGCATAGAAAATAACCGCATTTTTTTAAACAATAACCGCATCATTCAAATTGGTGGTGATTTTGATTTTAATGAAATATTACAAAACAAATGGCGGTTTTTGGAAATAAAACACTGTTTACCGTGGATAATGAAAAACACGAGTGAATTATTCACGCCGCAAATGTTGTGTTTTGAAAATAATGCAATAGACTTTAAAAAAGGTTGTTATTTGGGGCAAGAAGTGATTGCCCGCACGCATTATTTGGGCAAAAGCAAACGCGCTCTTTTTATTTTAAAATCCAAAAGCGTTTTAAAACCTTTGGATTTTATTTTGAATAAAGAAAATGAAAAAATCGGGCAGGTTTTGGATGCGGTTTTTTATAATGACGAATATATTGCGGCAGCGGTTTTAAAAAACGATGAAATACCGCCTTTTTTAAACACAAACGGGGAGCAAATAGAAAATGCAAGCCAATGATTTTGAAGAATTGTTGAGCGTTGGCGATTTTTTTCGCTATTTTGTCTCGCATTTTCAAAATAATATTCATTTGGGGCAAGGGTGCCAAACTATTGCGGATGAAGCCATCGCCTTGATTTGCGGCGTGTTGCATTTGGAAAATGCGCAGTTTGAAAATTTTTTGCCTTGCCGTTTGTTAAAACGCGAGCGCCAAGCCTTGCAAGAAGCGGCTTTGAAGCGCCTAAACGGCACGCCAACGGCGTATATCACGGGCGAGGCATTTTTGGCGGGCTACCGCTTTTTTGTGTCGCCAAAAACCATCATTCCGCGCTCTTTTATTGCCGAATTGCTGATTGAAGAATTATCCCCTTGGGTGTTGGATGCTGATGCGCCGCTTGCTTTGTTGGATTTATGCACCGGGCAAGGCTCGCTTGCCATCATTGCGGCTTTGCATTTTCCAAACGCCCAAATTGATGCCGTGGATATTTCAGCGCAAGCCTTAAAAATCGCCCAACAAAATGTGGATTTTTATGGTTTAAAAAACCAAATTACTTTAATCAAAAGCAATGGTTTTGAAAATTTAAACGGCAAAAAATACGATTTGATTCTTTGCAACCCGCCTTATGTGAATGCCAAAGCCATGGCGGCATTGCCACGGGAATTTTGCAATGAGCCTAAATTGGCGCTTGCGGGCGGCAAAGATGGTTTGGATTTTGTGCGCCCTTTATTAAAAAACGCCAAAAAACATTTAAATGAAAATGGTTTGTTGATTGTTGAAATTGGACATAATAAAGAAATATTAGAAAAAAACTTTAATTTGCCTTTTGTTTGGGTTCGGGATGATTATGTTTTTTTATTAAATTACAACGATTTATAAATTCCACGGTAAACGCAAAATTTTTTTGAAAATTTTAAAATGTTTACCGTGGATTTTTTAAATATTCTTCCCAAACATTCCACAACATTGTTTTGAAATTGCGGGCAAAAAGTTTGGCATCACATAAAGGGCTTTTTAAGGTTTTTTCCCGCAAAGAAAATCGCAAATCTTTTAAAAATTGTGGATTAGATTTTATTTTTTTGTTTAATTCAATAGCTTTTTGCACATAATCTTCTTCATTTTCCACAATCCATTCTTTTAAACCCACGGCGTTTAAACAAGAACCAGATAATCGGCTTGCCATTAAATGCCCTGCGTAAGATATGGTTGGCACGCCCATATACAAAGCTTCTGCCGTGGTGGTCATCCCAGATACTGGAAAAGAATCCAAAATAATATCCACATTTTGAAAGGCGCAAGCGTATTCTTTTAAACCTTTCATACCAACAATTTCAATTCTGTTTGGATTGATTCCGAGATTTTCAAATCTTTTTAAATAATCATTTTTTAATTCTATTTCATTAAAAGAATCACGAAAATAATAAAAACGTGCCTCTGGAATGGCTTTTAAAACCTTTGCCCACAATTCCAAAGATTTTTCGCCCGCTTTGTTGGTGTTCACAAAAGAGCCGAAGGTAATAAAAGCATTTTTTAAAAAAGGCGGCGATGACACATCAAGCAAATCGGCAGCTGGTGTGTATTGCTCCCAAACATCGGGCATTCGCAAAACCTTTTCTGTGAATTGTTTTTCTATTGTTGAATTTTTTGGCACGCAAAAATAATCCGCCAAAAAATAATCCATGCCCGGGTAAGCCGTGCTGCCAAAAAAACCCATCCAACTGATTTGAATGGGCGCAGGTTTTAAGGCAAAAACTTTCAAACGATTAAAATTTGTGTGGCCGGATAAATCAAACAAAATGTGAATATCATCATTATGAATGATATTCGCTGCGGCATTATCATCTAATAATTCAATGGAGCGCCATTCTTTAAATAAAGGTTTTAAAAATTGGCTCGTTGGGTCTTCTTTTTCTCGGCTTAAATAAGCATAAAATTCTAAATTGCTTTCTTGCAATTCTTGTAATAAACCAACAATAAAAAAGGATACGGCGTGTTGAAAAAAATCACCAGAAACAAAACCGATTTTTAATTTTTCTGGTTGCGTTTTTGGCTTTTGGAATTTAAACAAAGGCTGTGTTTTTTTGGCAATAAAACGCTCCATTTTTTTTAATTCTTTGCCGATATGTTCTGGCGTTTCTTGGGCGCTATAAATTAAAATCAAAGGCAAGGTTGTGATTGCAGAAAAACAATTGCCTTTGTCGTTTTTAATGGCGGAATAAATAAATTCACGTGCTTTTTCATTTAAACCGATATCTTTATAAGATGTTGCCAAAAAAACAAGTTGATTCGGGTGATTGTTGGATAATTCCACAGATTTTTGAAAGGCACGAATCATCGGGAAAAATTGATTTAAAAACCGATAAATTTTGCCTTGCATTTCATAAGCACGAAAATTATTGGGTTTTAAATTTAATGCTTTATTTGCATTTTCTAATGCTTCTTCGTGCAAACCTTCTTCATTCAAAATAGATGATTTTAAAATATAAAATTGAAAATCTTGGTCTTTTTCATTGGTGATTTCTTTTAAAATATTTTTGGCATCAATTCTTTTATGTTGCATAAATTGTGCTGTTGCCAAATTCAATTTGGCTAAAACATAATCATTTTTAAATATTAACGCCTTTTTGGCATAATTTTCCGCTTCTTTAAATTCTTCTAAATAAATCAAACAACCTGCCAAATTATTTAAAATCACAGGATCATTGGCTTTTAATAACAAAGCACGTTTTAAAATATTTTGTGCTTCTTTATATTCTTCAAAATTAACACCCACTTCCACCAAACATTGCCCCAAGTTGGAAAGAAGTTCGGCATCTTTTTTGTCCAAATTGAACGCTTTTCGCAAATATTTTATTGCCGAGCGTTTTTCATTTAAAAAATACAATGCCACGCCCTTGGCTTTAAAACCCAATGCAATTTTGGGAAACAATTGGGCGCAAATATCGGCAATATTTAATAAAGCATCATAATTTCCGCTTTGAAAATGCGCATTGATATCTGCCGCTAATAAATTAAGCGATTGTTGATTTGCTTTGAGTTTTGAATATCGGCTTTCGGGGGGGGGGGGTAACATTTTGATTTATTTGGTAAAAATCCACGGTAAACGAAAATTTTTTTCGTTTACCGTGGAAAAATTTAAATTATTAAGGTTTATACACCGTGGCTTCGCCTTGAATCACCACCGTGTCGCCCACGCGGCAAATGGTTTCCAAAATCACGCGTTTTTTCTCCACAATCACTTCTTTTACGGTAACCGTGGTTTTGACCGTATCACCAATGCGCACTGGCGCGGTAAAACGCAAGGTTTGGCCCATATAAATACTGCCCGGTCCGGGCAAATGTGCGCCAATCACAGCAGAAATAAAGGATGCCGAAATCATCCCGTGCGCAATGCGCCCGCCAAAAGGCAAAGTTTTGGCAAATTCTTCATCCAAATGCACCGCATTGGTATCAGTGGAAACGCCCGCAAACATAACAATGTCAGCCTCAGAGATGGTTTTGCCTATGGTGTGGCTCATGCCGGGTTTTAAATCGTTGACGGTATAACTCATCGTTTGTCCTTTCAAATAAAAAAAAACACTATTATATTTGTTTATTTTTTTTGCAAGCAAAATGTCCAAATTATTATTGGTTGGCGCGGGCGATATCGCGCAACATTTTTTAAACTTGCCACCAAAAGGTTTTAAAAAAATTTATGTGCTTTTGCGCCAACGCTTAGGCGAATCGCAAAAAGAGTTAAAAGCGCGCAAGGATTTTTGGCGCAAAAAAAACGCCACGCCTATTGTGGCTGATTTGGATGATTTTAAAAGTTTAAACAAAATCAAAGGATTAGCCGATGCGGTTGTGCATTTGGCGCCGCCCAACCCCGAATTCAAAACGGATACGCGCACAACGCATTTGTTGTGCGCACTTGCACAAAACCCGCCCAAAACTTTGATTTATATCAGCACCACGGGAGTTTACGGCAACTGCCCAAAACGTTGGATCAACGAAAACACGCCGCCTGCGCCAATTTCTGCGCGCGCAAAACAACGATTAAATGCAGAAAAACAATGCCGCGCTTTTGCCAAAAAATTTGCCCACCAAAATATGCGCCTTTGCATTTTGCGCGTGCCGGGAATTTATAGCGCCACGCGCTTGCCTTTGAAGCGCATACAAGAAAAAACGCCGGCGCTCACAAAAACAGACGATATTTACACCAACCACATTCACGCCTACGATTTGAGCCGCGCCATTTTGGGCGCACTTTTTTTTGGCAAAGCGCAACGTGTTTATAACATTACCGATGATTCAGATTTAAAACTGGGCGATTATTTGGATTTGTTAGCGGATTACCACAATTTGCCGCGCCCGCCGCGTCTGCCTTTTAAAGAAATCAAAAAACACGTTTCAACAATGCAATATTCTTTTTTGTGCGAATCCCGCCGAATAGAATTTAAACGTTGGCAAAAGGAATTAAAAGTAAAAATGTGTTATCCCACCGTGCAGGATTTTTTAAAAGAACAATTTCCACGATAAACCTTTAATTTTTTTCAAAAAAAACTGTTGTTTACCGTGGATTTTAATAATTTTGCCAAGGCAGATGGAATGGCAGAATTTAAAACTTCGTCTTTTAAAAACCATTGCCCTTTTAAATGTTTTGGTTGTTCGTTTAAAACAATAATTTTTGGCGAAATATTTAAAATTCGGTGCGTTAAATGGTGGGTAAAGTTGGAAAGTTTGATTTCTTTTTGAATATTGAGTTTTTCTTCTAATTTATCTACTGGACAAAATAAACCGCCCCAAATGCCGTTTTGTGATTTTTTTTCCAAATAAATTTTATTTTCAAAAAGCAAAATAAACCAAGGAAAATCCACGGATTTTCTTTTGATTTTTTCTTTTTTAGGCAATGCTTGGGCGCAGTTATTTTTAAAAGCCAAGCAGTTTTCATTCAAAGGACATTCGCCGCATTTTGGTTTTTTGATGGTGCAAATTATTGAGCCAAAATCCATCAATGCTTGGGTGTAAATTGGCAAATCGTTTTCGGGCAACAATTTTTCTGCAATTTCCCAGAGTTTTTTTTGCGTTTTGGCTTGGTTAATAAAATCATCAATCAAAAAAAAACGAGCAAAAATGCGCTTCACATTGCCATCCAAAATAGCCGCACGCGCGCCAAAAGCAAAAACGGCAATCGCCGATGCGGTGCTTTTGCCAATGCCCGCAAGTTTGGCTAATTCTTCGGGCGTTTTGGGGAATTTGCCGCCAAAATCTTTAACGATTTTTTGCGCCGTTTTGTGCAGATTCTTTGCCCGTGCGTAATAACCCAAACCCGCCCACAAAGCCAAAACTTCATTTAAATCAGCGTGGCTTAACGCTTCAATGGTTGGAAAAGCGTTTAAAAAATTCACATAATAAGATTTCACACTTTCCACTTGGGTTTGTTGGAGCATTATTTCCGACAACCATATTTTATAAGGATCACGCACTTGCCACGGCAAATTGTGCCGCCCGTGTTCTTTTTGCCAAGCGATAAGTTTTAAGGCAAACATTTTTGAAAATTTTTATGCGTTTACCGTGGATTTTTTTAAAAAAGTTTTAAAGGCAAAAGGAATGCCATTTTTTGAAATGTTTTTTTCTACATTTTTTAATTCCCAAATATTTAAATTTATTTCTGGAAAAAAAGCATCGCCCGCAACTTCTAATTCAATTTCGGTAATTTCCAAACAATCTACCAAATCAATTGTTTGTTGATAAATAGAAGCGCCGCCGATAATAAAAATATTATGATTCGCTAAATTAAAAGCATCGTTTAAATTTTTAGCAGTTTTAATATTATTTAAATTTAAATTTTGGCGAGAAAGCACAATATTTTCTCGCTGTGGCAAAGGGCGAAAATTTTCAGGCAAGGATTCAAAAGTTTTACGCCCCATAATCACCGTTTGATGAAGCGTTTTTTCTTTAAAATGTTTTAAATCTTCTGGTAAATGCCACGGTAATTTATTTTGAATGCCGATGGTATTATTTTTTGCCATCGCTACGATGATTGTGCGCATTGTTTTAAATGTTCCAAAAGTGTGGTGGTAGAAATGTCAAGCGTTTTGGGCGGGGTTTGACCTTCCAAATAAGGTTTGATTTGGTTTGCCAAATGTTTGCCCAACTCCACGCCCCATTGGTCAAAGGCGTTCAAATTCCACAACACGCCCAAGGCAAAAACCTTGTGTTCGTAAAGCGCCAACAATTCGCCCAAATAAAAGGGCGAAAGTTCAGGCAAAATGATGGTGGATGAAGGCTGATTGCCAGTGAAAGTGCGGTAAGGCAAAAGCGCTTCATCAATGCCGTAGCCGCGTGCTTCGTTTTCTTCCTGCCCAAAGGCAAGCGCGGCAGACTGCGCCAAGCAGTTGGCAAGCAAAATTTCGTGATGTCCGGGAATTTGAAAATCCGCCTTTGCAAAGGCAATAAAATCACAAGCCACCGTTTGCGCACCTTGGTGCAAAAGCTGAAAATAAGAATGTTGACCATTGGTGCCCGCCGTTCCCCAAACAATCGGGCTTGTGGTGATATTCAAATGTTTGGCGTTGCGATCAACCGTTTTGCCCAAACTTTCCATTTCCAACTGCTGCAAATAGCGCGGAAAGCGCGTGAGCGACTGCGCATAAGGAAAAACAGCAAAGGATGGCGCGTGCAGAAAATTGCTGTTCCACAAGGTTAAAAGCGCCAAGTGGATGGGCAGGTTTTCTTCAATTTCAGCCGTTTCAAAGTGGCAATCCATTGCGTGTGCGCCTTTTAATAAATCGTAAAAATGAAGAGCGCCCACAGCAAACATAATGGGTAAACCAATAGCAGACCACAAGGAAAAACGCCCGCCAACCCAATCCCACAAAGGAAACAAGTTTTCTTCCAAAAGCCCAAAAGCCTTTGCCGCGGCAATATTATTGGTTGCCGCCACAAAATGGCGCGCAACGGCTTTTTCACTTTTTAAAGCGTTTAAAAGCCACGCGCGGGCGCTTTGCGCGTTTTTCATCGTTTCTTGCGTGGTAAAACTTTTGCTAGAAATAATAAAAAGCGTTGATTCGGCTTTGAGTTTGGCAAGTTTTTTCGCCATATCCGCGCCGTCAACATTGGAGATAAAATGCACATTCACGCGTTTATCCAACAAAGCAGATAAAGCAATAACGACCATTCTAGGTCCCAAATCCGAGCCGCCGATGCCCAAATTCACAATGTCGGTAATGCGCTCACCCGAAAAACCGCGCCACTTGCCGCTTTGCACTTGCGCGGTTAAATTCTCCATTCTTTTTAAAACTTCGCGCACTTCAGGCGGGGCAGATTCGCCGCGGCGCAAATCCATATGCCGCACAGCGCGGTGTTCGGTGTGATTGATTTTTTCCCCTGCCAACATTTTGGCAATCCATTCTTTAATGCCCGTTTCGCGCGCCAACGCATGCAAAAGTTTCAAAGTGTCGGTAGAAATGCGTTGCTTGCCGATATCAAGTAAAATGCCATCGTGCCGCAGGGCAAAAGGCGCATAAGGCGTGCGGTTTTTGGCAAATAAATCCCGCAAATGCCGATGCTTTAAATTATCGGCATTTTTTTGCAATTTTTGCCAAATTGGGGAATTTGAAATCATTTTCTAAATTGTTTATGACAACTGCGACAAGTGCCGTGCAGTGTATCATAAGCGCGCTGCATTGCCATTGCATCGCCCGTTTGCGCCGTATCGTTTAAAAGATTTACAGCGTTTTTATATTCGGCAATTTCATTTAAAAAAATATTATTTTCAGTAATAATATTTTCCTTAGAACGCGATGGCGGATAAAAAGTATTTTCTTTAAAATATGGCCATGGTTCATTTTGCGTTTCTTTTAAATGTTGCGCGTGTTTTTGATATTCTTTTAAATTAAAAACTTTTTCCTTGCGATGCATTAAACCAAGTGGTTCAAAACTATTCAAAATTTTTTTGAATGCTTCTTGGCGGTGAAAAACCGGGCGCGTGGGATCATTTTCCACGGTCAACCCAATATTTTTTTCACAACCAAATAAAAAAACATTCAAAAAAATCACAAAAAATATAATCTGTTGCATTTTATTTTAAGAAAAATGTGATGGTGGTAACCAAACGCACGTTTTTTTCCAAGCTTTGGTCATCCATATATTTATTCCCAACGTCTTGAATCACAAAACTACCTTGCACGGCTTTTTTAATGGTGCCGACTTGAACATTTGCATAAGATGCCAATTCTTCGGCAGCGTTGCGGGCGTTAATTGTTGCTTCTTTTACCATTTCAGGTTTAATATCATTTAAAGAAGTAAAATAAAAATTCGGCGGTTGATTTTCTAATTCCACGCCTTTTTTATTTAAATCAATAATTTTAACGCGCGTAGCGTTGACCAAATCCACATTTTTGGTATCCAAACCAATAAAACCTTTTAAGCGCCATTCCATATCAACCAAGCGTTGTTGATTATCGCGATAATCAAATTTTTCATAACGCACCAAAGGCGCTTGAATTTCATCGTCAGTAAAACCTGATTCTTTTAAAAAATCAATAATAATCTTTTGATTATTATCCGATTCTTTATATAAATCCGCCATATTGATATTAATGCCGCGGCGCACAACATTGTATTCAATGTTCCAATAAGCGCGGTCGGATTTCACGCGGCGTTCAGATAAGCCACGCACTTCAACGGTATTGGCACCAACGTTGGCATTAACAGCCGTTTGACTAATAAAAAAACCCGCCATAAAAATGCCGATACTTAAAATCAAAGCACACAAAACTCTCATTTTTTATTCTCCAAAAAAATAATATGTTGACCGTGGATTTTAACGTTTTTCAACCCAATACAACATAAAAACAGCCAACATTAAAAACAAAAAAGATGGCGCGGCAGCGCTTGCAAACGGTGGCCAAGAATTGATCATTCCTAAATTTGAAAATAATCCATTTAAAGCGTGAAAAATCACGCCCAACATCACGCCCACAAATAATTTTAAACTCACACCCGCCACGCGATTGTGCGAATAAGCAAAAGGCAAAGCAAGCGCAACCATCACCAAAGCGCTCAATGGATATATAAATTTTTTCCACAAAGCAATTTCATAACGTTCGGTTTGTTGGGCATTATCAGACAAATGCTTTTTGTAATTTAGTAAATTATTCATTGACATTTTTTCAGGACTAACGCTCAATGCTTCTAATAATTGCGGGGTTAAAACGGTTTGCCAAATACTTTTTTCTTCTTTAAAAACACGGGCGCGCTCGTTATTTTTAATTTCGGTTGTAACCGCATTATATAAAATCCATTCGCCATTACTAATAAATTCTGCTTCTTTGGCTTCTTTCACAAATAATAAATAATTATTTTCATCAAATTGATAAATGCGAATATTTTCTAAACGGGCATTTGGCAAAGCGCGTTTAACATTGATAAAACTTTTATTATCTTTTACCCACAAACCACTGCTAAAACCCGCTTGTGCAATCATTTGATTTAAAGCGTTGTTTTTTAATTCCTGCGCTTTTTGTTCGCAAAAAGGAACAAAAATTTCACCAAAAATAAAAGTAATAATTGCCAAAAAAGTGGCAAGTGAAAATAATAAAAACAATAACTTTTTAGTTGCTAATCCAGATGCGCGCAGAACAGTTATTTCAGAATGACGTGCTAAATTAGACAAAGCGTATAAAGTGCCGATTAAAACCGCAATGGGCATCAATTCATAACATAAGCCGGGAATACTCAATAATTCAAAAAAAATAGCGTGGTAAATTTTATATGTGCCGCGCCCCACGCGGCGCAATTCTTCAATAAAATCAAAAAATGTGAAAATAGTTAAAAAAGCGAATAAAACCAACAAAATGGTTAATAATACTTCGCGGGAAATGTAGCGTTGGTATAATTTAAACATTTTTAGGCTTTCTCAATTTAAATTGCAGTTGTTTTAAAAATAAAAAAGACCATATTAAAAAAACAACACCGTGCAATATTAAAAATGCCAAATAAAAAGGTAATTTACCTTGCGCCACCCAAGCTTGAAAAACGCTGATGGAATTGTTATAAATGGCATAAATCAAAACGGCAATCATCAAATTTGCCGAACGACCAGCTCTAGGATTTACGCGCGATAATGGAATTGCCCACAATACCAAAAAAATGGCAGATAAAGGCACGCTAAAACGCCACAAAATTTCACCTTTTGCCGCGTTGGAATTGTCCATCAACAATTCAATAAAAGGTTTTCTTTTGTGGTCGGTGTTTTTGCGCTTGCCGTGGCCATCTTCTGTGATCATTTTGTAGCGTTCAAATTCGTTGATTTTAAAATCCGTTTGCCCGGGTTCCACGAAATAACGCCGCCCATTTTCCAACACAATAAAGCGGTTATCACCTTCTATTTCTTGATAACCCGTTTTTGATACCACCACGCTTACTTTATTTTCATTGGTATCCGCCACAAAAACGTTGCCGATTTTTTCCGAATCTTCGGATACATTTTCCACAAAAAAAACGCGCTCGCCGCGTTTGACTTCCCGAAAAGCACCCGGCACCACTTGCGACAATTCACTTTTTAACGACAACTGCAAACGGTATTCGTTAGCCATACGACTTGCCCAAGGTGTTAAGGAAAAAGACAAAATGGCAATGGCGATGATAAACGGCAAAGCAAAATGCAAAACGGGTTTAATCCACGTGGCAAGCGATTGCCCGCTGATGAGCCAAATAAACATTTCAGAATCGCGATAAACGCGCGTTAAAGAAAATAAAACGGCAATAAAAAGTGTTAGCGTTAGCACAATTGGCAAATATTGCAAGCTTGCAAAACCTAATAAAACCAACACAGCCTCGGGCAACACTTTGCCTGCAGCGGCTTCGTTCAAAAAACGAATCAACTGGGTTGATACCAAAATTGCCAACAAAGCAATACTAATGGCGGATGCAGACTGCGTAAATTCGCGGCGGATGGCAGAATCAAAAATCATTTTTTGACGTAAAAAAATTTGCGCGGATAATATTAACCCAAACTTTTAAAAGGAAATGACTGTGGAATACAAAACAACTCGCATTTCGGCAGTGAAAACAACAACCGCCATTATCGGTGTTTTTGAAGACGAAACACCAGAATTTTTAGACAAAAATGCGCTTATCGCCTTTAAAAATTTGAAAACTTTGGGCGATTTTAAAGCCAAAAGCAAAACGCATGTTTTTTTGTATCCTGAAAAATCCGATTTTAAACGCATTTTACTCATCGGTTTAGGCGATAAAAAATCCTTTAATTTTTTAAAATTAAAAGAAATTGTCGGTAAAATTCCCACTTTTTTAAAAAACATTCAAAACAAAAATGCCGCCGTTTTTTTGGAAAGTTTTTTAAATAAAAAAATGGCACTGGAAGAAGGTTTAAAAAACTTCATTCTTTTTTTGGACGATGCTTTTTATAGCTTTGAATATTTTAAAAAAGAAGAAAATAAAACAAATATTTCTGAAATTTTTTTCGCGTTGACCGTGGAAAATAAAGAAATAAAAAATATTTTAAACGAAGCAAAAGCCATTTCAGCAGGCGTTCATTTAGCCAAAGATTTGGGTAATTTTCCAGCCAACATTTGCACGCCCGAGTTTTTAACAAAGGAAGCAGAAAAAATTGCGGAAAATAAAAATGTTACTTTAAATATTTACGACCAAAAATATTTAAAAAAAGAAGGTTTAAATGCCTTACTTTCTGTTGCAAAAGGAAGTAATTTGCCGCCTTTTTTAATTCATTTGGAATATGGCAAAAAATATAATAATCCAATTGTTTTAATTGGCAAAGGCGTGTGTTTTGATTCGGGCGGAATATCTTTGAAACCCGCAGCTGGAATGGATGAAATGAAGTTTGATATGTGCGGCGCGGCAAGCGTTTTGGGCGTGTTTTTAGCCGTTACTTTGTTGCAGTTGCCTGTGCATTTGCACGTTTTGGTGCCAGCGGTAGAAAATATGCCAAGCGGCACGGCAACGCACCCGGGCGATGTGGTGAAATCTTTGTCTGGTCAAACCATTGAAATCATCAACACGGATGCCGAAGGACGTTTGATTTTGTGCGATGCTTTAACCTTTGCCGAACGCTTTAAACCCGCTGTTGTTATTGACGTAGCAACTTTAACAGGCGCTTGCATTATCGCACTTGGAAATGTTGCAAGCGGTTTACTTACCAATCACCAAAAACTTGCCGATTCGCTTATTGCCGCTGGTGAAAAAACGCAAGACCGCTTCTGGCAACTGCCGCTTTTTGATGATTACCAAAAATTGTTGGATAGTCCTATTGCAGATATGAGCAACAGCGGCGGGCGGGAAGCAGGCACAATTAGCGCAGCGTGTTTTTTGTCGCGTTTTGCCAAAAAATTTCACTGGGCGCATTTGGATATTGCAGGAACAGCTTGGATTTCTGGCAAAAATAAAACAGCAACGGGCAGACCTGTTGCCGCACTTTTTCAATTCATTAAAGATTCTATGAAATGAAAGTTTTGTATTACTTTAATGCGCAAAATCGTTTGAATGAAACTATTCAAACGATTTTACGCGCATATTCTCGCCAAAAATCCGCTTATATTTTTTCTGATTCAGTTGATTTTTTAAATCAATTAAATCGCGCTTTATGGGAACAATTACTATTTTTACCGCACGTTTTTGCAAATGACAAAAATGCTGATTTTACGCCTTATATATTGAGTAATCATTTAGATGATTTTAAAAAAAACCAACCTTTGATTTTTTTGCCTTTTAATGAAATAAAAATTGATGGTTTAGAACGTTTTCCTTTTGTTTATGAAATTATGGATAATGATGAAAACACAAAAAATTACGGCAGAGCGCGTGTGCAAAACTATAAAAAATGCGGATTTTCCATTCAATTCCACAATTTATTGGAAAATAAATAATTTTCCACGGTAAACCTTTTATTTTTTTAAAAACTATTGAAAAAACATTATTTTAGGTGCATTATTCAAATTCCATTAACTATTATCTTTAACAAAAATGCAAGAAAAAAAACCATTGATGATGCGTGCGGACGCATTGATGACAAAAACATCTTCTAGCCACGAACCTCCCGTTTTAACCGAACAATTAGGCGCCAATGTGCCTGTAACGGACGATTATTTGCAATTTTTGCAACACCGCTTGCAAGAAGAAATTGTGGCAGAAATTGAAGTGTTGTTGCCAATTTTAATTTCGCGCATTTCGGCGGAATGGAAGGCAAACCACCGCGTGGAATGAAACTTACAATCATCAGCATTGCAAAAATTCCAAAAAACGATTTGGCGCGTGAATATATTCGCCGTTTTGAATCAGCTTGGGCATTTGAAGAATTGTTCATCAAACCTTCGCAAAATAAGGTTTTAGACGGGCAAAGGTTGTTAAAAACCATTGACAAAAAAAACGCTTTTTTTGTGGCTTTGGACGAAAAAGGCAACAACTTCACCAGCATAGCCTTTGCAGATTTTTTAAAAGCGCATGAAGAAACGCCTATTATCTTTGGAATCGGCGGGGCAGATGGTTGGGATGAACAAGTGAAAACGCGCGCTAATTGCCTGCTTTCGCTCTCCCAAATGACCTTGCCGCATGCGCTGGCACGCCTTTTTTTGTGCGAGCAACTCTACCGTGCTTACACTTTGTTGAAAAATTTGCCCTATCACCGTGCGTGAATAAAGTTGTTCAAAAATTGTGGAAAAAAAGTGCATAATGCCCATTTTTTTACAAAACGTTTTCAACAACACACAAAAAAACAACAAGTTTTCCCCGCATCACACACAAACTTAACCAAAGGTTAAGTTATTATTTTTTAAAGGTTTTTGTGGGTTTTCCACATTTTTTGCCATTGCTTATTATTGTCTTTTTTTTTTTTTAAAAAAAATAAGGTTAGCCATGCAACCCATTTTGGTTTTTTCAACATTTTCTGAAAAAAACGCAGCAAAAAAATTTGCGCAAAAAATTGTTGAAGCGCAACTTGCCGCTTGCGTGCAAATGATAGATGGCGCAACATCCATTTACCCTTGGAATGGAAAAATTGAAGAAAGTAGTGAAGTTTTGCTCTTGATTAAAACCTTTGCCAACAAGTTGGATGATTTAAAAATTTTTTTTAAAGAAAATCATCCTTATGAAGTGCCAGAAATTGTGGCAGTGAATGTTGAAAATGTATCGGAAGCTTATTTAAAATGGATGGGAGAAATTTTAAAATGAATAAATTTTTATTATTTTTGTGTTTTTTATTTTCTTTTTCCACGGTCAACGCACAATTTTTTTTAAAAAAAACAGAGTTTTTGGAACCAGAACAAGCTTTTCAACCAGAAATTAGTGTTTTAGAAAATAATGAAATTTTGATTCATTACAAAATTGCTCCAAATTATTATTTGTATAAAGATCGTTTTTCTTTTGAAATAGAAAATGCTGAAATTTTAGAAACAATTTTTCCGCAAGGCACAATTAAAAACGATGAACATTTTGGCGAAGTGGAGGTTTATTACAACGATGTGCCCATACAATTAAAAATTAAAACAAAAAAAATCGGACTTTTGAATATTAAAGCAACAAGCCAAGGTTGTGTGGAAAATGGCGTGTGTTATTTGCCGTTGACGCAAAATTTGGAAGTAGAATTAAAAGAAATCATTAAAGAATCGCCAACAATTATCCAAGACGAATCTCACAAAATTTTAAATCAATTAAAAAACACCGACTTTTTGGCGAATTTATTCTTTTTCTTTTTGGCGGGTGTTGGTTTGTCTTTAACACCTTGTGTGTTGCCGATGATTCCTATTTTGTCTGGCATTATTATTCAGCAAAATAAAGCGGAAAATCAAAAATTGCATCATTTTTGGTTGTCGCTTTTTTATGTTTTGGGAATGGCGCTGACTTATACCATCGCAGGTGTTGCGGCAGGTTTAAGCGGCACGTTGCTTTCCGCTTTTTTGCAAAACCCGTGGGTGTTGTCTGCTTTTGCTTTGATTTTTGTGTTTTTGGCATTTTCTATGTTTGGTTTTTATGAATTGCAAATGCCGCAATTTGTGCAGAATTGTTTGAGTAAAAAAATTAACACCAAAAAAGGCAGTTTTGTTTCTGTTTTTGTGATGGGCGCTTTGTCTGCTTTGATTGTTGGCCCTTGCGTGGCAGCGCCTTTGGCTGGTGCTTTAATGTATATTGGGCAAACGGGCGATGCGTTTTTGGGCGGATTTTCCTTATTTTTAATGGCGCTTGGCATGGGTTTGCCGCTTATTGTTGTTGGCGTTTTGGGTTCATCCTTTTTGCCAAAAACGGGCGTTTGGATGATTAGCATCAAATACTTTTTTGGCGTTGTTTTATTAGCCTTGGCGTTGTGGATTATTCATCCTATTTTAAATATTCAAATTTTAATGTTTTTATGGGCAAGTTTATTTATTATCACCGCCATTTATTTTAAAGCCTTGGATTCTTTACCAGATAAAGCAAATAATTTTCAACGTTTTTTAAAAGGCATTGGTATTTTATTATTTTTAATAGGCGTTATTTTTTTAATTGGCGCTTTTTCTGGTGCAAAAGATTTTGCACAACCTTTAAATAATTTAATTGTTCAAAATAATAAAACGCCATCAAAAGAATATAATTTTAAAATAATTAAAACAAACGATGAATTAAATGCCGAATTACAAAATTCTTTAAAACCAATTATGTTGGATTTTTATGCCGATTGGTGTGTTACTTGCAAAGAAATGGAGCGTTTTACATTTAGCGATGATATGGTTTTTAATCAACTGAAAAATTATAATTTATTAAAAATAGACGTAACAAATAATACTGCGGAAGACCAAAAAATTTTAAAACGTTTTTCTTTATTTGGTCCGCCTGCCATTTTATTTTTTGAAAAAGGCGAAGAAAAAAATCGCATTGTTGGTTTTAAAAACGCTAAGGAATTTTTAAAAATTTTTTAAGGTTTACCGTGGAAAAAAGCGTAAAATAACGCCACTTTCAAAGCGTTGGGGGAGAAATGTTCTTATTGATTGGCTACGTGGTGGTTTTACTTGCAGCTCTTGGCACGTATGCCATTCACGGGAGTTTGTTGGCGCTTTGGGTGCCCACCGAATACGCCGCTTTGATTGGTATGGATTTGGGTTATTTTTTGGCAAGCAACAGTTTGCCTGCCATCAAAGCCACGCTGGCTGCCATTCCTGCCGCCTTAAAAGGTCCCAAAGGCAACAAGGCTTATTACATAGACGTGTTGGCTTTGCTTTTTGAATTGTTATCAAAAGTAAGAAAAGAAGGGCTAATGTCCATTGAAGGTGATGTGGAAAACCCCGAAAGCAGCGCTATTTTTGGCAAATACCCGCAAATTGCAGGGGATCACCATTTGTTGGAATTTATTTGCGATTATTTGCGGATGATGGTCGGCGGCAATTTAAACGTGTTGGAAGTAGAAGCCTTGATGGAAGCCGAATTGGAAGTGCATCACCATGAAAGTTTGCATCCTTCACATGCTGTGGCACAAATGGGCGATGCCACGCCCGGTTTTGGTATTGTGGTTGCCGTGATGGGCGTGGTCAATGTGATGGGTTCGGTTGGCCAACCGCCTGCGGTGTTGGGCAAAATGATTGGCGGCGCTTTGGTTGGCACGTTTGCGGGTTTGTTGATTTGTTATGGTTTTATTGCCCCGTTGGCAAATGTGATGGCAGCCAAAGCGGAAGCCGATTCCACAGCGTATAAACTCGTTAAACAAGTGTTAATTGCTTCTATGTCTGGTTATGCCCCGCAAACTGCCATTGAATTTGGTCGCAAAATTTTGGGCGGGCATGATCGCCCGGGTTTTGTGGAATTAGAGTCTGAACTCAAAAGCCGCAAAGGTTAAAGGTTAAAAATAAATGGCAGAAGATACCCGCCCTATTGTTATCAAACGCAAAAAGGTTGTGGCAGGTGGTGCGCACGGCGGCGTTTGGAAATTGGCTTATGCTGATTTTATGACCGCAATGATGGCGTTTTTTCTTTTGATGTGGTTGTTGGGTTCTACGGCGGCGGGTGATTTGCAAGGAATCTCTGATTTTTTTCAAAATCCTTTAAAGGTTGGCATTGGTGGCGGTTCAGGTTCGGGCAGTGCCAGCAGTATTTTGCAAGGCGGCGGCAAAGATTTAACCAAACGTGCAGGGCAAGTGAAAGACGGCGATGTTGAAAAAACACGCCGCCGTTCCAGCAAAGATAGCCGTGATGAAGCCTTTGTGCGTGCGGAAGGACAACGTTTAGAATCTTTAAAATTGGAAATTGAAGGAATGATTGAAAAATTGCCGGAATTAAAAGAATTTCGCAATCAATTGTTGTTGGACTTCACGGCAGAAGGTTTGCGCATACAAATTATTGATGAACAAAATCGCCCTATGTTTGATTTATCCAGCTCGGAATTAAAACCTTATGCCCGTGAAATTTTGCAGCGCATTGGCGGCGTTTTAAATGCGGTGGATAACAGCATTAGCTTATCCGGCCACACCGATGCATCTCGTTATGCAGGCGATGGCACAGGTTTTGGAAATTGGGAATTGTCTGCCAATCGTGCTAATGCATCTCGGCGCGAATTGATTTTGGGCGGTATGAATGAAAACAAAATTTTGCGGGTTGTGGGTTCGGCATCCACCATTTTGTATGACAAAAACGACCCGCTTAATCCTGCCAATCGCCGCATCAGTATTGTGGTGTTAAACAAACGCACGGAGGAAGCCATTTTGCAAGAATTGGGACCAGAATCGGCTATTTTGGATGAAGCCAACACAGCACTTCCTATTCTTGAAAATACCACTGCAACCATTGAATCCAACATTTTTTGAGGTGTTTTGATGAGTAAAACTATTCTTTGCATTGATGATTCCGCTTCCATTCGCCAAATGCTTTCTTTTACCTTAAAAACCGCGGGTTACGAAGTGTTGGATGCCGCTGACGGCGCGGAAGGTTTAGAAAAAGCCAAACACAACACCATTGACTTGGTGATTACCGACCAAAATATGCCCAAAATGGACGGAATAACGTTGATTAAAGAATTGCGCGCGATGCCGCAATATGCAAAAACGCCAATTTTAATGTTAACCACCGAATCTTCTCCTGAAATGAAAGAACAAGGCAGACAAGCAAAGGCAACGGGTTGGTTGGTTAAACCTTTTGACCCCAAAAAATTGATTGAAGTGGTGAAAAAAGTTCTGGGTGAATAGGTTAATCAAGCGAGCGAGCAGGCGATGGAAATTGACTTATCGCAATTCCACCAAACTTTTTTTGAAGAAGCGAGCGAACATTTAGCCAATCTTGAAAATTTGCTTTTAAATTTGGATGCCGCCGCGCCAGACGATGAAGATTTAAACGCCATTTTTCGTGCTGTGCATTCCATCAAAGGCAGTGGCGCCACTTTTGGTTTTGCGGATTTATCCGAATCAGCGCACATTTTTGAAAATTTGCTTGACCAACTGCGCCAACACCATTTGACTTTAACGCCAGAGATTTTGGATTTGTGCTTGCAAGCGCGCGATATGTTGAGCGGTTTTTTGGCGGTTTACCGCGATGGTGCCAAAAAAGATGAAGCGCAAATTGCAAACATTTGCGAACGTTTAAAAAAAGCGGCAAGTGGAAAATCAGCAGAAAAATCAGCAAAAATCCACGGTGAACCGCCAAAAATTTTGAAAAAAAATTCGGGTTTACTGTGGAAAAATGTTTTTTTAGTGGAATTTAAGGTTTTGGATTCGGCAAAAGAAGGTTTAAACAATCTTTTTGAGGAATTATCCAAACTTGGCGAAATTGAAAACCAAACGCCATTTGATTCCAAAACCCAAACTTTTAAAATCAAAACCAACGCCGAACAAAACGAAATTGCCGAGTGGTTGGATTTTGTTTGCGAAAATCATTCTTTAAAAATCACGCCGGAAAATTTTACGGACGATGCCAACGGCGCTTATGGTTTTTTTGATGAATTGGAATCGGACACGGAAAAATCATCCAAACCCATTGATGATGAAAATGGCGCTTATGGTTTTTTTGAACCGATTGAAGAACAAGCAAAACCTGCCGAAATTAAAAAACCGACAAAACCATCCAAACCGGCTATTGACAAAAAATCTACTGATTTATCCATTCGCGTGCCAACCGCCAAGGTCGACCAATTGATCAATTTGGTGGGCGAATTGGTGATGGCAAAATCCATGTTGTTGGCGGTTTTGGGAGAAGAATCGCAAGAAAACGAATTGCTTTTTACCGCTTTAAACAATTTGGAGCGCAACAGCCGCGATTTGCAAGAAGCGGTGATGGGTATTCGTATGTTGCCGTTGTCTTTTGTTTTTTCGCGTTTTCCGCGGTTGGTGCATGATTTGTCCGCGCAATTGGGCAAAAAAGCACGTTTGGAAATTCAAGGCGAATCCACAGAAATTGACAAAGGAATGATTGAAAAAATATCTGATCCTTTAACGCATTTGATTCGCAATGCTTTGGACCATGGCATTGAAATGCCAAGCGAGCGCATTCAAGCAGAAAAAAATGAAGAAGGCTTGATTCGCCTTTCTGCGCGGCATCAAGGCGGCAATGTGGTCATTGAAATTGGAGACGATGGCGCGGGGTTAAACAAAACCAAAATTTTGGCAAAAGCGCGCGAGCGTAAAATGCCTTTAAAAGAAAATATGACCGACCACGATATTTTTGCCTTGATTTGCGAGGCTGGATTTTCCACCGCGCAAAAGGTAACGGACGTTTCTGGGCGCGGCGTGGGAATGGATGTGGTGAAAAAAAATCTGCAAATTTTGGGCGGGCGTTTGGAAATTGATTCTATTGAAGGCATCGGCACAAAGATGAGCATTTTTCTGCCTTTAACACTGGCAATTTTGGATGGTATGTCGGTTAAAATCGGCAAACAAACTTACATTTTGCCGTTGTCTTGCGTGGAAGAATCTTTTCAAATTCATCCAAAAGATTTAAAAACGATGTCTCATCAATGGTTGGTCAAAGTGCGTGGCGATTATTTGCCAATTATCATTCCGCACATTTTGTTTCAAATGGCGCCCGATGTGGCAAAAGAAAAATCTTGGCAAGAGGTTTTGTGTTCGGGCATTGTGGTGGTTTTAATTTCTGGGCATCGCCGTGCGGCATTTTTTGTGGATGCACTCTTAGGGCAACATCAAGTTGTGATTAAAAGCATTGAAACCAATTATCACGCAATCAAAGGGTTTTCAGGCGCCACAATTTTGGGCAACGGTCAAGTGGCGCTGATTTTTGACCCGCACGCTTTGGTGGATGGCATTGAAAATGAACAAAAACGAAGTTGAAACGCACGAATATTTGGGTTTTTTGTTGGGCAATGAAGAATACGCCATTGATATTTTGCGCGTTAAAGAAATCCGCGGTTACACCGAGCCAACAACCATTGCTGATGCACCGCCCTTTGTGAAAGGCGTGATTAACTTGCGCGGCAACATTGTGCCGATTGTGGATTTGCGCATGCGTTTTGGGTTGGAAAATATCACTTACACGCCTTTTACCGTGGTGATTGTTTTGAACATTATGGCGCGCACGCTGGGCATTGTTGTGGATAATGTATCCGATGTTTTTTGTTTGGGTGCGCAAGATATTCGCCCAGCACCGGATTTTTCTGGCATTTTTCATTCCCGCTACATTCAAGGTTTGGCAAATGTTGGGGACAAAATGTTGATTGTTACCGACATTGAAGCCTTGATGGCAAGTTCTGAAATGGCATTGTTTGATGAAGCAACATTTGAAAAAAATTAAACGTTGACCGTGGAAAATTGAAAAAATCCACGGTCAACCTTAAAAAATTTTTAAATTTTTTAAAAATTTTTTTAAAAAAGGAAAAAAAATGAACACAACGCACCAAGAAATTGTTTTGAATGAAGAAACGTTGTTGGTTTCTGCCACAGACCAAAACGGCATAATTAAAGAAGTGAATCAAGATTTAATAGACATCAGCGGTTTTTCTGAAAACGAAATGATTGGTCAAGCGCACAATTTGTTGCGCCATCCGGATATGCCTGATGAAGTTTTTGATGATATGTGGCGCGATTTAAAATCCGGCAAACCTTGGACAAGTTTAATCAAAAACAAAACCAAAAACGGCAATTTTTTTTGGGCATCCACCACCATTGCACCTTTTTTTGAATACGGCAAAATCGCTGGATTTTTATCGGTGCGCCGATTTGCTCCACGTGAAAAAATCAAAGAATTTGAAGAAAATTTTCAGTTGTTAAACGAAAAAAAAATTTATTTTCATCACGGCACTTTTTTTAAACACAAACCGCATCAATTTTCTATTCGCCAAAAATTGATTATCGGTTTTTCTATTTTGATTTTGTTGGGCGTTTTGGTTGCGGGTTTGGGCGTTTGGGGAATGGGTTCGCTTAATCAATCCTTGGATTATGTCTACAACTTCCATGTGAATAATATGCGCACGCTTGGCAAAATTGACCGCGTGAATTTGGAAAACCGCGCGCAGATTATGCTTTCTTTGCAACATAATCCAAATAGCGAATTTGCCAATATGCACACGCATTCTTTAAAAAGCCATACGGATGCCATTTTTCGCAATATCAAGCAAAACAATAGCTTTTGGGAAGAATTTGCCAAAGAAAACAACTCGCCGCTTGCCAAAGAAGCGCGGGATTTGCAAAACCAACTCAATCAAAATGGTTTTTTAAAAGCACTTGATTTTATTGCCAATGGCGATTACAGCGCGGCAAACCGCTTGTTGTTGTCTGAAATCAATCCGCTTTACGACCAAACGGCTGAAAAAATCAACACGCTTTATGCCTTGGAGCGTGAAGACAGCACCAACCGCATTGGTTCTGACCGTGCTTTTTATCAAAACCAACGCTGGATTATTTTCGGGTTGATATTCTTTTCTTTAATTGTTGCGGTTTTGGTGGCGATGAGTGTGGTGCGCGCCATTAGCCGACCTTTGAATGATATGCGCAAAACGCTCACCGCCATTGCCAATGGCGATTATTCGCGCAATGTGGATTTAACCCGCGAAGACGAATTGGGGCAAGCTTTGCAAAGCGTGCAAGCTATGCAAGTGCAAAGTGGTTTTCGGCGTGCCAAAGACGAACACATCAACAACGAAAATTTGCGCATCAAAGCCGCTTTGGAATGCGCCAACGCCAACATGCAGGTTTTCAACAAAGCGGGCAAAATTATTTTTGCCAATGCCAATATGTTGGAAGCCTTGCGCCGCGTGGAAGATTTTTTAAAATCCAAAAATCCGCAATTTAATTTTGAAAATTATATTGGCTCGACCGTGGAAAAATGGATGTTGGATTCTTTGGGCGAGAGCATTGAAAGTTTAAACGCCTTAACCGAACACAAATCGGTGGAAGTGCAGTTTGGCAAGCGTTTGTTTCAAGTGAATATCAGCCCGATTAAAAACGACAAAGCCCAACATTTGGGCACAGTAACCGAATGGGTTGACACCACGGCAGAAAGCAACGCACAACGCGCCGTGCGTGAATTGGTTGGCAAAGCCGTGGCTGGCAATTTGCAAGCGCGTTTTGATACGTCAAAATTAGAAGGTTTTTACCGCGATTTGGGCGAAAACTTCAACCGCTTACTTGAAAACTGCAACAACGCCATTGATAACTTGGGCAATCTTTTGTCGCGTATGGCGCACGGCGATTTAACGCACACCATTACCACCGAATACCAAGGCACTTTTGCCAAATTAAGCGCCGATGCCAATCAAAGTGTTTTGCAGTTGCGTTCATTGGTTGGCGATATTCAAGCCTCGGCAGAAGCAATCAATAACGCGGTCAATGAAATTGCCGCCGGCAATCGTGATTTATCCACACGCACGGAAAAACAAGCCGCCAATTTGCAAGAAACCAGCGCCAGCATGGATGAACTCACCAGCACGGTCTCACAAAATGCGCAAAGTGCGCATCAAGCCAACACGCTGGCGCATCAAACGCAACAAATGGCAGAAAACGGCGGGCGCGTGGTGGATGAAGTGGTGGCAACAATGACGGCGATTCACCAATCTTCTCAACATATTTCTGAAATTATCGGTGTAATTGACGGCATTGCTTTTCAAACCAATATTTTGGCGTTAAATGCCGCGGTGGAAGCCGCGCGCGCGGGCGAACAAGGCAGAGGCTTTGCGGTGGTGGCATCCGAAGTTAGAAGTTTGGCACAACGTTGCGCCGCTTCTGCCAAAGAGATTAAAGCGCTGATTTCTGATTCTGTTGAAAAAGCCGAACTCGGCAATCGCCAAGCGCAAGAAGCGGGAGAAACCACACGCAAAATGGTGGAAAGTATCAAACGCGTGGCAGTGTTAATCACCGATATTGCCAATGCTTCAAGCGAACAAAGTTTGGGCATTGAGCAGGTGAGTCAAACCATCACGCAAATGGATGAAGCCACGCAACACAATGCCACTTTGGTGGAAGAAGCCACTGCTGCTGCGGAAAGTTTGGAAGAACAAGCGCAAAATCTTTTGCGTTCGGTGGAATTGTTTCGTTTGGTTGAAGCACCCAAAACATTTCCCGGACAATATATTGCGCCTTCTCTTATTCAAAATGCGCCAAACCATCCTTTTGAAAAATTAGAAAAAAACAACATTGAGGACGAATGGAAAGAATTTTAAATGTCCCATGAACTTGTTTTCACCCAAGCGGATTTTGAACGTGTTTGCCGTTTGATTTACCAGCGTTCCGGCATTGTGTTGAACGCCAGCAAGCGCGATATGGTTTATGTGCGTTTATCACCGCGTTTGCGCAATTTGCATTTTTTAACTTTTGCGGCTTATTTGGATTATTTGAGTTTGCACGCCGAAGAAATGGAGCATTTTGTTAATTCTTTGACAACCAATCTCACCTCTTTTTTTCGCGAGGCTTACCATTTTCCTATTTTGGCTAATTATTTAAAAACCATTGCGCACCGCCCAATTCGCATGTGGTCGGCGGCAACTTCCAGCGGTGAAGAAGCTTATTCTATGGCGATGTTGGCTTTTGAAACCTTAGGCAAAAATGCCAGCAATGATGTGCGTCTTTTGGCAAGCGATATTGATTCGGCGATGTTGGAATCGGCAAAGGAAGGCATTTACACGCGCGAACGCATCAAAAACATTTCGCCCCAACGCTTGCACCGTTTTTTTTTGCAAAATGCCAAAGACAACAACGTGGTTGCCATTCGCCCCGAAGTCAAACAATTGGTGCATTTTGAAAAAATCAATTTGCTTGACCCCATTTGGCCATTCAACGGAAAAATGGATGTGGTTTTTTGCCGCAACGTGATGATTTATTTTGACCGCGCCGTGCAAAAACGTGTTTTAAATCATTTGTTAGAAGTGATGCGCCCGGGCGCATTGTTTTTTGCTGGGCATTCTGAAAACCTATTTTACGCCGTAGACCGCTTGGAAGCTTTGGGGCAAACGGTTTACCGCGTTAAACCTTTATGAAGGGAACAAGCCGTGTTTGCCGTTGTTGGAAAATGGGCAACCAACCATTATTACGACCGCCACTTGTTGCGCGAAGCCGTCAAAGTTTTGCCGGGCGAATATTATGTTGCCGAACAATCGCAAAAACTTTTGGTTGCCGTTTTGGGTGCTTGCGTTGCGGTTTGTTTATACGACCCCAAAGCTAAAATTGTTGGCATGAACCATTTTATGAAGCCTGCTTGTTCGGATTATGCCGAAAAGATGATGACAACACTTACCGAGCGCGTTTTAAAAATGGGCGCAGACTCCCGCCGCTTGGAATCCAAGGTTTTTGGCGGCAGCTATTTTGCACAAACGCAAACCGATGGCAAAAAAAATGCGGAATTTGCCTTGCAATTTTTGCAAAAAAAACACATTCCCATTGTGGCACAAGATTTATTTGCTGGTTTTCCGCGCAAAATTTACGTTTTTGCTGAAAACGCGCGCGTTAGAGTCAAACGCTTGCACCATTTGAATAACGATACTTTGTTGCAACGTGAAAAAAATTACGCCGATTTTTTAAAAAGGCAAAGTTTATGAGCATTGGTGTTTTGGTTGTGGATGATTCGCAAGTCATACGCGATTTTTTGTCTTTAATCATCAACGATTCACCTGATTTAAAAGTCATCGGCACCGCGCCCGATGCCGCCAGCGCGCGCCATTTGATTAAAACCTTGCGCCCGGATGTTTTAACCTTGGATGTGCATATGCCCGGAATGGACGGCATTGATTTTTTAACGCGTTTGATGAAGTTAAATCCTATGCCGGTGGTGATGGTTTCATCCTTTACCAAAGAAGGTTCGCAAACAACGCTAAAAGCGCTTGAACTTGGCGCTGTGGATTTTGCAAGCAAACCTTTATTAAAAAATCCTCAATCGTGGGAAAACTACGCGCAAACCTTGCGCGACAAAATTCGCGCGGCGCACAGCGCCAAAATACGTTTTTTAAACACCAACGAAAAATCCGCGCAAACTTTTCAAACCAACGGTGTTGATGAATCAAAGTTTCAATTCAACCCCAATGCCATCATCGCGCTTGGCGCATCCACTGGCGGACCAGAAGCCATTAAAACTTTTTTAGAACAAATGCCCAAAAACTGCCCGCCGATTTTAATTGTTCAACACATGCCCGAACATTTTACAAATGCCTTTGCCGCACGATTAAACCGCATTGTTGCGCCCGAAGTGGTGGAATCACAAGGCAAAGAAGCGCTCGCTTTTGGCAAAGTTTTTGTTGCCCCGGGCAATGCGCATTTGTTTGTGCCGCGCGCCGCGCGCCACACGGCACTTTCAAACACTGCGCCGGTTTGCAAACAACGCCCATCGGTGGATGTTTTGTTTTCTTCACTAACCGACAAAGCCAAAAATGTGGTTGCCGTTCTTTTAACGGGAATGGGCAAAGATGGCGCAGCAGGTTTGTTAAAACTGCGGCAAGCGGGCGCGCACACGTTGGCGCAAGACCAAAAATCCGCATTGGTTTATGGTATGCCACGTGAAGCTTTTGAATTGGGCGCAGTAGAAGAATTGGGCAATCCTTTTGAATTGGCACAAAAAGCACTTGCTTTTTGCGCTGTTTAAAAAAATCCACGGTAAACGTTGTATTTTTTTGAAAATTTTTTAAGGTTTACCGTGGATTTTTGAAAAACTGCCGAAAATTGTCATAAAAACTGACAAAATTTGCACCCCCCCCCCCCCGAATTAAAAAATCTTTATTTTTCAAGGAGTTATGATTGGCACATTTTGTGTTACGCCAAGCCATCTAATTATTTTTCAATTTCCTAGGAGGATACAAATGAAAAAACTACAACAAGGTTTCACCTTAATTGAATTGATGGTTGTGATTGCCATCATCGGCGTTTTGGCAGCCATTGCTTTGCCCGCTTACCAAGACTATGTGATTCGCTCGCAAGTTACCGCCGCTTTGGCTGAAATTGCCCCTGCCAAAACCAACTTTGAAGCGGCAAAATCAGAAGGTAAAACGCCAACTTTTTATGCGGATTTCACCACCAACAACTACATTTTTATGGGCATTGGTGATGGCTCCAAAAATTCCAATACCGTCAAAACTTCTTATTGTGAAGTGCAAATTTGGGGTGCTGGTCCTAATGCGCCGGACATTACAAACCACGGTGAATTTAAAGGCGGCGTGGAATGCTTCATCGGCAAAGGCAACAATGTGGTGAATGAAAAATTGTCAGGCGACAAAGTTGCAATGCTCCGCCACAAAAACTACGGTGTGTGGCAATGCTATGCGGAAGTTCCTGCCAAATACATGCCTTCTACGTGCGTAAAATATTAATAAACCCCAAGCAAATTTCCTAGAAGAAGAAAGAAGAGAAAACCCCGCCTTTTCAAAAGGCGGGGTTTTTTGACCTGTTTTTTTGATTATCCACGGTGAACGTTGTATTTTTTTGAAAATTTTTTAAGGTTTACCGTGGATTTTTGAAAAACTGCCGAAAATTGTCATAAAAACTGACAAAATTTGCACCCCCCCCCCCCCGAATTAAAAAATCTTTATTTTTCAAGGAGTTATGATTGGCACATTTTGTGTTACGCCAAGCCATCTAATTATTTTTCAATTTCCTAGGAGGATACAAATGAAAAAACTACAACAAGGTTTCACCTTAATTGAATTGATGGTGGTCATTGCCATCATCGGCGTGTTGGCAGCCATTGCCCTGCCCGCTTACCAAGATTATGTGATTCGCTCGCAAGTAGTGGCAGCTTTGGCAGAAATTGCGCCTGTCAAAACCAACTTTGAAGCCGCAAAATCGGAAGGTAAAACGCCAACTTTTTATGCGGATTTCACCACCAACAACTACATTTTCTTAGGCATCGGTGATGGTTCCAAACAAACCGATTCCGTCAAAACCTCTTACTGCACCGTGCAACTTTGGGGTGTAGCGGGTGCTGGTTCAATAAGTTACGGCAACGACTTCACATCTGGTGTGGAATGCCACATCGGCAATGGCAACAATGTGGTGAATGAAAAATTAAATGGCGACAAAGTTGCAATGCTGCGCCACAAAAACTACGGCGTGTGGCAATGCTATGCAAAAGTTGCTGCCAAATACATGCCTTCCACTTGCAGAAACTACGCACCTTAATCGTCAAGCCAATTTCCTAGAAGAAAAAAGAAGAGAGAAAACCCCCGCCTTTTCAAAAGGCGGGTTTTTTTTGACCTGTTTTTTTTGATTATCCACGGTGAACGTTGTATTTTTTTGAAAATTTTTTAAGGTTGACCGTGGGAAAAATGGTGGTGATGGGCAGACTTGAACTGCCGACCTATGGGTTATGAATCCATCGCTCTAACCACCTGAGCTACATCACCACAAAAACCTGCGATTTTATGAAAAAAATCGCCATTTGGTCAAGTATAATGCTTTGCCGTTTTCAAGGATTATTTATGAAATTATTTATTCGCACTTATGGCTGCCAAATGAACGAATACGATTCGGAAAAAATCGCAGCGCTTTTAAAAAAAACACGCAATGCTGAAATGGTGAATATTGCTGATTCTGCCGATTTAATTATTTTAAACACCTGCTCGGTCAGAGAAAAAGCACAAGAAAAAGTGTTTCACGAATTGGGGCGCTTGAAAATTTTAAAAGAAAAAAATCCCAATTTATTAATTGCTGTGGGCGGTTGCGTGGCGGCGCAAGAAGGCGATGCCATCATCAACCGTGCGCCGTTTGTGGATATTGTTTTTGGCACACAAACCTTGCACCGTTTGCCCAATTTAATTGAAGAGCGCTTAAAAACCAAAAAAGCGGCGGTGGATGTTTCTTTTCCAGAAATTGAAAAATTTGACGCATTGCCGCAAAGTGAGGAATCTCAAGGTTCTGCTTTTGTTTCCATTATGGAAGGTTGCTCCAAGTTTTGCACTTATTGCATTGTGCCTTTCACAAGAGGCGATGAAATTTCGCGCCCTTTTGACGATGTGATGCAAGAAGTTGAAAACTTGGCACAACAAGGTGTGAAAGAAATCAATTTGTTGGGGCAAAACGTCAATGCTTACCGCGGTGAATTTGAAGGCGAAAATGTGGATTTGGCGTTTTTAATTGAACAAATTGCAGAAAATCCCAAAATCAAGCGCATTCGCTACACCACTTCGCACCCAACGGAAATGACGGAGCGCTTAATTAGTTGTTATAAAAATATCCCCAAACTCGCCTCACACTTGCATTTGCCCGTGCAAGCGGGTTCAGACCGTGTTTTGGCGGCAATGAAGCGCGGTTATACCGTGTTGGAATACAAATCCATCATCCGCAAACTGCGTGCTGTGCGCCCCAACATTTCCATTTCTAGCGATTTTATTGTTGGTTTTCCGGGGGAATCGGAATCGGATTTTCAAAAAACCTTGGATTTGATTGATGCCATCGGTTTTGATGCTTCTTTTTCTTTTATTTTTAGCCCGCGCCCGGGCACGCCTGCGGCGGATTTAAAAGATGAAACAACGGCATCTGAAAAAGCAAAACGCTTACTTTTATTGCAGAAAAAAATTGAGTTGCATTCGCAAAAAATCAGCCAAGCGATGGTTGGTTCCGTTCAAAAAGTGTTGGTGGAAGGCGTCTCCAAAAAGAATCCCGAAGAGCTTAAAGCCCGCACGGAAAACAACCGCATCGTCAATTTTTTTGTGCCAAGCGAAAAACACGCGCGTTTTATGCACCAATTCATTAACGTCAAAATCACCCAAGCCTTGCCGCACAGCTTAAAAGGCGAAATTTTGTTGAAAGAAGATGCCGCGTGAATATTTTGCAATTTGATTTAAACCCTGATAACACCACGTTTTTGGCGAATCTTTGTGGCGTGTTGGATGAAAATATCACCGCCATTGCCCGCCATTTTGACGTTGTGATTCGCCGCCGCGGTGCGCATTTTGAGTTGGAAGGCAAATCCGCCAAAACATTAAAAAACGCCCAACGAGCTTTGGAAACTTTTTACGAATCTGCCGAAAAACCCTTGGATTTAAACGCCATACATTTGGGGTTGCTTTCTTTAAATGCGCCAGCCGCAACAGTGCGTTTTTCTTTAAAGAAAAAAGAAATCATCGGCAAAAGCGCGCAACAAGTGGCGTATTTGGAAGCCATCACAAAACACGACATTGTTTTTGGCGTGGGCCCCGCTGGCACGGGCAAAACTTATTTGGCGGTGGCTGCCGCCGTGGATGCATTAGAACGCCATTGGGTGGAACGCATTATTTTAACACGGCCGGCGGTAGAAGCCGGTGAGCGTTTGGGTTTTTTGCCGGGCGATTTGTCGCAAAAGGTTGACCCTTATTTGCGCCCGTTGTTGGACGCTTTAAACGAATTTTTGGGCGCTGAGCGCTTAACCGCTTTGTATGAAAAAAACCGCATTGAAATTGCCCCTTTGGCGTTTATGCGTGGTAGAACGCTCTCCAACGCTTTTGTGATTTTGGATGAGGCGCAAAACACAACTTCTGAACAAATGAAAATGTTTTTAACCCGCATTGGCTTTGGCACCAAAGCGATTATTACGGGCGATTTAACGCAAATTGATTTGCCCGCACAACAATTAAGCGGCTTAAAAGAAGCGGAAACGATTTTAAAAAACATCCCCGAATTGGCGTGGATTAGGTTTTCTAAAAAGGACGTGATGCGCCATCCTTTGGTTGCCAAAATTTTGAGCGCTTATGAAAAAAAGGAAAAAAAAGAACAATGAAAACGCAAAAAATTTACCTGCAAAATGAAAGCAAAAACGCCAACGTGCCTAAAAAAAAGGATTTTAAAAAATGGGCGGATTTATCTATTTTAAAAAATAAAAATGCGCAAATTACCATTCGCTTGGTCTCTGAATCTGAATCGCAAAGCTTAAACGCACAATTTCGCCAAAAAGAGGCGCCCACCAACGTGCTTTCTTTTCCTTATGAAAATACGGCAAAAATTGTTTGTGGCGATTTGGCGATTTGCCCAGCAATTGTTGAAAGAGAAGCGCAAGAACAAGGTAAAACGCTATTTTCGCATTATGCGCATTTGACCATCCACGGCATTTTGCATTTGCAAGGTTTTGACCACGAAACCGAATCCGATGCCAAACAAATGGAATTGTTAGAAATCCAACTCTTACAATCGCTAGCCATTCCTAATCCTTACGAAAATCCACGGTAAACAATAATTTTTTTTGAAAAAAGTTCTGCGTTGACCGTGGAAAATCGCCATCAAAAAACCCGCTTTCAAGCGGGTTTTTTTTTAATTATTATTTTTGAAACGATTAGGGTTGACCAGCGTTGGCGGCGTATTTCACGCAAGTGGAAGGCATATATTTGGCAGGGGTTTCTGCGTAGCATTGCCAAACGCCGTAATCTTTGTGGCGGAGCATTGCAATTCTATCGCCCGCTAATTTTTCATTCACCACATTGTTGCCATCGCCGATGAAGCATTCCACGCCAGAGTTGAAGTTACCGTAATTAGTCAAAGAAGGGGCACCAGCCACACCAAAGATTTTCACACGGCAATAAGAGGTTTTCACCGTGGTGGAGTTTTGGGAACCATCACCAATCCCCATGAAAATATAATTGTTGGTGGTGAAATCCGCATAAAAAGTTGGCGTTTTGCCTTCCGATTTGGCGGCTTCAAAGTTGGTTTTGGCAGGTGCAATTTCAGCCAAAGCGGCGGTAACTTGCGAGCGAATCACATAGTCTTGGTAAGCGGGCAAAGCAATGGCTGCCAA
>CAKQRL010000014.1 GCA_934271525.1 uncultured Rhodocyclaceae bacterium
GGCTAATTCAACGGCAATTTCATAAGAGCCGTCTGTGGAATGGTCATCGGTTACGATGAGCTTAAAAGGAAAATCCGTTTTTTGCATCAAAACGGAGCGGATGGCTTTTTCAATGGTTTCTTTTTTGTTGTAGTTCGGCATCAAACAAACCAAGGCAGTGCCTTGAAGTTGTTGGTGAATAGCTTCTATTTGCGGGGGGGGGGGGGGGTAGACGACATACAAAAACCTTTCAAAAAAAACAAAAATCCACGGTAAACTAAAATAAATTTTAAGCAACCAAAACTTTGCCATTTCTAACAAATGGCGGTTGAACAACTAGGGCGGGGGATTTTTTATTTCTGATAATCACCGATACCCAATCGCCCGTTTTCACTTTCAAAGGCAAGCGTGCCAAGGCAATGGCACACTGCATGGAAGGCGAAAACGTGCCGCTGGTGATGAACCCTTCGCCCGATTTGGTTTCAATTTTGTAGCCGCTGCGCAACACGCCTTTTTCTTTTAAAACAATGCCTAATGTTTGAAAAGTTGGTTTTTTTTCCAACAGGGCAGTTTTGCCCACAAATTGGCGTTGCTCGTCTTTTAAATCAATGGTCCAACCCAAGCCAGCTTCATAAGGGTTTGTTTGTTCATCCATTTCGTGGCCGTAAAGCGGCATACCAGCTTCTAATCTTAACGTATCGCGCGCGCCCAAGCCACAAGGTGTGGCGCCGTTTTTAATAAAGGTTTGCCAAAAATGAAGGCTTGATTCGTTAGGAATCAAACATTCCACGCCTGCCTCGCCCGTGTAGCCCGTGTAGGCAATAAAGGCTTTGGGAAAAACGCGGCAGGTAAAGGGTTTTAAATCGGTAATATCTAATTCTTTAAAACTTTGAGCAAAGATTTTTAAAGATTCTGGACCTTGCAACGCCAAAAGCGACAAATCACTGCGGCGGTTAAAATGCACATCCAGCGCCCATTTTTCAGCGTATTGCGTGATGTGCGCAATGTCTTTTTCTGCGCAGGCGGCATTTAAAATCAGCCGTGCAAAATCGGGGGCGATTAAATAAGCAATTAAATCATCCACAACCCCGCCCGATTCATTTAAAAGCAAGGAATAAAGCGCTTTTTGCGCAACTAATTTTTTCACATCATTGGCGAGCAGTTGGCGCAAAAAAGGCAAGGTGTCAGCGCCTGCAATATCAAGCGCTGCCATATGGGATACGTCAAAAACGCCGGCGTGTTGCCGCACGGCGTGGTGTTCGGCAATTTGTGAGCCGTAATTAAGCGGCATTTCCCATCCGCCAAAATCCACCATTTGCGCGCCCGCCGCGCGGTGCGTGGCGTTTAAGCTTGTGCGTTTCAACATAGCGTTTTGCCTTGTTTTTTTAAAAAAGCGATTTTAAACGTTTTTTGAAAAGGATGACTCTTCGTTTTCTTTTTGGACGAAAAACACACAATTGCGCGATTTTACAAAACTGCTACAATGGCGAACTTTTCCACGGAGAGATGGATGAGTGGTTTAAGTCGCACGCCTGGAAAGCGTGTTCAGGGTAATACCCTGACGGGGGTTCGAATCCCCCTCTCTCCGCCACAACATTCCAAAAATCCACGGTCAACGTTTTCTTTTTTTTAAAAAAACAACAGTTCACCGCGGAAAAAAGCGTAAAAAAATCAATATGTTAAGAAAGTGGCACGAATTATGCAGAGAGAGCCTAATCCCTCGCCTTAAAGGCCTTATAAAACGCCTGCGTGGCGATTTGGTTTGGAAAGAAAATGTGCGCATTTTGCAAACCAACGCGGATTATCTGGCAGGTTTAATCAAAATCACCGAAGCTGCCCAAACCAAAAACTTGCCCCGCGCAACTGGCGATTTGCGCTTGCACCAAATGGCAAGCGTGGCGTTATTAAAACGCTTTACCGATTTTTTGGACAAACACGAAATTCCTTATTGGTTGAGTTTTGGCACATTGTTAGGCGCCGTGCGCCACGGTGGTTTTGTGCCTTGGGATGATGATTTGGACATTGCAATGTTGCGCCGCGATTACGAGCGCTTGAAAAAAATCATCCATTTGTGGCGCAAAGAAGAGCAGTGGTTTTTTAATTTTAAATTTTTTCAAATTTATTATGGCGACACGCGCTTGAATTTGGACATTTTCCCATTTTCACAAGGCGACACCGTTGAAGTGCCAACGGGCGAAAAGTTGGAAAAAATATCGCGCAAAATGGGCAAACGTTACGCTTTTTCACAATTAAAACACGAGGCGCGCTGTGATGAACGCGGGCGCGAAAAATGGGATTGCGTGCCTGAAAGTTTTGATGAAGAAGAATTGGTTGGCTACTTCAACCGCGAGATTTTGGAAAATCGCACGCCCTTGGAAAACGGTTATTGGGTTTTGCCACTTTGGGGCGATGTGGATGAATTGCGTTATTGCATTCCTTATAACAAAATTTTTCCATTATCCAAAATCACATTTGAAGGCGTGGAATTTTCCTGCCCGCGCAACATTGACTTTGCCTTGCGCGGTTTTTATGGCGACTATTGGCAACTGCCCAAAAACGTGCCCGGCAATTTGGGTTTTCAAAAACACGAAGGTTTGTTGCCAGAAGATGGTTTAAACCCCAAACAAGCGCAAGATTTGCGGGATTTGGCAAGCGAACTGACACATTGGGATGAATCCGACCGCGTGTTTTTGGAAATTGCGCACGACCGCAATTAAATTTTAAAAATCCACGGTAAACATTAAATAATTTTCAAAAAAAATAGCGGTTCACCGTGGAAAATCATTATTTTTTGGCATAAAAGCGTTGTGGTTTTTTTCTAATGCCAAAAGTTTTTGTTTTTTGTCTATTCCAGCGGCAAAGCCTGTGAGATTGCCGTTTTTGCCAATCACACGGTGGCAAGGAATAATCAGCGAAATGGCATTGTGTGCCACGGCATTGCCCACGGCTTGGGCGCAGATTTTTTTGACGCTTTTGTTTTTGGTGGAATGTTGGGCAGCAATTTGTTTTGCAATTTCGCCATAGCTACTTGTTTTGCCAAAGGGAATTTGAAGCAAAATCTCCCAAACTTGTTGGCGAAAAGCCGTGGTGCGCATTAAAAGTGGCGGGGTGAAATGCGGGCAAATTCCGCTGAAATAAAGGTCTAGCCAACGGCGTGTTTCATCAAAAATCGGGCAGTTTTTTTCTTGATGTTCGGCAAAAAGCGATTCTGCAAAATAGCGCGCGCCGTTAAACCACAAGCCAATTAAAAACGCACCATCGCTTGCCATTGTGATTTTGCCAAGCGGCGAGTCGTAAAAAGCGATGCAATCCATTTTTTTAAAAAATCCACGGTCAACCGATTGTTTTTTTGAAAAAAATAATCGGTTCACCGTGGAAGCGCTGATTTTTTAAACTAGCGCCCAAATAAACCTTTTAATGCAAAGGCGTTGAAGGAATTTTGCAAGAGTTTGGATTCCTCCATTTGGGTTTTCGCATTTTCCAAATTTTCGGCGGCAAACACCGTGTTTTCCATCAACATTGCAATGGTCATCGGGCCCACGCCGCCGGGCACCGGCGTAATTGCGGCGGCTTTGTTTTTTACCGATTCAAAATCCACATCGCCAGCCAATTTGCCGTTTGGTAAACGATTGATTCCCACATCAATTACAACGGCGCCTGCTTTGACCATTTCTTGTGTAACAAAATTGGCGCGGCCAATGGCAACAATTAAAATATCGGCGTTTTGGGTGTGCTCGGCTAAATTTTTGGTTTTGGAATGGCAAACGGTGACGGTTGCCCCGCGGTTGATTAAAAGCAGTGCCAAGGGTTTGCCCACAATGGTGGAGCGCCCAATGATTACCGCGTGTTTGCCTTCAATTTCAATTTTTTCTTCGTCTAATAAACGCATAATGCCTTTGGGCGTGCAGGCAACCAAAGCTTGCGCGTTTTGCACCAAAGCGCCCAAATTTTGTGCGTGAAAACCATCCACATCTTTTTGCGGCGCAATGGCTTTTAAAATGGCTTCTTCGTTGATTTGTTGAGGCAAGGGCAACTGCACCAAAATGCCGTGAATGTTGGGATTTTGGTTGAGTTGGTGAATATGCGCCAAGAGTTCGGCTTCATTTGTTTCTTCTTTTAAGGCGATTTTTTGCGAAAAAATGCCTAATTTTTCGCAAGCGATGATTTTGTTTTTCACATAAACCTGTGAGGCAGGGTTGTTGCCCACCAAAATAACTGCCAAGCCGGGCGTAATTTTGCGGGCTTTTAAGTTTTCAACGCGTGCTTTTAAAGCGTTGCGGCAGTGTTCTGCGCAGGCTTTGCCGTCTATGATTTTCATAATTTTTTAAAGGCGAAAAAAGCAGAAGCATAGCCGAATCGCATTAAAATGTCGCTTTTTTTTATAGAGAAAAGCGATGAAAAGCGCCGCCATTCGCCAAACATTTTTAGATTTTTTCGCCAAAAAAGGGCACCGCGTGGTGCATTCTTCTTCCCTTGTGCCAGAAAACGACCCAACCTTGCTTTTTACCAATGCGGGGATGAATCAATTCAAAGATGTTTTTTTGGGGTTTGATAAACGTTCTTATACGCGTGCCACCACCGCGCAAAAATGTGTGAGAGCCGGCGGCAAACACAATGATTTGGAAAATGTGGGCTACACCGCGCGGCACCACACCTTTTTTGAAATGATGGGCAATTTTTCCTTTGGCGATTATTTTAAAAAAGATGCCATTCTTTTTGCGTGGGAATTGCTCACCGATATTTTTAAACTCCCCAAAGAAAAATTAATCGTCACCGTTTATGCCGAAGACGATGAAGCTTATTCTATTTGGCGCGATGATATTGGCGTGCCAGAAAATCGCATTATCAAAATTGGAGACAACAAAGGCGCGCGGTATTTGTCGGACAATTTTTGGATGATGGGAGACACCGGCCCGTGTGGTCCCTGCACAGAGATTTTTTACGACCACGGGGAAAATATTTTTGGCGGCCCTCCGGGTTCCAAAGATGAAGATGGCGACCGATTTATTGAAATTTGGAACATTGTTTTTATGCAATTTAACCGCGATGAAGAAGGCAACTTAACCAAACTGCCCAAACCATCAGTGGATACTGGAATGGGGTTGGAGCGTATGGCGGCGGTGTTGCAGGGCGTGCATTCCAATTATGAAATTGATTTGTTCCAAAATTTAATTGCCGCGGCGGCAAAAATCACGGCGTGTGGAGATTTGAACCATTCTTCTTTAAAAGTTTTGGCAGACCACAGCCGCGCTTGCGCTTTTTTAATTGCCGATGGTGTGTTGCCTTTAAATGAAGGGCGCGGTTTTGTGTTGCGCCGCATTATTCGCCGCGCCGTGCGCCACGGCTACAAACTGGGCGTGAAAGAGCCTTTCTTTTATAAAATGTTGCCCGCCGTGATTGCGGAAATGGGCGAGGCTTACCCAGAATTAAAAGAAAAAGAAAAGAAAATTCATCAAGTGATTGCGGATGAAGAATCGCGCTTTTTTCAAACTTTGGAAAATGGAATGGCTTTGTTGGAAAATGCGTTAAAACCATTAAAACAAGGCGATTTTTTATCGGGCGACATTGCTTTTCAACTGCACGACACTTTTGGTTTTCCGCTGGATTTAACGCAAGATGTTTGCCGTGAAAAAAATATCCAAGTGGATGAAGCGGCATTTGATTTGGCAATGAAACGCCAAAAACAAATGGCGCGTGAAAGCGCCAAATTCAAAATGGCGGCAGGCGTGGCTTATGAAGGCGCCGAATCAACTTTTGAAGGTTATGCGCATCTTGTTGCGCACGCCAAAATTTTGGCAATTTATAAAAATAGCGAATCGGTTGAAAGCATTGAAAACGGCGATTCCGCAATGATTGTTTTAGACAAAACGCCTTTTTATGCAGAATCGGGCGGGCAAGTTGGCGACAAAGGCGTGTTGCGCGCATCTGGCGGCGAATTTGTGGTGTGGGATACGCAAAAAATCAAAGCACAAGTTTTTGCGCATGTGGGGAAAGTATCTAACGGCACATTCAAAGTGGGCGATTCTTTATTTGCGCAAATCAACCACGATGTGCGGCAAGCCATTATGCGCAACCATTCGGCAACGCATTTGTTGCATTGTGCCTTGCGCCACGTTTTGGGCGAACACGTGCAACAAAAAGGTTCTTTGGTGGATTCTGAGAAAACCCGTTTTGATTTTGCGCACCATCAAGCATTAAGCGATGAAGAAAAAACCGCGGTTGAAAACTGGGTTAATACCGAAATTTTAAAAAATACGCCCACCATTTGCCGTGAAATGCCCATAGAAGAAGCGCAAAAATTGGGCGCAATGATGCTTTTTGGCGAAAAATACGGCGATGAAGTGCGCGTGGTGGATATTGGCCAAACGCGTGAATTGTGCGGCGGCACGCACGTTGAAAAAACGGGCGATATTGGCTTATTTAAAATAACGCAAGAGTTGGGCGTGGCAGCGGGCATTCGCCGCATTGAAGCTGTAACCGGTTGGAATGCGCTGCGTTATGTGCAAAACCAAAGCACGTGGATAGAACAAGCCTTAAACATTTTAAAAACGCCGCAAAATGAATTTTTAAACAAATTGGATGCTTTGCAAAAAGAAAACAAAAATCTGCAAAAAGAAAATGCCCAACTGAAAAACGCCCAAACTTTAAGCAATGTGGATGCTTGGATTCAACAAGCCCAAAAAATAGCAAACATTGATGTGTTAAGCGTGCAGTTGGAAAATGTATCGGTTGTGCATTTGCGTGAAAGTTTGGACAAAATCAAAAACAAACTGCCCAATTCGGTTGCGGTTTTGGCAAGTGTGGAAAACGGCAAAATCACGGTGATTGCTGGCGTTTCCAAAAATTTAACTGCAACAATGAAAGCGGGCGATTTGGTGCGTTTTGTTTGTGCGCAAATTGATGGCAAAGGCGGCGGTAAAGCAGAATTGGCACAAGGCGGCGGCAACAATGTTGCAAAACTCAAAGCAGCTTTGGCAAGCGTTGTGGAATGGGTAAAATCCAAACAAGCATAAAAATCCACGGTCAACGTCCATTTTTTTTGAAAAAAATAATACGTTGACCGTGGATTTTTATAAACAAAGTTTGAATAACAACGCCAACAATGCCAACAAAATCAAAAACAACAAACGGTTTTGGGTTTTGTGGTGTTGGTTTAATTCGGTGATGAGTGGCGCAAGAACATTTTTTTGTTTGCTTAAATGTTGATAAACCAAGCGTGGCAACTGCGGCAAAATGTTGGCGTAATTCGGCAATTCTTCTTTTAAGTGATTTTTAAAAGCAGGAAAACCAACTTGCTTTTTCATCCAGTTTTCCAAAAAAGGTTGCGCCGTTTGCCACAAATCCAAATTGGGATAAAGTTCGCGCCCTAATCCTTCAATGTTCAAAAGCGTTTTTTGCAACATCACCAACTGCGGTTGAATGGCAACATTAAAACGGCGCGAAGTTTGAAAAAGGCGCAACAACACTTTGCCAAAAGAAATGTCTTTTAAAGGACGATTAAAAATCGGCTCGCACACGGCGCGGATGGCTTGTTCAAATTCATCAATGCGCGTGTTGGCAGGCGCCCAGCCGCATTCCACGTGTATTTGCGCCACGCGTTTGTAGTCGCGCTTGAAAAAAGCCAAAAAATTTTGCGCCAAATAATTTTTGTCCAAATCGGTTAAGGTTGCCACAATGCCAAAATCAAGCGCGATGTATTTGCCGTTGTCATCCACCAAAATGTTGCCCGGATGCATATCGGCGTGAAAAAAACCATCGCGAAAAACTTGGGTGAAAAAAATCTCCACGCCATTTTCAGCCAGTTGTTTCAAATGGATGTTTTTTTCTTTTAAAAGATGAATTTTTGAAATTGGCGTGCCGTGCATGGCTTGCATCACCATGATGTTGGAAGTGCAAAAATCAAAATACACCTCCGGCACGCTTAAAATGTTGGAATTTAAAAAATTGCGCCGCAACTGCGCGCAGTTGGCAGCTTCTTTCATTAAATCCAATTCGTTGTGCAGAAATTTGGCAAATTCGGCAACCACTTCGCGCGGTTTCAAGCGTTTGCCGTCATTCCAAAGTTTTTCTAATAAATAAGCGAACAAATCCAGCAAAGCCAAATCATTGGCAATGGTTTTTTGCATATTGGGGCGCAAAATTTTAACCGCCACCATTTGTTTGGGATTGTGTTTCAAACGCGCAAAATGCACTTGCGCAATGGATGCGCTGGCAATGGGTTTTAAATTAAATTCACAAAAAACTTCATCAATTTTTTTGCCGTAATTGTTTTCTATGATGCTTTTGGCAATTTCGCCATCAAAAGGTGGCACTTGGTCTTGTAGTTTGGCAAGTTCTTGGGCAATGTCGCTTGGGATTAAATCCGGACGAGTGGATAAAACTTGCCCAAACTTCACAAAAATCGGCCCCAACGATTCCAATGCAAGGCGCAGCCGCACGGCTCTTGGTTGATTAAAATTGCGCCAACATTGCAATGTGGCGCACCATTTTAAAAAAGGCACATAATGGCTGAGCATTTCATCCAAACCAAAAACGGATGCTGTGCGAATAATTTTAAACAAACGAAAAAAACGCATTTTTTTTGAAAAAAATTGGGAGTTGACCGTGGAAAAATCGTAAGAATAAGTCAAAATCAGGCAAAATAAACGCTTTCTTTTTGAAAACAAAAAAGGATTTTAAATGAGTGCAATTCAAAAAGTGGTTTTGGCTTATTCCGGCGGCTTGGATACTTCGGTGATTTTAAAATGGTTGCAAGACAAATACGCTTGCGAGGTGATTACCTTCACCGCCGATTTGGGTCAAGGCGAAGAGCTGGACAAAGCGCGCCAAAAAGCCTTGCAGTTGGGCATTGCCAAAGAAAATATCTTTATTGACGATTTGCGTGAAGCCTTTGTGGGCGATTATGTTTTCCCCATGTTGCGCGCCAATGCGTTGTATGAAGGCGAATATTTGTTGGGCACTTCCATTGCAAGGCCGCTTATTGCCAAACGTTTGATTGAAATTGCGAACTTGAAAAAAGCGGATGCCATTTGCCACGGCGCAACCGGCAAAGGCAACGACCAAGTGCGTTTTGAGTTGGGCGCTTATGCCTTAAATCCCAATATCAAAGTGATTGCGCCGTGGCGCGAATGGGATTTAACCTCGCGTGAAAAACTTTTGGCTTATGCTGAAAAAAACGGCATTCCTATTGAGATGAAGCACAAAAACGGCGGCTCGCCTTATTCTATGGACGCCAATTTGCTGCATATTTCTTATGAAGGCAGACATTTGGAAAATCCCGCGGCGGAACCAGAAGAATCCATGTGGCGCTGGACAACTTCGCCTGAAAATGCGCCCGACAAAGCGGAATATCTCACCATTACTTTCCAAAAAGGCGATGCCGTAGCGCTCAATCAAAAACCATATGGCGCGGCGGAATTGCTTGCACAACTCAATAAAATTGCGGGCTCTCACGGCATTGGGCGCTTGGATTTGGTTGAAAATCGTTATGTGGGAATGAAATCCCGCGGTTGTTATGAAACCCCGGGCGGCACTGTTTTGTTAAAAGCGCACCGCGCCATAGAATCTTTAACCTTGGATAGAGAAGTGGCGCATTTGAAAGACGATTTGATGCCGCGTTATGCCGCTTTGATTTACAACGGTTATTGGTTTTCGCCCGAGCGGCGCGCCTTGCAAGTTTTAATTGACCACACGCAAGAACACGTCAATGGTGAGGTGCATTTGAAACTTTACAAAGGCAGCGTGCAAGTGGTGGGGCGTGAATCCAAAACGGATTCGCTTTTTGATTCCACCATTGCCACTTTTGAAGACGATGCCGGTGCTTACAACCAGCGCGATGCCGAAGGGTTTATCAAATTGAATGCCTTGCGTTTGCGCATTGCGGCTAAAAAACGGCAACATTCGTAAAAGTTGCCAAAATTGCAAAAATCCACGGTCAACCTGAAAAAATTTTGAAAAATGCGCACTGTTTTTGAATCCGCCGCCTTGCTTTTAAAATCGGTGCGCAGTTTTTCGTATCCTTTGGATTTGCGCCTGTCGGATTTTTTTAAAACTCGCCGATTAAACCAACGCGAGCGCGCCTTTGTTGCCGAATTGATTTACACCGCCGTTCGCCATTGGCGCTTGATTGAATGGCTTGTTGGCAAACCCACCAAAGACGAAGCGGTGTTGAAAATCGCCGCATTTTTGATGGGCGAATTCTCCGCCGTATCGTCCTTTTTAAGTGATGAAGAAAAACGTTTTTTTGAAAGTTTTTCTTGGGATTTTTATAAAGAATCGGTGCCGCCAGCGGTTTTTTATAGTTTTCCTGATTTTCTTTTTGACGCTTTAAAAAAACGTTTTGGCGACAAAGCTTTTGAAGTTGCGGCATTGATGAATGAAGCCGCGCCATTGGATTTGCGCATCAATCCTTTAAAAACCAAGCGCTGTGAAGTTTTAAACGCTTTTGCTCATTCTTGTCCCACGCCATTTTCACCGCTTGGCGTGCGTTTGAAAAAGAAAATTCCTTTATCCAAAAATCCCTTGTTTTTGGAAGGCAAAATTGAAGTGCAAGACGAAGGCAGTCAGTTGGTTGCCTTGTTGGCGGATGCAAAGCGGCGCCAAATGGTGTTTGATTTTTGCGCAGGCGCAGGCGGCAAAACCTTGGTTTTGGGCGCTTTGATGAAAAACACCGGCACGCTTTATGCCGCGGATACTTCGGAAAAACGCTTATCCAAATTTTCTGCACGTTTTAAAAAAAGCGGTTTATCCAATGTGCATTTTTTGCGTTTGGAATCAGAAAATGATGCGCGCTTAAAACGCTTTAAAAATCGCTTTGACCGCGTGTTGTTGGACGTGCCGTGTTCGGGCAGCGGCACATTGCGGCGCAATCCGGATTTAAAATGGCGTTTTAATTTAGAAAAACTTGCCGATTTGCAAAAAACGCAATTGGCCATTTTGCAATCTGCTGCGCGATTAGTTAAAGAAGGCGGCATTTTGCTTTATGCCACGTGTTCTTTTTTGTTTGAAGAAAATGAAAGCGCCATTGCTGAATTTTTAAACCAAAACCCAAACTTTGCACGCCTTCATTTGCAAAGCACAGCCCAAAATTTGCAACTCAATCTTCCTTTCGCAATGTTTACGGAAAATGGCGATTTTTTTTCTTCCCCTTTATTTTCAACCGATGCTTTTTTTGCCGTGGCTTTGCAAAAAAATCCACGGTAAACCAGTTGTTTTTTTCAAAAAAAATCATTGTTTAGCGTGGAAAATCGCAAAAATTGACTCTTTTTGCCTTTTGGGTTAAAAGAAAAACGTTTAAAAATCAAGGGAAAAGTGATGAAAACGCGCAAGGAAAATTTAACCATGCGGCGCTTAGAAACCACACACGCCGCGCAATACAACGCACTTTGTCGTTATGTTTTTCAGGTTACGCAAAAAGATTTAACTTCCGCTGGTTGGCAAGAGCGCGAGTTGGGGCGCGCCAAATTCCACACTTTTGAATCCGCCAACATTTGGGGTTGGTTTGAAGGGGAAAGTCTTGTTTCGCAAGTTGCTGTTTATCCTTTAAAAGTGCGCATTTTTGGCAAAACCTTTGAATTGGGCGGTTTAACGAGCGTTGGCACTTACCCAGAATATTCCAATTTTGGTTTGATGCACGATTTGCTCCAAAAGGCGCTCCAAGAAATGCGCGCGGCAGGGCAATATATTTCGTATCTTTTTCCTTATTCCATTCCTTATTATCGCCGCAAAGGTTGGGAGTTGGTTTCTAACAAAATTACTTATGAAATTCAGGATTACCAACTTCCCAAAAACCGCCCAATGCCCGGGATGGTCAAACGTGTTCAAACCAATAGCGATGATTTGAAAAACGCTTATCGGCGATTTGCAATGGAGACGCACGGTGCAATTTTAAGAGGCGATTTGGCGTGGAACGAATATTGGCTCTGGGATGGCACGGATATGGCGGCGGCGGTTTATTTAAGCGAATCGGGCGAAGCCGATGGTTTTTTGATTTATTCCATTGCGCGCGATGTTTTTCATATTAAAGATATGGGTTTTTTGAATGAAACCGCGCGCCATGCGTTGTGGAATTTTGTTAGCGCTCATTTTTCAATGATTGACCGCGTTAAAGGCACAACTTTTACGGATGAATCGCTCTCGTTTTTGTTTGAAGATGCCAGCATTCAAGAGATGATTTCGCCGTATTATATGGCGCGCATTGTGGATTTTGCCGCCTTTGTTTCGCAATATCCTTTTAAGGCGGATACGATGGATAGACAATGGCAATTTATGTTGCATGACCCGATAATGCCTTGTAATGATGGCGCTTTTACCTTAAAAATCAACCAAAACGGCAAGGCAGAAGTTATCAAAGAAAACACGGAATTTCCTGATTCCATTGATATTCAAACGATGGCAACGATGTTGATGGGCTACAAACGCCCGGAATATTTGGCGCATATCGGGCGTTTAAAAACCAACGGCACCGTTATTGATATGTTGGAAGACGCCATTGAACAACAAACACCGTATATTTCGGATTATTTTTGAAAATCCACGGTCAACGTCATTTTTTTTCAAAAATTGGTAGGGTTTTGGGGTTGGGGTTTGGGATAATCCAAAAATTACTGTTTTTGAAAATTGGCTTTGGCAACGTTAATTTCTCGGCAAATTCGGCAGGAAAGATTAAAAAATCCACGCTTTTTAAATAATAAGATTCGGTAAAAACGGGATTTTGAAAATCAATCGCACCGCCCAAAACGGGAATAGTCGTGCTTTTTAATTCTGCGCCATTTAACTTTAAAAGATTCAAAATATGTATGGATTTTAAATTTCTGAAATTTAAAAAAGAATCAGCAATTCTTGTGCCACGAAAAGGCACCGAACCCGCAAATAAAAAGGTTTTGTCGGCATTGTTTTTAATAAAGTTTTGGGTTTCCAAAATATTCACCATTTCGTTATTGTTAACAGAATAAAGTTCTTGCCAACAATAAATGGCACGGGCATTGTTTTGAATTTGTAAAAAAACAAAAATGGCAACAAAAACCAACAATAATTTTTTTTTTAATTTTTGTAAGTCAAAATAAAATAACACAAAAGAAAAACACAATAATATTTTAAAATGCACAAGTGTAATGGCTTCGGTCTCCATGGCATTTTTGGGTAATAAAAAGGCGATTTGTTGGTCAATCGTTGTGATGTCTTTGATTCCGTTATAAAAAAATAAAATGCAAAATATAGGAATGATTAAAAACAAAATATTCTTTGTTTTTGAAATGTTGTTTTCAAATAATGAAAAGAAAATAATTAAAATTGGCATCCACAAAAAAGGCACAAAACGCAAAGCGGCACGAGGTTTTTCATGAAAATCAAAAAAATCTTCACGGATAAATATGGCGTATGCTAAAAGGAATGCTATTGAAATAATAAAAATTATTAAAAATAAAAATATATTTTTGGAATTATTATTCAAGTTTTTAAAGAAAATAATCGGTAAAAATAACGGATAAATAAGGCAAACAATTGCAATGTGCATTATAAAATAAAAGGCACTAAAAAATAAATAAGAAATTCTTCCTGATTCAAATAAAACGTCTGGCGAGCTATGTTGATGATGATAAGAATTACCGAGTCCTGCAAAAAATGTAAGTTTCATTAAAATAAACAAGGCTGAAAATATTAAAATAATGATGGCAAAGCATTTTAAATTTTCTTTTAAATTTTTTTGTATTTTAAAAAAGTGTGCCGTGATGATATAAAGCAAAAAACAAAAAGGAAATACAATGCCGACTTCTTTGCACAAATAAGCAGCATAAGAAAGAATGCCTAAAATAATGCACAAGTTGGTAGAATTTTTGTTCTCGCTTATAATTAGTTTTGAAAAACCATAAAATAACCAAAGCGACAAAGGAAAAAATAAAATCTCGCTCATAAAAGTCATAGAATAAGCACCATCTACCATTAAAACAGAAAGAGCGGAAATAATTAAAATATTTATGTTTGATTTTAATAATGTTTTGGCAATTAAAAAAACGGGGAAAATAGAGGATGCAACCAAAAAAGAATGAATTACCGCAATGCAAAATTGTTGGCTTGCAATATTTTCAAAGAAAAAAGCAGGTGATAAAAATAAAGGATAAAGAATTTTTTGAAAATTGGTTGGAAGATTATAAATTTCCAAACCTTTTAATTCTGCAAAATTTTGTGCCAAATGCAAATAACGCAATTCATCTGGGTAAATTAAAATAATTTTATTAAAATAGGCAAAATAAAAACGTGTGGCAAAACTCGCCACAAATAAAATAAAAATGAGAAAAAGTGTTTTTTTGGAATTCATTTTTTTATTTTAAAATTGCAAAAATCCACGGTCAACGATAATTTTTTTTCAAAAAAACTTTTTGTTGACCGTGGATTTTTGCTAAAAAAAACCGCTTTTCAAAAGAAAAGCGGTAAAAAGCAGGGGAAAAAGTTTTAGGCTTCCAAATCCGCAAAAAGGGCAGTGGAGAGATAACGCTCGCCGTAGGATGGAATGATAACCACAATCAATTTGCCAGCGTTTTCAGTGCGGCGGGCAATTTCCAACGCCGCCCAAGTTGCCGCGCCTGATGAAATGCCAACCAACAAACCTTCTTTGGCTGCCAAAAGGCGTGCGGTTTTAAAGGCATTGTCGGCGGCAACTGGGATGATTTCGTCATAAATTTTGGTGTTTAAAACGCTTGGCACAAAGCCTGCGCCAATGCCTTGAATGGGGTGCGCACCTTTGGGTTTGCCTGCCAACACTTGGGAGGTTTCGGGTTCCACCGCCACGATTTTCACGCCCGGTTTTTTTTCTTTTAAAACTTCGCCCACGCCCGTGATGGTGCCGCCTGTGCCAACGCCGGCTACCACAATGTCGACTTTGCCTTCGGTGGCGTGCCAAATTTCTTCGGCGGTGGTTTTTCGGTGAATTTCAGGGTTTGCCAAGTTGTCAAATTGTTGGGGAATAAAATATTTTGAGTCGGAGGCGGCAAGTTCTTTGGCTTTGGCGATGGCGCCCGGCATTCCTTCGACGCCCGGGGTTAAAATCAATTCCGCCCCATAGGCTTTTAAGAGCAAGCGGCGCTCACGGCTCATGGTGTCGGGCATTACCAAAATGGCTTTGTAACCTTTGGCAGCGGCAATCATTGCCAAGCCAATGCCGGTGTTGCCGGAGGTTGGTTCCACAATAACCGAATCTTTTTTTAATTTGCCTGATTTTTCTGCCGCTTCAATCATTGCGGCGGCAATACGGTCTTTGACCGAATGCCCGGGATTAAAATATTCCAACTTCAACACCACATCCGCCTTGGCGCTGTCATTCACACGGTTTAAGCGCACCAGCGGCGTGTTGCCGATTAAATCCAAAACAGAATTTGCGATAGTCATTTTTTTGTCCTTTGAAAGAAATTGCGAATGCGGCTATTAAAAAAAACTTTTTTAAATCTGTGAAACGTTATTTTTTGCTTTTTTAATTCTTTTTAATCATAAGCAAAGATTTTCCACGGTCAACGCAAAGTTTTTTTTGAAATGTAAAATGTGTTTTTTTTCAAAAAAATCAAAGGTTGACCGTGGAAAAAAGCCAAGAAGATTTGGATTTGCTTGCTAGCAAAATTTTTAAAGCAGTAGAGCGTGCCGATTTTGTTGATGTTTTAAAGTTTTCAAAAGCAATGCAAAAAGATTTTCCGCAATGTCCGTTGGGTTTTAAGGCGGCGGGTTTTGCGTTGTGCCAAACGAATGAAAAAAAGCGTGCCTTGCCGTATTTAAAAAAAGCCACGGTTTTGGACCCCACCGATGCGGAAGCGCTTTCCAACTTGGGGCAGACTTTAACCGAATTGGGCGATGAAGAAGAGGATTTTGATGCGGCTTTTGAGATTTTAAAACAAGCGCAGGCGCTTGACCCTTATTCGCCCGTGATTTTGAACAATATGGCGCAAGCTTTGTTGCAGCAACACGCTTTTCGCAATGCTCCAAAGGCAAAAACTTATGCCGAATTGGCGTTGAAATTGTCGCCCGATTACGCTTATGCCTTGGCGAATTTGGGCATTATTTATTTTCAAGAAAAAAATTACGACAAAGCGCAAGAATCATTAGAGCGAGCCATTGCAATCAATCCGAATTTGGCATTTGCTTACAACAATTTGGGCGCCGTTTTTGAAAAACGTGACCAACGCATGGCAGCCTTGGATTTGCAAAAAAAAGCCTTTGCTTTGGAGCCTTTTAACGCCAAATATGGAATGGGCGTGGTTTCTGCTTTGCACGGCATTGGCGAATCGGATGCGGCAATGGCTTATTTTGAAAAAGTGAGGAAATTGCCAAGTTTTAAGCCCGAGCAGTTTTCTATGCATTTGTTGATTGACCCTTACCGTGCTTCGGTAACAGTAGAAGAAATGGGGAAAATCGCCCGCCGTTCGCACGCTATTTGTTTAAAAAGAACAAAAAAACACAAGCCGTTTCAACACACGCCGCCCAAAACGGCAAAAACTCGCTTAAAAATTGGATTTGTTAGTGCTGATTTTCGTGCGCACGCCGTCTCGTTTTTTATGCTTTCTGCTTTAAAAGCCTTGCAAGGCAAGGATTTTGATTTTATTGCTTTTGATAACGACAAAACGCCCGACAACACAACCAACGTTTTGCGCCCATTTTTTAAAGAATGGTTTGAAATTCACGCCTTAAACGATGATGAAGCGGCGCAAAAAATTGTGGATTGCGGCATTGATATTTTGATGGATTGGTCGGGCTTAACAGCGGGCAATCGGCTTGGGGTTTTTGCAAAACGTCCAGCGCCTGTGCAGGTAACTTATATCGGTTGGTTGGGTGGCGTGGCTACCCCGGGCGTGGATTTTATTATTACCGATAAAATTATTTCGCCCGATAAAAAATCGGCACAAGAATTTGTGGAGACGCCCTTGGTTTTGAATCAAAACTGGGCTTGTTACACGCCTGCTTATGATTTGCCCGAAGTTGTTGATTTGCCGTATTTAAAAAATGGTTTTGTCACTTTTGGCGCTTTTCAAAATATCAACAAAGTGGGTGCAGCAACGCTCAAATTATGGGCAAATGTTTTGCACGCCGTGCCGAATTCAAAAATGCTTTTTTGCCGTGGTTATTTGCGAGAAAAAGCACTTGTCGACAAATACCGCAAGGATTTTGCTGATTTGGGCATTGATGAAAATCGCTTGATTTTGGTTGGTAACCAAAATTCATTTGAATACGCCGAGCAACTCAAAAAGGTTGATATCAACTTGGACACTTTCCCTGCAACTGGCGGCACAACCACTTGTGAAGCGTTGTATATGGGCATTCCAGTGGTTAGCTTAACGGGGGAATTGATGGCATCACGCCTTTCGGCTTCTTATTTGTTTTATTCGGGCTTAAAAGATTGGATTGCCAAAACGCCCGATGAATATGTTAAAAAAGCGCAATATTTTGCGCAACAGTTGGTGGAAAATCCAAACGGTTTTAATGATTTTCGGCAGAATTTGCGTGCTCAATTTTTAAAATCGTCCGTGTGCGACACCGCACAGTTTGGGGAAAATTTTTCCGAAGGTTTGTGGCGTTTGTGGAAAAGTTTTGAAACACAAAAGCCGCTTCAAAATCCGTGGTAAAAATCCACGGTAAACGCTAATTTTTTTTGAAAAAAAAGAAGGTTTACCGTGGAAAATTGTTTTTTTTAAAAGGAATAGCCAATGTTTAAACCGCAAAATAAAGAAGAATTGCAAAAATTAGTTGCCGATGAGTCAGTTGGCTTGGGCGAAATTGACACCAGCGCCATCACCGATATGGCGTATTTGTTTGAAGGCAGTTCCCGGCGTGATTTTTCAGGCATTGAAAAATGGGATGTTTCCAACGTGACGGATATGCGGGCAATGTTTTCTTATGCCAAATATTTTAATGCGCCAATTGGGGCGTGGAATGTGGCGAATGTGCAGAATATGGCGCAAATGTTTAGCGATGCGCCGATTTTTAATCAAGCGCTCAATGCGTGGAATGTTGCGAATGTAACGGATATGAATCAAATGTTCAGTATGGCATCAACCTTGCGTTTTGCCCCGGACATTGTGCCGTCTTTTAACCAAAATTTAAACGCTTGGAATGTTGCAAATGTTTGCGATATGCAGGCTATGTTTGAAGGCTGCGTTCAATTTAATCAGCCCTTAGATTTGTGGAATGTTGAAAATGTTTGCGATATGCAAAGAATGTTTGCTGGCTGCACTGTTTTTAATCAAAGTTTGGAAAACTGGAATGTGAGCAATGTTGAAAATATGACGGATATGTTCCACGGCGCAGAAATGTTTAATCAACCGTTGGAAAAGTGGAATGTTGCAAAAGTTGTGACAATGGAAGGTTTATTTGATTCGGCAAAATCTTTTAATCAACCGTTGGCGGCGTGGAATGTTGAAAATGTTGAAAATATGAACGATATGTTTCACGGTGCTTCGTCTTTTAATCAACCGTTGGCGGCGTGGAATGTTGCCAAGGTAACGGATATGGAAGGAATGTTTGATGATGCGGCATCTTTTAATCAAGCGCTCAATGCGTGGAATGTTGGCAATGTGGTGGATATGAGCCGAATGTTCTACGATGCGGTTTTGTTTAACCAGCCTTTGGATTTGTGGGATGTATCCAAAGTTGAAGAAATGGACGATATGTTTCACGGTGCCGCATCTTTTAACCAAAATTTGGAAAAGTGGAATGTTGCCAATGTGCAGGATATGGGCGGGATGTTTGATTCGGCAATTTTGTTTAATCAACCATTAAATGCGTGGAATGTTGCCAATGTGAAAGATATGAGCGGAATGTTTTATGGGGCAACATCGTTTAATCAACCATTGGATTCTTGGGATGTTTCAAAGGTAGAAAATTTGCGGGATATGTTTCGTTCAGCCGCCAGTTTTAAGCAAAATTTGAATGCGTGGAATCCGCTGGCGTGTGAGAAAAATTATCGCCATCGGGTTTTTGACAAAACGCCCTTGCAGAATAATCCGCCCGAATGGGCAAAGTAACAAAAAACCGTGGAAAATGCGGTTTTCCACGGTAAACGAAGATTTTTTTTGAAAATTTTTGAAAAAAGTTGCTTGTTTCTCCAATTCTTTTAAAAAGCGAATCAAATAAGTGGCGGCAAGAATGTATTCTTTTCTCACTTGGCGCCATTTTTTTGAAAATCAATTTTGCGTTCTTCTTTTTTTGATTCGGGCGATTCGGCAGATTCTTCAAGTGGGTTTAAATCTTCCCACAAGCAGGCGTGTTTTTTGGGGTTGGCATATAAGGCAGGGCGTTGTTTTTCGGTGATGATGCACGTGCCGTGGGTGTTGCTTTCAACCACAACCAACTGCGATTCTTCGTCGACCTTGCGTTTGCCATCCCAATAACTGCATGTGCCGCAAAGCGGCACTTCGTTGGGTAGCACGAGTTTTTCTGCCATGGGTGTAATTCCATTAAAATAAGCGTTTTGAATATTGTATGCTTTTTTGCTATGTCAACTCCCGAACTTTTTGCACAAAATGCCCGCACGGCTTCTTTTTTGACGGCAAAATTAACAAGTGCGCAAAAAAATGCCGCACTGCATCATTTGGCAGAAGAAATTTTGCGCCAAAAATCCGCTTTGTTAAAAGCCAATGCGCAGGATTTAGAAAACGCCCAAGATTTACCGCCCGCCTTTGTTGACCGTTTAACGCTAACAGAATCGCAAATTGAATCAATGGCAAAGGGCGTTTTAGAAATTGCCGAATTGCCCGACCCCGTAGGCGAGATGACCGATTTTAAAACGCGCCCATCGGGCATTCAGGTTGGCAAAATGCGCGTGCCTTTGGGCGTGTTGGCAATTATTTACGAAGCGCGCCCGAATGTAACCATTGATGCCGCGGCGCTTGCTTTAAAATCTGGCAATGCGGCAATTTTAAAAGGCGGCAAAGAAGCCATTTTAAGCAACCGCGCGCTTTTAAAATGTTTGAATAGCGCTTTTGAAAAAAGCGAAATCCCCAAAAACGCCGTGCAACTGGTGGAAAGTTCTGAGCGCGATTTTTTAATCCAACTTGTGAAATTGCGCCAGTTTATTGATGTGGTCATTCCGCGCGGTGGCAAATCGCTGGTTGGTTTTTTGTTGGAACATTCCAAAATTCCGATGATTCAGCATTTGGATGGCAACTGCCACATTTATGTGGAACATTCTGCCGACATTACCAATGCCGTTCGCATTGTGGAAAATGCCAAAACGCAACGCTTTGGCACGTGCAACACGGCAGAAAGTCTTTTAATTGAAAGCAAAGCAATGGATTCGCATTTGCCAAAAATTGCCGAAATGTTGTTGCAAAAAAACATTGAAATTCGCGCTTGCCCCGCTGTTTGCAAAAAAATTCCAAGCGCCATTGCCGCAACAGATGAAGATTTTTACACCGAATTTTTAGCCCCGATTATTGCCATCAAAATGGTTGAAAACTTGGATGAAGCCATTAGTCATATCAACCATTATTCTTCGCACCACACGGAATCAATTTTAAGCAACAATTTTGCGCATATTCGCCGATTTTTGCAGGAAGTTGATTCGGCATCCGTGATGGTGAACGCTTCAACGCGTTTTGCCGATGGTTTTGAATACGGTTTGGGCGCAGAAATTGGCATTTCTACCGACAAAATCCATGCGCGCGGTCCTGTGGGTTTGGAAGGGCTAACCAGCCAAAAATGGATTGTTTTGGGCGATTTTAATGGTGGCAGCATTCGTGTTTAGTTGAAAAAAAGCCAAAAATCGTTTTTTCCACGGTCAAGCTTTCTTTTTTTTTTGAAAAAAATTGCCGCTCACCGTGGATTTTTGCGCAAAGTGTTTCAAATTGTTAAAAAACGGCGTTTTTTTAACCTTTGCTTACAATCGCAAAGGTTTGTGAAAAACTTTTAAGGCTTGCTTTTTTTAGAATAACAGCAATTCAACAATATTCTTCAAAAGGAGATTCTGCAATGAATGTTTTTCAAAAACTCGCACTTGTTGGCGCAACTGCGGCAATTGCTGCCGCGCCTGCGGCAGCGCGCGATGGTTATTTTTATGGCGGCACCGTGCAATCTGTAACGCCGAATGCCATTGTTTTGCAAACACCTGCGAATCAATCGGTGTCGCTATCTTATACGCCTTTTACCAAGGTGAAAATCAAGGAATATTCTTTTTACGGCAAGCACAAATACCGCACGAATGTTGGTGCTTTGAAAGCGGGCGATATGGTGCGCAAGGTCAAAGCCGCGCCCATGGTGGATGGTTCGTTGATGGCGTATAAACTAGAAGTTGTGCGCTGATTAAATATTTTCAAAAGGAGAGCAAAATGAAAAAAATTTTTTGTGGTTTGGCAACAATAGCGGCTGTGGCTTTTTCAACACCGGCTTTGGCAGATTATGATTTTGATGTGGTAGGGCAAATCACCGCAGTTAATCCGCAAGGCATTACCTTAAATTCAATGGGAAAATCCATGGAAATTATGGTCACGCCCATTACCGAAATTGAAGTGGAACGCCGCGGTTTTTTTGAATATGATTACCACATTTCTTTGGGTCAAGTTCAAGTGGGTGATTGGGCAAAAGTGGAAGTGGTGCCCACTGGACAAAACCAATTTATGGCCAAAGAAATTGAAATTGTGCGTAACTAACAAGGAGAAAAAATGATTTTCAACAAAACCTGTGTGGCTTTTTTGGGCGCTGTTTGTTTTTCAATGCCCGCCTTGGCGGATATTGATTTTGACGTAATGGGGCAAATCAAAGAAGTGACCAATGATAGCGTTACCATTGATAAAATGGGGCAACCAATGAAAATTATGGTAACTCCCATTACCAAAATTGAAGTGGAGCGCCGCGGCTTGGTGGAATACGATTACAACATTTCATTAAGCGATGTGAAAGTGGGCGAATGGGCAAAAATTGAAGTGATTCCGCAAGGACAAAATCAATTTATGGCAAAAGAAATTGAAATTGTGCGCGGTGAGCCGTGATTTTCTACGCCTCAATTGGTATTTTTTGAAAAAGCCATTGCCCAAAGCAATGGCTTTTTTTATTGCTTTTTTTCTTGTTTTTTAGCGTTTTAAATATTGCCCATCGGCTGATTTTGAAATCTCAGCCCCGCATGTTTTCATGCAATTTTTGCTGGCAACTTTCACGTTTTGAAAATCCGGCGCAAATTGAAACACCAAAAAGCAATCGCCGTTGGTAAAACTTGCATAATGTGAACCAATCCATTGCAGTGCGCCTTCAATGCGGCACTGGGCAAGTTTTAAACGAAAAGCCTCGCGGTTGTTTTTGGCAGTTTTCAAAAAATCCACGGTCGACGTGGTATTTTTTTCAAAATGCCCAACAAAACCTTCTGCTGTTTGTGCCAAGGCGTTTTGCGTTAAAAAAGAAGCGATGGCAAAAAATAAAAATGCTGTTTTCATTTCACACAATCCACATAATAACGCCCATCTTCACGTTTGACCAATCCGTGAATATCCGTTTCAAAGCCGGGGAAAATGGTATTAAAATCGCGCGCAAATTTCAAATAACGAATAATGGTTTGGTTAAAACGCTCGCCCGGAATCAACAGCGGAATGCCCGGCGGATAAGGCGTTAACAAAACCGCGGTAATTCTGCCTTCCAAATCATCCAATTTCACGCGTTCAATTTCGCGGTGCGCCACCTTGGCAAAAGCATCCGCTGGGCGCATGGCGGGAATCAAATCGGACAAATACATTTCTGTGGTCAAGCGCGCCACATCGTTTTCTTTGTAAACATTGTGAATTTGCTGGCACAAATCTTTCAAACCCACGCGCTCATAACGCGGAAATTGATGCACAAATTCAGGTAAAACGCGCCACAATGGTTGGTTTTTGTCGTAATCGTCTTTGAATTGTTGCAAGGCGGCAACCAAAGAATTCCAACGCCCTTTGGTAATGCCGATGGTAAACATAATAAAAAAGCTATAAAGGCCGCATTTTTCAACAATCACGCCGTGTTCCGCCAAAAACTTGGTCACAATCGCGGCAGGAATGCCAATTTCATTGGAAAAATCACCATCCACATCCAAACCGGGCGTGATAATGGTGGCTTTAATGGGGTCCAACATATTAAAACCATCGGCAACATTGCCAAAGCCGTGCCAGCGTTCATTGGGTTTGAGCATCCATGAATCGCGCTCTTCAATGCCTTCGTCTGATAAATCGTCTGGTCCCCAAACTTTAAACCACCAATTGTTGGCGTTGTTTTTGCCCCATTCTTTTTCAATTTTGCGCATTGCACGCCGAAAATTCAAAGCCTCAGAAATGGATTCTTCCACCAAAGCAGTGCCTTCGGGCGCTTCCATCATCGCGGCGGCAACATCGCAGGAGGCAATAATGGCATATTGCGGTGAAGTGGAAGTGTGCATCATAAACGCGCCGTTAAACGCATCTTTATCAAAATGTTGCGCCTCAGAATCTTGCACCAAAATTTGCGAGGCTTGGCTTAAACCTGCCAACAATTTGTGTGTGGATTGCGTGGCAAAAATCATAGATTCTTGGCAGCGCGCGCGATTTTCGCCAATGGCGTGGTAATCGCCATAAAAATCGTGAAAAGCCGCGTGCGGCAACCACGCTTCATCAAAATGCAAGGTGTCAATTTTGCCATCCAACATGGTTTTGATTTCTTCCACGTTATACAAAATGCCATCGTAAGTGGATTGTGTTAAAGCCAAAATGCGCGGTTTGGCGTTTTTGTTTTGAATAAATGGATTGGCGGCAATTTTCTTTTGAATGTATTCCCAAGAAAATTCTTCTTTGGGAATAGGGCCGATAATGCCAAAATTGTTGCGCGTGGGCATTAAAAAAACGGGAATGGCGCTGGTCATAATAATGGCGTGCAAAATGGATTTGTGGCAATTTCTATCCACCACCACAATATCGCCCGGGGCAACGGTGGAATGCCAAACGATTTTGTTGGAAGTGGAAGTGCCGTTGGTTACAAAATAAAGATGGTCGCTGTGGAAAATCCGCGCGGCGTTTTTTTCGGATGCCGCAACTGGGCCCGTGTGGTCTAAAAGTTGCCCCAATTCTTCCACGGCGTTGCACACATCGGCTCTTAACATATTTTCGCCAAAAAATTGGTGAAACATTTGCCCAACGGGCGATTTTAAAAACGCCACGCCGCCCGAATGCCCCGGGCAATGCCATGAATAAGAACCATCTTGCGCATAATGCGTTAAGGCGCGGAAAAATGGCGGCGGCAAAGAATCCAAATAGCTTTGCGCTTCGCGCTTGATATTTTTGGCGATAAATTCGGGCGTGTCTTCAAACATATGAATAAAACCGTGCAATTCGCGCAAAATTTCATTGGGAATGTGGCGCGAGGTTCGGGTTTCTCCATGCAAAAAAATGGGAATGTTTTCATTTTTGCGCCGAATTTCATAAACAAAATCTTTTAATTCCGTTAAGGTTTCTTCTGATTTGTTCATCAATTCTTCATCATCAATGGACAAAATAAACGCCGATGCGCGCGATTGTTGTTGCGCAAAAGAGCGCAAATCGCCATAACTGGTTACGCCCAAAACTTCCAAACCTTCGTTTTTTAACGCATCGGCAAGTGCGCGAATGCCCAAACCCGAAGCGTTATCCGAGCGAAAATCTTCGTCAATAATGATGATGGGAAAATGAAAATGCATGGTTTTTCCTTTTTTAAAAAAGGCAATTGGAAAATGGAAACATTAAAAAACCGCCATTATTTTTAAAAATCAAAAAAAATCCACGGTCAACGGCAAAAAATTTTCAAAATTTTCAAAAAAATATTTTGTTGACCGTGGATTTTAAATTTTGGGCAAGGTAACGCCAACTTGTCCTTGGTATTTGCCGCTTCTATCTTTGTAAGACGTTTGGCAAATTTCATCCGATTCAAAAAAAAGCACTTGCGCACAACCTTCGCCGGCATAAATTTTGGCAGGCAGCGGCGTGGTGTTGGAAAATTCCAAGGTAACAAAACCTTCCCATTCGGGTTCAAACGGCGTGACGTTGACGATGATTCCACAACGCGCATAAGTGCTTTTGCCCAAACAAACGGTCAAAACATTGCGCGGAATGCGAAAATATTCCACTGTGCGCGCCAACACAAAAGAATTGGGCGGAATAATGCAAAAATCGCCTTCCATTTCCACAAAAGATTGCGGGTCAAAATTTTTGGGGTCCACAATGGTGGTGTTGATGTTGGTGAAAATTTTAAATTCCCGCGCGCAACGAATATCGTAACCGTAACTGGATGTGCCATAAGAAACAATTTTTTTGCCATCCACTTCCCGCACCAATTCTGGCGAAAAAGGTTCAATCATTTTTTTTTCTGTTGCCATTTGGCGAATCCAACGGTCGGATTTAATGCTCATTGTTTGCTCCCAAAATTGTGTGTTTGGCATTTTAAATTTTTTAAGTCAAAAAGTCGTAAAGAAAATAAGCCATCGTTTTTTTGGAGCATCAAAATGAAAATTGCAAATAGCGAATTGGGCACACATTCTGCACGGCAATATGAAGAACAACACACGCTTTTTGAAAAACTGCGCGTTTTTAAAAATGGCGAGCGCACCACCCAAGAACAAAAAACCGATTTGTTAAAACAACAACAAAGCGCACAAAGTCAAGTGAATTTGTCGGATAACGCCAAAGCCTTGCAAGAATCATTCAACCAAGCCACGCCCAAAGTTTTGAATGTTCAAGCGCCTGAAAAAACCGCCATTGATTCGCCTGAAAAAAGTTTAAGTGAAATGCGGCTGCAAATTTTGCGCGCCATCATAGAATCTTTAACCGGGCAGAAAATGAATGTTTATGAAGGCGCTGATTTTTCTGATTCCAACAATTCCTCGCTTTTAAAAAGCGATGCAGCCCAAAATGCAATGGCGCTGGATTATCAACGTTATGAAAGTTACAGCGAATATGAAAAAACCAATTTTTATGCCGCGGGCAGTGTTTTAATGGAAGATGGCAAAACCATTGATTTTCATTTGTCGTTTTCAATGCAGCGCCATTTTTTTAAAGAAAGCCAAAGCAGCATTTCTGTGGGCAATGCCACTTATTTGATGGACCCTTTGGTGGTGAATTTTGAAGGCGCATCCACCCAATTGGAAAGCGGCACATTTTCTTTTGATTTAAACGCTGATGGCACAACTGAAAACATTCATCGTTTGGCAAAAGGTTCGGGTTTTTTGGTGTTGGATAAAAATAACGATGGCAAAATCAACGATGGCTCGGAAATGTTCGGCACGCAAAGCGGCAATGGTTTTGCTGATTTGGCGCAATATGACGAAGACGGCAACGGCTGGATTGATGAAAACGATTCCATTTTTGAAAAACTCGGCGTTTGGACGCCCGACCAATTTGGCGGCGGCATTTACAAATCTTTAAAATCGGTGGGCGTGGGCGCCATTGCTTTGCAGAGTGCTGAGACGCAATTTTCAATCACCGACAAAGAAAATAATTTAAAAGCGCAAGTGCAATCCAGCGGCGTTTTTTTAAAAGAAGATGGCAGCGGCGCAGGTTCTATTCAACAAATTGATTTGGTGGTGAAGTAAGAAAAAATCAACAAATCAAAAAAAGCAAAAAAACAAAAAAAATCCACGGTCGACCGTGGATTTTTTTTAAAATAAAGCATTTTGAAAATCAAAAAAGTTTGGAAAAAACAACAATGAGCAAAATCAATGATTTGATTTACCAACTTTGCCCCGAAGGCGTGGAATTTAAAGCGTTGGGGGAGGTTACGATTTGGGATAAAAAATTTAAAGAAGTTGAAAAACAAGCCAAAAAAATTAAATTTAAGCACATTTCAGCGGCGGCTCTTAAATCTTTAAAACGTGAAAACGGGACGATAAAACTACTTTCAACAGGAAATTTTGATGGTTTTACAACGCAAGATTTGGCAAAAGATTTGATTAATGAAGATGAAGTAATTTCGTTGCCAAGCGGCGGCGTGGCAAATATCAAATATTACAACGGAAAATTTGTAGATTCTGGCAATTTGTTAGCGGTTTCGGCAGATAACAAAACAATAAATTTAAAATTTATTTATTATTTTTTAATTTCTAAACGAGAAATAGTTGAAAATTTTTATCGTGGTGCGGGAGTGAAACATCCAAATATGCGCGAAATTTTCAATCTCAAAATCCCCATTCCGCCGTTAGAAATTCAAAAAGAAATTGTTTTGATTTTGGACGCTTTTACAGAATTACAAGCAGAATTACAAGCCCGCAAAAAACAATACGAATTTTACAGAGAAAAACTTTTAAGCATTGAAGCGCTTGAAAAACGCGCCGAAGGTTACGGCGTGAAAATGATGAGTTTGGGCGAGATTGGTAAAGTTTCAATGTGTAAGCGAATTTTTAAAAATCAAACAAAAGCAACAGGAGACATTCCTTTTTATACTATTGGAACTTTTGGCGGCACTCCATCATCATCATTTATAGATAAAAGTTTGTTTGAAGATTTTAAAAGAAAATATTCTTATCCAAAAAAAGGTGATGTTTTAATTTCTGCATCAGGAACAATTGGCAAAGTCGTTATTTATGACGGTAAAGAATCTTATTATCAAGATTCTAATATTGTTTGGATTGATAATAATGAGAATTTGGTAACTAATAAATTTTTATTTTATATCTACAAAAATACAAAATGGAAAAACTATTTTTCAAAAGGTGGAACCATAGCCAGATTATATAATGACAATTTAAAAAAAATTAAAATCCCCATTCCGCCTTTGAAAGTGCAAAATGAAGTGGTGGAGATTTTGGATCAATTTGATGCGTTGGTTAGCGATATTTGCATCGGTTTGCCCGCAGAAATGACTGCCCGCAAAAAACAATATGCGTTTTATAGAGAAAAACTATTGACTTTCAAAGAATTAAAAAAATAAAAAAAATAAAAAAAATAAAAAAAATAAAAAAAATAAAAAAATAAAAATTGAAAAAATAAAAAAAATCCACGGTCAACGTGAAAAAATTTTGAAATTTTTTTCAAAAAAATAAGCCGTTGACCGTGGATTTTTTTTGTTTTTTTGAAAATTATTGGTTGTTTAGCGTGGATTTTTCTTTTTTAATAAAACAACCGTAGCGCCCATGCTGCCCAATGATGGCGGCGCAGGATTGTGGTAAGCCAACACGTTTTCGGCTTGAAATAACCACGCAAAAGTGTTCGCCCTTAAAACACCAAAACCGTTGGATGACGAGCGCCCAATGCCGTGAATCACCAACACCCGCCGCGCCTGTGATTCTTGCGCCTTTTGCAAAAATTCAAACAAAACGCTTCTGGCTTCATCTACCGTGTAGCCGTGCAAATCCAAGCGGGCATCCACATAATGCGTATTTTTGAGCGCCTTAAAGTGATGTTGATTAACGCCATTTTTGGCAAAAGATGGTGCAAAATCATCAAACGAATCGCGCCACGGCGCGCTTTTTAATTCTGCCTTTGGTTTGGGCGGCTTTGGCAGTTTGGGCGTTTTTCTTTTTTGTATGCTTAAAAAAGGCGAAGCATTCAACGGCACAACGCCAGACTTTTGCATTATTTCTTCAAAAGGGGTTGGCATAGTTGGCAATATTCAAAAAAAAACCCAGTTGATAAACACTGGGCAGAAAATCTCGAACATTTTTTCGAGAGGAGGGGTTTAGAACACAAAAAACAGTGTAAAAAAAAACTGCGCCACAGTGTGTTTTTTTAATGCAAAATTTTGTAACAATTTTTTTATGCGCTTTTTGGCGCATTTATATCTTTCAAACCCTGATTTGCCAAGGCATCCGCGCGTTCATTCAAGGGATTGCCCGCGTGCCCTTTGACCCAATAACAATCAATTTTGTGGGCAATGGCAAAGCGGTCTAATTTTTTCCACAAGTCTGCATTGGCAACGGGTTTTTTATCCGATGTTTTCCATTCGCGCGCTTTCCAGTTGGGCAACCATTCCGATAAGCCTTTGACCAAATAATGCGAATCAGAAATCAAGCGCACGTGGTGCATTCCTTTTAAGCATTCAAAGGCTTTGATGGCGGCGGTTAATTCCATGCGTTGGTTGGTGGATTCCAGCTCGCCGCCAAAAATCTCTATTTTTTCTTGTGGATTTTGTGCGTTGGGGAATAACAAAACGGCGCCCCAGCCGCCGGGCCCGGGGTTGCCTTTGCAAGCGCCATCGGTATAAATTTCAACGTCTTTGAATGTTGTCGACATAATGCGTTCCTTCAAAAGTTTTCACAGGCAAGGGCGTTGCGCGGTGTTTTTTCAACGCCGGGAACGTTGGCACAATCAAACGCATACCATAGCGGCGTTTGATGGCGTGCAAAGTATAAACGTTTGGCGTGTAAATGCTTGAAAAAATTTTAATTGCGGGCGCTGCAACTTCAAAATTCAACACGCCCAACCAGTCTTTCAAACGCCACAAAGGCAAAAATCGCCCAAACCACGGAAATGCCGTTTTTTTGCCCAAATAGCGCCACAAAACGCCGATGGAAAAGGCGGAAAACCCCGTAATCAACAAATGCCCTTCTGAAATTAAAACCCGCTCGGCTTCGCGCAATATGGCTTGCGGGTCGCTTGCAAATTCCAAAACGTGCGGCAAAATCAGCAAATCCACGCTATTTTCTGCAAAGGGCAGGGCGGTTAATTCGCATTCCACGTCAACATTTTTTTCTGGGCTTGCTACGCCTGCCAAAATTTTTTGTTGAATGCGGCATTGTGCCAGCGCATCAAACAACGGAAAACCCAACTGCACGGCGTGGAATCCAAAAATGTTGGCGGTTGTAGCAAGCAATGCCGCGCATTCTTTTTCTAATAAAATAGCCGCTTGCGGGCTTGAACGCCACGCAAAAAAGGCATTGAAAAAATCGTCTGTTGAAAAATTTGTCATCGGGGGAATTTTATGATTTTTTATTTAAAAGCGCTTGCCGATAATTATATTTGGTGCCTTCAAAATCACCAAAATTTGTGGTTGATAGACCCGGGCGATGCCGCGCCCGTTTTGCAATTTTTAAAAGAAAATTCAAGCGTAATGCTTGGCGGCATTTTGATTACGCATCACCATTTTGACCACACCGGCGGCATCAAAACGCTCAAAAATCTTTTTCCAAATATTCAAATTTTTGCGCCGAAAAAAGAAAATATTGTTGAAGCCACGCATTTTTTAGAAGGCGGCGAAAGTTTGGATTTGCTTGATTTTAAAGTAGAAGTCATCAACGCCGCTGGCCACACCTTGGGGCATTTGATTTATAAAATCGGCAACAACCTTTTTGTGGGCGATGTTTTATTTGGCGCAGGTTGCGGGCGTTTGTTTGAAGGCACAGCAGCGCAAATGTTTGATTCGTTGCAAAAAATTTTGGCAATGCCTGATTCTACCAACATTTATTGCGCCCACGAATACACCTTGCAAAATTTAAAATTTGCCAAAGTGGTGGAGCCGCACAATGTTGAAATTCAAAAACGTTGGGCGTTTTGCCAAAAAAATCCGGTTAGCGTGCCGTTTTCATTAGCCACAGAAAAAGCGACTAATCCTTTTTTGCGAATCAATCAACAATCGGTGCGGGAATTTTTGATTAAAAACGGCGCCAAAGAAAATGCCAATGACGTGGCTTTTTTTGCCAAACTGCGCGAATTGCGCAATGTTTTTAAAGGGTAGCGTTGAAATTTTGAAAATTTTGAAGCGTTGACCGTGGATTTTTGCGTTTTTTTGTGATTTTCCACGGTGAACCAAAAGTTTTTTTGATTTTGGCTCCCCAAGTTGGGCTCGAACCAACGACCTACGGATTAACAGTCCGGCGCTCTACCGACTGAGCTATTGGGGAACACAAAGCGCGCATTATACGGCGTTTTTTTAAAGCGTCAAGTTTTTTGCTTTTTTTTGTGTTTCGGTAATGATTTTGTTTTTTTTGAAAAACTCGTGCGATGAATCTTATTTTAATCAGCGGCCTTTCAGGTTCGGGCAAATCGGTGGTTTTGCATTTTTTGGAAGACAATGGTTTTTATGCCATAGACAATTTGCCTGCTGCCTTGTTGATTAGCGCCACAGAGATTTTAAAAAAACAAAATATTCAAAAAATTGCCGTAGCCATTGACGCACGCTCAACAGAAAGCATCAAAGAATTGCCCAAAATTTTGCCGCAACTGCCGGATTCCACGCAATTTTTATTTTTAACTGCGGATGATGCCACTTTGATTAAGCGTTTTTCGGAATTGCGGCGCCGCCATCCTTTAACTTCTGAAAAACGCACATTGGCGGAGGCGATTTTGAGCGACCGCGAACTTACCGCGCCTTTGCAGGATTTAGGCTTGCGCTTGGACACCAGCGCGCTATCACCAACAGTTTTGCGCCAATGGTGCCGCGAGTTTTTGAACATTGCCAACACGCAAAAAATTGCATTGCTTTTTGAATCTTTTGCTTACAAATTCGGCATTCCATCGGATGCCGATTTGGTTTTTGACGCACGCTGTTTGCCGAATCCTTATTATATTGCCGACTTAAAAAAACGCACCGGCAAGGAAAAACCCGTGCAGGATTTTTTAAGTATGCAAAAAAGTGTTGGCAATTTTGAAGCCGACATTGTGCGGTTTATTTCCAACTGGCTTGCCGACTATGCCCAAGACGACCGCCGCTATTTGACCATTGCCATCGGTTGCACGGGCGGCCAACACCGTTCAGTTTATTTGGCGGAAAAACTCGCCCAACATTTTGGCGATGATTTTCCCGTTTGGGTGCGGCATCGCGTTTTAGACCAAAGCTTAAAATCCACGGTAAACCTTGAAAAAATTTGAAATTTGAAAGAAAAATGAAAATCGCATCTTGGAATGTTAATTCGCTCAATATTCGCTTGCCGCAAGTTTTGGAATGGCTGAAAAATAATCCAGTGGATATTTTGGGTTTGCAAGAAACCAAAACAACGGATGATAAATTTCCCATTCAAAGTTTTCTTGAAGCTGGTTTTAATGTGGCTTTTGCTGGGCAAAAAGCTTACAACGGCGTGGCGATTGTTTCTCCCCACAAAATCCAAAACGTGCAAATCAATTTGCCCAATTTTGCAGACGATTCAAAACGTTTGATTGCCGCAGATATTTTAAACACCCGTTTTGTTTGCGCTTATGTGCCCAATGGCAGCGATTTAGAAAGCCCAAAATTTATTTACAAACAACAATGGCTTGGTGCATTTTTGGATTTTTTAAAAGCCGAACAAGCAGAAAATTTGGTTGTTGGCGGCGATTTTAATATTGCGCCAACCGATTTGGATGTTTTTGATTCCGAGTTGTGGCAAAACAAAATTTGTTGCACGCCAACGGAGCGCGCCTTCTTTTTTGAAATATTGCGTGCGGGTTTTTGTGATAGTTTTCGCTTGAAAAATGCCGAAGGCGGGCATTTTTCATGGTGGGATTATCGCCAAGCTTCGTTTTTGAAAAATTTTGGTTTGCGCATTGATTTTCTTTTAATGCGAACGGCAAATGCTGAAAAATGTTTAAACAGCGGCATTGATAAAATGCCGCGTTCTTGGAATCGCCCATCCGACCACGCGCCCGTTTGGGCAGCGTTTGATTTTTAAGCGATTTTCCACGGTAAACAAAAAAAATTTTCAAAATTTTGCAAGGTCTACCGTGGATTTTTGCAAAGTATTTTAAAAATCAAACCACGCGCTACGCCATTCTTCCAAGTGGTCTTGGAGCATGTGGTTTTTAATCACAAACTCCCGCAGTTCATCGCCTTTTTGTGCTGCTGCGTTTAAATCGTTGATATGTTCGCGGATGGCGTTAATCCAATCTTTGGCGCGGTTTTCAACCAGCGTAACAGGAAAACCTGCGCGCTGGTAAGGTCCAAAATTGCTTGCAATTACGGGATAACCCAACACGCCGTATTCCATGAGTTTCAAATGGCTTTTGCAATCATTAAAAGCATTGTGTGCCAAAGGCGCAAGCGCCAAATCCAAGTTCATTGCGGCAAGTTGCGCAGGATATTGCGGCGTTGCTACGCCGTTGATGCCTTGTACCAAAGAACGAATTTCTTCGGTAACAAAACCAAAGAACACCCATTCCACTTCGTCTGCCAAGCGTTTGATAACTTCGTGGATGATGAGCAAATCCACACGATGCGACACGCCGCCAGACCAACCAACGCGCGGTTTTTTGCCAGCTCTTCGGCGTGGTTTTAAAGTTAGCCATTTTTCTTTGTCCAAATAATTGGGCACCACGCGAATATCGTTGATATAACGGCTATACATTTCTTTTAACGGTTCGGTTGAAACCACAAAGCGATTGCAATAAGAAAGCGCTTTTTCTAAGCGTTGGCCAACGTCTTTGGGAATGCTTACAAAATGTTCGCTGCTAACATCCACTTGCGTAATCAAATCGTCCAATTCGTAAACCAATTTGATGTCGGCATATTTGCGGTAATTGTTCAAAATCACCAACTGCTCGTCAGTGATTTGCCGTTGCACAAATAAAGTATCCGCATCCAACACGTTCAAATCAAAAGGGTTAAAGTGCAAATTCGTTAAAACGCCATCAACCAAACCTGCTTTTAATGCCGCGTTGAAGGGTTCAATCACGCGGTAGTGGCCGCAACCCATTTCATCTGCATTAAAAGCCATCAAGCGCGGCACAAATTTTTCTTTCAAGCGGATTTTTGACACCTGCGGGCGCGGCGTGATTTGAAAAGCCGCATCGCGTGAAAAATTGATGTTGTAAAACGGGTCGCAAGCTAATTGCGGCAACCATTTTTCCAAAAGCCGCGCTTGGTCTATTGTTTCAACCAATTCGCGTTTGTCATCCAAAGCGATTAAAGAAATCCACGGCAACCAAGCCAAATGTTGACCTGTGGCTTTGATTTTGAGCGAAAAATCAATGGCGCAAGCGGCATTTAAACTTTCCCAAGTTTCAGTCAAACCACCTGCGGCTATCCATGTTTCGCGGCGGAACAACAAAGCATCAAAGGTTAAGGCGGAAGGGTTTTGTGTGATGAGTTGCCGCCCAAAATGCCCCAAAGCGTCAAAATGCGTGCCGCTGCCAAAATAAGATGCCAAACCGCTTGTGCCAAGAATTAAAGCATTGCCCAACACATTGCCCGTTTTGGTAACCAAGCGTGGGGATAAAGCGCCAACAAATGGCGTATTCAAAAACGCCGCCATTTCTTGCAACATATTCGGGGCGCTTGCCACCCAATCTGGGCGCGTGATGAAAATGGCGCTGGCTTGCGAATTTTCAATGAGCGTGTTGACCATCCACGGTAAACTTCGATTTTTTTTGATTAAATAAAATGCCAAGTTGGTGTTTGGCGGGTTTTGGTCTATTTCATCCAAATAATTCAAAACGTCAGAGTCCAAATCTGGCGGCACCAAAATGGCGTATTGCGAAACATTGGCAAAAGCTGGCACGGTGTTTTCAACAAAATTTTGCATGGCGCTCAAAGAATTGACCGCCACGCCAATCCACAAAATGGTGTTTTCTTCAACCGTTTGCGGCAGAATTTTGAAGGTGTTGGGAATTAAACCATCTTCAACCTTAAAAGAAGGCAGTTGTGCGGCAAGCCATTTTTTCATATCTGAACCGCGGTTCAAAATGCGCGTGCCCCAACGGTGATAAAGCACATCTGGCAAATGCCCAATGGCGGATTCGCCCAACTGTTGATAAAGCCGCAAAATGGCGCCATAAACGGGGTTGGGGTCATTTGCATTCAAACCGCCAATTTTTTTGAGCGCTTGCACATTAAAAAACACGCCATCGCCCACAAAATTGTGCGCCAAAAAATAATCCGCTGAAAAATCTGGTTTGAAATAAGGGTCAAGCACGTTGCCGTTTTCATCCAAGCGATCTTCATCCACATAAACCGCCGCCCAGTTTGGGTTGTTGAGCGCACGTTCTGCCAAAAAGGGCAGGGAATAAGGCAACAACATATCGCCCGATTCCAACACCATCACAAAATCCGCCGTGCATTCGTTCAAATGCTCGGCAAAGGCTTGCCAAAAATTTTGCGAGTCGTTTAATTGTTGCCAAGCAATTTTTGGTGTATTTGCCAAAACTTCTGGCAATGCGGCTTTGGAAAAAATGCGAACGGAATAATCGTCATAATACAAACGCGCCAAATTGTTGAGCGTAACACTCAAAGATGTTAGCGATTCATCGGTTGCAAGCCACAATTCAAAACGCGGAATTTTGCCAACACTTGCAAAATAACGGTCAAAATAGGGTGCTTCGTGCAAGGTGATGTTGTGGGTTGCCAAGAGTTTGTAATAATCCTGCAAAGCAAGGGCTGTGGGCGTTACCGGAAAAGAAACATCGCATTGGCGCACAAAGGCTGTTGCCGCATCATTTGGCATAAAAAAGCCGTGGTAAGTGGCGTTGGCGGTATCCACAATTTCTTTTAAATTTTTAAAGCCAAAATCTTTTTGCAGTGCCAAAAACCATTCAAAAAAATCGGCGCGAGTCATATTGGGTATACCGCCTTCAACGGTTAAAGCAAGCGTGGTGGCAAAAGCAGTTGCCATGGCTTCTTTTTCCAAACCGTTTAAAGAAAAATCCACGGTAAACTGAAAATTTTTTCCAAGATCAGATAGCAACCATTGGCAAGCAGAGCGCAACGGCATTTGCGCACCAAACCTTAAAAAACTAGCAAGCGCCAAAAAACGCGAGACTTTTAAAAAATCTTCTTTGCCTTCAATATGTTGTGGCAGTTTTTTGGTGGTGATTAAAGGTTCAACTAACAATTCAATGTTAACCTGACGACTTTCATTATTCTTTTGGGTGAGTTGCCCTTCATGGCGTCGCCAACAAAAAAATGAAGAAGAATTATTAAAATATGCCGCGCCGTATTCTTCTTCTAATCGTTTCATTAAATAAACTTCACCGCATTGGCGAATGGGCGTTTTTAATAATTCTTGCAAAACTGGGCGGATTTTTTTATTTTCAAAAACAATGGCGCCGAATGAAACAAAATTGCTCCAAACAAAATAAGGCGATAAATAAACTTGCCCAATAAAATCTTTTGGAAAAGGAATGCTGCCATACATTTTTTGCGGCGCGCCGTTTTCGTTTATAAAATAAGAACTCCAACCAAAAGCGTAATAAGAAGCATTGGGCGCTGTGGCAATGGCGTTTTGCACGGCTTCAAAATAATGCAGTTCAAAAAAATCATCCGCACACAAGCACACGCCATAATCTTCTGCCACGCGCGCAAAACCCTGCACAATGTTAGGAAAAGAGCCAAGATTTTCAGGGTTTTGGTGCCAAGTGATGCGCGCATCGTTTAAATAAGGTGCGACAATTTCATAAGTGTTGTCGGTGGAGCCGTTGTCAAAAATATACAAATGCCAATCGGTGTGGCTTTGATTCATCACCGACAAAATGGCTTCTTCAATAAATTCAGCGTGGTTAAAACTCGGCATAATTACGGCAAGCGTGGGCATAGCTTATTCCTTTTTGAAAGCGGGGTTTGGGTAAAACGGCGTTTTTAAAAATTTTCCATTAAAAAGTTGAAGATCAACCAAATACGGCACCGGCCAGCGCGTGGCATTTTCCAACTGTTTGCGCCGCAGTTGGCGATTATAAACATTCATCGGTGCTTGCAACACCATTGCGTTTAGCTTATTTTCCACACACAAACGGCACAAAGGCTGTGCGCGGCGGCGTTGTTGAATTTGTGCCAAATCGTATTGCAAAAAATCATTAACCACGCGGCAGAATTGCGGTTCATAAACCGCGCAACACAACGGCACGGAACCGTCAAAATTGATGACAACTTGGTGTTCTAACAATTCGCAAGTTTTGCCGATATCCACATTTTGGCTAAATTCAAAACATTCTTTTGGCGTAAAACACAAAGAATTTAAAATTTCTTTATCCGCCGCGCTTAACAAATTTTCATCTTGCATGGCGTAAATCATATTTTCCAACGGCATCAAATACGCCAATCCCGTAAAAAAACCAAAATTTAATTCTTGGCAAAATTCATACATTTTTAAAATATTTTCATCGCAATTATCTTTGTAAATCAAATAAAAAATATAAACAAAAACATTTATTTTCTTTTCATCCATTATTTTGCGCAGCTGGATTAAATTATTTTTAACCAATTCAATATTCCCGCCTTTGTGGTATTTTTTATACATTTCTTGATAAAAACCTGAGACGGAAACACGAATATAATCAGGTTGCGAATCAATTAAAAAAGACAAATCTTTTTTCACGTTTAAATTAGAAGAAAGGGTAAAAGAAATATTTTCATCGTGCAAATGTTTTAATATGTTTTCAATTTGCGGATGAATTAACGATTCGCCCCAATTATACAAATGAATTGAAGGGGGGGGGGTAGGACATTCTTTTTTGATTTTTTCAATCACGCGGTAAAAATAATCCAAAGGCATAAAACCTTTGACGCGTTGTTCATTTAATTTTTCTTTAAAATTCCCCACCGGGCAAGACGGACAGCGCAAATTGCACGTCCCCGTAACATCAATTAAAAAGACCATTTTTTTAAGAACCCTTATTTTTAAAAAGTATAGCCAGCTTTTTTGGGGGCGAGAGAGCGTTAGTTGTTACCCCCCCCCCCCCGTGATTTTGGCTTTGCGGCGCAAAAAGCCGTTTTCAACCGAAGTAATTAAGGTTTTTAAAGTGGGGATTGGGTCAATTTCAAATTCAGGATGATTTTCCAAAAAGGCATTGACCGCCGTCATTGGTGAATTGCCTTTGTGCCACGGGCGCTCGTCTGTAAAAACATCTGCGGGCAAAGTTTCAATAATGGTATCAAACACCACGCAATAAGAATTTTCAGAAACCAAAGGCGCGTAGGCTTCCAATTCTTTTAAAACGTGTTCGTGCGTGTGGCAAGAATCCAAACAAACCAAAATTTTGTTGTAATTGTTGGCAAAATCGCGCACTTTTTGAATCATTGTTTGAGCAACCGATGAGCCTTCAAACATTGTAATTAAAGGCGATAAAGGATGTTCCAAAATCGCTTGTTTGTTGTGCGCGCGAATATCAATATCAATGCCCAAAACGCGGCGCTTGCTTTTATTCATCGGTATATTTTCACAATAATCCAACAACGCTAATTGTGCCGCTGAAAATATTAAAGAACCGCCGTGGGCAATGCCGGTTTCAATAATTAAATCTGGTTTTATTTTATAAATAATTTCTTGCATCGCACAAATATCTTGTGGATATTGAATAATCGGCCGTGAAGCCCAAGAATAGTTATAACAATATTTATTTAAAATGGTGATGCCCAAAAATTCTCGTGCGCTTTTTTGTAATTCTAAATTATCGGCATAAGACAAAATGCGTTGTTGAACTTCTTGTTGAAAATCCATTTTTAAAATATCCTTTAAAAAAAATCCACGGTCAACATTTTATTTTTTTCAAAAAAAAATATTGTTTACCGTGGAAAATTGTTAATGCCCCAATTTTTCCAATTCTTTTTGAATGTTTTCAATATTGCGTTGGTGTTGGGCAACTTTTTCAGCATAAGGAATGGCTGCCATTTTTTGTTCTGGCGTTTTTTGCGGTTGTGCGCGAAATTCCGCCTGCGCGGTTTTTAGTGCCCTCTCTTCGCTTTCTAATTCTTGCGACAAAATGTAGCGCCGGTCATCATCCCGCGCTTTTTGGGTAGAAGCCGACACTTTTGGAAAAGTTGGGTCGGTGGTTTTGGTTGCATTTTTTGTGCTGGAATAAACCTTGCTGCTGCCAGAAGATGAAGGACGCGATGGAATGGTGTTGATTGGCTCGCGCGGCACGGCTTTGCAAGAACGATTGATGCGGCGCGTGGCAATGGTGGGAGCGCCGTTTTCATCCACACAACGATAAACCGTTTGCGCCAAAGTCGGCGCGTTTAAAAAAACGGCAAGGCTAAAAATTAAAACCTTTTTCATCGTCAAAATTCCTTTTTTAATAAAACTCCCTTTATTTTAACGGCATTTATTCCACCGTTACGCTTTTGGCCAAATTGCGCGGTTTATCCACATCCGTGCCTTTGACCAACGCCGCGTGGTAAGCCAACAGTTGCAAAGCCACCACGTGCAAAATGGGCGACAAAGCGCCGTAATGCTCGGGCAAGCGCAAAATATGCACGTGCGGGTTTTCAGCAACATCGGCATTGGAATCCGCAAAAATATAAAGCTCGCCGCCGCGCGCTTCCACTTCCTTTAAATTGGATTTGAGCTTGTCAATGAGCGCATCGTTGGGCGCCACCACAATCACCGGCATATTGGAATCAACCAAAGCCAATGGTCCGTGTTTTAATTCACCAGCAGGGTAGGCTTCGGCGTGAATGTAGGAAATTTCTTTTAACTTCAAAGCGCCTTCTAATGCAATTGGGTAATGCCGCCCGCGCCCTAAAAATAAGGCATGCGATTTGTTGGCAAAACGCTTTGCCCACGCCACAATGGGCGATTCCAAATTCAACACCTTGACGATGGCGGCAGGCAAATGCCGCAATTCATCCAAAAATTGCGATTCTTGAACGGCTGATAATTTCCCGCGTATTTTGGCAAGCAACAGTGTTAATAAAAACAAAGCAACCAGTTGCGTGGTGAAGGCTTTGGTGGAAGCTACGCCAATTTCAGGCCCTGCGCGCGTTAAAAAGGAAAGCGCGCAGAGTTTGGTCATTGCCGATTCAGGCACGTTGCAAATGGCAAGCGTTTTGGGTTGATTTAAAGCAATGGCGTGTTGAATGGCGGCGATGGTATCTGCCGTCTCGCCCGATTGCGAGATGCCCACCACCAACTGCTTGGGGTTGGCAACCGAACTTCTATAACGGTATTCGCTGGCAATTTCAACCGTGCAAGGAATTTGGGCGATGGCTTCCAACCAATAGCGCGCCGTCATTCCCGCGTGGGCAGAAGTGCCGCAAGCCAGAATTAAAACGCTTTCTACGTCTTTTAAAATAGCCAAAGCCTTGTTGCCAAAAATTGCCGCATCCAAAGTTTTTGCGGTGCCGAGAATTTCTAATGTGTCGACAATGGCTTGCGGTTGTTCAAAAATTTCTTTTTGCATGTAATGGCGAAAATTGCCCAATTCCACAGCAGCGGCAGAGAGTGCGGTTTCATAAATTGGGCGCTCAATTTTTTGGTTGGTTTTGGCACAACGAATTTCAAAGGATTTGGGCGTTAAACGCGCGCAATCGCCGCTTTCCAAATGCAGCATTTTTTTGGTTACTTGCAAAAGTGCTGCGGCATCTGATGCGGCAAAAAAGCCATCTTCTGCCAAACCGATTAAAAGCGGCATATGTTGGCAAGCAATAACCACTTCGTGCGGATTGTCAGAATCAATCACGGCAATAGAAAACGTGCCTTCCAAATCTTGCACGGCGCGGCAAACGGCTGAAAAAAAGTCTTTTTCGCTTTTGTTGTATTCGTAAATCAAATGCGCAATGCTCTCTGAATCGGTATCCGATTCAAAGGTGTAGCCTAAGCCTTCTAAGCGGTGGCGCAGATTTTCAAAATTTTCCACAATGCCGTTGTGCACCACGGCGATATTTTTGGAAATATGCGGGTGCGCGTTTTTTTCACACGGTGCGCCGTGCGTTGCCCAGCGCGTGTGGGCAATGCCCGTGAAGGCTTTTAAGTTTTGTGATTCTGATTCCAATGCCACAACGCGCCCCACTGCGCGGCGGCGAATAATTTGGTGATTGTCAATCAACGCCAAGCCCGCCGAATCGTAACCGCGGTATTCTAATTTTTTCAAACCTTCCAACAAGTTCGGCACAATATTGCGCATTGCCGCCGCTGCCACAATTCCGCACATTTTTTTTAAATCCAAAGAAAAAATAAACGCTATTTTAAAAAAAATTAAGCGTTTACCGTGGATTTTTACTCTTTTGCTAAAATTCCACGGTAAACGTCAAATTTTTTTGAAAATCAATATGCCAACCCATTCAACCAACCCAGTTGTCATTGCGCAAACCATTGATGGCGCACCAATTTTTTTAGATGCAGGAATGTTAAACCGCCATTTGCTCATCACTGGCGCAACTGGCACGGGGAAATCGGTTACCTTACAAAGCCTTGCCGAGCGTTTGAGCAACAACGGCATTGCCGTTTTTTTATCGGACATCAAAGGCGATTTATCCGGTTTGGCAAAAGCGGCTGTTCCTCACGAAAAATTGTTGGCTAATTTAAAAAAACGCCACATCAAAATGCCTGAACCCGGCGCCAACACGGTTTATTTTTGGGATGTTTTTCAAAAAGAAGGCATTGCTTTGCGTGCCACAATTTCTGATTTGGGGCCAATTTTGCTCGCGCGGCTTTTGAAATTAAACGACACGCAAGCGAGCATTTTGCAACTTGTTTTTCGCATTGCTGATGAAAAGGGATTGCTTTTAATTGATGTCAAAGATCTTAAAAAAATGCTTGCCTTTGTGCAGGATAATCTCAAAACTTTTAAAGAAAAATACGGGCAGATTCACGCAACATCGTTGCAAACCATTGCGCGCAATGTGTTGAATTTGGAAGATTTTGGTGCAGATTTATTTTTTGGCGAACCCGCTTTAAACATTGCCGATTTATTCCAAACGGATGAAAACGGCTGCGGCATTATCCACATTTTGGAATCGGTCAAACTCATTCAAACACCGATTTTTTACGGCACGGTGTTGTTGTGGTTGCTCTCCAACCTTTATGAAAATCTGCCTGAGGTGGGCGATTTAAAACAACCGAAAATGGTTTTCTTTTTTGATGAAGCGCATTTGCTTTTTAAAAACGCCCCAAACGTGTTGTTGGAAAAAGTTGAACAGGTGGTGCGGCTTATTCGCTCCAAAGGCGTGGGCGTTTGTTTTGTTACGCAAAATCCAGCGGATATTCCGGATGCCGTAGCTGGGCAATTGGGCAATCGCATTCAACACGCATTGCGTGCTTTTACGCCAAAAGATCAAAAAGCGGTAAAAGTGGCAGCGCAAAGTCTGCGGGCAAATCCAAAAATGAATACCGAGACGGTAATTGGCGAACTCAAAACAGGCGAAGCCTTGGTTTCCACTTTGAATAGCGAAGGCGAGCCGCAAATGGTAGAACGCGCGTTTATTTTGCCGCCATCGTCTTTTTTGGGCGCTTTAACTGCGAATGAACGGCAAGTTGTTTTGGACGGTATTCCAATTTTCAAACATTACGGTAATTATTTTGACCGCGAATCGGCTTATGAAAAATTAAGCCGTGGCAATTTTGCCGCTGATGATTTTGCCGATTCGCCAAAACCTGCTGCCAAAGTGTCTCGCGCGGGCAGGGCATCCAAGAGTTTTTTGGATTCTGCATTGCAAAGTTTTGGCAGAACGTTGGGGCGCGCGCTGGTGCGCGGTATTTTGGGTTCTTTAACGCGCAAAAAATAATCGACGGTAAACGGAAAATTTTTTTCAAAATGACTTCAAAACTTCAATGTGCCAAGTGTTGAGTGGCGTGGCTTTGGCATTTTCAGCGTTTGGGTTATTTAAAAATTTCGAAAAAAATTAAGCGTTGTATATTTGAGTGCTTGCGTTTTTGGAAAAAGAGCGTAAAATGCGCCGTTTTATCCGGCCAGTTAGCTCAGTTGGTAGAGCAGCGGACTGAAAATCCGCGTGTCCGTGGTTCGATTCCGCGACTGGCCACCATTTTCTTAATCTAATTCGCTAATAATTATGCGCACAATCATCACGCTTTTGTTGTGCTGTTTGGCTACATTAACAGCGCTTTCTGCGCGCGCTGATGCGGGCTTTGTGGAAGAAGAGATTATGTTGCCCGCCATCACGCAAGTCTCCATTGATTTAACCCAACAAAATTCCAGCCTGTGGGCGCGCATTCGCAATGGCTTTGCCATGCAAGATATTGATGATGATTTAACACTCAAATACCAAGAATTTTATTTCTCCAACCCTGCGTATTTAAAACGGATGGTTTCTCGTGCGCGCCCCTTTTTATTCCACATTGTTGAAGAAATTGAAAAGCGCAATATGCCCACCGAACTCGCATTTTTGCCGATGGTAGAAAGCGCTTTTAACCCCAATGCCTATTCGCATGCCAAGGCTTCGGGCTTGTGGCAGTTTATTCCTTCAACGGGCAAGCGTTTTTATTTGGAACAAAATTATTGGGTAGATGAGCGGCGCGACATTGCGGCTTCCACCGAAGCAGCGCTGGCTTATTTGCAAAATATTTACGATATGCACGGTGACTGGCATTTGGCGCTTGCTTCATACAACTGGGGCGAAGGTGCCGTGGGGCGCGCTGTTTCCAAAAACGAAGGCTTGGATTTGCCCACCGATTATTTGAGTTTGAAAGTGCCCAATGAAACGCGCCATTATGTGCCGAAATTGCAGGCGCTCAAAAACATTTTTGGCGACCCATTTTTGTTGGAATATTTGGGCATTGACGACATTCCCAACCGACCAATTGTGGCAAGCGTGCAAATCAAAGAACCAATGGATTTGAAAACAGCGGCGGCTTTGGCAGGGCTTTCTGTTGATGATTTTCAGCGTTTTAACCCCGCACACAATCGCGCCGTGGTGATGTCCGATTCCGAGGTTTTGTTGCCTGCGGACAAAATTGATGCCTTTTTGTTAAACCTAGAAAATTATGAAGGTCCGCTCAACAAACTCTTTGTTGTTCGCTTAAAAAAAACCACGAGCTTGAAGCAGTTCGCCGCGGCAAACAAATTGAATTTGGCAAGCTTGGCAGATATCAACGGCGTGCCGCAGAAAGCAAGCATTCGCGCGGGTTCGGCTCTTCTTGTGCCGCGCGAAGTCAAAGGTGCCAAAACCTTGGACGCTTTTTTGGAAGAACACGGCACGCCCGAATTAAAAATCAAAGTGGCGAATAAGAAAAAAGTAAAAAAACGCAAAAAACGAGTGGCAAAAAAAAACAACAGCCAGAAAATCCTAGCGATTTTGCGATTTTCCACGGTAAACGATAAGACGTTTACCGTGGATTTTGATTAAAACCACACCGCATAATCCCATTGCCGCACAAAAGCGGACATTGCCGCCCAATCAATTTCGTTGTTATCTTGAACGGGTAACAAAACCTCGATGCCTTGTGGAATATCGCTAATCGTTCTGCCGTGTTGAATAGTCTGAAAGAGGCGCTCGCTTAACACAACGGCCAAATAAAAGCGTGCAAAATCGTCTGCTGCCGATTGGAATTTTTCGTGTAAATCGCAAACCATCACAAAACTTGTGGCGCCAAACTCAAAATTGCAATAATAGGTTTTGCCACCGCCGCCGTCCCCGCCGCACACAATGCAAAAAAGGTTACTGTAAATTTTGGCAGGGGTATTCACTGTGCCCGCAATGCCGTTGTTGTCCTTTTTGGCAACAATAATGGGGTATTTTCCGCAATATTTATTTTCAGCTTTTCTATCAGGTGATTTGCTTTTTCCTTTTTCAATTTTAAAAAGTAAATCGGCTATTTTAAAACGTGCAAAACTTTTAAATGTAGGTTTTGACGGTTTTTCTAATATTTTTGGCGTTATTTTTTTACCGCATAAAATTTTGGCGGCAATATTTTCACGCAGATATTTTTCAAAAATTTCATTGGAAACTTCTAATGAACGTTTTGAACTGTATGCTTCAAATAAACATTCGTCTGTAAAATTAATATTTTTTTCAATGGCTCGAAATTCACTGTAATAGCCATTTAAAGCATTTAAAATTTCTTTTTCTATTTGCAACCAATGATTATTCGGGTCGCTTCTAAAATCATTTGCTGAAATAAAACCATCATTGGAACAATCAATTAAAAGCGTTTTTCCACGGTCAACGGTTTTGTTTTTTTGAAAAACGGCAATGCAAGTGGCAGGAGCAGCATTGGGATAAAACAAATCGCTTGGCAATGAAACCACATAACACAAATGACTAATTTCAAAAATATTTTTTAATAAATCCAAGTTTTCTTTATCCGTGCCTTTGACCGATGATTTTGGCAAAATGCTGGCGAGAATGCCGCCGTCCGCCATATTTTCCAAAGCTAAAAGCACAAATTGCAATTCCTTTTCTTTTTGGGAAAAAGGCGGATTCATCAAAACACGGTCATAAGCATTTTTAAATTGTGGTACTTTTGTAAAACAATCTTCACAAAAAATTGATGCCGAACCGTCGCCATGCAACAACATATTAATGCCTGCCAAGGTGGCGTTAAAATCATTGGCTTCTATGCCGATTAAGTGATTTGCTTTGATTTCTTTACTTTTCTCGGGCGCTTCAAAACACATATTGGCCATCGCATTAGTCAAAAACGTGCCGCTACCGCAGGTAGGGTCTAAAACCACATTGTTTTTACTGCATTGCGCTAAGCGATACATCAATTGTGCAATGTGGTCTGGTGTGAAAATTTCGCCTTTTTCGTTAGCATTGGCAGAATTCCATTTTCTAAAAACACGTAAAAAACTATTCATTATGTCGTGTCCACGGTAATCATCCGTGGAAATATTAATAAAACTATAAATGGTTGAAATCTCTTGCACAATTAAAAACAAGTCTTCTGTTTTTGCTTTTTGCAAGGTTGAATCTTGCAAGGCAATTTTTATAAATTCTTTTTTTTGTAAGCGTGTAATGGGATTATCTTTAATAATATTTTCAATACCACGTGTTAAAGAATTTAAAATAGTTGAGGTGGAATCCAAATTGATATCTTCACCGAATTTAAAACACAACATTGTGGCACCTATAAATGGCACGTTCATTTGTTTATCAATTTTGGAGTCACGAAATAAATTCGCTAGTTTTTTGGCGCTTTTTTCTACAATCGCTTCATTATTGATTTTTTTAGGAAAATATTTTTCACGGTAATAATCTTTATCCCGTAGTTTGATTTCATCTTTTTTTAAAACACCTTTGACATAACATTGAAAATTTTTGCCGTTGTATTTAAAACCAATAAAATTTTCATTGCTTTCAAGGCGCATATAATCTTCTAATTGTCCTGAAAATGTCTTGCCTTGGGCCTTGGCATCTAAAATAAAGGTAATGCCTTCATAATAATAGTAGCCATCGGGCTTGGTTGCCGTGCCTTTTTGTGATTTATAAATGTGCAAAGAACCATCCGTTTTATTTGGTAAGCCCAAAATGTGCGTGAAAGTGTCTACGATTTCTTTTTCACTCAAAGCAGCCATTTCAAAATCCTTTTTGTTGCAATATTCCACGGTAAACCTTAAAAAATTTTCAAAATTTTTTAAGGTTTACCGTGGAAAATTAAAATTTTCGGCAAAGGGTGTAAAGCGTGGATTCGTCTTCGGAATATTGTGTGACGGCAGTTTTTGCTGATGTGTCGGAATAAGCGCGGACTAGGCCTTTGCCTGCTTGGCCATCGTCTAATTGTGTGTCAATGGCTTGTGCCACTTTGCCCGACAAGTTTTGCGCGCACAACACCCAACCTGCCAAGCCGCTTGCATTGTTGATAACCGTAAACACGCCGTTTTCCGCGTGTGGCGGCGCGGCATCGCCTGAACCTATTAAAAATCCTGATTCGCGCAAGTGTTGCCAAAAAAGTGAAGATTCGCCTGACTCCAAAACGCCATTACCGTTGCCCGCGCCAACGCCAGCCCAGCGCGTGGCTTTTGCATCATCGCCCGGGTAGGCGCGGTAGCGTTCTTGGTAAGAATACACAGCGCTTGCAATGCCGTTAAAATCGTTGATGATATTTTTGATGCGCGCCTGCACAATCAACTCTTGACCTTTTAAAACGCCGCCCAAAAGCAAACCGATGATTACCATCACAATGGCAATTTCAATGAGCGTAAACCCGTTGTTCTTTTTCATTCGTATTCCTTTAATTCTTTTAATAAGCGGCGCAGGTTTTTTAAACCCCGATTTTTGAGCCGCCGCACTTCGTCTGCCGAAAGATTCAAATCCGCACCGATTTCCTTAAACGTTTTGGATTCGTTTTCCCCCAAGGCGTAGCGTGTTTCCAACACAAAGCGTTCGCGCGGGTCAATTTTTTCCAAGGCTGCTTTTAAAAGTTGCATGCGTTCGCGCTGCTGCAAAAGCATATCGGGTTCTTCGGCGGAGTCTGATGCGATGGTTTCAAGCAAGCTCAAATTGTTATCAGTGTCGACTGGAAAATCCAAGGAACTCACCACATCGCTTTTTGCCAAAATGTGGCGCACTTCTTCCACGGGTTTTTGTAACAAATCTGCTGCTTCGCGAAGCAAGTTTTCATAAGTTTGCCCTTCTTGATGCGGCAATTCACGCATTGCACGCAAAATGGCAGAAACCGATTTCACCACATAAACAGGCAAGCGAATTAAGCGTGCTTGGATGATGGCGCGCTCTATATTTTGGCGAATCCACCACGTGGCGTAAGTGGAAAAGCGAAAACCTTTTTCTGGCTCAAATTTTTTAACGGCGTGGATTAAGCCGAGATTGCCTTCTTCAATCAAATCCAAAAAAGAAAGGCCGCGCCCGCGGTAGCGCTTGGCAATGTTGACGACCAAGCGCAGATTATGCTCAATCATATTTTGCCGCGCTTGAAAGTCGCCTTTTTTGGCTAAAAAAGCAGTTTGGCGCTCTTCTTCGGCGGAAAACAAAGGTTTTGCGCCGATTTGGTTCAAATACAAGCGCGTGATATCCGCCCAAAGCGCAGATTCTTCTTCATTGGGGTTAGAAGAAGAATCCAACTCTGAAAAATAATCATCCTCGCGGCTCATAACTATTTGCGCGCCGGCAAATATTGCGTGGGATCCACAGGTTTGCCTTGGCGGCGCACTTCAAAATGCAGTTGAATGGTTGATGAATCGCTATTGCCCATTTCTGCAATTTTTTGCCCGCGTTGAACATTGTCGCCTTCTTTGACCAAAATAGCGCGGTTATGACCATAAGCCGACAAAAACGTGGCACTGTGTTTGATGATGATAAGCTCGCCGTAGCCGCGCAAGCCACTGCCCGCATAAACAACCTTGCCGTCAGCCGCCGCGCGAATGGGATCGCCTAATTTGCCAGAGAATTCCAAACCTTTGGTTGCGGCGGAATAGCCCGTGCGCAAAGGGTTAGACGTTGGCCAGCCCCATGTAACTTTGCTGTCGTTGGTTGGCGCAGGTGTTGTTGCAGTGCTTGCTGGCGCCGCGGTTGTGGGTTTTGGCGTTTCTACTTTTGGTGTAGCGATTTTGCTAGGGGTTTTGGCGGCGGGTTTGCTGGCTTTGGATTCGCCATAAGCGACTTTGGAAACATTCGGCGTTGTTTTGCGCGAAGAAGCTGATGCCGTTTTAGCCGAGGTTTTGGCAATAACCGGTGCGGGAGTGCCATCTGGCGGGGAGATGCGAATCAGCATTCCTTCACTAATTGCCGCAGGGTCAACAATGTTATTCCATTGGGCGACTTCGTGGTAATTCTGCCCGTGTTCCAAGGCAATGCGGTATAAGTTTTCTTTGTGTTTGACGCGGTAATAACCAGCGGGAACGGTTGTGGATGATGTTGCCGTTGCGGTTGTTTGCGGTGCGGTAGTTGGCGTTGTTGTTTGCAAATTCAAATTATCCAAGCGCGCTTCCACCGGTGCGGGCGTTGCAACCGCCGAGGTTGTGGCTTCAATAACCGGTGATGGCATTGGTGTTGACGTTGTTTTCGCAATGCTCATACCGCCAGTGCGCGATTCCAAAGGTGCGGGCGGTTGCGATGAACACGCCACCAAGCCGAGTGCGCCCAAAATTAGCCCAAAAAAATGTATTTTCCGCATTTTTTGCCCCACCAAAATCTTCAAAAAAGTCTTCATTGTAAGCCAAAAGGCTTGCCTTATTGTGTGCCTGACAACAAAGGCACAAAGCGCACTTCTTCCAACAGTTTTTCTTCAAACCCTTTGGATGTGTAATCCACGCGTTTTAAATACTGCGTGCCATCATCATCCATTACCATTGGAATAATCAAACGTCCGCCCATTGCTAATTGTTTCAACAAAGCGGGTGGAATATCGTGCGTGGCAGCCGCCACCAAAATGCTATCAAAAGGTGCCACTTCGGGCATTCCTAATGTTCCATCCGCGTGTTTTAAGCGCACGCGCGGTTCTTTTAACCAAAACAAATGCTCGCGCGCCAACTGCAACATTTCATCAATGCGTTCCACCGAATAAACAACTTCTGATAAGGGCGCCAACACGGCGGCTTGGTAACCGCAACCTGTGCCAATTTCCAAAACCTTGCCCAAAGATTGTCTGCCTTCCAACAACAAGGAAGTCATCCGCGCCACCACAAAGGGTTGAGAAATTGTCTGCCCCAAGCCCAAGGGCAGTGCCGTGTCGTCATAAGCGCGGGAGGCAAAGGCTTCCTGCACAAAGATATGGCGGGGAATTTGCGCCATCACACTTAAAACGCGTTCGTCTGTAATCCCTTGCGTGCGCAGGCGATCCACCATTTTCAAACGCACGCGTTTGGATGTTAAACCACTACCTTCAATGTCTAGCATTTTTCATCTCAAAATTGATTAAAATCGGCAAGCGCGGATAAGCGCGCGTGATGAGTCAAATCCAACTGCAAAGGTGTTAGAGTTGCATAACCTTGATAAACCGCTTCAAAATCCGTGCCCGGCAAATCAGGCGATGGGTCGCCAACATGCCCAATCCAAAACAAAATGCCATCGCGCGGTGAAGCCGTTGCTTGCGCTGCACCTGCGGAGTGCCGCCGCCCCAAAGGGCAAACGCGCAAACCTTTGACCTTATCCGTCATCGGCACGTTCAAACTCAACAACCACGGCGGATTTTGCGGCATTTCTAACATTTTTTGCACCACTTTTTTGGCGTATTGCGCGGCAATTTTAAAGTCTTCTAATTTTAAAAAACGTGCTTTTGCACCGCAACAATAAGAAACAGCCAAGGACGGAATGCCCGACAAAAAACCTTCAATAGCGGCTGCCACCGTGCCAGAATACAACGTATCATCCCCCAAATTGGCGCCGTGGTTAATGCCTGAGACCACCAAATCTGGCAAATCATCCAAAAAGCCGTGGAGCGCCAAATGGGCGCAATCAGCAGGCGTGCCGTTGACATAAAAAAATCCGTTGTCGGCTTCTTCTACTTTCAAAGGGCGCGTTAAGGTTAGCGATTGCGATGCCGAGCTACAATTGTGTTCCGGGGCAATGACGATAATCTCCGCCAAATCGGAAAGCGCATCCGCCAAGGCGTGAATACCCGGCGCACGGTAGCCATCGTCGTTACACAATAAAATTCGCATAAAGCGCACCTAGCAAAAAATGCGCATTATAACCGACTTGCGATTTTCCACGGTAAACTTCAAAAAAGTTTGGCGTTGACCGTGGATTTTTTTAAAATTCTCCTTTTTTAAACAACCACCGCGCCATGTTGGAATTTTTTTATTTGCTTTTTATCTTTCCCTTGGAACAATTCTTAGGGCTATTTTTGCGCGGCATTTTTTCCGCAACAAAAAACGGCGCTTTGAGCGTTGTTTTATTAAGTTTATTCATCAATTTATTTTTACTCAAACTCTTGAAATGCTCAGATAACAAAGCGGCAATTCAATCCGCACGCCAAGCAAAATTTGATGAACGCATTGCCCGTTGGAAAACGGTTTATTCCAAAGCCAAAGTTTTTGCCTTTACCCAAACCCTTTACCGCCAAAACCATTACCACCCGATTTTTGCACTTTCATCTTTGGGCGGATTAGCCATTCAAGTGCCGTTTTTCTTGGGTGTTTATTTTGTAATTCAAAACGGCAATGCTTTACCAAACGCTGATTTTGCAAGCTTTTCGGCAATTGATTCATCGCTTGGTATTCATATTTTGCCCATTTTAATGACCGCAATCACGCTTTTGAATGTTTTTTTATCCAGCAAAGAAACCGCTGCTCGCATTCAAGGTTCAATCATTGCCGTTTTGTTTTTAATTTTGCTCTACAAAATGCCGCATGCATTGGTTTTGTATTGGACAACCAATATGGTGTTTTCCCTTTGCCGCACGCTTTTTAAAACAAAAAACAAAATCAACAAAACTTATTTGCCTAAAACCCCAAAAACCGTGGCGCGCGATTTTTCATTTTATTTAAAACACGCGCACCGCATGGTGATGGCGCTTGTTTTCATCGGTGCTTTTGCCTTTGTTTTTGCTTTAATGCAAGAGCGTGAAACTGCACAATATGAAAACATCACAAAAACCGTCAGTTTTTATTTGATTTTTTTAGGCTTTGTCGGTTTTTTTTATTTTCTATTTTTAATTCGGCAAAAGATTATTAAAAATTCTTTTGCCGATTTTAAAAATATTATTCTATTGAGCGTTTTCAACATCGCCTTTTTAATTTGCGTTTTTGTGCCTTTTGAACTCTACAACAGCGATATTTCACAATTTCATCCATCCTTCACTTTTAAAACGCTTTTTGGTTTAATCGGCGCATTTTTATTCGTTAGTTTTTTAATGCTTTATTTCATCAGTTTTTTTAATAAAAAATGGTTTATTGCCTTTTTATTAAGTGTTATTTTAAGCCTTGGCATTTTGAATATATTTTGGCTCACAGGTATTTATGGCGTGATGGACCGTTTTGTTTTTCAAACGCCTGTTTATTCCACGCCAGAATTATTTTTATGGCAAAATGCTTCTAACACCGTTGCTTTGTTTTTAGCGGCGGCTTTTGTTTATTTTTTATTTTTTAAAATTAAAATAATTTTTAAAATCACGCTTTGCACATTTGTTTTCGTATCAACATTTCAAGCCTACCAAATATTTCAAATGCGTTTTGAAGAAGAAAGCAAATATGAAAATAATGCGCATTATGAAAATGAATTATTTTCTTATGCCAAAAACCATAAGAATATCGTGGTGATTGTGTTGGATATGTTTACAGGTTCGCATTTTCCTTATTTGTTGCAATTTTTTCCTGAATTAAAAACGCAGTTGGATGGTTTTGTTTGGTTTGATAATGCCGTCTCTAGCGCCAATGCAACGGTTTATACCTTGCCTTCTATTATTGCTGGCGAATATTACACAATTATCAATCAAAATAAACGCCGCCAAAATCGTGATGAAGCCACACAAAATGCTTAT
>CAKQRL010000015.1 GCA_934271525.1 uncultured Rhodocyclaceae bacterium
CCCCCCCCGAAATGACGAAAAAAGAATTATTCCATTAAAAAAATATATTCAAAAATATGTATTTCAATTTATTAAAGAAAATCCACAAATAGAATTTCATATAATTTTTCAACCATTTTCACGGGCATTTTATAAAATACCAACCGCAAAAGGTTATCATAAAGGCAGAAATGGCAAACAATTTTATGATGATTTAAAAAAAATGATAAATTGGTTTTTAAAAGAATCCTCTCGTTTTAAAAACGTGAAAATTTATGGTTTTGATAATTTAGATTATCCAAACAATTTAAATAATTATAGTGATGGGAATCATTATAACCCAGAAATGAATTCTTTATTTTTAAAAGCAGTTAAAAATAATACAAATCGTTTAACATTGGAAAATAAACAAGAATATTTTCAAACAATGGAAAATGAAATTAAAAATTATGATATTTCCCCATTGATTCAAGCCATTGAAAAATATGAACAGGAAAAACTTTCAAAGAAAAAATAAAAAATCCACGGTAAACCATCATTTTTTTTGAAAATTTTAAAACGTTTACCGTGGAAAACCTGCGATTATTTTTGTTTTTTGGCAAGGGAGTCGAGATGCGGGGTTGGTGGAGAGTCGGCATCCGTGGGAAATGACCAATAGTGTTCTGTTGGTTCAATCAAGTTAAATTCAATGCGGGCGCGCTCTTCAATCACATCCAAACCTTGTTTTAAATCCAAAACTTCCGCCTCTAATCCCGCATTTCGGGCGGACATTTCCTGCACGGTGCGGCGTTTGTCATTCAACAATTTTTCGTAATCATTCACCATTGACCAACTGCCCTTGCCCCACCACAACGGGTATTGAATGGCAAGCAACAACAAAAAAAGCAAAAACGCCAACCACTTCATCGCCAACTACCACAAGCATCGCCACAAAGGCAAAAAGGAAACGCCATCAATGCGTTGGGAAAATCGCGCTTTTCTCGCCAAAATGGCGCAAAGAAAAAAGCAAAACCTTCGCCAGCAAAACCGCCCTTTTCTCGCAAAAACAAAAACATCGGCACAATTTTAAAAAAATCGCCCTTTTTTCGCCGAAAAGAAACAAACAAACATTGCAAGTTGCAAAAAACACGCTTTTGCAAGGGCGACAAAAAAAAGCGTTTTAAATCGCAAAAAATGCCCTTTTCTTGCCAAAATAGAAAAAGAAAAAATCGCCCGTTATAAAAATTCCATTGTTGGAACGGCGACAAAAAAAAAGGTTTTACATTGCCCAAACCGCGCTTTTTCTGCTGTAACAAAAAAAACAAAAACGCCCGACAATTCTTGCTTTGCCACAAGGGAGAACACCAAAAAAGCAAAGAGTCCAAGCTATTCATCGCCAAATAAAAAAATCAAAATTGCAAAGTTGCCATCACCGCAAATTGTAAAAAGCGCGGCGGCCGGCATATTGTGCGGCATCGCCCAAATCTTCTTCAATGCGCAAAAGTTGGTTGTATTTTGCCAATCTATCCGAACGCGAAAGCGAGCCTGTTTTGATTTGCCCAGCGTTTAAACCGACCGCAATGTCCGCAATCAACGTGTCTTCCGTCTCTCCCGAGCGGTGCGAAATCACCGCGGTGTAACCCGCTTTTTGCGCCATTTCCACCGCAGCCAAAGTTTCGGTCAGCGTGCCAATTTGGTTGACCTTAATCAAAATAGAATTGGCAATTTTTTGCGCAATGCCTTCTTTTAAAAGTTTGGTGTTGGTCACAAACAAATCATCGCCCACAATTTGCACTTTGTTTTTAAAGCGATCGGTTAAAAGTTTCCACCCTTCCCAATCGTTTTCCGCCATGCCGTCTTCAATGGACAAAATGGGGAATTCTTGCGTTAATTGTTGCAAATAATCGCAAAATTCAAAGGCATTGAACCATTTTTTTTCGCCTTCCAAGTGGTAGCGCCCGTCTTTGTAAAATTCGCTGGCGGCGCAATCCAATGCTAAATAAACATCGCGCCCGGGCGTATAACCAGTTTGCATAATAGCTTCGCAAATGTATTGCAAGGCTTCTTCGTGATTTTTTAAATTCGGTGCAAAGCCACCTTCATCCCCCACGGCAGTGGAAAATCCTTTTTGGTTTAAGAGTTTTTTCAAGGCTTGAAAAATCTCAGCGCCGGCGCGCAAAGATTCTTTAAAGGAAGAAGCGCCCACCGGCATAATCATAAATTCTTGAATATCCAAGGAATTATTGGCATGCGCGCCGCCGTTTAAAATGTTCATCATCGGAACAGGCATTTGGCGCGCCATCATTCCACCAAAATAGCGGTAAAGCGGAATGCCCAAATCATCCGAAGCCGCTTTTGCCACCGCCATAGAAACCGCCAAAATGGCATTGGCACCCATTTTGGATTTGTTTTCCGAGCCGTCTAAATCAATTAAAGTTTTATCAATAAACACTTGGTCTTGCGCATCCAAACCCATTAAGGCTTCGGCAATTTCGGTATTGACATTTTCAACGGCTTTCAAAACGCCTTTGCCATTAAAACGTTTGGGATCCTTATCGCGCAATTCAATGGCTTCACGCGAACCAGTTGAAGCGCCAGACGGCACGGCAGCTCTGCCAAAAGCGCCGGTTTCTAATAAAACATCGGCTTCCACTGTTGGATTGCCGCGCGAATCCAAAATTTCTCTTGCCACCACATCCACGATTGAACTCATAATTTAAAAACCTTTTCTTCTAAAAAAATTTAAAAAAAACAATGGGTTTACCGTGGATTTTCGCAATTTTCCACGGTCAACGCAAAATTTTTTGTGAGTTTGTCCAACGCCAACAAATGCTCAATTAGTTTGGGCATTTGGGCAAGTTCAAAACTATTGGCGCCGTCCGACCACGCTTTGTCTGGTTCGGGATGCGTTTCCATAAATAATCCTGCAATGCCAACGGCTACCGCCGCACGCGCCAAAGGCGCAATAAATTCCCTGTTGCCACCCGATGCGCCATTTGCCGCACCCGGCAACTGCACGCTGTGCGTGGCATCAAAAACCACGGGGCATTGTGTGTTGCGCATCATCACCAAACTGCGCATATCGCTAACCAAATTGTGGTAACCAAAAGAAGCGCCGCGCTCGCAAACCATTAAATTATCCGCGCCGCCGTTGGCAGCACGCGCTTTTTCAACCACCATTTGCATATCGTCCGGCGCCAAAAACTGCCCTTTTTTGATATTCACAGGTTTGCCGCACGCAGCCACACTTTGAATAAAATCCGTTTGTCTGCACAAAAACGCCGGCGTTTGCAACACATCCACCACGCTTGCCACTGCCAAAACGTCTTCTTTTTCATGCACATCGGTTAAAACGGGCACGCCGATATTTTTTTGAACATTTTGTAAAATTTGCAAACCCGCATCCAAACCCAAACCGCGTTTGGAAGTGTGCGAAGTGCGGTTGGCTTTGTCGTAAGATGCTTTGAAAATATACAAAATTCCACGGTCAACGCAAAAATTTTTTAAAAATCCTGCCACATCTTCGCATAACATTTGCGATTCCGCCGTGCAAGGTCCGGCAATTAAAAACAAAGGTTGATTCAAACCGATTTCCTTGCCGCACAAATTCATTGTTTTTCCTTTTTGCAGTGTTGCGCCGCTTGCACAAAGGCGGTAAATAAAGCGTGGCCTTGTCTTGGGTTGGAAGTAAATTCTGGATGGAATTGGCAAGCTAAAAACCACGGATGCACATTTTGCGGCAATTCAATCATTTCGCACAAATTCGTGCCGGGCGAAGTGCCTGAAACAACCAAACCTTTTTCTTCTAATTGTTTTAACAAAGCGTTATTGACTTCATAACGGTGGCGATGCCGCTCGGTGATTTCATCCGCTTTGTAAATTTGGTGCGCCAAGGAATTTTCTTTTAACAAACAACGTTGCGCGCCAAGCCGCATGGTGCCGCCCAAATCGGATTGTTCATTTCTTATTTCTACTTTGCCAGAAGAATCCAACCATTCGGTGATTAAGGCAATCACGGGATAAGGCGTTTTCAAATCAAATTCGGTGGAGTGCGCTTTTTGCATACCGCACACATGGCGCGCAAATTCCACCACCGCCATTTGCATACCCAAACAAATACCTAAAAATGGAATTTTGTTTTCGCGGGCATATTGAATAGCCAAAATTTTGCCTTCCATACCGCGTTTGCCAAAACCGCCCGGCACCAAAATGGCGTCTTTGTTTTTTAAAATGTTGGTGCCGTTTTTTTCTAATTCTTCGGCTTCAATGTAGCGCAAATGCACGGCGCAATGCGTGTGCATTGCCGCGTGTTTGAACGATTCTATTAAAGATTTATACGATTCGGTTAAATCCACATATTTGCCCACAAAGGCTATTTCAACCGAATCGGTTGGATTTTCCAAAGCCTCAACCAGTTTTTCCCAACGCGACAAATCCGCCGCTTTGCTCAAAATGTTTAAACGATGGCAAACAATTTCATCCAACATTCTGCTGTGCAACATTGAAGGAATTTTGTAAATGGAATCGGCATCCAAACATTCAATCACCGCCAAAGGTTCCACGTTGCAAAAAAGCGCAATTTTGCGCCGTTCATCTTCTGGAATGGGGCGGTCAGCGCGGCAAAGCAAAATATCCGGTTGAATGCCAATGCTCCTTAATTCTTTAACCGAGTGTTGCGTGGGTTTGGTTTTAATTTCCCCTGCCGTTGGAATAAACGGCAAAAGCGTTAAATGGATATAACAAACATTGCCCCGCCCTTCTTCCAAACCCATTTGGCGAATGGCTTCTAAAAAAGGCAGCGATTCAATATCGCCCACGGTGCCGCCCACTTCCACAATGGCAATTTCAGCATCAGCGGCGCCTTGTTTGATTTTCAGTTTGATTTCGTCTGTGATATGCGGAATCACCTGCACGGTTTTGCCCAGATATTCGCCGCAACGTTCTTTTTTCAAAACGCTGTCATAAACTTGCCCGGTGGTGAAGTTGTTGGCTTTTTTCATTTTGGCGCTGGTAAAGCGCTCATAATGGCCTAAATCCAAATCGGTTTCCGCGCCATCTTCGGTTACAAAAACCTCACCGTGTTGAAAAGGGCTCATCGTGCCCGGGTCAACATTGATATAAGGATCCAATTTTAAATGGGTCACTTTCAAACCGCGCGACTCCAAAATTGCTCCCAAGGACGCCGCCGCAATGCCTTTGCCCAAAGAAGAAACCACGCCGCCGGTTACAAAAACGTATTTGGTCATCACTTTTCACAAATGGAAAAGGAAAATTTTAACAAACTTTATTTTATTGAGTCCGAAAACATTCAAAAAGGCACAACGCCGCCGCACTTGCCACGTTTAAAGATTCCACACCTTGTGCCATTGGAATTTTGATTTTTTGAATGTTTACCTTTTTTAACAAATCTTTGGCAATGCCTTGCCCTTCGGCGCCAAAAATCCACGCCGTTGGGGTTTTGATTGTTAAATCAAACAAATTTTTGGAATCAGAATCCAAACACGTGGCAAAAATATCGCCTTGAAAATGTTTGACAAAATCCGACAAATCGGCATTTTCAAAAATATTCAAAAGAAAATTGGCGCCTTGCGCCGCGCGCAAACTTTTGGGATTAAAAACGTGGGCAGAATTTTTGGCAATTAAAACTTGATGAAAATTAGCCGCCGCTGCCACGCGCAAAATTGCGCCCAAATTCAAAGGATTTTGAATGCCATCCAACAACACGCTGTTTTGTTGAAAATCAATGTTTTGGGCATTTTGTGGCACATTGCAAACGGCAAAAACTGATGCGGGCGAATCCAAGTTGGAGAGTTGGCGCGAAAGATTTTCCGCAATCAAAAAAACTTCATCGGCACAAGCAACAAGTGCGCGATTTTCAACAGACAAGGCTTTGTTTTTTTCAACAATTAAGGTTTGAACCTTGCCAAAACGCGCGGCATACAATTGAATCAAATGCGCGCCTTCCAAAAAAACAAACGCTTTGGCGCGGTTTTGTGCGATTTTTTTCCACGATTTGAAATGCGGATTTTCTTTGGATTCTATGCTTTTCATTTTTCAAAAAAATTGTCGGTTGACCGTGGATTTTTTTCCAAAATTTGCTTAACCGGCGCAAAACTTTGGCGGTGAATGCGGCAAGCGCCGTGGATTTTCAACAATTCCAAATGCCGCGCCGTGCCGTAGCCTTTGTGACGCGCAAATTCGTATTGCGGAAAAATTTTATCCCATTGCAACATTTCTGCATCGCGCGCCGTTTTTGCCAAAATGGACGCTGCGGCAATGGCGGCAATTTTAGAATCGCCTTTGATGACAAATTCCGCAGGCGCGTTTAAATTCGGCGGCAAGCGGTTGCCATCCACCAAAATTTTTTGCGGCACAATGTTTAATTGCGACAAAGCGCGCCGCATTGCCAAAAAAGTGGCGTTTAAAATGTTGAGCCGATCAATTTCTTCAACACTTGACGAAGCAATGCCAAAGGCAAGCGCTTTTTGTTTGATTTCCAACGCCAACATCTCGCGTTTTTTGGCGCTTAATTTTTTAGAATCGTTTAAACCAGCAATTTTGTTTTGTGGATTCAAAATCACCGCGGCAGCAAAAACGGAACCCGCCAAAGGACCGCGCCCGGCTTCATCCACGCCAGCCACGTTTTCAAAATCGTTTAAATCGCCAAAATCAAATGCCAAGTTTTTCATTTTTTCCACGGTAAACGATGATTTTTTTTCAAAATTTTGAACGGTTTACCGTGGATTTTTTGCAAAATCGCTTAAAAATTGCGCAAAATTTTCGGCAACTTCTAGCGGCAAAGCGTTGTAAAGCGAAGCGCGCACGCCGCCCAAAGAGCGATGCCCTTTTAAGCCATAAAACCCTGCCGATTCTGCCGATTTAAAAAAATATTCCAATGAAAATTCAGGCGACAAAAAGAAAGCGATATTCATCAGCGAAAAATGATTTTGCGCATGCAAGCGAAAAACTTCCGGGTGTGCTTTTAAAACCTCCAAAATTATTTTTTGTTTTTTTAAATTAATAGCGTGCATTTTGTTTAAACCGCCAATTTCATCTTCCAACCAGCGCAATACCAAAAGCGTAGCGTAAATGGCAAAAACGGGCGGCGTGTTGTAATTGGAATTGTTTTGAATTTGTGTTTTGTAATCCAAAGCAATGGGAAAAAGCGGCGCCGAATCGGGCAAAAAGTTTTGGTCAACAACCACAATCGTAACGCCTGCTGGTCCCAAATTTTTTTGGGCGTGGGCGTAAATCAGCGCAAAATCATCCGCAACAATTGGGCGAGAAAGCAAATCAGAAGACATATCCACAATGCGCGGCACGTTTTTTAAACCCAATGCTTCTTTTGGAAATTGCAAACCTTCCACGGTTTCATTGGAAACATAATGCAAAAAAGCCGCATTGGGATTGCAATGCAAATCATTGTTTTTTGGCAAAGTTGAAAAACCTTGTGCCTTGCCGTTCCATAATTCTTCAACTTTGGCAAAGCGTTGGGCTTCCAAAAAGGCTTTTTCGCTCCAATAACCGCCAACAATATATTGCGCGGGCGATTTTTTGGAATCCGAAAAATAAAGCGCCGTTTGCGCAAATTGCGTGCTGGCGCCACCTTGCAAAAATAAAACGCGGTAATGCGCGGGCAAATTCAACAAGCGAACAAAGCGTTCTTCCAACTCGTTTAAAAAAGACAAAAACAATTCGCTTCGGTGGCTCAAACCCAAAATGGAATAACCCGTTTCTTTTAAAGCCCAAACGGATTGGCTCAATTCCTTTAAAACGCCAAGCGGCAATGCGCCGGGCCCGCCTGAAAAATTGAAGTTGTTTTTGTGCATGGTTAAATTTCAAAAAAGAAATCGCGCAAAGCATCTTTAATGCGCGCAATGGCAGCGGATTTGTAAGGAAAACGCAAGGGGTCGTCCATATCATGCACCACCGAAATGTGGTCAAATTCAAAAATCAACAAGTCGCCATTGGGCATTTGGGCGCAATCCACGCAAAAATAATCCAAACCAATGCGCTGGCGAAAAGCCGCCCAAACCGACTCGTGTTTTTTTGCAAATTCGCTGAAATTTTCCATCCAAGCGCGTTCTTCCAAGCGCCATTCAGGTTCGTTTTCCATGTGAGAAGACAAATAATGAATCATCCAATTTTTGGAAATCGCCATATGGCACGGGTAAGGCACGCCGTCTATTAGCGCCAAACGCATTTTGCGGTATAAGCCATCCTTGGCGTGGTAATCCACAAAATTGGACAAAAAATAGGCTTTAAAATCAATGCGATTGAGATAATCCGCCAAAGCCGCTGCATCGCTGATTTTTTCCAAATTTTTGCCGCCTTGGGAATAAATTGGGCGAATAATCAACGGAAAAGCAAGATTTTCAGGCAATGCCTTTTCACCAAAAGCCATTTTTGCCACATCTTCGCGCGGTAACAAAAATTGCAAAGACATTGTGGCGCCCGGAGCATCGTGCATGAGTTGGCTAGCCATATCGCGCCGAGTTTTTAAAACGCTTTCAATTTTGTTGACCACAGGGCGCGGTGAACTTTCCAAAACGCTAGCCAAATCCTTTTGCCAACGCTCGCGCGCGGGGTCATCTCCAAAAGCAACCATCACCAAATCGTGTTTGGGCAAAGAATCCCATTGAATACAAGCAGGTTGGGCGGGGTCTAAAAAATAATAAAGCAATTCAATATCATCAAATTCCAAAAGGCAATCAAGCGGCGTATTCACCGACAAAGCGCCCGGAACCATCAACAACAAAACGCGCATACTAACGGGCGACTTTGCCGCAGGGCGCACAAAAAGTTTGGATAACGATAAAGCCGTTTGCCTTGCCGCTTGGGCATTTTGCCCCACGCATTCCAAAGCCACTGCCAAGTTCATCCAAGCATTGGCGCTGTTTTGATTTTCCGCCGCTTCTACCCAAAGCGCTTGCGCCAAAGGCATTAAATTTTCGCCCGCTAAACTGCGGCGCAAAAAAGGCGCCAAACCCAAAAAGGGCGTGGGTTCATCAATTTGTTTTTCTGTATCCATCATCGTTTGCCTTTTTGAAAAAAATTTTGCGTTGACCGTGGAAAATCATCATTTTATGCCAATGTGCAACGCCACCACGCCAAAGGTCATATTGTGGTAAGAAACGCTAGAAAACCCTGCCGATTCCATCATCGTTTTCAAACTTTCTTGGTCGGGATGCATGCGAATGGATTCAGACAAATACTGGTAACTTTCAAAATCATTAGCCACCAGTTTGCCAATTTTGGGGATGATTTTAAAAGAATAAAAATCATAAAAAGGCGCCAATGCAGGCGTGATTTTGGAAAATTCCAAAACAAGCAAGCGCCCACCCGTTTTTAAAACGCGGTGCATTTCTTTTAAAGCCACTTCCTTGTGCGTCATATTGCGCAGTCCAAAACTCACCGTGACGCAATCAAAATAATCGCTTAAAAAAGGCAGATTTTCCGCATCGCATTGCGCGGTTGGCAACACAATGCCTTCGTTCAACAAGCGGTCGCGCCCGCGCTGCAACATTTCAAAGTTGATGTCGGTGAGCCACACTTCCCCCGAATCGCCTGCTTTTTTGAAAAATGCGCGCGCCAAATCGCCCGTGCCGCCAGCCACATCCAACACCTTTTCGCCCGCTTGCACATTGGCGTGACGAATGGTTTGCATTTTCCACAAGCGGTGAATGCCGCCGCTCATCAAGTCGTTCATCAAATCGTAGCGGTCGGCAACCGAATCAAACACCGCTGCCACACGTTTTTCTTTTTCCGCTTCGGGAATATTTTGAAAACCAAAATGCGTATTTGCCATTGTTAGTCGTTTAAAAGTTTATAAAGTGCGCATTGTAGCGCCGTGCGGTCAACTTTTGCGGCTTTTGGCATTAAGGGCTCTCGCCTTGGCTTAGCCCAAATGGAATCAGGAAAATGCGCATCGTTTTCAAAACGCGCGATGATATGCCAATGCAAATGCGGCACCACATTGCCCAAACTTGCCAAGTTGATTTTGTCGGCTTTTAAAAATTGGCGCAAAACAACTTCACATGCAAAAACCATTTGCATCAAAGCATTGCGCTCTTCAACTTCCAAATCCGTCATTTCTTTGACGTGCTTTTTGGCAACAACGCGCAAAATGGGATAAGCATTTTCCACAACAAAAAGAATGCGCGCGTGTTGATTGTCAACAATCACGTTTTCTAAATCTTTTGCGCAAAGTGGACAATTGTTCATTTTCAAAAAAAATGTTGGTTGACCGTGGAAAAACGCAAAATCAAAGCAAAACCTGCTCAATGCCGCCGTTTTTGGCAGAAATAATGTAATCGTTTAACCACGTTTTGCCCAAATAATGGCGTGCGAGTTCCACAACAATATAATCCACCGAAGTATTGGCATCATTTTCAAAACGCGACAAACCTTGGGTGCAAGCTGGGCAAGAAGTTAAAATTTTCACATCACCTTGAAAACCATCCGCACGCAAATTGGCTGCCACTTTTTTGATTTCTTCTTCTTTTCTAAATTTAACTTGCGTGGCAATATCCGGGCGCGAATAAGCAAAGGAACCCGCATCGCCGCAGCAGCGATCACAAAGCGGCACCGTTTGTGCCAATAGCTTTTCAGCCACTTTTAAAGGCGCGTGGATTTTCATCGGCGAATGGCAAGGGTCGTGATACATATAACGGGTTGCCGAATCGGCAGTTTCCAAAGACACGCCCTTTTCCATCAAATATTCGTGTATATCCATCAAGCGCGAGCCCGGGAAAATCGCTTCAAAATGGTATTTTTCCAACTGGTCCAAACACGTGCCGCAAGACACCAACACGGTTTTAATCTGCAAATAATTCAACGTATTTGCCACGCGGTGAAACAACACGCGGTTGCGCACCGTCATCGCATCGCCTGTTTCCTCATCGCCAGTAGAAATTTGCGGAAAACCGCAACACAAATAGCCGGGCGGCAAAACCGTGGTTACGCCCAAGTGGTAGAGCATTGCCTGCGTTGCCAAACCCACTTGCGAAAACAAACGCTCCGAGCCACAACCCGGAAAATAAAACACCGCTTCGGAATCCTCGGTTTTAACCGATGGATTTTTGATAACGGGAATAATCTTGTTGTCTTCAATGCCCAAAAGCGTTCGCGACATTTTGGATGGCAAATTGCCGGGCATTGGGCGGTTCATAAAATGAATCACTTGCGTTTTCACGTTTGGTGCACCAAGGCTTTTTCCCGGGTGTTGGCGCGTTTTTTTAATCCACGGAATTTGGCGCATTAAGCGGTAAAAAAGACGTTGCGCTTTGAAGCCATAAGTCATCATTATGGAACGCATCAGCTTGATTTTGGCTGGTTCGGTTTGCGACAAATACGCCATTGCCACAGCGGTGCCCGGACTAAAACGTTTTTGCCCGATTTTGCGCAGTAAATTTCTCATCGCAACCGTCACACGCCCAAAATCAATATCAACCGGACACGGCTTAAAACAACGGTGGCAAACCGTGCAGTGGTCTGCCACATCGTTGAATTCCTTGTAATGCAAAGTGGAAACACCGCGCCGCGTTTGCTCTTCATACAAAAAGGCTTCAATGAGCAAAGAGGTTGCCAAAATTTTGTTGCGCGGGGAATAAAGCAAATCAGCGCGCGGCACGTGCGTGGAACAAACGGGTTTGCATTTACCGCATCTCAGGCAATTTTTAATCATCTGCGTGATGCTAGAAACCTCGGAATATTCCAAAATTAACGATTCAGAAGTTAGCAAATGAAAAGACGGCGTATAAGCGTGGCGCAAATCTGCGCCTGCCATCAACTTGCCGCGGTTAAAATAACCGTTCGGGTCAATTTTTTCTTTATAAGCGCGAAAAGCCGCCAATTCTTCATCGCTCAAATATTCCAATTTGGTTAGCCCAATGCCGTGTTCGCCGGAAATCACGCCGCCCAAAGATTTTGCAAGCGCCATAATTCTTGAAACCACGGCGTTTGCCGTTGCCAACATTTGTGCATCATCGGAATTCACGGGAATATTCGTGTGGACGTTGCCATCGCCGGCGTGCATGTGCAACGCCACAAAAACGCGCGCGCGCAAAACCTTTTTGTGAATTTCTTCTAAAACAGCGCGAATATGCGCAAATGCCTTGCCATCAAAGCGTTGAAAGAGCGATTCTTTGATTTCGCGCTTCCAAGATACCACAATGCAATGGTCTTTTAAGCGCGAAAACACCGTGCCGCGCACGCTTTGAAAATTTTCCACGGTAAACCCGAATTTTTTTTGAAAAATCTCGGCGGCTTCACCCATCGGCATATCCAAGTTTTCCAACAAAAAACGCCAACGTGCTTCAACCTTTTCCACAATTTCCACAGCGTGCGCGCGCAATTCTGGCAAAATTTCAGTAACCAAATTAGCAGGCGTATGCCGCGCCCATTCGTTTTGGAAAAAATCTTTTAAAGCACTGCAAAGCGCCAACTTGTTTTGTAGCGACAATTCAATGTTAATGCGCTCAATACCATCGCAATAATCACCCATTTTGGGCAAAGGAATCACCACGTCTTCGTTGATTTTAAACGCATTGGTGTGGTGCGAAATAGCGGCTGTGTTGGCGCGTTCTGCCCAAAATTGGCGGCGCATCGCAGAATCTACCGCAATAAAACCTTCCGATTGCCGCGCTTGGCACATTTTCACCACTTCGGCAGCCGCGGTCGACACCGCTTGTTCATCAAAACCAACCAAATCGCCAATTAAAACCATTTTTGGGCGATCCAAACGATGTGCTTTGGTAGTGTAACCAACCGCCTTCAAATAGCGAAAATCCAAATGTTCCAAACCTGCCAACTGCACGCCGTTTTGTAAACCCAAACCGCCCGGTTTGAAGTAATCCGTAATTTCCACAATCGCAGGCACGGCGCGGGCAACCTCGCCAAAAAATTCCAAACAAACCGTATAAGTAACAGGCGGCATTTGGTGCAAAATCCAGCGGGCGGCAACAATAATGCCATCGCAACCTTCTTTTTGCACGCCCGGAATGCCGCCCAAAAATTTGTCGGTTACATCTTTGCCCAAGCCGATTTTTCTACATTGCGCCCCGGGCATTTCCAAAATTTCTTCGCTCAATAATTTTTTATGCTTGGCATCAAATTTTTGAATTTGGAACTGCACCGTTTCTTGCTCGTGGATTTTGCCCAAATTGTGATTCAAACGCGTTACTTCCACCCAATTGCCTTGTGGATTAACCATTTTCCACCACAACAAATTGTCCAGCGCCGTGCCCCACAAAAGCGCCTTTTTGCCGCCGGCGTTCATTGCAATGTTGCCGCCCACGCAAGAAGCCGAAGCCGAAGTTGGATCCACCGCAAACACCCAACCCGCTTTTTCTGCCGCGGCTGCCACTTGGTTGGTAACAACGCCCGCGCCCGTGCGAATGGTTGCCGTTTTAAGCGATGAACCCGGCAGTGCCATTTCTTCAACTTGGCTCAAATTCAACAATTTTTCGGTGTTGATAACCACGGATTTTGCATCCAACGGAATTGCCCCGCCCGTGTAGCCCGTGCCGCCGCCGCGCGGAATAATCGTCAAACCTGCCGCAATGGCGGCTTGAACCAATGGGGCGATTTCTTCTTCGCTATCTGGCGTTAAAACCACAAAGGGATATTCCACGCGCCAGTCGGTGGCGTCAGTTACGTGGGAAACCCTTGATAAACCATCAAAAGCAATGTTATCGGCTCGGGTGTGTTTGGCAAACAAATGCAAGGCGCGCGCACGCAATTTTTGGGTTTCTTTAAACCACGCGGCAAAATCATCCACGGCTTTTTGCGCGGCTTCAATCAACACCAACACTTTTTGAGAACGCTCCAAACTTGCGGGTTCGGCGGCAATGCGGCGCTTATTCATTTCATGCAAGCGGTGGCGCAAAGCTTCAATTAAAGCCGCGCGGCGTTTCGGGTTGGTTAGCAAATCGTCTTCAATGTAAGGATTGCGGCGCACCACCCAAATATCGCCCAAAACTTCATAGAGCATTTGCGCAGAACGGCCAGTCACGCGCTGCACGCGCAATTCGTCCAAAAGTGCGCAAATTGGCTCACCCAAAAGCCTTGTTACAATTTCGCGGTCGGACAAAGAAGTATAGTTGTAAGGGATTTCGCGCAAATTCATGCCATTCAAAAGGCTGTTTTAAAGCCCGCCATTTTACAAGGTTTACCACGTTTTTTTGCAGATTCGGTAGTTTTCCACGGTGAACGCTTTATTTTTTTGAAAAAAAACTTTTGGGCATTTTGGTATAAGCGGCAGGGTCATACAAATTGCCCTTTATTTTATAAGCGTTTTCCACATTCCACCAATCCGCTTCTTGGTCGACCAGCGTTACATTCGGGCGCATCACAATAATTTCGCGATTTTTAGGATAATTTTTTAAAATATTCGGTGCAACATTTGGGCAACCGTTTTTTAAATTTTCACAAAAAATTGTGGCAATATCAAAATTTGCCATCAAGCGCGAATCGGTTTTCAATTCGCCCCGCGTATTAAAATCTTTCAATAAAAATAAAACATCTTGACCAAAAAACATCGGTTTCATTCTGGGCATCGTTTTAATACTATCTGTTCCTGCATGGTCGCTCACAATTAAAATTTGCGTGTTGTCATAAATATTGGATTCTTTTAATTGTTTCAAATAATCCGATAATAAAAATAAAGAACAAGCCTCGGTATCAAAATGTTGTTCTTTAAAATTTTCAGATTTTAAATTATGAAAAACACGCTCAACCACGGCAGGCGATTCAGGTGGAATAAATAATTCCGGTTTTTTCCAAACACTGCCTGTTTTTAAATAATTGCATTTGCCACCTTCTGCGGAAATACCAAAAGGAAAATGTGTGATAAAAGAATGAATAAATTTAAAAGTTGGTTTATCCGATTGCGTGTTGATATTTTTTGAAAAAGTATAATAAGGCGCCACGTTTTCAATGACACTATTTTTATCAAATGCCCGAGATTCAAAAAACCAAGCGCCGCCATTATAAATGGCGTAGCGAATATCGCCATCGGGTGCAAATTTAAATAAACCAAAAGCTAAAAAGCGAGAGACATCATAAAAAATATTGGAATTATCCAAAATAATAGGATTTTTTTCTAAAAAATAATCGCGCAAAACACGAATATCATCCAACCAAAAAATATCCGAACGATTTAATTTTTGCTCTTTTTTAACGTCACCGCTGGCAATAAAACCCACATTAAAACCCGCGCGTGCAAAAGCATCGCCCGTGTTGTAAAAGGCGGTTGCGGCGGCTTTTTCGTGGTGGTCGCGGCGTTGGTTTTGGTTATAAATTGTAAAATATTCCCCGCCGATAATAGAAGGCAAGGTATAACGCGTGGCAGAAGAACTCGCAATGGCATTGTTAAATAAAGTAAAACCATCCAAAGCAGATTTTAATTCAGGGAAAGTTTCTAACAAATAAGGAAAATGCGAGCCTGTAAACATATCCAAAATAATCACCACAATATTTTTATCGTTTTTAGAATAAGAAAACAATTCTTGCCCATAAGGTGCAGAAGTATTTTGATTGCCGTATTGGGAATAAAAAATTCGTTCCGCTTCAATTCTTGCGGTAGTGATATTAAAAGTGTGAATAGCAGAAACAATTAAAAATGTTAAAAGCGTGATTTGAAAAATTCTTTTGGCATAAGGCAAAAATAAATACAAAAACAATGCGGATAAAAACACCGTTAAAGAAAATATGGCGTGTTGCCATAAGCGTTTTTCTGGTGTGGAATAACTGCTTATTTGAAAAACAAAGCGATCCATTGTGCCATAGTCGCCTGTTAAAATAAATGTATTCACAATACCAACAAGCAAAACAACGCCTAATAAAAAGGCAGCGGCGCTGTTGTATTTTTTTGGAAAAAAACCGAATAAATAAATAAAAAGAAAAGCTGCTAACAAAAATGCACCCAATAATGAAGCAAGGGTTGGCAGTGTGAAAAAAGCATAAAATTGCGCCATATCGCTTTGATACAAATTAAAAGGCGTGAAAACGCAAATTAAAAAAGCGGTATTCAAAATGGCAAGGTTTTTAAAATCTGCAAAATTTGAATGTTTTTTAAGCGTTAAAATCAAAAAACAGATAAAGAAAATAAAAGTGATGATTTTAAAAAACCAACCAACTGCATTTAAAATATCGGTATTTTCATAATATTGCGTAATTGTCCAAAAAAACACCACGGCAGAAAAAAAGGCGAGTGCGCCAATGCCGTATTGCGCAATTTTTAAGGTGCGCGGCGCAATTGGCGTTCTTGCAGTTTTTGGCGATTCGGGCGATTTTGGCAATTCGGGCGTTTTGGATTTAAAAAGCGTGCGAATCAATGAAAATGCCATATTGGTTGTCCAATACAAAACCAATGCGTGCGGCATTTCGTAGAGCAAAACCAAAAACAAAAAGGCGATGATGGCGCCTTGTAAGCGTGCGGCAGTTTCTTTGCTGGATAAAAAAACATTCAAAAGCGTAATTGCGGTCATTAAAATGGGCAAAATATGAATACCAAGCGATGAATTAATTGCCGAAAAGCTTGCAAAATCAGCGTTTGGCAAGGTATTGCCGTTTTGAATTACAAAATAAACACCCAAAAAAAACGGCACTTGAATGGCGAGTCCACTCAAAGATGAAAGCGCAAAAATCGGGTGGTAATGGTTTTGACGATAGAGAGTTTGGGTGAAAGCAAAGACTTTGGCTTTGGAATAAACCGTTTTCCAACGAGCAATGCGTTCATCAAATTTTGCTTGGCGTGCGGATTGAATTGCTGCTTTTTTATCCGACCATTTCAAGAGTTTGAGCAAAAACAAATTGATAAACAAACTCAACAGAATCACGCTTGCCGTGCCGTTTTTTGTGGCGGCAAAAATGCCGCTAAGCGCAAAGGATAGCAACTGCTCCAAGGGAAAGATGAAAACAAAATAGAAAAAATCCAACATGGCACAACTTCAAGATTAAAAAAACAAAAAGTTTGAAAAAATCCACGGTAAACCGCTTATTTTTTTCAAAAAAAATTCACGTTTACCGTGGAAAACGTTTTTAACGCCCAATGGCAAAATATTCAAAACCTGCATTTCTTAAAAATGCAGGGTCGTAGAGATTTCTGCCATCAAAAATCACAGGATTTTTTAAAGTTGTTTTGAGCACTTCAAAATCGGGCGAGCGAAATTCTTTCCATTCGGTCACAATCACCAAAGCCTCTTTGTTTTGTGCGGCATCCATTGGATTTAAAGCGTAAATAATGCGTGGATTTTCACCAAACACACGCCGCGCTTCTTGCATAGCCACAGGGTCATAAACCGAAATGTTGGCGCCTTTTTCAAGCAAATCTTCAATTAAAACGCGCGAAGGTGCTTCGCGCATATCGTCCGTGTTGGGTTTGAACGCCAAACCCCACAAAGCAAAATTTTTGCCGTTTAAGTTTTCACCAAAACGCTGGATAATTTTTTGCGTTAAAACGTGTTTTTGTTTGGCGTTTGCCAATTCTACGGCGCTTAAAACTTCCAAATCAATGCCAACGTTTTTTGCCGTGTGAATCAAGGCTTTGACATCTTTTGGAAAACACGAGCCGCCATAGCCGCAACCCGGATACAAAAAATGGTAACCAATGCGCGGGTCGGCACCCATTCCGCGGCGAACCAATTCAATATCCGCGCCTAATTTTTCTGCCAAATTTGCCAATTCGTTCATAAAACTAATGCGCGTGGCAAGCATTGCGTTGGAAGCGTATTTAATCAATTCGGCGCTTTGCAAATCGGTTGCAATAATGCGTTCGTGGTTGCGTTGAAAAGGCGCGTAAATTTGGCGCATTAAATTTAAAGCGTGTTCATCATCTGAGCCGATGATAATGCGGTCTGGCCGCATAAAATCATCAATGGCGGCACCTTCTTTTAAAAATTCTGGGTTGGAGACTACGCCAAAAGGAATAGATGCGCCGCGTTTTTTTAATTCTTCACCAATGGTTTGTTTCACCTTTTGTGCCGTGCCAACCGGCACGGTGCTTTTATCCACAATGATTTTGTAATCATTCATACATTTGCCAATGCTTTGCGCTGCCGACAAAACATAAGACAAATCCGCCGAACCATCTTCATCAGGCGGCGTGCCAACGGCAATAAATTGCGCCGTGCCAAAGGATATGGCTTGATTCAAATCATCCGTAAAAAACAAGCGCCCAGCCGCAACATTTTTGGCAATTAACTCTTTTAAGCCGGGTTCAAAAATCGGCACTTCGCCCGCATTCAACGTGGCAATTTTTTGTTTGTCCACATCGCAACACATCACGTGATTGCCTACTTCTGCCAAACACGTGCCCGACACCAAACCAACATAACCGCTTCCAATAATGGTAATTTTCATTGTTTTCCTTTTTTGAGTTTGCCTTTTGATTGTTGCTTTTTATTTTAAAAAAATTAAGCGTTGACCGTGGATTTTTTTAAATCAGCGATTCAAATTCTTCACTGCGTTTGGGCGGCATACTTTCCCACGTGCCGCAAGCCGGGCAGCGCCAATAAAATTGCCGCGCTTTGAAGCCGCAATTGGTGCAAAAATAGCGCGAGAGTTTTTTGGTATAACTTTGCACAATGCTTTTTGCCAATTCCACATCGGGTTTGTCTTGCGCTTTAATCAAAGATTGCGCGCCAATTAAAAACCTTTCCAAACCCAACAAAGATGGATTGCGCTGCAATTCGCTTTTGACCAAATCAAAAGCTGCTTGCATGCCTTCTTCTTTTAAAACGCCAAGATAAACGGCATCCAACAAATCCACCGATGGATAACGCGCCAAATAGCCTTTCAAAAGCGCCAAACCTTCTTTTTCTTTGTGGATTTTTTGGTAAGCATCTTGAATGCGCACCGGCAACAACGCCAAATAAGAAGGATTTTGTTGTTCCACGTTCTGCCAAGATTCAATGGCTTTTTTGGGATTGTCCAAGCGCAAAAAAAGCTCGCCTTCCAAAATGCTGGCTCTGGCGCATTGGCGATTGTAAGAAAGCGCGCTATCAATATTTTGGCGCGCCCAATCCAATTGCGAACGCATTAAATTTTGGCTTGCTAACTCGCAATAATATTGTGCAATTTCCGTTTGATTGGCGATGTCGGGCAATTTTTTTGCCAAAACAATGGCTTTTTCCCATTCTTTGCCCGATTGATAAATAGCAAGCAAATGGCGCTTGGCTTGTTCTTCATAAGGTGTGGTTTCTAATTTTTGAAAAATGGCTTGGGCGCGGTCAAGCAAACCCGCATTTAAAAAATCTTGCCCCAATTCCAATAAGGCTTTCAAGCGCAAATCTTGCGGCAAATCATCGCGGTCAATTAAATTTTGATGCATGCGAATGGCGCGATCCGTCTCGCCGCGCCTGCGAAACAAATTGCCCAAGGCAAAATGCAATTCTATGGTCTCAGAATCAAGGCGCGTGACTTCTAAAAAAGAATCAATGGCTTTATCCGATTGTTCGTTTAATAAAAAATTCAAACCTTCAAAATAAGAACGCGGTAATGTGCGCGATTCATGCACCACTTGACGCATATCCACGCGCGCAGCCACCCAACCCAGCGCAAAAAAAATGGGGATGAGAATGAGTTCCCAGTAATCAAAAATCTCGCTCATTGAAAAAAGTGGAAAGTTTTAAACGTTGGCGATTTCGGTATTTGAAATTTTTTGGGCGTTGACCGTGGATAATTCTTCTTCTAATTCAGCCAAACGCGAATCAGCGCGTGTTTTTTGATTAAAAATATCCGTTTTTTCACGCGTTAAGCGGCGCACATCGCCTTTTAAATGCCACAGGCGCGGCAAAAACGCCAAAAAGCTAATGACCACCCCTGCAATAAAAAATGCCATCAACCACACAATTTGCGGCAATGTGAAATCTAGCCCCATCGGCAAATGCAAAGGCGTTGCCGTGGTGTTGTTGATTGCCAACACAAACACAGCGCCAAAAAAGACAACATACAAAAAATAACGCAGGGCTTTCATTCTTACTCTCCGCAAAAAAAAGGCAACCCCTTGGGGTTGCCCATTATTTTACTGTTTTACAACACGCTCGCGCAATTCTTTGCCCGCCTTAAAATGCGGCACCCATTTGCCCGGAACCGACACGGTTTTGCCAGAGCGCGGGTTGCGACCTACACGCGGTGGGCGGTAAGAAATGCTGAAACTGCCAAAACCACGGACTTCAACCCGCACGCCTTCGCAAAGGGAACTTGCCATTGAGTCTAATAAAACAAGCACGGCAAGTTCCGCATCGCGCAATGTCAGTTGCTCAAAGCGGTAAGAGAGTTTTTCAATCAATTCGGAGCGCGTCATTGCATCTAACCTTGCTCTTTAAATTTGGCTTTCAATAAGGCACCCAAATTCGTTGTGCCCGCCGCAGCAGAAGATTCCGATGAGAATTTTTGCATTGCCGCATTTTGCTCAGCCTGCTCTTTGGCGCGAATCGACAAATTGATGGAACGCGTTTTGCGGTCGACGTTTAACAACATGGCTTCCACTTCGTCGCCTTCCTTCAATTTTTGGGTTAAATCATCCACGCGCTCGTGCGAAAATTCTGAGGCGCGCAAATAGCCTTCGTTGTCGCCATCCAAGGCAATCACCGCACCTTTGGCATCAACGGACTTCACAATGCCTTTAACGATGCTGTTCTTTTCATGCGTTGCGATGAAATTGGTGTAAGGATCGCCTTCCAACTGCTTGATGCCCAAAGAAATGCGTTCTTTATCCACATCAATAGCCAACACCAAAGCTTCCACTTCATCGCCTTTTTTGAATTGGCGAATGGCTTCGTCTGAGGGTTGATTCCACGACAAATCCGACAAATGCACCAAGCCGTCAATGCCGCCGGGCAAACCGATAAAAATCCCAAAATCCGTAATGGATTTGATGGCACCTTTTAATTTATCGCCTTTTTTGTGATTGGCAGAAAACTCTTCCCACGGATTGGCTTGACATTGTTTCATTCCCAAAGAAATGCGGCGGCGGTCTTCGTCAATTTCCAAAACCATCACTTCCACTTCATCGCCCAACTGCACAACTTTGGTGGGGTGAACGTTTTTGTTCGTCCAATCCATCTCCGACACATGCACCAAACCTTCAATGCCTTGTTCAATTTCAACAAATGCACCGTAATCGGTTAAATTCGTTACCTTGCCAAACAAACGTGTGCCGGTGGGATAACGCCGCGCAATGCCAATCCACGGGTCATCGCCTAATTGTTTCATTCCCAAAGAAACGCGGTTTTTGTCCAAATCAAACTTCAAAACCTTGGCGGTTACTTCATCACCCACATTTAAAACTTCTGATGGATGCCGCACGCGGCGCCACGCCAAATCGGTGATATGCAACAAGCCATCAATACCGCCCAAATCCACAAAAGCGCCGTATTCGGTAATATTTTTCACAATGCCTTTAACAATGGAGCCTTCTTGCAAGTTTTCCATGAGTTTTTCGCGGTCGGCATCCATTGTGGCTTCCAACACGGCGCGGCGAGAAAGCACCACATTGTTGCGTTTGCGGTCTAATTTAATAACCTTAAACTCCAAGGTTTTGCCTTCATACGGGCTGGGATCTTTCACTGGGCGCAAATCCACCAAAGAGCCGGGCAAAAAGGCGCGCACGCCGTTGGATATCACCGTTAACCCGCCTTTGACTTTGCCAGTAATGGTGCCTGTAACCAAACTGCTGTTGTTTAAAGCATCTTCCAAGAAATTCCAAGCAGCCACGCGTTTGGCTTTTTCGCGCGAAAGTCGTGTGTTGCCGTAGCCGTCTTCAAATTCTTCCACAACAACATCAACCAAGTCGCCAACTTTGACTTCCACTTCACCTTGGTCGTTTAAAAACTCCTCAATGGGCACGGGCGATTCAGATTTCAACCCCGCATCAACCAACACCACATTGCGATCTACCTTGGTAACCAAGGCTTTGGTAACTTCGCCTTTTTTGTTTTCTTGCTCGTATTCGGGCAATAAGGCGGCAAAAGATTCTTCACTCATTGAACAAAAACCCCTTTTTATAAAGGGAACCTTTAAAAAAATGAAAAAAACGTTTTCTTACAAAAGAAAACCCCAATTCTCACAGATTTTGATACGCCTTTAACACCGCTGCAACAACCGAGTCGATGGTTAAATCATCGGTTGGAATTAAAACCGCGTCCGCCGCTTTTAAAAGTGGGGCGTTTGGGCGATTCAAATCCCGAGCGTCTCGAGCGCGCATCTCATCAGTAAGGGCGGCAAGGTTAACAGAAAAACCCTTTTCTTTCAACTGTTTATAACGCCGTTCGGCGCGAACTTCGGCAGAAGCGTCCAAATAAATTTTCAGTGGCGCATCGGGAAAAATAACGCTACCCATATCGCGCCCATCGCCCACCAATCCGGGCGATAAACGCTGCGCACGTTGTAAAAATAAAAGCGCACGGCGCACCAAAGGCATTGCGGCAACAAAGGATGCGGCATTGCCCACTTCTTCTGTGCGAATGGCATCGCTAACAATTTTTTCATTTAAAAAAATCTCGCCGTTTTTAAAGCCAACGGGCAAATTGCGGGCAATTTCAGCCAAGGTGCGCTCATTTTCCACGGTCAACGCCAAATTTTTTTCAAAAGCGGCAAACGCCACCAAGCGATAAAGCGCGCCCGAATCCAAATAATGAAAACCCAGTTGTTGCGCCACTTTTTGCGCAATGGTGCCTTTGCCAGAAGCAGATGGTCCGTCAATGGCAATCACTGGAACGGCATCCACAAGATTGTGCAGTGCGGCAAAATAATTGGGAAAGGTTTTGCCAACACACTCGGGATTTTCAATGCGCAAAGGAATGGCGGCAGAAAACAAAGAAAAACTCATCGCCATGCGGTGGTCGTTGTAAGTGGCAATGCTGGCGGGTTTGAAATTGAAATGTTCGGGTGGCGTAATGGCAATTGAATCCGCTGTGGTTTTTACCCCAACGCCTAGTTTTTTTAACTCCGTTGCCATGGCAGATAAGCGGTCGGTTTCTTTAACGCGCCAACTGGCGATATTTTTGATTGTTGTTGTGCCATCGGCAAAAGCGGCAAGCGTTGCCAAGGTCATTGCCGCATCGGGAAAATCGTTGGCATCTACCGTAATAGCTTTTAAGCCGTTTGCGCCGCGCCGCACGCCCCAGCGCTGATTGCGCCAAAAAACAACCGCGCCCATTTTGCGCAATACGTTTAAAAAAGCCACATCGCCTTGAATGGAATGTTCAGGAATGCCTTCGGTTTGCACGCCGTCCTTGCTCAAAAGCGCACCCAATGCCCAAAAATACGAAGCGCTTGATGCATCCGATTCCACGCGAAAATTCCCCGGACTTTGGTATTTTGCATTTTCAGGTGTCAAAAAAACGCCATTTTGTTCAACAACCGCCACGCCGAATTGTTGCATTAGCGCAATGGTCATTGCCACATAGGGTTTGGAAATCAAAACGCCATCAATTTTTATCTCAAAAGCCTTGCCCGTTAAAGGCAATGCCATTAACAAAGCGCTTAAAAATTGGCTGGATATATCGCCTTTTAACAGAATTTTTCTCTCGCCATTGTCGGCAAAAGGTGCGATTTTTAAAGGCGGAAAACCTTCATTTTCCATTTCAATTTGCGCGCCAATTTGTTTTAAAGCATCGGTTAAATCACCGATAGGACGCTCATTCATTCTTTCAATGCCTGATAAAACATAATTGCCCGAAGAAATGGCTAATACCGCCGTTAAAAAACGAAACGCCGTGCCCGCATTGCCTAAGAAAAACTCGCCTTGTTGATTTTGAATTTTGCCTTTGGCGCCACGCACATAAAAAACATCATCGCGCTTGTGAATGGAAACGCCCAAGGCTTTTAACGCCGCTTGCATCACATCGGTATCTTCGCTTTCCAGCAAATTCTCAATTGGCGTGGTGCCGTGCGCCAAAGCAGCCAAAAGCAACACGCGGTTGGAGATGCTCTTGGAGCCGGGCAAAACCACGCGCCCTTGGCATTGGGCAATTGGTGGCAAATCCAAAAAATCATTCATAAAAAAACTCCGTTTTTTTTATTTTCCACGGTGAACGCTGATTTTTTTGAAAAAAATAATCGGTTGACCGTGGATTTTAAAGATTTTGCGCATACAAATCGTGCGCATCGGAATCGGTGATAACCACATCCAAAAATTCGCCAGCGGCGGTATCAAAAAAATCGTTGATATAAACCACGCCATCCACATCCGGCGCATCGTAAGCGCGGCGGGCAATGGTGCCTTCTTCATCAACCAAATCCACCAAAACCCGCTCGGTTTTGCCCACTGCCTGCGCCAATTTTTTTTGGCTAATTTCGGCTTGCGCTTCCAACAACCACAATTTGCGCATCGCTTTGATTTCGTCTGCAACCGCATTGGGCAAAGCATTGGCTGGTGCGCCCTCAACGGCGGAATATTCAAAAACGCCCACGCGGTCTAATTGGGCTAATTCCAAAAAATCCAACAAATCTTCAAATTCGCGTTCCGTCTCGCCCGGAAATCCCACAATAAAGGTGGAGCGCAAAGCAATATCAGGGCAAATTTTGCGCCATTTTTCAATTCTTAAAAGCATATTTTCTATGGCAGCGGGGCGGCGCATCGCCTTTAAAATTCGGGGGTTGGCGTGCTGCAAGGGAATATCCAAATAAGGCAAAATTTTGCCATCATTCATCAATTCCACCAAAGAATCCACCGCAGGATAAGGATAAACATAATGCAAACGCACCCAAACGCCAAGGCTTGAAAGCGCTTTGCAAAGTTCGGTGATATTGCTTTTGATTGGTCTGCCATTCCAAAAATGCGTTTTGTATTTTAAATCCACGCCATAAGCGATGGTGTCTTGTGCCACCACGATGATTTCCTTCACGCCAGATTGCACAAGGTTTTGCGCTTCCAACATAATTTCGTTAAAAGCGCGCGACTGCAAGGCGCCGCGCAACTGCGGAATAATGCAAAAACTGCATTGTTGGTTACAACCTTCGGCAATTTTCAAATAAGCAAAATGCGGCGGTGTGAGCAAAATGCGGGAGTCGTTAAAATCTTGATTTTTTTGCGGCAAACCAAAAATATCGGCAATTTGCTCAACAACTTCGGCGTGTTTGTTGGGACCAGAAACACCCAAAACTTGCGGGAATTTTTTGAGGATTAAATCTTTTTTTGCGCCCAAACAACCCGTTACAAAAACGTTTTTGTTTTGAGACAAAGCTTCTTCTATCGCCGAAAGTGATTCGTCAATGGCATCATTGACAAAACCGCAAGTGTTGATAATCACAAAAGCCGCCGCCGCGGCATCATCGGTAAAGGCAAAACCCGCGGCTTTTAAACGTGCCAAAAGCACTTCGGAATCTGCCCCAGCTTTTGGGCAACCGAGCGAAACAAAGGCAATGGCAGGCGTTTTCATAAAATACAAAGAAAAGACAAACGACGAATCATACTTGAAATTAAAGCCATTCGTTTTTAAAATTTGCAGTTTTTTTACCACACGAAGGGAAGTGTTATGGCGATTACGCGCACGCGCCGCTCAACCTTAGAGCGCCGCTGTATTTCCAAAACGGCAAAACGCTTGTTTAAAGGTTCGGGCAAATTGATGTTCAAAACGGTTTATTCCGCCGAATGCCACCAAAAAAACCGCAAGGCACTTTAAAAAAATCCACGGTAAACGCATTATTTTTTTGAAAATTTTAAAACGTTTACCGTGGATTATTTAAAATTAAATTTTTTTAGCCAAAACAAAAACGGTTAATCCAAACAATCGGTTGTGTAAAAAAAACGGCAATTCGGCAGAAGATAAACAAGCCAAAAAATTGTTGGTAATGGGATGGTGTGGGGATAATTGCGAATGCGGGGCAATTTCTTTTTTCTTAAAAAAATGGCGCTTGAAATTATCCGCCAATCGCAAAATGGTAGCGATGGGAAAAACAGCGGCAAAATAATAAGCGCCCTTTTCCACTTTTAAACCCGCTTGTTTTACAACCTTTTCCATTTCTTTTAAAGAATAACGGCGCTTGTGTTCCAAAAAAATATCGTGCTCGCTCCACAAAAATTGAAAGGCTGGAACCGAAATTAAAAACGTGGCACCGTGCGGCACTTTGTTGACATAGCTTTGAAGCAAAGCAAGGTCATCTTCCACATGCTCCAAAACGTCCATCAATAAAACCAAATCAGCGGGAATGTTATCCACAGCACGGCAAAAATGAATGGGTTTGTCTTTTTCAAAATCTTCAAAATCATAAGCGTAGCCAATATCCACGCACCACGCTTCTTTTGCCGAAGTTGTTTTTAAAAGTTTACGGGATAACCCCCCCCCCGCACCGACATCCAAAACGGCGCTGGGTTGCAATGTTGCAATCAAGCGGTTTACGGCTTTGTATTTGGATGCGTAATACCAATGATTGTCGGCAGAATCGCCCAACAAATTGATTTCTTTTAAATCCATTTTTTATGATTTTCCACGGTAAACATTTGATTTTTTTCAAACTTTGTAATAATTCCGATACCACTGAATGAATTTTTGAATGCCAACGGCAATTGGGGTGTTGGGTTGAAAGCCAATGTATTCTTTCAGCAAAGAAGTATCGGCATAAGTTTGCGGCACATCGCCCGGTGGCATTGGGAGCAATTCTTTTTGGGCGGTTTTGCCCAAATTCTTTTCAATTTCGGCGATGTAATCCATCAAAGGCACGCTGTTTTGGTTGCCAATATTAAAAACACGATAAGGCGCAGCGCTTGAAAATGGGTCGTTTTTGGCGCAATCGTAATCGGGGTTAGGCGTGGGCGGTTTTTCCAATACGCCAACAATGCCGCTAACAATATCATCTACAAAAGTAAAATCGCGCTTCATATTGCCAAAATTAAAAACCTTAATCGGTTCATTGTTCAAAATGGCGCGGGTAAATAAAAAAAACGCCATATCGGGTCTGCCCCAAGGCCCATAAACGGTAAAAAAGCGCAAACCCGTGGTGGGCAGCCCAAAAGAATGGCTATACGTGTGCGCCATCAATTCATTGGCTTTTTTAGTGGCGGCATAAAGGCTAACGGGATGATCCACCGAATCGTGTTCGCTAGATGGAAACTTGGTGTTGCCGCCATAAACCGAAGAGCTTGAAGCATAAACCAAATGCGCCACATTTTGGTGGCGACAGCCTTCCAACACGTTGATAAAACCCGTCAAATTGCTATCAGCATAAGCGTGCGGATTTTCAAAAGAATACAAAACGCCCGCTTGCGCCGCCAAATGGATAACGTGGCTTGGCTTTGTTTTTTTAAAAAATTCGGCAATGCCGCATCTATCTGCCACATCTAATTTTTCAAAAGAAAATTTTTCGTATTTTTTTAAGCGTTCCAACCTTGCTTCTTTTAAGGAAACTTCGTAATAAGCGTCCAAATTATCCAAACCCACAACCGAATCGCCACGATTTAAAAGTCGTTCGGCAACGTGCATACCGATGAATCCTGCCACGCCTGTGAGCATTACCTTCATTTTTTAATCATCCTTTTTTGAAATTTTTTTGGCGTTTACCGTGGATTTTTGTTTTTTTTGGCAATCGCCACAAATGGCATACAAATAATGCGCGTGCGATTCCAAAGCAAAACCATATTTTTCAGCCACTTGATTTTGCAATGCTTCAATTTCTGAATCATAAAATTCAACAACTTTGCCGCATTGCGTGCAAATCAAATGGTCGTGGTGCTCGCCTTTGTTCAATTCAAAAACCGCGCGCCCACCTTCAAAAAAATGGCGACTCAACAAACCCGCTTGCTCAAACTGCGTTAAAACGCGGTAAATGGTGGCAAGCCCCAATTCCAACTCATCGTCTTTGAGTTGTTCGTGGATATCTTCAGCGCTCAAATGGCGCTCTTTGCTGTTTTCAAAAATTTGCAAAATTTTAATGCGCGGGTAAGTTGCTTTTAAACCGATTTCTTTTAAATGAGGTTTGCTCATTGTTTTCCTTTCCAACGTGGACTTTCGGTATAATAAGCGTTTTAAGGCGTTTTTAAAACTTTTATGCGTATGCGAATTTTTGTTTGTTTTTGGGCGAGCGTTATCCTAACAGCGTGTGGTAACAGCGCAATAAAACCCGATTTTTGGAATGAATACAAAATTGATATTCAGCAAGGCAACGTGTTGGCAGAAGACTCTGTTGCACAATTAAAAGTCGGTATGTCCAAGGCGCAAATTCAGCAGTTGTTGGGCTCACCAACCTTAAAAGACGTTTTTCACCAAAACCGTTGGGATTATCCTTATCAATACATTGAAGGACCAACAGGCAAAAAGCAAATAGTGCTATTTTCCGTTTTTTTTGATGACAACGACAATTTGACGCACGTGGCAGGCAATATTCAAGCCACCGACAAAACACCAGAGCCGCAATCGCACATGCGGCTGGTAGAATTGAGCAAAATAAGCGAAGAAGACGCGCAAAAACCGCTTGCCCCGCGCGAGCCGCCCTCGCTTTTTGAACGGGTAAAAAATAGTTTGGGTTTTGGCGAATATTAAAAGGAAAAAATCATGCAAAAAATTCGTTTGGGCATTTTGGGTGCCGGCGGCAAAATGGGCAAAATGTTGCAAGAAGCGGCATTAAGATCGCCCGAAACCTTTGAAATTGCGGCACTTTTTGAAGTTGAAGGTTCAGCGCTTTTGGGCAAAAACATTGAGCCGATAAACGTTAAAATTCAAAATTTTTCTGCCTTGACCGTGGAAAATTTAAATTGTGTGATTGATTTCACACGTTCTGAGGGCACCTTAAAACATTTGGCAATTTGCAAAGCGCAAAAAATTCCAATGGTCATTGGCACCACAGGTTTTGATGACAACGGCAAAACGGCAATTGCCGAAGCGGCAAAAACCATTCCCATTGTTTTTGCGCCGAATATGGCGGTGGGCGTCAATGTTGTTTTCAAACTTTTAAAAGAAGCAGCAAAGGTTTTAAACGGTTTTGATGTGGAAATTGTGGAAGCGCACCACCGCTTAAAAGTGGATTCGCCATCGGGCACAGCCTTAAAAATGGGCGAAATTGTGGCGGATGCGCTGGGTCGCAATTTAAAAGATTGCGCCATTTTTGGCAGAGAAGGCAACCTTGGCGTGCGGAATGACAAAACCATCGCCTTTTCAACAATCCGCGGGGGCGATATTGTGGGCGAGCACACCGTGATGTTTTGCGGCATTGGCGAGCGCGTTGAAATTGCGCACAAAGGCGGCTCACGTATGCCTTATGCCGAAGGCGCTATGCGCGCTGCCCTGTTTTTGCAAGGCAAAACGGCAGGTTTGTTTAATATGCAGGATGTTTTGGGTTTAAATTAAAGCGGAGTCCGCTATGTCTAATTGGTTATCCAAACTTTTACCGCCCAAAATCAAGCGCGACCACGGCAAGCATCGCGGCGCGCCCGAAGGCTTGTGGAGCAAATGCCCGGAATGTGACGAAGTGCTCTACACGGCGGATTTGGAAAAAAACGCCAAGGTCTGCCCCAAATGCAATTTTCATTTGCGTTTGTGCGCCAAGGCGCGGCTTGAAATGTTGTTGGACGATGAAAAAGCAGAAATCATAGCCAACAATATTGCATCCATAGACCCTTTGAAATTTAAGGATTCCAAAAAATACACCGAGCGCTTAAAAGCCGCTGCCGCCGCATCAGATGAAGACGAAGCCATTCGCGTGGTCAAAGGCTTTATTTGCGGAATTCCCGTGGTTATTGCCGCTTTTGAATTTGATTTTATGGGCGGTTCTATGGGTTCCGTTTTAGGCGAGCGTTTTGTGCGCGGCGTGAATTTGGCAATTGCTGAACGCTTGCCTTTTATTAGCGTGGCAGCATCGGGCGGCGCACGCATGCAAGAAGGCTTGTTTTCGCTAATGCAAATGGCAAAAACCACCGCCGTTTTAACCAAACTTTCCGCCGCAAAATTGCCCTACATTTCCGTTTTAACCAACCCAACAATGGGCGGCGTTTCCGCCTCTTTTGCGTTTATGGGCGACATCGTTTTGGCAGAACCCGGCGCGCTTGTAGGCTTTGCAGGCCCGCGCGTGATTGAACAAACCGTGCGCCAAACCTTGCCCGAAGGTTTTCAGCGTTCTGAATTTTTGCTTGAAAAAGGCGCCATTGATTTGATTGTTGACCGCCGAGAACTCAAAACCAAAATCGCCTCTCTTTTAAAACTTTTGCAAAAAACACCATCTTAAAAATGCGCATCAATCTTAAAACCGAACGCGCGCTCAATGTTGCGGTAGCCTTACTTGAAGATGTGGGTGTAGGCGACTTGACCGCCGAGCTTATTTCTGAAAACACAAAAGCAAGCGCACAGCTTATCACGCGCGAAGATGCCGTTTTGTGCGGTATTCGTTGGTTTAACGAATGCTTTTTGCAATGCGATGATGATGCGCAAATTCAGTGGTTCTTCACCGATGGCGATGTTGTTACCAAAAACGCCGTTTTGTGCAAAATCACCGGCAATGCGCGCGCACTTTTAACGGCAGAACGCACAGCGTTGAATTTTTTGCAAACTTTATCAGCCGTAGCCACCAAAACCCGCCATTTTGTGAATTTGGTCAAAGGCACCGGTGCGCAAATTGTGGATACCCGCAAAACCATCCCCAGCTTGCGCTCGGCGCAAAAATACGCCGTCAAATGCGGCGGCGGCAAAAATCACCGCATGGCTTTGTGGGATGCCATTTTAATCAAAGAAAATCACATCATCGCCGCAGGCGGCATTAAACAAGCCTTTGCCGCCGCGCAAGAAATTGCCGATGCCAACTTGCAGCATTGCAAATTTGTGCAAATTGAAGTGGAAAATTTAACGCAACTAAAAGAAGCCATCAATGCGGGCGCAAAGATGATTTTGCTAGACAATTTTTCGCTTGAAGAGATGCGCAAAGCCGTCAAAATCTCGCCCGATGATGTGCTTTTGGAAGCCAGCGGCAACGTTAGTGATGCCACGGTTTTGGCTATTGCACAAACAGGCGTGCATCGCATTTCCATTGGCTCTTTAACCAAGGATATTCGGGCAATTGATCTTTCCTTGCGATTTTTATAATGATTTTCCACGGTGAACGCATTTATTTTTTGCAAAGTCATTGATAATTTTGGCGATGCGGGTTTTGCCTTGCGTTTGTCGCGTGAATTTTGTTTGAAGTTTTCGCTCAAGGTTATTTTGCGAATCAATCGTCCCGATTTGATTGTGAAAATGTTGGGCGATGAAAACCTACCCAATTTTCAACTTTTACCTTGGGATTCTCAAACTTTTGCTTTGCAAAATGGCGACATAGTCATTGAACTTTTTTCCTGCCATTTGCCTGATTTTGCCTTAAAAGAAATTGAAAAAACAACAGCCAATTTTGCATGGTTTGCCATGGATTATTTGGGTTTGGAAAAATGGATTTTGGATTGCCACTTAAAACCATCGCCCCAAAAAAACAAAACCAAATATTTTTATTTTCCATCCTTTTTGAAAAAGGGTGGTGGAATCATCAATGAAAAAAGCGAACTTCCCAGCCCTTTTGATTTAAAAAAACCGTGGAAAATCAATGTGTTTTTATACGATGAATCGCCTATTCAATTTTTAAAAAATCAAAATCTCCATTTTTTAGGCAAAAATGCCTTTTTACCGCAAAAAAAATTTGATGCCAAACTAGACTCAGCAACGCTTAATTTAATACGCGGTGAAGATAGCTTTGTGCGCTCAATTTTGGCAGGGCAACCTTTTGTGTGGCAAGCGTATCGCCAAAAAGACAATGCGCATTTTCAAAAGGTTTTATCATTTTTGGAAATATTCTCGCCCTTTTTGGATTCCAAAATTCGCCAACACGTTTGCGATTTCTTTTATTTTTTAAACGCAATGCACACTGATTTTTCTGCTGAATCGCTTTTATCGCCCGAAACTTTTACAATTTGGCAACAAAATTCTCACGCTTTTGCACAAACGCTTTTGGCTGAAAAAAGTCTGCCGAAAACCTTAATAGATTTTGTAAAATCAAAAAAAATATGGAGTTGACCGTGGAAAATTTAAAAAAAAACGCGTTATTTTTAACCTGCCTTTTATTTTTGACGGGTTGCGAAGATATGTTGGCATTTGGCGAACATTTTGGTTTTGAACCTACTGATCAAAAAAATCAGCGCTTGATGGCAGAAGGCAAAGCCGTTGGGAATGCTTGCCGCCACGCTGGGCGCGCCATTGAAGATTGCTACACCATTTACAGTTGGCTGCCGCGCGCCGGCATTTTTGAAGGTTGGCTCGCAATGGATCAATATATGCGCGAGCATTCCATCAAACCCGTGCAACCCATATTACCGCCGCCCGAAGCGCCAAATAAAAAACGCAAAACCACCAAGAAAAAAGCAGCAAGTAATGAAGAATCTTCGGCGCAAAAAACAGACAATTCCCATTAAAAAACCAAAAAATCTTTGCAACAAAAAACGGCGGCGTTGAAACGCCGCCGTTTTCTTATAATCAAAAAAATTAAAACGGCACGTCATCGCCCACCAAGCCATCGGTAAAATTGGTGGATGGCGCTTGCGCAGGTTGCGGCGGTTGTGGTCTTGGCGAAGACAAATCCGCCGCAGTATCGTTGGGATAAGCACTCGGTTGCGAATAAGAAGGAGCGCCGCCCATTGGCATTGGTTGTGGTTGTTGGGGATACGAACCGCCGATTGGTGCGTTCTGTTGTGGATAATTGCCCGCGCCATAAGCTGCGCCTTGCCAAGCGCCGGGTTGTTGTTGGGCATAACCTGCGCCTTGAAAACCTTCGCGGCTAGCCTTGGAATCCAAAAATTTCACATCGCTTGCCACAATTTCCGTGGAATTACGCGTGGTGCCGTCTTGTGCTTGCCACGTGCGGTATTGAATGCGCCCTTCCACATAAACCAGCGAACCCTTGCGCAAATATTGCGCTACGTTTTCCGCCGTGCGATTCCAACACACAATGTTGTGCCATTCGGTGGTGTTGCTTTTTTCGCCCGTGTTGCGATCAATGCGAAAAGAATTGGTGGCAATGCTCATCGTGCAAACTGGCGCACCTGTTGCGGTGTGGCGCATTTCGGGGTCTTTGCCTAAGCGTCCTATCAACATGGCTTTGTTCAACATTTTTTCATCCTTGCTTTTCAAAAATTCGCTATTTTACAAAAAAATTGCGCGTTTACCGTGGATTTTCGCTACGCAAAAATAAATCCCGCAAAATATGCGCCGTTGCACCCCAAATAAAATGATTGTGATACGGCATTGCCCAAAATTCCCGCCATTGCCCTTGCCAAAAAAAACGTTGTTTTTTGTGATTTTTAGGGTTCATCAAAAATGCCATCGGCACGGTAAAAATCTCTGCCACTTCCACAGGGTCGCACTCAAAATCAAAAGGTGGGGCAATTTTGGCCGCTACTGGAACAATTGAAAATCCCGTGCCGGTGGTAAGCGTTGGCAAAAATCCCAAAATACGCGCTTGATTCGGATTAAGCCCCACTTCTTCTTTTGCCTCGCGCAATGCCGCATCGGCAAAGCTTTCACCTTTTTCCACGCGCCCGCCCGGAAAAGCCACTTGGCCAGAATGATCCTTCAAATTCGCACTGCGGCGGGTAAATAGCATTTGGATTGGCTCAGAATCCAAAAAAGGCAACAACACCGCAGCAGGTGTGGCATTGCGGCTTTGTTTATCATCGGGCGCATTTAACAATGCGCTTTGGAATTTTTGCCACATCAGCGCAAGGTTAAGGTTAAAACATTGCCCGTTTGATTCATATTAAAACGGCGTAAAGCGCTCATTCCTAGTAGCGCGTGCGGCGATTCACCTGCCAACACGTGCGCTTCTATGTTGTCCAACATAATGCCGCCAACGTTTAAAGAAATGCGCACCATTTTGGTTTGCACCTCGCCGTTTGCGGTTCTGGAAATGCCTGCTTGCGCACCGATTAACGAAATGCCCAAACGTTTGGCATCCGATGCGCCAAAAACCACCGCCGTGGCACCCGTATCCAAAAGAAAGCGCACAGCATTGCCATTTACCGCGCCATCTGCAAAATAATGCCCGCTGGAGTCAGCATTTAAGATGATGGCATCAGAAGGTGAGACGCCTTTATCCGCCAAGCTCGCGTTTTGCCCCACGCGAAGCGTGATGCGTTTGCCCTTTTTTTCAACCACGGCGGATTTTTCTTCCACGCTAATTAACTTCACGCCGTGGATGCGCTCACCCACTGCCACGCTTTTGGGATTACCGCCATCAATCACCAAAATGGCTTTTTTACCCAAAATACCAGCCAAGCCTACCGTTTGCGCCGCTGCCACCAAGGGTAAACTTAAAACAGCGCAAGTAATTGTTTTTAAAAGGATTTTTTTCATTTTAATCTCTAAAATTACCCGCTTGAATGGGATAATCATCGCAATTTTTTTTAATCAAGGCGATAACTTCTTGCAAAACATCACGTTTATTGCCCGATACCCGAACAGAATCACCTTGAATGCTGGCTTGCACTTTCAATTTGCTATCTTTTAAAAGTTTGACGATTTTTTTTGCTAAATTCGCATCAATGCCCGATTGCACCAGCAAAACCTGTTTCAACTTGTTGCCTTGTTTTTCAATTTCGTTGGCTTTGAGTCGCTTGGTTGATTCGGGCGCTTTTTTTTCCATTGCAGGAAAAAGCAAATCTTTGATTTGATTGAGCTGAAATTCACTCTCGCCAAAAAGCGTAATCGCTTTGTCTTTGTCGTTTAAAAGCAATTGCGCCGGCGTGCCTTTGAAATCATAACGGTTATCCACTTGCCGCTGCGCAACATCCACGGCATTTTTCAAATGAACCCAATCTACATCGGAAGTAAAATCAAAACTCGGCATAACAATTCCAAAAAAGCCAAAAACACACTTCCACGGTAAACGGCATATTTTTTTGAAAAAAATTCTTTGTTTACCGTGGATTTTTGTAAAAAATAGAAAATCAGCTGTTTTGTTGTTGCTGTTGTTGCTGTTGTTTGTTGGCCTGATGCAACGCACGTGCTTTTTCTGAACGCTTGATTTTGTTGCTGAACATTGAAATCAAAACGCCAGCAATCACCACCACGCCGATGATAACCACCAAGCTCATCAAGCCAAAATCGCTATTGAACAGTAAATTCCAAGCCATAAGCCCCTCCTTGTTTTTTGTGGTTGAAAAATCTATTTGTTTGGCGGCTGCAACACCAGCATATCCGGCGTATTGGGCAACCAATCGCCTTGCAAGCGCCAAGTTTGTTGCGAATCTTCCAAAATCAAATGCCAGCGCCCTTTTAAAGCTTTGGGCAAAGTGACATTGAAAATTCCCGGTGCTTCCATATTCAAAGGCACATCCAAATCAAAACCCGCTTGCGTGGGATGCACAATTTTAAGCAATACTTCTTGCGGCAAATTGGCGCTGGGCGCAAAAATCACGCGCAGTTGATTTTCTTTGGTCATCACATTGGCAGACAACTGCATATTGCGTGCGGCATCATCGCGCGCCAAACTTTGGTTAATTGCCAAACCTTCTTTGTAATAATCATCCGTCACCAAGCCATCATCGCTTTGAACAGCCAAATAAAAGGTCACAAAACCAGCCAAAACCACAATAAAAGGGCCAGACATCAAAAACCACGGCCAAGGTTCTTTATACCAAGGTTTTGCCGTTGTGTTATTCAAGTTCATTGTTGATTCCTTTTTTTAAGATGGCATCAAAAACGATGCTTTTTCACGCACTTCTAACTTGGGATTATCCACCGATTGAATATGAAAGAAAATTTTGCTTGCTCCCGGTGGCGCTGATTCAGGCGGCGCATTCACGGTCACGGCAACTTCGTAATTTTCAGCCGCTTTAACTTCAATAGGTTCTTTCACATCCACCGTAATGCCATCCAAACCTTCCACACTAATGCGATAGCGTTGCGCTTCTTCGGTAATGTTCATAATTTTAAGAGTGAAAACGTTTTCAATTTTGCCATCAAAACTTTCACGCGCCAAAATGGAACGGTCGCGAATCACATCCACTTTCAAGGGCACGCGCAAAATCAACGATGCCGCAGTAGCAAAAATAATCGCCCACAAAATGCCGGTGTAAATCAAAATGCGCGGACGCCACAAATGCGCCCAAATGCTTTTTTCGCCTTCTTTTTTGCGATTCAAAAGCGCATTTTCTGATGTATAGCGAATAAGCCCTAAGGGTTTATTGAGTTTTTCCATCACGGGATTGCACACATCAATACACGCGCCGCAACCAATACATTCATATTGCAAGCCTTTGCGAATATCAATGCCGGTTGGGCAAACCACCACGCACAAATTGCAATCCACGCAATCGCCCAAAGGCGGGGCATCGGCTGGCAAATTTTTGCGTTTGGCGCCTCTTGGCTCACCGCGTTCGGCATCATAAGTGATGATTAACGTATCCGGGTCATACATCACGCCTTGAAAACGCGCATAAGGGCACATGTATTTGCAAACCTGCTCGCGCAAAAAACCCGCCTGCATATAAAAGAAAGCCGCATAAAAAAACACCCAAAACATCTCCCAAGCCGACCAGTTGGGGAAAGTTTGCGCCAACTCCGATACGGGCGTGAAATAACACACTAAGGTAAAACCTGCCCAAAGCGCAATGGCAATCCAAATGGCGTGTTTGATGAGTTTTTTGGTGATTTTTTCACCCGTCCAAGGTCCTTGGTCTAATTTGATGCGTTTGTTTCTGTCGCCTTCAATGCGGTTTTCAATCCACATATAAATTTCGGTATAAACCGTTTGCGGGCAGGCATAACCGCAGAAAAGTCGCCCAGCAAAAGCAGTAAATAAAAATAAAGAATAAGCAGAAATAATCAATAAAATAGCCAAATAAAAAACATCTTGCGGCCACAAAATCAGGCCAAAAATATAAAACTTGCGCTCAATTAAATGAAACAACACCGCTTGGCGATTATTCCAAGTTAGCCACGGCGTAATGAAAAAAATCGCTTGCGTTAAAAAAACAAAAATCCAACGCCAGTTGTTCCACCAACCTTTGACATCGCGAATGTAGATTTTTTTGTGTTTTTCATAAAAAGAAACTTGTTTTTCCACGGTCGACTCCAATTTTTTTTCATTTTTTGGAGAATCGTTTGAACAAGATTCTGGTCGTATTTCCGGTGCATCCGACATTTTTTCCTCCGAGGCTGTTTGTCATCCAACTTTGTAAAAAAGGCGACTCACAATAAGTCGCCTTATTCACAAATATTTTTAAGGGTGCTTAGTGCGCACTTAAACTATACACGTATGCCGTCAAAATGTGCACTTTATCCGCGCCCAAAAACTCTCCCCAAGCGGGCATGCGGTTGGTGCGCCCGTTGATGATGCCGTTTTTGATTTCATTAACCGAAGAACCATAAAGCCAAATGTTGTCGGTTAAATTGGGCGCACCCAAACCAATCAAAGTGCCGTCCGGCAATCTGCCTGTGGCGTTTTCTCCGTGGCAAGTAAAACACGTGCCTGCCCCCACAAACAATTCTTTACCGCGCCCAGCAGAAGTTGCGTCATGCGACAAGTTGCTCAATGAACGCACATAATTGGCCAAATCGTCAATGTCTTGTGTGCTCAAAGCCTCACCCATGGCGGTCATCACGCCCATTCTGCCGTTGGTGATGGTTTCCTTAATATCATCGGGCTCGCCGCCATAAAGCCAGTCGGCATCCGTTAAGTTCGGAAAACCTTTGCTACCAGTAGCATTGGCGCCATGGCATTGCATGCAGTAGGTTTGGAACAAGCGTTTGCCCGTTTCCATTGCTTCGCGGTTGGTTGCCAAGGTTTTGATGTCCGTTTTCAAATAGGCATCAAAAGTAGGTTTAATGCGGGCGTTCATTTCATCCACTTCCGCTTGGTGTTGCCCGGCAGACGTCCAACCCAACTGCCCTTGCATATTCCCAAAACCCGGATAAAGCACCAAATAAACAATGGCAAATGCCACGGTCAAAGAAAACAACCACACCCACCAGCGCGGCATGGGGTTGTTGTATTCCTCCAAGGTGCCATCCCACACGTGCCCCATGGTTTTACCCGGGGTAAACTTGGCTTTTGTCTGCACAAGCAGCAATGTGATGCAGGCAATAATGCCCACAGCAACAATCACCATCACATACAGATTCCAAAATCCATTCAGATCACTCATTTACATCCCCTTTATTCTTCAGATTCTCCTCCTCCGTAAAAGGCAGGTTAGCAGCTTCATCAAAGCCTTTTTTACTACCCTTGCTGTATGCCCACCCCACGATTGCCAAGAAACACAAAAACCCGGCAACCGTGATGATGGAACGGAGATCGTTGATATCCATTGGACTAATTCTGTTTAGACATCGGGTTGTTGGCAATGCCCAAGCCTTGCAAATAGGCAACAAGCACATCCAACTCCGTCATATCTCCGATAGCGGCTTTGGCACCAGCAATATCGGCATCCGAATAGGTTGGCAAGCCACGCACATTGGCATAAGAACGCAGAACCTGCATTTTCTTTTCAATGTCAGCGCCAACGGTATCCTTGGCATAAGTTGTTGCCAACCACGGGAAAGCCGGCATATTGGACTCAGGCACCACATCGCGCGGGTTAATCAAATGCGCGCGTTGCCATTCATCAGAATACCGCCCGCCCACACGGTGCAAATCTGGACCAGTGCGTTTGGAACCCCATTGGAAAGGATGGTCATAAACGTATTCACCTGCCACAGAATAAGGCCCATAACGCTCAGTTTCACCGCGGAAAGGACGAATCATCTGCGAGTGGCAGTTGTAACAACCTTCCCGCAAATAAATATCACGCCCAGCGACTTGCACTGCCGTATAAGGCTTCAAATCTTTGACAGGTTCGGTTAGCGATTTTTGAAAAAACAGCGGCACAATTTCAACCAGCCCGCCCCAAATCACCACCAAGAGCGTCAAAACTATGAGCAGCGGAACGCTTTTCTCAATTTGTTCGTGCTTAATCATTTCTCACCTCTCCTCTTAGGCGTGTGCGGGTTCAGCCACAGGAACGTCCTGCGCTTTGCCGCCTGCGATGGTTTTAAACATATTGAATGCCATAATCAGCATCCCCACCAAGAACAAGATACCGCCCAACAAACGGATAGACCAGAAAGGATAAGAACCTTTCACCCCTTCCACAAAGGCGTAAGCCAAAGTGCCATCGGGGTTGCCTGCACGCCACATCAAGCCTTGCATCACACCCGCAATCCACATGGATGCGATATAAAGCACGGTGCCGATGGTGGCAATCCAAAAGTGCGTGTTGATTAAAGAAACGCTATACATTTCTTTTTTGCCAAATAGGCGCGGAATCAAGTAATACATAGAGCCAATGGAAACCATCGCCACCCAGCCTAATGCACCCGAATGCACGTGGCCTACCGTCCAGTCGGTGTAGTGCGACAAAGCATTCACCGTTTTGATTGACATCATCGGCCCTTCAAAAGTCGACATACCATAGAAGGACAACGAAGTAATCAAAAATTTCAAAATGGCATCATCACGCAATTTATACCAAGCGCCGGACAAGGTCATAATCCCGTTGATCATCCCACCCCAAGACGGTGCGAGCAAAATCAAAGAGAACAACATACCAAGCGATTGCGTCCAATCAGGCAAAGCGGTGTAGTGCAAATGGTGCGGACCTGCCCACATATACGTGAAAATCAACGCCCAAAAGTGCACCACCGACAAGCGATAGGAATAAACCGGGCGCCCTGCTTGTTTGGGAACAAAGTAATACATCATTCCCAAAAAGCCTGCCGTTAAGAAAAAGCCCACGGCATTATGCCCATACCACCATTGCACCATGGCATCTTGCACACCGGCGTAGGCGGAATAAGATTTGGTCAATGTAATTGGCACCTCCGGGCTATTGCCCAAGTGCAACAAGGCAACGGCAATGATGAATGCGCCAAAGAACCAGTTTGCCACATAAATGTGGGAAACCTTGCGCACGGCAATGGTGCCAAAGAAAACCACGGCATAAGACACCCACACCAATGTAATCAAAATATCAATTGGCCATTCCAATTCGGCGTATTCTTTGCCCGTTGTCCAGCCCATTGGCAAAGAAATGGCTGCCAACACAATAATGAGTTGCCAACCCCAGAATGTAAATGGAATTAACGGACCGCCCCAAAGGCGCACGTGGCACGTGCGTTGCACGACCCAATAAGATGTTGCAAACAATGCGCAGCCGCCAAAAGCAAAAATAACCGCATTGGTGTGCAAAGGACGCAAACGCCCAAAGTGCAACCAAGGACCGATATTGAGCTCTGGCATTACCAGTTGCGCTGCGATAATCACACCGACCAACATGCCGACGATGCCCCAAATCACAGTCATAACAGTAAATTGCCGCACAACCTTGTCGTTGTATATTGTGGCTTGTGTTCCCATGAACCCTACCTCTCGTGATTAACAAAAGTTTGTTCTCATCCAAAAAACAGCACGGCGAGACCGCCCATAATGTTAAAGCAGAATGTCATTAACTTTTTGACATAGGTCAACTTTTTTAAGCGCTTGTAAAAAAATGTAACTGAATTTGTCAAAAATCAAAGTTTTTTTTGCGCCCTACTCTCTTTTCAAAAAACATAAAAAAAGGGGCAACGTCTTCACGCGCCCCAAACCCCAACAGAGAACACACTTCTCTGTGCGTTTGCTATTTTATGTAGGTTTTTGTAATTATTTTTGACCCAAGTCAACTGAATTGTCATCATCCATCAAAATGCGGAAAGCTGGACCTTCCAAATCATCAAACTGGCCGTTTTTCACACTCCACCAAAATATCAAAGCGATGAGAAACACCAAAATCAATGAAATGGGAATCAGCAAATAAACCGCTTCCATTAAATTTTCCTTTCAATGCGCAATGAGTTTAAAACAACCATCAAAGAACTTGCCGACATCCCAATGCCTGCCATCCACGGTGTGACATAACCTGCCATTGCCAAAGGCAATGCCACAATGTTGTAGCACACTGCCCAAGCCAAATTTTGGCTGATAGTTTTTAACGTTCGGCGCGAGCGCAAAATTCCACGGTAAACCGAAAATAATTTTGAATTTAAAAGAATCAAATCCGCCTGCGTGCGCGCCAATTCGCTACCAGAACCCATCACAATAGAAACCTGCGCTTGGGCTAAAACCGGGGCATCGTTGATGCCATCACCAAACATGGCAACCACGGCGCCCATTTTTTGCAGATTTTCTACCACCTTGTGTTTGCCTTCGGGCGATTGTTCGGAAAATATCGCTGTTTTATCAAAACCCAAACGCTCACCCATTTTTTGCGCAACCGAATCCGAGTCGCCTGTGAGCAAAACCACGGTTTTTCCTGCTTCTTTTAAGGCGTTAATCAAAGCAGGCGCATCATCGCGCAAGGTGTCGCTTAACGCAAAAACGGCAAGTGGTGTTTCATCGCGTTTTAATACAATCAAGGTGTCGCCCGCTTCAACAAAAGGTTTTAAGCGTTTGGATTTTTTAAAATCATTCAAATTAAGCCGCCCCAAAACGTATTTTTTGCCATCAATTTCGCCCGATACGCCAAAACCCGCTTGGTTTTGAAAATTTTCCACGGTCAACGCCATAAAATTTTCAAAATAAGCATTAGCCTTTGCCAAAATGGCGCGCGACAATGGATGCTCAGATGCCACTTCCAAACTCGCCGCAATTTTCAAAGCATCTGATTCGCCAATATCCTTCAACACAATAATTTTTTGAAGCGCCAACTCGCCGCGCGTTAACGTTCCGGTTTTATCAAACACAAAATGTGTTGCGCGGGCTAAGGTTTCAATGGCATGGCCGTGGGTTGTTAAAATGCCATCCTTTGCCAAGGCACCCGTTGCAACGGTTAAAGCCACGGGCGTGGCAAGCGACAAAGCACAAGGACAAGTCACCACCAAAACAGAAACCGTAATCCACAAGGCTTTGCTTGAATCGTGCGCCAACCAATAGGTTGCCACGCTTAACGCCAAAATCAACACCGCCGCCACAAAATAAGCGGCAATTTTATCCGACAAAACCACGATTTTTGGCTTATCCGATGATGAGCGCTCCATCAAACGAATAATGGCAGAAAGTTTGGTGTTTTCACCCAATGCCAAAACGCGCATTTTAAGCGCCGATTCGCCGTTTAATGCCCCGCCCGTTAAATTGTCGCCCGATGATTTAGGAATTGCGCGACTTTCTCCTGTGAGCAAACTTTCATCCACTGCGGATGTGCCCTCTTCAACCACGCCATCGGCTGGAATAATTTCCCCGGGTTTGATTAAAACAAAATCGCCCACGTTCAAATCAGCAACCAAACATTCTTCAATTTGCCCGTTTTTTTGCAGGCGATGCGCAAAGTTCGGCACCAAACGCGCCAATGATTCTGAACCTGCCATTGCTTTTTGCCGCGCGGTCATTTCCACAAATCGCCCAGCGAGCAAAAAGAAAACAAACATCGTTACCGAATCAAAATAAACTTCGCCCGTTTGCGTTAAAAGCGCATAAATGCTCGCCGAAAACGCCACACCAATGCCAAGCGCCACGGGCACATCCATGCCCAAATGGCGAATTTTCAAATCTCTATACGCATTTTTAAAAAAAGGTGCGGCAGAATAAAAAATCACAGGCAACGTCAGCAAACAACCCGCCCAACGCATTAAATTCTCTATTTCAGGCGACATATCGCCATCGGCAATATAAATCGGAAAGGCATACATCATCACCTGCATCATTCCAAAACCTGCCACCCACAAACGCCAAAGCGCATCTTTGCGTTCTTTTTTGTTTAAGGCTTCGTTTTTTGCGGCATCGTAAGGGTAAGCGCGGTAACCAATTTGTGCCACAGATTCCAAAATTTGTGAAAGTTTGGTTTTGGTTAAATCCCAAGCAATGCGGGCGCGGCGCGTGGCGTAATTGATTTCTACGGATACCACACCCTTTTGATTCATCAAATGCCGCTCAATCAACCACAAACACGCCGCACAAGTCATTCCTTCCAAAAGTAATGAGGCTTCCAAAAGATTTTCTGCCTTTTGCTGCACAAAATTTTTTTGAAAATTTTGGTGGTCAAAAAGCGCCAATTCTTCCAACACGGCGGGTTTGGCTTCTCTGGGCGAATTGGGCAAAGCATCGCGTTTTTGGTAATAATCAGCAAGTCCGCCTGCCACAATCATTTGGGCAACAGCCGCACAACCCGCGCAACACATCAAGCGATTTTCACCGTTAATTTCAACCTTAAAATCCGTATTCGGCGGGATTTCTAACCCACAGTGATAACAATTTTCCACGGTCAACTCGTTCTTTTTTTCAAAAAAATTATTCGTTGACCGTGGATTTTAAGGTTTTTTGCAGCATTTGGCGCATCTCAACAGAATGCGGCATTGCGTTTTTTTAATCTTCAACAATTCAATTTTATGCTTTTTATTTTTATAAAAAATATTCTGCTATGTTTGTTTTAAGAAAATCTGCGGCTGTGGTTTTCAAATTGACACGGGCGCATTTATACTTCTTGTTTTTAAAAAAAAATCGGGCATGCAACAAATCAGCATTTTGGGAGCAACAGGCTCTATTGGCACAAGCACTTTGAACGTTATTCGCCAAAACGCCGATCATTTTCGCGTTTTTGCCTTAACGGCGCATCGCAACGTGGAAAGGTTGGCAGAGCAGATTGCCGAATTTCAACCAACATTTGCCGTTTTAAGCGATGAAACTTTTGAAGAATCGCTCAAAAAACGTTTGCCCAAAAACACCAAAACCGAAATTTTAACGGGCGAATCATCGCTTGAAATGGTTGCCACACACACCCAAGCCGATGGCGTGATGGCGGCAATAGTCGGTGCAGCAGGCTTAAAACCCACGCTTGCGGCGGCAAAAGCGGGCAAAACCATTTTTTTGGCCAACAAAGAAGTTTTGGTAATGGCAGGAGAAATATTTTGTCAAGCAGTCAAAGAAAACAATGCGCAAATTTTGCCGGTGGATTCCGAACACAATGCGATTTTTCAAAGTTTACCCAAAGGTTTTCGCTGTTGCGTGGATTTATTTCCAGCAGAAAAAATATTGCTTACCGCATCAGGTGGGGCGTTTTTGCATCACACAAAAGAAGAACTCAAAAAAGTAACGCCCCAAGCTGCCTGCCAACACCCCAACTGGCAAATGGGCAAAAAAGTTAGCATTGATTCAGCAAGCTTAATGAACAAAGCATTGGAAGTCATTGAAGCCTTTTGGTTATTTTCTTGCAAAGCCGAACAAATTGAAGTTGCCATTCACCCGCAAAGCATTCTTCATTCGGGGGTTTATTACAAAGACGGCGCTTTAATTGCCGAACTTGGCATTCCCAATATGCAAACGCCAATTGCAAATGCCCTTGCCTATCCCAAGCGCATTGCATCGGGTGTTGAAAAATTAAAATTGTGGGAATATCCGCCTTTAAAATTTTTAAAACCCGATTTAGAACGTTTTCCAAATTTAAAACTCGCTTTTGATGTTTTAAAAATCAGCGGCACGGCACCCGCTGTTTTAAATGCCGCCAATGAAATTGCGGTTGAATTATTTTTAAATAACCAAATATTATTTACCGATATTCCAAAAATAAATAAAAACGTTTTGGATTATTTTATAAGCCAAAATTTAATTCAAAAAAATATTCGTTTGGAAGTGTTATTAAACGCCGATAAAAAAGCGCGCGAAATTGCCCAAAATTTTAAAAATTCACGGTAAACGGAAATTTTTTTTCAAAAAAAATCCACGTTGACCGTGGATTTTTTTTAAAAATTGAAAAGCCGCCCGATAAGCCGGGTTCTGTGCGATTTTTTTTAAATCGTGGCAATCATTCATCTAGACCTTGAATTACCCCAAGGTTCAAGCGACCAACCCGAAAACGGCGCGGGCAACGCCATTGTTTTCCTATTCGGTCTTGCTGCGGATGGGGTTTACCCTGCCTTGGACGTTACCGCCCAAGCGGTAGGCGCTTACCCTGCCGTTTCACCCTTGCCTGTGCGTGCAAAAAAACACGCCATCGGCGGTTTGTTTTCTGTGGCACTTTCCGTCGTGTTACCACGCACGGCCGTTAGCCGTCATCCTGCCCTGTGCAGCCCGGACTTTCCTCCCGCTTATCCAAAAAAATAAGCCAGCGATTGCCTAGGCGGCTTTTCGCTGGCTATTATATTTGAAATTTTAAAAAACGCTTATTTTCTGCCGTTCATCCCTTGGTTGCGGTCTTCTGCCAATAAGGAATCCAACAATTCGTTCAAATGCTTGGAAGCGTCTTCCATTTTCAACAAGCTTTCCAAGGCTTGTGCTTCATTGCCTGCCGCGTGGTATTCGCAAGCCTTGTTGCCGTAATCATGCACGTGTTGGTGCGGCAATTCCATTTGGCGATAAGCGGAGAATTGATTAAACAATTTAACGCCATCGCCTTGGTAATACCATTGTCCAAAGGGGCATTGATGCACATCTTGCAAATGTTCACCAAACTCGCCTTTAACGCCCAAAAAGTTGCGGTAAACGCTCAATTTGTAAATCAAATGATCCAAGCGCAAAACGTTAAAAATCCCTGAATGCATGGCTTGGAAGATGGAGGAAATCATTTGCGTGTCTTGCTTGACAATATTGCGAATTAAATTAGAAGTCGTTTCGCTCTCATGCAAAAAAGTTTCCGCACGCGTTGCCGCTTCCATCACTTGTGCATGGGTTTCCGCCGTGCCTTTGGAAATAGCCAAAACCAAATTGGAAATCTCACCTGTGGCTTGTCCGGTGCGCTCGGCTAGTTTTCTGACTTCATCGGCTACCACCGCAAAACCGCGCCCGTGTTCGCCTGCGCGCGCGGCTTCAATGGCGGCGTTTAACGCCAACAAATTCGTTTGGTCGGAGATTTCTTTAATCAACTGCACAAAACCTTTGATATGTTCGGAATGTTGACTCAAAGTATCCATGTGCGCTGCCGTGGCGTTTTGGTCTTCCCACATTTGGCGAAAACTGCCTGTAACGGATTCTAATGATTGAATGGCTTCATCCAAACTGGCAAAAGATTCTTGGGCAATGTCGTAACCATCTTTTAAGCGGTTGGGCAGTTCAGAGACCGCATTGCGAAAGGCGTTCAAACGCTCAAAGGTTTGTTCCATCACGCCCACGCAACCATTGATACTGCCAGCGCCTGAGGCAATGTCGCGCTGCATTTTGCTGATTTCATTGCGCATAACCAGCAAATGTCTTTCCAAATCAGCAACTTCTTTTTCCAAACGCACGTTTTTGCCGCGCAGTTGATCTGCCTCTTGACTGTTATCCCCACCAAAAAACATTGCCAACTCCCAGTTTATTTGTTTTAAAAATTGCTATCTTAACGATTTTCAATGCGATTTTCCACGGTAAACGCAAAAAAAATTTGAAGTTCACCGTGGATTTTTGCTTTTAAGTGCGCATGGTTTGGTGAAAATGTTTTTCAAAAGCCTGATGCCGTTTTAAAAGCGAATCGGGCGTTTTTTCTAATAAACTAACAAACACAGCGGCAACAACAGCCAAAACAAAACCGGGCAAAATTTCATACAAACCCCAAATGGCAAAATGCTTCCACACCACAACGGTGATGGCGCCCGTAATCATTCCCGCCAAAGCGCCGTTTTTGGTGAGTTTTCCCCAAAAAAGCGAGAGCAAAATCACCGAACCAAAAGCCGCACCAAAACCTGCCCAAGCGTAGCTGACCATGGTTAAAACACGCGATTGAGGGTCCAAACTAATTAAAATAGCCACCACTGACACCACGCCGACCATGATTCTGCCTACCCAAATCAGTTCGTTGTGCGTTGCGGTTTTGCGCAAAAAATTGCGGTAAAAATCTTCGGTTAAAGCGCTGGAACAAACCAACAACTGACAAGACAACGTGCTCATCACAGCCGCCAAAATGGCTGCCATCATCACGCCCACCCACCACGGATTAAAAATTTTATTGGCCAATTCAATAAACACCATTTCCGCATTTTGAGAAACCACTGCGGATTGTTCGGGATAAACACCAAAATAAATCACGCCCACCATACCGATAGCCACTGCCGCAAATAAGCAAATCGTCATCCATATCATCCCAATGCGGCGCGCCGCTGGCATTGTTTTAACCGAATCGGCTGCCATAAAACGCACCAAAATATGCGGCTGCCCAAAATAACCCAAACCCCACGCCAATGACGAAATCACGCCGATGATGGAAGTGCCACTTAAAAAATCCAGTTGGGATTCTTTAAAAAAAGATTGCCAAGCCACGCCTTCACCAATGCCATTGCCAACGGCAAACAAAGCAGACAACACGGTAAAAACCAACGCAAAGAACATCAACGAAGCTTGAATGGCATCCGTCCAACTCACCGCCAAAAAGCCGCCGATTAAAACATAAGTAATGGTGCACAAAGCGCTCACATAAATGGCTTGTGTGTAAGTAATATCAAACATATTGCTAAACAAGCGCGCGCCTGCCACAATGCCCGATGCGCAATAAATGGTAAAAAATACCAAAATCACCAAAGCACTTGCCACGCGCAAAATGTGTTTTTCATCGTTGAAACGTTGCGCAAAAAAATCGGGCAAAGTCAAAGCGTTGTTGGTCATCTCCGTGTAGAGTCTCAGGCGCGCCGCAACAAAGCGCCAATTCAAATAAGCGCCGATGATTAAACCTATTGCAATCCAACTCTCTGCAATGCCACTTAAAAAAACCGCGCCGGGCAAACCCATTAACAACCAAGCGCTCATATCCGATGCGCCAGCAGACAAAGCCGTGACCCAAGCGCCCAAACGTCTGCCGCCCAAAATATAATCATCAAAATTGGCTGTGGCGCGGTAACCCCAACCGCCAACAACAAGCATCATCAGCAAATACAAGCCGAAAGTTGAAAGCAAAGCGGCATTCATTTTTACAATCCTTTAATTTTTTAAAATTCGCACTTCGCGTTGCGGAAAAGGCATTTCCACGCCTTCTTCTTTAAAACGTTGCCAAATGGCGCGGTTGATATTGGATGAAAGCAAAGCAGTGCCATTTTCTGGGTCTTTAATCCAAAAACCCAAGGTTAAATTGATAGAAAAATCGCCAAAACTATTCAAAAGCACAATAGGCGCTGGATCTTTTAAAACGCGCACTTCGTTCAACGCGCATTCTTGAATGATGCGCAAAGCCAAATCCACATCACTGCCATAAGAAATGCCAATGTCCAAAGTGGTTTTAAGCAAAGAATCGCTTAATGTTTTGTTTTGCACAATGTTGCTCACCAGCATTTCGTTGGGCACGATAATTTCTTCGCCCGCGGCATTTTTTAAAACGGTAAAACGCGTTGTAATTTGTGTTACTTTGCCGGTTAAACCGCTGATGGAAACAAAATTGCCCAGTTGAATGGAACGCTCAAACAAAATAATAAAACCAGAAACATAATTGCTTGCAATTTTTTGAAAACCAAAACCCAAGCCCACGCCCAAAGCGCCTGTGAAAACCGACAAAGCGGTCATATTGATGCCCAAAATGGACAAACTCATTAAACCGCCCAAAACCAAAAAGAAGGCTTTCACAATGCGCACGCCAATAATGCGCAAACTCATATCCCACGTTTTGATGTGCATCAAGCGTTGTTCCACAACGGCTGAAAGCCAAAAACAAAGCACCAACACCAACAAAACCAACACCATACCGTTGAGCAAACGCCACAAAGAAAAACGCGTTTGTCCCACAACAAAGGCAATGGAATCAAGGCGCGCAATTAACAAAGGCGCAATGTCGGTGATATAAAGCGCCATCCAAAACCAAATGGCAAGCGCAATGATTTTTTCATAAGCGGATAAAAAGCGATTGTTAGGAAAAGCTGAGCGCACCATCATCACCAAGGCTTCTACCAAAATCAAAGCACTTGCCAGCGCCGTTGCCAAATCCAAAAAACCAAAATGCAGCTGCAACTGTTCCAACGCCGCAATGCCGCAAGCCAAAAAAACAACAGCCAAAATGGGAAAAATCAAACCCGATAAAATTTGAAAACGCCGCATCAATTCTTGCTTTTGAAGCAACACTTTCCCAAAAAAAGCAAACGATAAAGCCAGCGCAAAAGCAAGAATTTGCCAAACAAAATCGGCTTCAAAAATTTCTGCATACAAAGCAGGCAACAAGCCATCAGCCACCATTGAATCTGGCATTGAAGAGATTGTGGAAGACATTGAAGAAATTAAAGAGTCTTGATTTTCCATACGTCTAAAAATCGTAAAAAAAAAGGTAAAATTTTAAAACACTTCCCCGCTTTTGTCTTTTGTGCTTTTTTGCTTTTTTAAAAACCCAGTTTCCCACGGTAAACCCAAACTTTTTTTGAAAAAAATCTTTTGTTTACCGTGGAAAATTTTGCATATTTTCTTAAAATACTTCTCTTTTAA
>CAKQRL010000016.1 GCA_934271525.1 uncultured Rhodocyclaceae bacterium
GTTAAGGCGAAGATTTTGAGTAAGAAAATATTCACCAACAAACTCAACAACACAATTGCCGCGGCTGCGTTGGGAATGGCGGCGAAAATTTCACGGCAAAGAAAGGTCAACACGCTTTCTATTGGGAAAACGAAAAGAAAGTAGAAAAGTTCGCCCATTATTCAAAAAATGTTTGTTGACCGTGGATTTTTAGATTTTTAAGCGTTTTTGAGTTGCGCGTTGATGGCAATGAGTTGTTGGTGGGTTTCTAATTGTGCCCCGAGCGATTGTTCCAAAATTCCTTTGTGGATGCGAATGAGTTCCAGCGCCGAGCGTTTTCCTGCTTCGCCCGGGTGTTGCCAAAGCAGTTGGGTTGATTCTGCGCGGGCGCGGGCTTTTTGGGCATCCACCAATGCCGAATCAATCAGCGCTTTTAAATTATTCAAATCAGATTCTTGGAAAATGGTTGCAACCGTTGGCAAATATTCTTTTGCCCAAGGTGTTGTTTGTGGCGAACGCTGAATGTCGTAACCAACTGTGTTAAATTCAAATTGTGGTGTTAAAACTGGTCGGTTAAAAAGCGCAATGTAATCCACCAAAACGCCTGAAAAATCGCTAATCATCAGGCTTGATTCTGCCATGGCAAAAATGTTGTCGGTTCTAGAATCCCATTTTAAGTTGGTGTAATGCGCTGTTTGTTCTTTTAAGGATTGCAACAACTCTGCTTGGCTAATATAGCTTTGCGGGTGCGGGCGGATGATAACGGGGTAGCCAATATCCAAAAGCGGTTTTAATAAACGCATGCCGTATTTGGCAAAGAGCGCATTGCGCCCCCAAGATGGCGCCACCAAAATGGTTGGCGGTTGATTTTTTGAAGGTTCGGGCAAGTGCAAGGTTTTTAATTTTTCTTGCAAATAATCCAAATAGGTGCAACCGACAATGCAAATTTCCTTCTTTTTCAAATGCCGAAAATCTTCAACACGGCGAATAAAATCTGTGTGAATGGGCGAGTTGGATAAAACGCTATCAAAATAATCCAAGGCGAAAATTTCGTAAGTATCCACGTGGCTTAATGCGTGCAACAGGTGGCAATAATGCGCCACGCCCTTGCTGCGTTTGATTTGCAACACGTCCAACTGCGGAAAGGTAACCAAGCAAATGTCGGCAACCAAGGAATTGAGTTTGCGATACGCATCGTTGCTGCTGCCGATAAATTCAATGTGACCAAGTTGGGTTTTAAATTCCAAAATCGGGTCTTTTTCATCGCTGGTGTAATAAGTGTAAGGGTAATTGCGGCGCTCAAATTCATCCACAATGGGTTTGAAAGTTGAAAAATATTGCCGCCCTTCACTGTAAATCACAATGCCCTTTTGCTTATCGGCTTGACTGGCGCGCTTGAAAGAAAAACCCGTGCCGCTGGTGATTTTGTAAAAAAAACCTTTGAGCGCAAAAACAATGGAAGCAAAAATGGCAACGATGGAACTCAACAAAAGAGAACTGGTGCCCGGGTCCAAATAGGCGTGAGCGTTCTCCACAAAAACGCCAAAAAAGAAAAGGGTAAAAAATAAAACATTCAACATAAGCTTCAAAAAACAAAAAAAATCAAAGGTTTACCGTGGAAAATCGCCATTTTAAGCGGTTTTTACCGCAAGCGCTTGCAGTTTGGAATGAATGAATTCAATGCGCTGCAAGGTTTCGCGTTGAACCCCGAGCGATTCTTCCAAAATTTCTTTGTGGATTTTGAGCAATTCGTAAGCCGCACGCTCGCCGCCTTGCCCTTGGTATTGCCACAAACGCGCTTTTGCCGCGGCGCGGGATTGCGCTTTTTTTGTATCCGTTAAAGCGGAATCAATAATGCCTTTTAAATTGGGAAAATCTGCTTCGGTAATTGGCGTGCTGATTTCTGGCAAATACGTGGCAAATAAAGGTTCTGTGCGGCTTGTGTCTTCCAAATCATAACCGATGGTGTTAAATGGAAAATCCAAGGTCAAAACCGGGCGGTCAAAAAGCATTGTGAAATCGCACAAAACGCCGGAAAAGTCGCCGATAAGAATATTTGATTCCGCCATGGCAAAAATGTTGTCGGTTCTAGAATCCCATTTTAAATTGGTGTAATGCGCTGTTTGTGCTTTTAAAGATTCCAACAATTCTGCTTGGCTGATAAAGGTTTGCGGATGCGGGCGGATGATAACGGGATAACCAATATCCAACAAAGGTTTTAAAAGCCGCATACCATAGCGCGCAAAAAGCGAATTGCGATTCCACGAAGGCGCCACCAAAATGGTTGGCGGATTGGTGCTTGGTTTTTGGAAATTCTGCGCTTGGAGTTTGTTGTTTAAAAAATCCAAATAGGTGCTGCCGATGATGGTCAGTTGTTTGGGTTTTAAATGGCGAATTTCTTCTACTTCACGAATAAAAGCGTGGTTGATATCGGCATGCACAAAAACGCTATCAAAATAATCCAAAGCAAAAACTTCGTAAGTATCCAAAGGTTGGAAGGAATGCATAATGTGACAATAGTGCTTCACGCCTTGGCTGCGCTTGATTTGCAAAACATTTAATTGCGGAAAAGTTACCAAACAAACATCGGCAACCAGATTGTTTAATTTGCGGTAAGCGTGGTTGGCGCTGCCGATAAATTCAATGTGGCCAAGTTCGGTTTTAAATTCCAAAATCGGGTCTTTTTCATCGCTGGTGTAGTAAGTGTAGGGATAATTAAGTTTTTCAAAAACATCAACAATCGGCTTAAACACCGAAAAATATTGCCGACCTTCGCTATAAATCACAATGCCGTTATTCGTTTTGGTTTGGCGATGAAATAACGAAAACCCCGCACCGCTTGCGATTTTATAAAAAAATCCTTTGATGGCAAAAATGATTGAAGCAAAAATAGCAACAACAGAACTCAACAAAAGAGAACTGGTGCCCGGGTCCAAATAGGCAAAGGCGTTCTCCACAAAAACGCCAAAAAAGAAAAGCGCAAAATAAACAAGAAAATTCAACATTGCCGTTTGAAAAACAATCCAAGTTTTAAAGGGCAAAATTTTAAGATGATTTGGCGCGATTTTCCACGGTAAACCTTTCTTTTTTTGAAAATTTTTTAAGGTTTACCGTGGAATTTTGCTGTTGTTTTCATCCGAATATTTTTTATAAAGCCTTGATAAGCGCAAGCCCAAAAATCCCCAAAGGGCGGATATTGCCGCACCAGAGAGCAAAACAAACACCATAGAAATTTGCGCCAAAAGCGCTTCTGCTTGGGCGGAAATGGCATCGCCTGCGCGATAAACCACGGCATCCACAAAATTTTTGACTTTGTATTTTTCGTCTGCTCCAAGCGGCACAAACAGCATTTCTCGCCCGGGTTTCACAAAGGCATATTCGCCAATGCGCCGCAAACTCATCACAACAACAAGCGGCCAAAACGCCGGATGCACCATTGCCAAAAAAACCAAGCCAATGGCAATTAAAAAACCCACACTGCCCAAAAGCCATTCCATGCCAAAATATTTGGCAATTTTGGCGGTTAAAAAGATTTGAATCATCAATGAAGCGCTTTGCACGATTAAATCAATGTTGGCAAATGCGGCAATGCGGGCATCACGCGTAGGAAAAAATTCCCGCACAATGCGCGCTTGTTCCATATACAAAAAAGTGGAAACGCAAGTTAGCAAAAAAACAAAACCAGCAAGCAACATCAAATATTGGCTTTTAAAAATCAGCGAAAAACCAGCAAAGGGATTTTTGGCGCCGATGGTTTCATCAAAACGCGCAAGCGTTTTTTCCGATTCAAATTGTTTTAAGCGTTGCAAAATCAGATTTTTTAAAATGACAGCAACAATCAACAAAGCGATGGCAACAAACACCAAGTTGGATGCGCCCAAAATGCTGACGAGCATTTTTGTTGCCGCAGCGCCAAAAACCGCGCCCAAACTTGCGCCAGCTGAAATAATGCCAAATAAGCGCTGGCTTTTTTCTTTGTTAAACACATCCGCAATCAAACTCCACGCCGAGCTAAACGCAAACAAATTGAAAATGCTCACCCACACAAAAAAGGCGCGGCACAACCACACAAATGCCGGCGATTCGTGCGTTAAGGTGTTCATCAAAACGTAAAAAACCGTTAAATTGAACGCGAAAAATAAAAAAACATAATCGGTGTAAAACCTGCGTTTAACCCGCGTGGCAAGCCACATTAAAAGCAAACTCGCCAAAATGCAGGCGATGAAGGTTGCCAAAAATAACCAACGCAATTCATCCTTACCGCCTTCTAAACCAAGCGCATCGCGCATTGGGCGCAAAATAGAATAAGCGCTAAATAGCACAAACACAAAACCCGTGCTCAACAAAAGCAACGCCCATTCGCCTTTTTGTATGCCAAAAACTTTGCTTATCCAGTTTTTCACGTTTTTTCCTTTTTTGAGATGTTTGATAGTCGCAACAAGCGCAATCCTATTCCCAAAAAGCAAGGCATCGTTGATGATTTTTTCCACGGTAAACCAATTATTTTTTTGAAAAAAATAATCGGTTTACCGTGGATTTTTTTTTAAGTTAAAGAAAAAGGTTCCTCTTCCTCCACTTTCTCCATTTTTTCCTCTTTTTCCTCTTTTTCCTCTTTTTCCTCTTTTTCAGTAGTTTCGGTTTTTTCAGCGGGTTCTAGGTGTTCAACAATAAGAGAAAGTGATTCCTTACCCCGAAAGGTGTTAAGCGTTAATCGGTAAAGCATTTTGATTGTTGGCGGCACTGTTAAAATCGGCGCATTAAAAAACAGAGCCGAATATTCTTCACCCCTACCCTGCTCGGCTTCGTTGTTGGCAGGAACAAGTAGCATTTTTAAGTGTTTTTCTTTTAAAACCTGTTGGGTTTGAACATCAAAAATCCCTTCAAAAAGCGGTTCAGGAAAACCTTGCCCCCAAATTTGGCTTTGCAACATTTTGGCAATTTGCGGGTTGAAATAATGGCTGGGCAAAACACCATCGGTTTCAATCAGCTTGGTGTTGGGCAGATTTTTTTGGGCGATGGTTTTCATCAAAAGCGTTTTAAATGCTTCAAAATTTTCCTCAATCAAAGTTAGCCCTGCTGCCATTGCGTGCCCGCCAAAGCGTTTCAAAATGTCGGGCGATTGTTTTGCTACTTCATCCAAGGTATCACGCAAATGCAGTGCGGCAACACTGCGCCCAGAGCCTTTAATCAAGCCTTCTTCTTGAGATTTGCCAAAAACAAAGGCTGGCAAGTGGTAAGTTTTGACCAAGTGCGAAGCGATTAAACCAACCACGCCTTCGTGCCACGATGGGTTATAAAGGCAAATGGCAGGGGCAGAATTGTTTTTAAAATCAGGCAATGCGGCAAGGGTTGCCTCGGCTTGGGCTTTCATTTCATTTTGTTTTTTTTGCCGCTCGTGGTTCAAATTGCTTAATTTATAAGCAAGGGCGGTGGCTTCCACAATGTCGTGTGTCAAAAGCAATTTCACGCCAATATCCATTGAATCCATGCGACCAGCGGCGTTTAAGCGCGGTGCAATGCGAAAGCTCAAATCCTCAACGCGTGCGGTGCGCGCGGGCGTGCCTGCCACTTCAAAAAGTTTTTGCAAACCAAGCAGGCATTCGTCATCGCGCAATTCCAAATCGCCCATATTGATGCGCCGCAAGCCATCTTTCACCAAAATGCGGTTGTTGTGGTCAAGCCTTACCAAATCCGCAACAGTGCCAAGTGCCACAAGCGGCAAAAGTGCGCCGAAGTTGGGTTTTTTGTGGTTTTCAAAATAACCGCGTTTTTCTAATTCGGCTCTGAGTGCCAACATAACGTAAAAAATCACGCCCACGCCAGCCAAGTTTTTAGAAGGAAAACGGCTGTTGCGCTGATTCGGATTCACAATGCAAAGCGCCTCTGGGTCGCAATCGGCTGGCAAATGGTGGTCGGTGATAATCGTTGCTATGCCAAAGCGTTTGGCGTATTCAACGCCTTCAAAGCTTGCCATACCGTTATCAACCGTCACAATAATTTCAGGCTTGGGTGAAAATTCTTTTAAAACGGCATCAATCAAGGCGCGGCTTAATCCATAGCCTAATTGAAAACGGTCGGGAACAAAATAGTCCGCCTTCAAACCAAGTGCCGCCAAGGCGCGCACGGCGAGGGCGGTAGACGTTGCACCATCGCAATCGTAATCACCCACAATTAAAACGCGGCGCTGATTTTGCACGGCATAAGCCAAAATATCCGCCGCCATTGAAGCGTTTTCAAGGCTTTGCGGTGGAAGAAGGTTTTTTAAGTTGAGGTCGGTATCAGCAAAATCTTTCACACCGCGCGCGGTGAAAAGTTGCGCCAATAGCGGATGCGGCACGCCGTTTTTTTCCAAGCGAAAAGCCAAAACGGGGTCAAAATCCCGCGCTTTGGTGCGAACAAGCGCCGTCATTGTTGGCGCACGAACAAGGAAACAGAAAAATTCACCGCCAAAAGCCCTAAAAAAATTGCAACCCCTGCCAAACTTAAAAAGACTGAAAAATCAACAGGATGCAGTGAAAGTGGCAAGGCGTAATATTGCGAAAAATGCTGCACAGCGGGGTTCAAATAAGAAATCAAAATTTGCAAAATAATGGCAGAAAGAATGGCACCGAGCAAACCCAACAACGCGCCAAAATAATAAAAAGGCGCGCTAATAAAGGCGCGGGTTGCGCCCATCATCGCGGCGACTTCTATTTCGTCTTTATAAAACATTATTTGCAAGCGAACGTTGTTGAAGATAATGGCAATTAGCCCAGCGGATAACAAAAACGCCAAAACATTCATCAACCTGCCCGACAAATCCAAAAAGGCTTCAAAACGCTCTACCCAAGCACTATCCCAATGCACGCGGGCAACCTCCGGCCAAGTTTCAAAGGTTTGTTGCATTTCTTGAACTGCGTCTAGATGCTGGTTTTCGGGCGTAATCACAAAAGCGTGCGGCAAAGGATTTTCATCCAAAAATTTGGCTACTTGCGCCAAATGTAAAGATTCCGACAAATGCGCAAATGCCGTTTGTTTGTCAATAAATTGAAAGCGTAGTGGTAGTTTTTCTAATTCTTGGCTAACGTTCAACACGGTAATGTCGTCTGCGTTTTTATCCAAAAAAAGCGTGATTTCGTGCAAACCCATTTTCTGCCCAAAAAAATCCGCACTTTCTAAAAGCAAATAACCAAAAGCCGGCAAGGTCAACGCAATGGCAATGGCAACCAGCGAAATAAACGTGCTCATGGGGCTCAAAACCAACTGCGAAAAAGCGCGTTTTAGGGCGCTGAAATGTTGTTGCAGAAGTATCATCACACAATTACCCCGTCTTTTAAAATCACATGGCGCGTGTTGGCGCTATTGGCGTGATCTATTAACAAAGGGTCGTGCGTTACGATAATTTGCGTGACCCCCACTTGGTGAAAATTGTCAAACAAAGCCATAATCTCTCGAGCGGTGGCTTGGTCCAAATGGCTGGTGGGTTCATCTGCCATCAAAACAGAAGGGCGATGCACCACGGCACGCGCGATTGCCAAGCGTTGCTGTTCGCCGCCTGAAAGTGTTACAGGCAAGGCTTTGGCGTATTTCAATAAACCAACTTTGTCTAATGCGCCTTCGGCGCGCCGTTTGGCTTCAAGCATTGGCACGCCAGCAATTTGCAAAGGGAATAAAACGTTGTCTAATGCCGAGCGGTCAAATAAAAGTTTGGGATCTTGAAAAATCAAGCCAAAATGCCGCCGAAAAAAAGGCAAGGCGGCGCGGCGCATACGCACCAACGATTTGCCATTGATGATGACCTCGCCCTTGCTGGGCATTTCAAGTGCGGCGATGATTTTCAAAAGCGTTGATTTTCCCGCGCCCGAAGAACCTGAGAGCAAGAGCTTTTCGCCCATTTCAATGGTCAACTGTACGTCTTTTAAAACCACGTGCTCGGCGTAATGTTTGGCAAGGTGTCTGAGTTCTATCATTGTTTCAAAATTTTATTCAGTTGACCGTGGATTTTCGCATTTTTTGCGATTCTAATAAACGCAAACGCGTATCCAAATCTTGCAAATGCGCTTGCGTAAAAGACGCACCGCCACGCGCCAAAGATTGCGCCATTTGTTCGCGCAGTTTGCTTAGTTTTTCATAAAGGGCGGCGGATTCGGGCAATTCGTAACGCACATTGAAAATGGTATAAGCGCGCTCGTCCAGCACCAAATTTTCGCCTTCTTTTTTGCCAAGCAGCATTTTGCCAATGGGGGAAAGCAAGCTGACTTTGCCTTCGGCTTGGTCAACCTCGTCTTCGCCTACGATTTGGTAAATCACGTGCGTGTCGTTGTCCAAATCTTCCAACACCACGGTTGCGCCAAAATGAATTTGGGAGTCGCCTTGATGAATGGAAAAATCAACCACCTCCACAGTATCAATGCGTTGGGTTAAAAAGAAAATGCGCGCCGAGGCTTTTGCGTTGGAACCTTCGGCTGCGGCGCTGTGCATCAAAGCATTGCGCTCGTCTTTTAATTTTTGCAGACCTTGCGGTGTGATGAGATTTTTTTTATTCATAAAACACATCCACAATTTCAATTTCACGAAAACCTTTGGGCGTTTTAAATTCCACCACATCGCCTGCGTTTTTCTTCAACAAAGCGCGCGCCAAAGGGCTAATCCAGCTGATTTTATTGGTTTGCGCTTTTTCGCCACTTTCAATTTCATCCACGCCCACAATTTGCACGCGCGATTCTTTGCCGTTTTCATCCAAAAAAATAACCGTGGCACCAAAAAAAATCTGCGTGTTGCCTTTTTGTTTCAACGGATCCACCACTTCGGCGGCATCAATTCGTTGATTCAAAAAACGAATGCGTTTGTCTATTTCACGCAAACGCCTTTTGCCGTAAATATAATCGCCATTTTCCGAACGATCGCCATTACCTGCCGCCCAAGAAACCACATCCACCACCTTGGGACGCTCGGTTTTAATCAACCATTCGCGCTCGTCCTTTAATTTTTGGTAGCCTTGCGGGGTGATGTAGTTTTTTTGTTCCATTTTAAAAAAAATTGTGCGTTGACCGTGGATTTTTTAAAAAATTAACTGCCCCAAATACCACGCCAATGCGGCAACCAAACCTGAGCAAGGCATGGTTAAAATCCACGCCCAAATAATACCGCCAGCCACGCCCCAACGCACGCGCCTTGTGCCGTGCGTGGCACCAACGCCCGCAATGGCACCAGTGATGGTGTGCGTGGTGGAAACGGGAATGCCAAAAGTCGTGGCAATAAAAAGCGTTAAAGCACCGCCCGAATTGGCACAAAAACCACGCGCTTGGTTGAGTTCGGTAATGCGATTGCCCATCGTTTTCACAATGCGCCAACCGCCAAAAAGCGTGCCCAAACCCATTGCCGTGTAACAAGAAAAAACAACCCAATGCGGCACGTGGTTATCACCGTTGGTCATATTCGCGGCAATTAAAAGCATCCAAATGATGCCGATGGTTTTTTGGGCATCGTTGCCGCCGTGCCCCAAACTATACGCCGCGGCGGATAATAATTGCAAACGGCGGAAATATTTATCCACGCGCCGTGCAGGCATTTTGCGACAAAGCCAAGAAAGCGCCACCATCGCAAATCCGCCAAATAAAAAGCCCAACAATGGCGCAATGAAAATAAAAGCAACAATTTTTAACACACCCAAAACCACCAAACTTTGCATGCCTGATTTCACCAACGCCACGCCAACAAGCCCGCCAACCAATGCGTGAGAAGAGGACGATGGAATGCCAAAATACCACGTGATGATATTCCACACGATGGCGCCAACCAATGCGCCAAAAATCACATAGTGGTCAACAATAGCGGCATCAATGGTGCCTGTGCCGATGGTTGAAGCCACATGCAAATCAAATAAAAAATACGCCAAAAAATTAAAACCAGCCGCCCAAACAACGGCTTGCAAGGGTTTTAAAACGCGGGTAGAAACCACTGTGGCAATGGAATTGGCGGCATCGTGAAAGCCGTTCATAAAGTCAAAAATCAAAGCCACAGCAACCAAAAGAACCACTACAAATAAGCCGATGGGCGCGGTTTCCATTTTTATGAATTTTCCAAAACAATCGATTCAATGGTGGTTGCCACATCTTTGCAATGATCGGTCACCGACTCCAATACTTCGTAAATTTGTTTGATTTTGATAAGCTCGCGCACATCTGGTTCTTCTCTAAAAAGGCGCGACATCGCTTCACGGTATTGTCTATCCGTTGCGGTTTCCAATTCTGCAATTTCATGGCAAATGCGCAAAATGGCAGACGAATTGTCCATGCTGTGCAACAATTTCACCACCGCTTGAATGCGCTCGCAACAATGCATGGTGATTTCGCCCATATTTTTTACTTCTTCGGGCACGCATTTGACATCGTATAAAAAAACCACTTCGGCAACGTCCTGAATCACATCCAACACATCGTCCAAGTGGCTGATTAAAGAATGAATTTCATCGCGGTCAAATGGCGTAATAAAAGAAGTGTGGAGTTTGGATAAAACTTCGTGGGTTACGTCATCAGCCATGCGCTCAATTTTATCAATGGCATCGGCGCATTCTGTTGCCTTTTGGTTGTTTTTTTCAACAAGCGCACTGGTCAAATCAAAAAGCGCAGCGCCGCCTTTGGCGATTAAATCAGCGTGATTGTTGAAAAGTTCAAAATACTTGGCATCACGCGGCATAAAACGAGCAAACATTGCGGTGTTCCAAAATGAAAACGGCGTGAATTTTAACACGTCTTTTTTTTTAAAAAAAAGCACAGAAAACCGTGTTTTTTTGAAAAAAAATAAACGTTTACTGTGGAAAATCAGAGTTTTTGCTTCAACCGCCGCTCTATTTTGGCAAAAACATCATCCAACAACATCGGCGTGAGATTGTTTTGTTCAACGCAAACGTTGAAATAACGCGCATCGTCTATTAAATGCGAATGCAAATGCCCGTGAATATTGGCTTTAAACCTAAAAAACTGCGAAGGATGAATGGGAATGTGCGTCAAAATGCAGTGGTTAATCTGCGTGCAACCAACAATTTTGTCAAAAAAAGGCAAATAATTTTGAATGCCATAATGGTCGTGGTTGCCCAAAACCAAGTGCTTGGTGCCGTTTAAGGCTTGCAAAACTTCGCTATTGTCGCTCCCAAAAAAAACATCACCCAAGTGCCAAACCACATCATCGTTATTCACCACGCTGTTCCAACGCGCCACAAGTTCTTGATTATGCAAATAAATATTAGGAAACGGGCGGTTTTTGGCTTCAAAGCGCAAAATGTTTTGGTGGCTAAAATGGGTGTCGGAAGTAATAAAAATTCGTTGCATTGTTGTAAAAAAACTTGACCACAAAAAACAAGCATTTTACAATGCGCCTTCTTTTTGATGTGCCTCGGTGGCGGAATCGGTAGACGCAGTGGACTCAAAATCCACCGCCGCAAGGCGTGCCAGTTCGAGTCTGGCCCGAGGCACCAAGATTTTCATAAAATTTCATTATTTACCCTTTTCCAAAAAACGAACCATTCGGTTCGTTTTTTTTGGTTTTGCGCCGAAAATTCAAAAAAAATGATTTTCCACGGTAAACGTGGATTTTTTTTGAAAAAAATTGAAGGTTTACCGTGGAAAAATGCTTTTTTTTAAAATTTTAAGCGCGGCGCACCGAAACCACGCCATCCACAGCGTGGATTAAATCCAAGGTTTTGCGCACATCCTGCAAGGATGATAATTCCAAGGTAAAACGCATATGCGCTTTGTTTTGGCGCGAGCGGGTTTGCACGCCAGTAACATTGATTTTTTCGCGCATCAAAACATCAGAGATATCGCGCAATAAACCTTGGCGATCATGTGCGTCTACCACAATATCGCTTGAAAAAACGCTGTTGTCTTTTTTGGCTTTGCCCCAAGCTGTTTGCATCACTCGGTCGGGGAATTTTTGCGCCAAATAGGCAAAATTCACGCAATCCGCGCGGTGAATGGAAACACCGCGCCCGCGTGTAACAAAACCCACAATTTCATCGCCCGGCGTTGGTTTGCAACAACGGGCAAGTTGCGTCAAAAGTTGCCCCACGCCAACAATCAAAATGCCTTCATCCGTTTTTTGCGCCCGCGGGCGAGAAAGGGTTTTAAGCCCATCATCAATAACGGTTTTGGCGATGTCCGCTGATTTGGCAGAATCAGTGGATTCAGCAGGAATCTCCAACAAATTATGGAATTGTCGGCTGGTTAAATCGCCGCGCGCTGCGGCAATATACAAATCGCTAGCCTTGGCAAAACCGAATTTTTGCGCCAGAGTTTCCACCGAAAACTGCGTTTGCCCCGCGCGTTGCAAGGCTTTTAAAACAATGGCGCGGCCTTCTGCCAAACTTTCTTCCAAAGCCAAATTAGAAAACCACGCGCGCACTTTGCGCTTGGCGCTTGATGTGGCTAAATAATGAAGTGTTGGATTGAGCCAATCGCGCGATGGCGCGCCTTTTTTGGCGGCGATAATTTCCACGCATTGCCCGCTTTCCAATGGATTGTTTAAAGCCATCAAAGCGCCGTCAACCTTGGCGCCGCGGCAACGGTGCCCGAGTGATGTGTGGATGCGGTAGGCAAAATCCACAGGCGTTGCACCCTTGGGCAAATCAATAACCTTGCCTTGTGGCGTTAAAACATAAACGGTTTCGTTAAAGGCGGCGCGGCGGTATTGGTCTTCCCATTCGTTTTGTGAAAATTCTTCTTTCCAAGTTAAAAAATGCCGCAACAAGGCAATTTTTTCATCGTATTTGTCGTTTTTGTCTTTGTTTTCTTTGTAGCGCCAGTGCGCAGCCACGCCCAATTCCGCGTGGCGGTGCATCTGCCATGTTCTGATTTGAATCTCCAAACTTTTGCCATCCAAACATTGCACCGCTGTGTGCAATGATTGGTAATTATTGCCTTTGGGTTTGGCAATGTAATCGTCAAATTCAGCAGGAATCGGTTGCCACAAACGATGCACCAAATCCAAGGCGGTGTAACAATCTTCAAGCTTATTGACCACCACGCGAATGGCGCGAACGTCATAAATTTCCGCAAAATCAACGCCTTTGCGGCGCATTTTGTTCCAAATGCTGTAAATATGCTTGGGGCGACCATAAACAGTTGCATCTGCAATGCCGAGCTTTTCTAATTCCGTTTTCACTCTTGCCACTGAATCAGCGATGAATTGCTCGCGTTCCAAGCGTTTTTCATCCAAGCTTTTGGCAATTTGCTTATAAGCGTCTGGTTGCAAAAAGCGAAAGGACAAATCTTCCAGCTCCCACTTCAACTCCCAAACGCCAAGGCGATTCGCAAGCGGGGCGTATAAATCCAAGGTTTCTTTGGCAATATCCATGCGCAAAGCATCGGCGCAGTCGGTGTAATAACGCATGGTTTGCGTGCGGGATGTCAGCCGCAACAAAACAACGCGAATATCTTCCACCATTGCCAAGAGCATTTTGCGCCAAATTTCTATTTGCGTTTTGGCTTCTAATGGGTCGTTGTAACCCTTGCCATTCAAGTTATGCACCGCAAAATGCAGGCGATTTAAACGTTTTAAACCGCTAACCAGTTTTGCCACATCGCGCCCAAAGCGTTTTTCAATTTTTTCAGAGGCGTTTTCCAAAGACGTGTGCAAGGCAAATAACAAAGCGGCAATGCGCGCTTTGCTGCCCTGCTTTAAGCCAGCCATCATCAAAGCCATACCTTGCGCGTGGGCGCGCATAGGCTCGCCCGTGGATAGTCGGGAATCGCCGTAAACATCGCGCGCCCACAAAAGGGCATCGCTTACTTCTTGAGAATCTTCGTGGTTTAAATCTTGGGTAATGGCACTGATGATGTGGTCGTTATCAACCTGATGCGCCAACGAATGAACGACTGAAACCATAAAAATCCACGGTCAACGACCTTTTTTTTTGAAAAATGCCGCAATTTTACTTTAAAAAAGGAAGTTATAGGATGCCGTGAAAATGTTGATATGTTCGCCGTCCAAATCACCATCGGATAAGCGGCGGTCAACCAAATAATCGCCACGGCCAATGCGGGTGCGGGCGTATTGCATTTTTAAGCGTTGATTCGTGCCGATATCATACGCTGTGCCGATGGCAAGCGTTTGTTGGTCGGTCATCAACAAAGCATCGCCAGATACGCGGTTGATTAAATCAAATTGCGCAAAACCCGTTGGTTTGGAAAGGTTTTTGAATGTTCTGCGGGATTCAGAATTGGACTGCGAATAACTCCAAGCGACATAAGGCGTGAAGTCACCAAAACGGCGGCGCGCGTGCAGATAAAACGCGCGGGAATCCAACCCTGTATTCACATTCAAAGCACGGCGAATGCCAATTTCACTTGCCAAATAAAGCCCGCCGCCCACGTGCCAATCCGCCATCAATGCCAAAACTGTGTATTTCACTTTGTCGGTGTTTTCCGTGCCTGTGGGCGGATAAACCTCAGCGCCGTTGGGCAGCACCAGCACGTTGTGGCGTTTTAAGAAAACATCGCCTTGCCGATCTTTTAATTCCACATAATGCAAACCTGCGCGCAACAAGTTGTTTTCCACGGCGTCTTCATAACTCAAAAAAGTGCCTGCGGCGTTTAATTTGCGCGAAAAAGAGTTGGCTCCTGCGTTAATATTTCCTAATGAATCGCGAAACCACATGCGTTGGTCAAAATGCGAAATGCCCGCGTAAGCATTCCACGAGACCGTGTGCATACCATCATCGCCCACATCCCACGTGTAAGAAGTGGCAATGCCATCGTATTCAAAAGTGGGCGATAAATCATAAACTTCAAAAGGTAGCCGAGAGGCAAAATAGCTCATACCAACATTAGAATTTTGCGTATAAAGCAAAGCAGGCACGCGCGACCTGCCGATTTTTAACGCCCAATTATTGGTTAAGCGAAAAGTCAAATGCGCCCACGTTAAATGCGACCGCCAATGGTGGTCGCGGTCGCGCACGGGTGCCACTTCGCCTTGCAAGGTAAAACTCAAACGCGGAGAAATTTGCCAATCAAGTTGCGCACCAACATTGGAATCGGCATAAAAAGAACCGCGCTCGGAAATTGTGCCGTAATAATAAGCGTAGGGTTTATCACTAATGGAATAACCCGCCGTGCCAAAAAAGGAAAAACTCATGTTGGACGGCAAAGAAAAGATCGAATCCGCCGCCGCTGCGGCAACATTGCCAGTTGCGATTAAAAAAACGCCCAAAAGCAATTTTTTCCGCATTTGTTGATGATTTTCCACGGTCAACGCCTTTTTTTTTCAAAATAAAAAGTTATAAGACGCGGAGAAAATGTTGATTCCTTCGCCATTCAAATCGCCATCAAATGGGCGGCGGTCAATCAAATAATCACCACGTCCGATGCGCATGCGCGCGTATTCTAATTTCAAGCGCTGATGCGAATCAATATCATACGCTGTGCCAAGGGCAAGCGTTTGTTGGTCGGTTATCAACAAGGCATCGCCAGAAATGCGGTTGATTAAATCGTATTGCGCAAAACCCGTTGGTTTGGAAAGGTTTTTGTAAGTGCGGCGCGACTGCGAGTCAGAAATGCTATAAGACCACGTTACATAAGGCGTAAAGTTGCCCACGCGGCGGCGCAAATTCAAATGGGCAGCGCGGGAATCCGAACCCGAGTTCACGTTGGCAGCGCGCCGTATGCCAAACTCACCGGTAAAATAAAAACCATTGCCAATATGCCAGTTGCCCATCAAAGCCAGCAAAATGTATTTAACGTCGTCAGAAGTATTTGTGCTGGCGAGCGGATAAACCTCAGCGCCGTTGGGCAACCGAATAACATTGTAGCTTTTTAAAAAAGTGCTGCCGTTGCGGTCTTTGACTTGCGCATAATGCACGCCCGCGCGCAAAATGTTGTTTTCCGCTAAATCTTCATAGCTAATAAACGTGCCGCCTGCAACAAGTTTGCGCGAAAAAAAGTTGGGGCCGCGCTGCACTTGCATAAAACTATCGCGCATCCAAAGCCGCTGCGCAAAGTTGGATGCGCCTGTGTAAACATCCCAAGAAATTGTTTTCATCCCATCTTCGCCAATATCCCAAACATATGTGGACGAAACGCCGTTGTATTCAAAAGTTGGCGACAAATTGTAGACTTCAACTGGCAAGCGCGCGGAGAAATAACTCATACCAACATTAGAATTTTGCGTATAAAGCAAAGCAGGCAAACGCGTTCTGCCGATTTTTAAAGTCCAGTTATCATTGACGTGGTAAGCCAGTTGCGCCCAAGACAAACGCGGTCGCCAGCGGTGTTCTTTGTCGCGAACGGGCGCCAATTCGCCTTGCAAAATAAAACTAAAACGCGGGGAAATTTGCCAATCCATTTGTGCGCCAATGCGCGAATCAGCATTAAAAGAACCGTGCTCGGAAATTGTGCCGTAATAATAGGGGTAGGGTTTGTCGCTAATGGCGTAACCTGCCGTGCCAAAAAAAGAAAAACTCAAATTTTCAGGAAGTTTTAATCCCGCACCCGTGGAATCAATGGCAAGGGCATTGTTGGTTAACACACCCAAAAAAGCGCTCAAAATTACGTTTTTTTTCATCATCCCCACCCCCACTTTTTTGGTGATTTTCCACGGTCAACCCATTATTTTTTTCAAAATAAAAAGTTATAAGACGCAGAAAATACGCTAATTCCTTGACCTTCCACGCTTGGCATTGATAAAGGTTGATCCACCAATGCCGAACCCAAACCCAAACGCGTGTGTGCGTATTCTACTTTTAGTCGGTGATTGTTGCCGATATCATACGCCGTGCCAATGGCAACGGTATATTGATTAGCCATCAGCATTGCATCGGCAGAAATGCGATTCAACGCATCATACAAAGCAAATTGCGGCACGCCCGAGTTGCGCAACATTGCCGCATAAACACGGCTGGGTTTGGAATCCGACTTTGAAAAACCCCAAGAAACATAAGGCGTGAAGTGATGGATGTTTTTTCTCAACTGCACATAAAAAGCACGGGTTTGCATGCCTGATAACATATTCATCGCGCGCCGCACGCCAAATTCGCCCGAGGCATAAACGCCGTTGCCCAAATGCCAATCGCCCAACACGCCAAAGAGCAAAAACTTAACCTTGGGCGTGGTTTCGCCATCTTTTGGCATATACACTTGAAAACCCGTGGGCAAGGTTACAACTTCATTGCGTTTTAAAAAAGGGACGTTGTCGCGGTTTTTAACGGCAACATAATGCAAACCCGTGCGCAAAATGTTGTTTTCCATTGCATCTTCATAGGTGAAGAAAGTGCCAACAACGTTTAAGCGCCGCGCATAATGATTGGCACCTTCTTGCAAAGTTTGGGGATTGGTGCGAAACCACACGCGTTGCCAAAAATTAGACATACCGCCATAAAAATCCCAAGTGATGCTTTTCATCCCATCTTCGCCCACATCCCAAGAATAAGAAGATGAGATGCCGTTGTATTCAAAGGTTGGCGACAAACCATAAACTTCAACAGGCAAACGGGCAGACACATAACTCATCCCAACATTGCCATTTTGGGAATAAAGCAATGCAGGCAAACGACTGCGCCCGATTTTGAGCTCCCAATTATCCGTTGCGCGGTAACTCAACAATGCCCAAGGCAACCTAGGCCGCCAGCGGTGGTCATCCTTCAAAGATGGCGAGAGTTCGCCTTGCAAAATAAAGCTAAAACGCGCAGAGATTTGCCAGTCAAGCTGAGCGCCAATGCGCGAGTCGGCATCAAAAGTGCCTGTGTTGTCAATTTGGTTATAAGCGTAATCTTGGTTGCTTGCGGCATAACCCGCCGTGCCAAAAAAGGAAAAGGCGAGATTATCAGGCAAGTTGAAACCCAAAGCCGAATCCGCAGCGTTGGCAGCAATCGCCACATTGCCAATTAAAGAAGCAAGCCAAAATTTCTTTAAAAACATTGTCCTCTCTCACTATTTTTTTCCACGGTCAACCCATTATTTTTTTCAAAATAAAAAGTTATATGACGCAGAAAAGATATTCACCTTTTTGCCATCCACGCTCGGCAAACTCAAAGGTTGATCCACAAAAGACGAGCCTTGCCCCAAACGTGTGTGCGAATATTCCATTTTTAAGCGGTGATTGGTGCCAATATCATAAGCCGTGCCAATGGCAACGGTCATTTGATTGGCCATCAACATTGCATCGGCAGAGATGCGGTTGAGCGTTTCAAATGTTGCCATTTGTGGAATACCTGTGGTTTTAGACATTTCCTTATAAACCTTGCGGGATTTGGTGTCCGAAATAGAATAATTCCACGAAATATACGGCGTGAAGTGTTGAATGTTTTTGCGCAACTGCACATAAAAAGCACGCGTATCCAAACCCGAAGTCATATTCAACACCTTGCGCACGGCAAATTCGCTAGCCACATAAAAACCGTTGCCAACGTGCCAATCGCCCAACACGCCAAAGAGCAAAAACTTCACAGTATCCGTGATATCACCACCTGTGGGCATATAAACTTTGTAGCCGTTGGGTAGCGTTTGCACTGCGTTGCGTTTTACAAAAACGCCGCCGTTTCTATCTTTAACCTCTACATAATGCACACCTGTTCGGACGAGGTTATTTTCCATCGCATCTTCATAGGTCAAAAATGTGCCGACAACTTTCAAGCGCCGTGCAAAATATTTGGGAGCTTCTTGCATGGTGTCGGGATTTGTGCGAAACCACACGCGTTGCCACGCGTTGGACATACCGCCATAAAAATCCCAAGAAATCGTCTTCATACCACTATCGCCCACATCCCACGTGTAAGTGGATGAAATACCGTTGTATTCAAAAGTGGGCGACAAACCATAAACATCAAGAGGCAAGCGCGCGGGAATGTAGCTCATACCAACGTTGGCGTTTTGGGAATAAAGCAAAGCAGGCAAACGTGAACGCCCTATTTTCAACACCCAATTATCAGTTGCACGAAAACGCAACAATGCCCAAGGCAACCTAGGCCGCCAGCGGTGGTCATCGCTCAAAGATTGCGAGAGTTCGCCTTGCAAAATAAAACCCAAACGCGGGGTTAAATTCCAGTCCAATTGTGCGCCAATGCGCGAATCGGCATCCACTGTGCCAGCGCTGGAGATTTTGTTGTATTTGAAATCCTGATTGCTCACGGCATAACCCGCCGTGCCAAAAAAGGAAAACGCAAGGTTTTCTGGCAAGTTAAAATCCGTTGTTTCTTCGGCATTTACCGTTGCTGTGCTTACCAACAAAGCGGCAACCAACATTTCTTTTTTAAACTTCATAATCCCTCTCAAAATTTCGATTCGTGGGGGGGGGGGTAGGAATTCCACGGTCAACTCCAAAAAAATTTCAAAATAAAATTACGACAGAATTTGCTCTTCCATTTTGGTTGGCTCATCCGCCATGCGTGCGTTGATTTCATCAAAGGCATCGGCAATAGCCACAAAGGCGTCAATTACATCTGGGTCAAATTGTTTGCCTTTGCCTTCTATTACAAATTGTTCCGTATCCTTTCTGCCAAATGCGGGTTTGTATGGGCGTTCCGTGCGCAAGGCATCATAAACATCCGCCACCGACATAATGCGCGCAGAAAGCGGAATTCCCTCACCCTTCTTTTTGTTGGGATAACCACTGCCATCCCAGCGTTCGTGGTGATTCAAAGCCACATCCATCGCACAATCCAAAAAATCACCTTGGTCGCCCATAAAAGCGTGGGCTTGCTTCAAAATGTCGTAACCGCGCGTGGTGTGGGTTTTCATCACCTCAAATTCTTCTTCGGTTAATTTGCCGGGTTTTAACAAAATGGAATCGGGAATGGCGATTTTGCCGATATCGTGCAAAGGTGCCGAGCGCGCATACAATTCAATTAAGTTGTTGTTGGTCAAATAAGAAAACTTCGGGCGGCGGGACAATTCCTGCGCCAAAAGCCGCACGTATTCTTGCGTGCGCACAATGTGCATACCCGTGCATTCATCGCGAAATTCCGCCAAAGAAACCATCACCATCATGGAGGCTTCTTGCAAGCGGTTGATTTGCGTCAAGCGCCGATCCACTTCTTCTTCCAACCAAGCGCTTTTATCCGCCAGCATATCGCCCCATTCTTTCAAACTCAACTGCGCTCGCACACGCGCCATCACAATGGGCGGCGAAATCGGTTTGTGGATAAAATCCACAGCGCCCGCTTCAAACCCCATTTCTTCATCTTCTTGTGAAGATTTTGCCGTTAAAAAGATAATGGGCACGTGCGCCATTGTTTCCATTTTTTTCATGCGACGACAGGTTTCATAACCGTCCAATTCGGGCATCATAATGTCCAACAGCACCAAATCAGGCGCATCTTTTTCTGCCAACGCCAAGGCTTTCACGCCATTGTTTGCCACTTTGATGCGATAATAATCCTTCAACAACCCCGTCAAGAGCGACAAGTTGGCGGGAGTATCATCCACAATCAAAATCGTGGGTTTTTCGCTCATTACAATGCCCCTTTATGTTGTTCAATGGTTTCAAGTGCCAAATCAAATTCAAAATCGCAAATGGCGCGCTCAATGCGGTGGTAAATTTCTATCGGCAAGTGGCGGCGCAACATATCGGCGTGTTCTTCCCACCAATCTTGCGCTTCCGAATCGCCTTCTGATAAAAGATGACGCAATTTTTCAACCAGCGCTTTTTCTTCTTCATTCAAAGGTTTGTTTGATTCTAATTGCGCTTGATTTTCCACGGTCAACGCATTATTTTTTTCATTTTGTTCTGTGGTGTTGCCATTCAATCCATAATGATTGGCAATGCCTTGCACTATGGGTTCAAAAAGTTCCACCGCTTGTGGAAAAAGCAAATCGACCTTTGCTTCGTCCTTTTCCTTGCAGGCAAATTCCAAACCTTCCATGGCGCGTTGCACGTCTTCTGCGCCAATGCTGCCCGACAAGCCTTTTAAAGTATGCGCCAAACGTTGCATCTCTTCCCATTGGAGTGAAGATTTGAATTGCGAAAAATCTTCGGAAAAATGCACGTAATCGCTGGCGTAACTCTTCAAAATTTTGGAATAAAGCTCCAACTTGCCTGCGGCGCGGCGCAAACCTGCTTTGGTGTTTAAGCCATCCACAATGGGCAACTGCAAGGTGTCGCGCGGGGTTTGCGAAATTGGCGCATCGTCGTCAATATCGGATTCAGTCGCCGCTTCATCGTTCTTTTGCGCCAATAATTCGGCGGGCGGTTGGTAAATTTCTGAGAGTTTTGTATAAAGTTCATCGGGTTCAATGGGTTTGCTAATATGCCCATTCATTCCCAAAACTTTGCAGCGTTCGCGCTCTTCGGTCATGGCGTGTGCGGTCATCGCAAAAATCGGCACATCGTTGTAGCGCGGATTTTTGCGCAAAATGCCCACGGCGGTGTAGCCATCCATCACGGGCATTTGCAAATCCATCAAAACAATGTGGTAAAAATCGGGCGCTGCGGCATCCAATTTTTCAATGGCTTCTTTGCCGTTGTTGGCAACATGCACCGTGGCACCGTGGCTTTCCATCAATTCCACGGCAAGTTGTTGGTTGATGCGATCATCTTCCGTGAGCAAAATGCGCATACCATCCAAACGCACGGTGTTGGCTTTGACGTTGCTCACACTTTCCACATCGTCGCCCGTTAAGCGTGCCAAAACATTGCGCAACACTTCGGGCATCACAGGTTTGGGTAAGAAATTATCCACACCAAACTTGTTGGCGGTTTCCCGAATCACATGCGAATCGTAACCCGAGACGATAACCACTTGCGGCGGCGGAATGCCGCATTCGGATTTTAATGTGGCAATCAACGTGCCGCCGTTCATATTCGGCATCACCCAATCAATCAAAAGCAAGTCAAAGCGTTTTTCCGTTTGAATAGATTGCAACACCAATTCATGCGCTTTTTCACCGCTATCGGCTTCTTGCACGCCGTTTTCAATGTCTGCGCCCACGCCCATTTCCGTCAACATTTCCACCAATACTTGGCGCGCCAAAGCATGGTTATCCACAACCAACACACGCAATTTGCTCACTTGTGGCAAGTGTTTTTCGTCTTTGGTGTCGGAAATCAACAATTTGCAAGTAAAAGAAAAGTTGGAACCTTCGCCCGCAACGCTTTCTACCTTCACTTTGCCGCCCATCATCTCCACAAATTTTTTGGAGATGGTCAAACCCAAGCCCGTGCCGCCGTATTTGCGCGTGGTGGAGCCATCCGCTTGGGTAAATTCTTGGAACAATTTGCTCACTTGCTCGGGAGTCATCCCAATGCCGGTGTCTTTGACTTCAAATAGCAATTCCACCGCATCGTTTTCTTCTTTTAACAAATCCACCGACAACACCACGTGGCCTTGATGCGTGAACTTCACTGCATTGGACAAAAAGTTGGTCAGCACTTGCCCCAAGCGCAAGGGGTCGCCCATGAGCATGACATCGCCTTTGACCAAAAAGTCGTCTTTCAATTCACACAACAATTCAATTTCTTTTTCCTGCGCTTTTTGGCGCAACAAAAACAAAGAACTGCTCACCACTTCTTCCAAACGGAAAGGCACGTTGTCTAATTCAATTTTGCCCGCTTCAATTTTGGAGAAATCCAAAATATCGTTAATAATTCCCAACAAAGCCTTGGCAGCACCGTGGATTTTTTCCACATAATCTTTTTGCCGCGCGGTTAACTTGGTTTGCAAAGCCAAATAAGACATACCGATGATGGCATTCATCGGCGTGCGAATTTCGTGGCTCATATTCGCCAAGAACATGGATTTGGTTTTGGTTGCATCTTCTGCCACAACGCGCGCTTCTTCGGCTGTTGTGCGCGCGTCTTCCAAAGCTTGTTGCACGCGCTCACGCGTGGCAATATCCAACTGAATGGCTTGCGCCATTTTGTTGGTCACGGTGCCCAATTCGGCAATTTCCACAATGCTCGTTTTTTGTTGGGTGCGCGCGGAATAATCCCCGCGAGATAAACGATCCGCCAACCAGTGTAAATCCATCAAAGGCATTAAAATCTTGCGCCGCGCTTGAACCAAAGAAATCGCCAACAAAGCCACCGTCAACAACAAAATGCCAATCAACACATAAATGTAGCGCAACAAAGTTTCCACCGATTTATCTACCATTTGTGAGGTGCGGTTTTCAACCAAGGTTTCCAAAACGGTTTCTTTTTTGGATAAATCGTCTCTTCGTGTGTTGTATTCGTCGCTATAAATCAACTGCCGCGCAAATTCCATGTCTGGCTCGCCGTCCGAGACATAATCATTTTGCTTGGCATCATATAAGCCTTGCGTTGCCGCAAAAGCCACGTGTTCCAATTTGTTCAAGTTTTCAAAGGCTTTGAGCACCTCGTCAAAGGCTTGAAGTTCCTCCTCGCTAAAATTCAAACGCTGCAAGCGTTCGCGCAAGGACAAGGTTTTTTCTTCTGGAAAAGGCGCATGCGCAATGCGGCGGGCAATGACGGCATCCCAATAATCATCAGGATCATAATTAGGCGGGGCTTTTTTCTCGCCGTTTCTAATCGCAACAATATCGTAGTAATACACTAAAAAGCGCGGGTCCGCCGTGGTGGTATAAGCACGCACAAGCATTTCCAACAAACTGCTTTCTTGCCGAATGGAACGGGTTAATTCCATCACCCGTTGGGTGTTGTGGGAGATAACCAACATTTCTTTGTAAGAAAAATACACCCGCCCGACAATGACGATATTCGCCACAATCAGCGCAAAAGCAAAAATGGAAATCAGTTGAAAAAGTTTGGTTAGGCGCATAATCACTTGCGCAACAAAACGTTGACGCCCTCGGGAACATCTTTGCTATACAAATAACCAACGGCGCCTTTGGTGGAACGCACAAATTTGATGATTTCATCCGTGTTGGTTAAATTGCGCGGCGGCCGACCTTTGCCCACGAACTGCCGCACCGTCCAGTAAGCTTGATATTTTTCTTCGGTTTGGTTTAAAAAATGTTGCAAAAAATCGCTTCGGAGTTTATCCCCGGGCGAGGCGTTCACAGGCGTAACCAACACGCCATCAACCGCCACGGTTCTGCCGGTGAATAATTTTTGGATGATATCTTGTGTAACATTCGGCACGTCTTCATGCGCCACAATAACAACATTTTCCGCCTTGACTTGCCCAAAAGGCACAATCAAGGAAGCAAAACAACACAATAACAACCGAGCAAGCGCATTCATTGTAAATACCGTTTTTTTCCTAATTTTTGTCTGCAAATCATAGCAAACTTAATGCCTTTGCTCAAAACTTTCTATAAAAACATTGTGTTGCCACAAACGTCCGTGATCTTTTCGCAACGCCGCAATTTCCAAGTCATCGCCCAAAACAACGTGAATTTGCCCGCCCCAATCCGTGCGAAAAAGCTCAATGCCCTTTTCTTTCAAACGTTTGATAACCACTTCACTCGGATGTTTATAACGATTCAAATATCCAGCGGATACCACCGCCGCTTTGGGAGCAACCGCATTCAAAAAAGATTCGCTTGTTGAAAATCGGCTACCGTGGTGCGCCACTTGCAAAACATCGCTTTGCATTGCGTTAGGATAAAACTGCACAAGTTGTGCCTCCATTTCAGATGGAATATCCGCCGTAAACAACAAACTTTTGCCCTTGGCTGTGATTTTCAAAAGGCAAGCCTTTTCATTAGAAGAAAATTGGCGATTTTCCACGGTCAACGGCAATTTTTTTTGAAAATCTGAAAAAAAATTTTGGTTGACCGTGGATTGTTGCAAATTTGTTGAAAACAACCAAAATTCTACACCATCCCAGAGCCATTTTTTTGAATTAGGACAAGTTTGCGCATCAATAACATTTTGAATTTTAACGCTTTTTTTTAAACCTTCAAAACCGCCGATGTGGTCTAAATCATTGTGCGATAAAACAACACCATCAATTTTGGTCAACTGATTTTTGCGCAAAAACGGCACAATCACACGCTCAGCAGCCGTGGCGTTGTTGGCATATTTTGGGCCAGTATCAAAAAGTAGCGTATGGTTTTGCGTGCGAATAACAGCCGCCAAACCCTGCCCTACGTCTAAAAAATCAACCCAAGCCACATTTTCTTTGGGGCGTTCTGCTTCATAAAAAAACAAAGGCAAAATAAAAAAAACACCCAAACGCTTTCCCCAAAAACCGCGCGGCATACAACATAAAAATACGCCAATTAAAGCAACAGCCGCCAAAGGCAATGTTGTGGCATTTTCAAAAACGGGAATGCGCGCACAAAAATGCAAAAAATCATAAAGGCTGGTGATGAAAAAATGCGCACATTCGGTTAAAAATTGAAAAATCGGCGTTGAAATAAAAATAAAAAAAGTTGCCAACAAAATGCATGGCGTAATCAAAAAAGTTACCAGCGGAATTGCCAGCGCATTGGAAATGGGAGAAACCAAAGGAAACCACTGAAAAACCAGCAACAACACAGGCAAAGTTACCAAACTTGCGGCAATTTGCGTGCGGGCAAACAAAAAACTGCCTTGCCACAATTTTTCACCCCAACTTTTGTGCGGTGCAAACCAAAATGAAAAACCGATGAAAATCAACACGGCAACCGTGCCAAAGGACAACCAAAAACCGATGGCAAAAATCGCCATCGGGTCAAACACCAAAACCACCAAAGCAGCGGCGGCTAAAACTTGCGAAATTGCAACAGGACGGCGCCACAAAATTGCCGCTGCCACAACCCACAACATATAAAGCGTGCGTTGCGCAGGCACGCCAAAACCTGCCAACAAGGCGTAAAACAAAGCAAAAGCGGCGCTCGTTAAAGCAAAAATCACTGGTGCTGGCGCAATTTTGATGAAAAAAGGCACACGCCGCCACAAAAATGCACAAATAAAAGCAACAACACTTGACAACAAAGTAATATGCAAACCTGAAATAGAAAATAAATGCGTTACTGCCGTTTTATTAAACAATTCCCATTCTTCTTTTTTCACTGCTTGTTGCTCGCCAATAGAAAGCGCAATAATGGTGCCAATATAAGGTTTTTTATTTTGTGGAAATGCGGCAAAAAATGTTTTTTCAATTTTCAAACGCAAGCGTTCCATTTGAATGAATATATTATTTGAAATATTTTCTTTTAAACGTTTACTTTCACCTGCTTTATACCGAACATATGCTGTTGCGCCGATGCCTTCTGAAAATAAACGTTTTTCATAATCAAACCCGCCTTCGTTATAAAAACCATGCGGTTCTTTTAAGCGTAAATATAAAGAAAGCTTGTCGCCTGCGTTTAAATCTAATGGCGGATTATTTTTTGATTTTTTTTCTTTTTGAAAATACCAATTCACCAAAATTTTATTCGGCAATTTGTCATTTTCAGGTTTTAAAATAAAACGAATACCGTTTTCAGTATATTGTGGTTTTTGAATAATTAACCCAACAACATTTAAATCTTGGTTATTGTATTCTGCTTTTAAAATATCGTTTAATTGATTTTGTGCAGAAAATAAACTCCACGATGCGCCAAAAACAAAACCCAAAACAATATAAAATGGAATATAATATTTTTTAATTTTAAACAAAATAAAAAGAATAAAAATGGCGGGAATTAAAAAATAATAAATATTAAAACCAACAATCGATTCTCGGGTTAATAAAAAAACAACACCCCACAAAAAACCGATGGTAAAAGCACGCATAACATTTCAAAAAAGATAAGGTGATAAGCGTAGATTTTTTTGAAAAGCATTCAACTTTCAAAAAAAACAATCGTTTACCGTGGATTTTTTGAAAATCACTTTAAAGCCGTCAGTTGCGCGCGCTTTTCCATCCACGTTTTGATGCGGTTCGCATCGCCTTCACGCGAACGCTTGCCCACAGAATTGAGCAAAATAATCACCACAGGTTTGTTGGCAACCACGGCGCTCATCACCAAACAGCGCCCAGCAGCAGAAATGTAGCCCGTTTTGGAAATGGCAATTTCCCACGCGGAACTATCCACCAAACCATTGGTGTTGTGGAAGGTTTGCACGCGCTTACCCACAAAAACATCCGCTTGGTCCATTGTTGAAAAATAACGGATGGTTGGGTATTGCGCCGCAGCCAAAACCATTTGCGCCAAATCATTGGCGTTGGAAACATTTTGGCTGGACAACCCCGTTGGTTCCACAAAAAAAGTGTTGAGCATTCCAAGCGATAAGGCTTTGAGATTCATCGCTTCCACAAAGGCTGGCATACCGCCCGGGTAATTGCGCCCCAAGGCATGCGCTGCGCGGTTTTCAGACGACATCAATGCCAATAGCAACGCCGTCTCCCTTGTTAAAAGCGTGCCAACAGCCAAGCGCGAACGTGTGCCTTTTAAGCGGTCTACGTCCTCTTCGGTGATTTCAATCACTTCTTCCATATCCTGCTCGGCATCCAAAACAACCATTGCAGTCATCAGTTTGGAAATGGAAGCAATTGGTTGCACATGGTCGGCATTTTTTTCAAACAGCACCTTGCCAGTAGGCGAAATCACCAACGCTTGTTGGGAACGCAAAGGTGGCGTGCCGTTTTTGTTGTAGTGCCACACATCAATATTATTCTTTTTTGCTCTTTTTCTAGTTTTAACCTTGATTCTTTTTGCTTTACGTTTAGTTTTTGATGCAACTTTTTGTTTTTTAACAACTTTCTTTTTTGCGATGCTTTGCGCTTGATTTTGCGCGGCAGAAACCTGCGCCGCGTTCAAATCAAGCGGCAAAAACATCACGAGGAGCGCAAGGACAAAAGAATAAAACATTGTTGTTGTAAAATAAAAAAGTTGTTGTTATTGAAACGCCTGGTTGTTGTTGTTGAAAAGTTGCTTTTGAAGTTATTGTTGAAATTATCACCATAACTGTTTGCATTTTATAACATTTTCGTTAAAATGCAAGCCAATTATAAAACATTTTTTATACAATTCAATAATTTGTAGGCAAAACTTAAATGAAATTCTTTGAAAAACTACAACAACGTCAAGCGCAAAGCCTGTTGTGCGTAGGCTTGGACCCCGACTTTGAACAAATGCCCGAAGGCTGGCCACAAAATGAAGCCGGCGTTTTTGATTTTTGCCGCCGCATTGTTGCGGCAACCGCCGATTTTGCAGCCGCTTTTAAACCACAAATTGCTTATTTTTCAGCCATTGGGGCGGAGGCAGCCTTGGTTGACATCATCGGTTATATACACGCGCATCACCCCGAAATTCCCGTGATTTTGGATGCCAAGCGCGGCGACATTGGCGCTACCGCCAAACAATACGCCGTGGAAGCCTTTGTGCGCTATGAAGCCGATGCCGCAACAGTTAATCCTTATTTGGGTGCTGATTCGCTTACGCCATGGTTGGAATATGCAGACAATGGCATTTTTGTTTTATGCCACACATCCAATGCGGGTGCTAGCGCCTTGCAACATTTAAACGCCAACGGCAAAGCATTATTTGAACACGTGGCGCAAATGGTGTTAAAAGCCAACAGCAACCAACAATGCGGTTTGGTAATGGGCGCAACCTTTCCCGAAGAATTAAAGAAGATTCGCGAAATGGCGCCCTCATTGCCCTTTTTAATCCCGGGCGTTGGCGCCCAAGGCGGCGATATTCAAACCGTCATTCAAAATGCTGGAAAAAACGTTTTAATCAATTCATCTCGCGCCATTTTGTATGCCAGCAACAACAGCAAAAATTTTGACACCGCAGCACGAAAAATAGCCGAAGAAACTGCACAAACTATTCAAAAAGCCCTAAACGCTATATCCGCCTAGTAGTCTAGCCTAATTTAAACCAGCAAAATCCACGGTCAACAAGAATAAACTTTGAAAAAATAAAGAAATTGACCGTGGATTTTTATTATTTTCTTCAATAAAACCGTTTAACGCTTTGCAAATAAAAGCTTTTTTGCCTTTTTAACATTTTTCTTAAAGAAAGAAGATTAACGCTTTGTTTTTTAATATATTTTTAAGTTTTAAATGCAACTATTTGATTTTTAAAATATTTTCTTTGTTTTAAATATTATACTTTAAAAATCCGTCATAATTTTTTGATTTTAAAGCTCTCTTGGGTTGCACGCTTGGCGCAGAGCATCGGCAAAAAGGTTGGCAGAAAGCACCAGCAACAACATTGCAAAAAAGGCGCTTGCCAACAACCACCACACCACGGGATCGCGCCCAAGTTCTAGGCGGGCATTGTTAATTAGCGTGCCAAAACTCATCATCATCGGGTCTACGCCAATGCCCACATAAGACAACACGGCTTCTGCCAAAACCAATGAGGAAAAATCCATCACCACGGTGATGATGATGATATGCGACAAATTCGGCAGAATGTGCCGCCACAAAATATGCGCATTGGAAGCGCCAAAGGCGCGCGATGCCGCCACGTATTCCAACTGCGCAAGTTTCAAAGTTTCTGAACGCAACAAACGGCAAAGCGTCGTCCAACTTGTGATGCCCAAAATGGCGCACAGCGCCAAAAAACGCAAATCCGCACGCTCCAAGGCGCTTTGAAACCAAGCGGGGTGCGAATCAATTAAAACCTGCATCATCAAAATGGCAGCGGCAATCAATAGCACGCTTGGCACGGCGTTTAACACTGTATACAAATATTGAATCGCATCGTCTGCAAAGCCGCGAAAATAGCCCGCAACGACGCCCAACAACACGGCAAGCGGCAACAAAATAAAGGTTGTTAAAAGTCCAATTAAAACCGCCACGCGCACGCTTTTCAAAATTTGATAAAGCACATCTTGACCAACTTTATCCGTGCCGAGCGGATGGTAAAAAAAGGAAAATCCACCCAAAAAAACAAAAAAAACAACAATGAAGGCAAATGTTAGCCAAAAAGCACGATTTTCCACGGTAAACCGCCATTTTTTTTGAAAAATGCCGCAAACAATGCGCCACAACAAAAAAATCACCACAACAATGCCAATGCCGCAACTGATGAAAATCGCGGCTAAAAAAGCAATATCTCTGCCCTTTTCAGCTTCGTTTTCCAAATGCGCACCGCCAAATTGCAAGCGCGGAGCAACGCGGCTAATTTCGCCGTTTTCGTTTTCTACGCTTTCCAAGGTTAAAAGCCTTGTTGCAAACGGGGTGGAATAGCTTTTTTCCACATTTTCGCGCAAGTGTGTGGTTAAAAAATCAAGCGCTGATAAAACGTTCACCGAATAATGCGTGGCGTCAATTTTTGGGCGAAAATGCAGCGAATCCAAAACCGCCACCAACAAAAAAGCGCTCAAAATTGTGGCAGAAGAAACGGCAACGGCGTTTTGTTTTAATAATCGCGCGATATGCTGAATATTTGGATTGTTGCGTTGACAAAAAAGAAACACCACAACCAATGCAATTAAGGCAAAAAACAACAAATCGGAATATAAAAAAACGGGCTTCATTGCTTGGAATCAAAACGAATGCGCGGGTCAACGAGCGTATAAGAAATATCGGTCAAAATGAGTCCTAACAAATACAACACCGAACCCACAAAAACCATGGCGCGCACAATGGCAAAATCCTGCGCGTTGATGGCATCAATGGTAAAACTACCCAAACCCGGAATGCCAAAAAAAGATTCCATTAACAAGGAACCCATAAAAAGCGAAGGAATCAGCACAACAACGCCCGTTAAAATGGGAATGAGCGCGTTTTTGAGAATATGTTTAAAAAAAATAACATTTTCAGGCAAACCCTTGGCACGCGCGGTGATGACATAATCTTTCACCGCTTCTTCCAAAAATAGCGTGCGATACCAACGCGCGGATGAGCCCAAACCTGCCAAAGTGCCGATGAAAATTGGCAAAATCACAAAGCGCCACGCTTCTAAACCTTCTGCAAAGCCAGAAATCGGCACCCAACGAAAAACGCGCGCAAACAAAAACTGCCCGCCGATAATATAAAAAAGAGAAGAAATGGACATCAACACCACGCAAATCACAACACCCCAAAAATCAATTTGGGTGGCGCGGAAAAATACCAAAAACAAAGCGCTGGCAATGGCGGCAATGAAGCCTAATAAAAAGGTTGGCAAGGCAATTGCCAAGGAAGGCAACATTCTTTTTTTAATTTCAAAAGCAATGGACCTGCCGTCTTCTGAAAAACCCAAATCGCCCAAAAACATTTTGGCGGATTTTTGAAAAAAAATAGTTTGCGTGATTTTTTCAACACCCGATTTATTTTCATCGAAAAATAAAGGTTTATCGTAACCTCTTTGCTTTTTCCATTGCGCAATGGCATTGGGCGTAACGTATTTCACGCCCAACTGCAAGCGCGCCATATCATCTGGCGTATTGACCAAAAAAAAGAGTGAAAAAGTCAAAATATTCACACCGATTAAAATCGGCACGGCATAAAACAAGCGGCGAATTAAATAAACAAACATTTTTCCACGGTAAACGTTTATTTTTTTTGAAAAAGTTACCAACAAATGCGATTGAAGAAAATCAAAACCACCGTTGCAATTCCCGTGGAAATAAAACCCCAAACCGCAGAAAGTGTCAATGATTTGTTGGCGTTTTTAATATCTTTATCGCCTTTAAAATTAAAATAATTTTGCAATTCGCCCAACATAAATAAAGCGGTAAAAGCAAAAAAAACCATACTAAAAAATAAAAAAATCACCGAACGGTTATTTAAAGGCAAACAACGTGCGCCTTTTAAATCAATCATTATATTGTCGGTTAAAAATGAATAATGCACCAAAAAATATGAAAGCACACTAAAAAAAGCGATTAACATTAAAGCAATCCAAAACTCCGATGTTTTAAATTGCGAAAAAATATCGCGCAAGGTTTGCCACATTTTTTTCTCCAAAAAAGCGGGGAATATGGCGATTTTATTCTAAAAAACGAAATAATAAATCGTGCCCGCCAAAATTAATGGCAATATCGGTTTTGTAGCGCAAGGTTTCTTTGCCGTGAAAAGCAACCGATAATCCCGCCGATTGCATCATTGCCCAATCATTGGCGCCATCGCCTACGGCAACAATTTTTTCATGCGGAATATTATTTTGCGCAGCATATTGTTCTAAATAAAAACGTTTTTTTTGCGAATCCACAATCTCGCCTTTGACTTTGCCCGTCAAGCGCCCGCCAGACACTTCCAAAATGTTGGAAGTTGCAAAATCAAAACCGTATTCAATGCGCAATCGCTCGGTGAAATACGTAAAACCGCCGCTTAAAATCACACTACGGCTTTGGTGTTGATGAATTTTGCCCATCAATTCCACCACGCCCGCTTGCACCTGCACGCGTTTTTCGTAAACTTCGCTCAACACGCGCGCATCCAAACCTGCCAAGCATTTTAGGCGTTCTTTTAAACTCTGCGCATAATCAATTTCGCCTGCCATCGCACGTTCGGTAATCATTGCCACTTCTGCTTTTTTGCCTGCGCAATCTGCCAATTCATCGATGCATTCAACGGTGATTAAGGTTGAATCCATATCAAAAGCGAATAACGCAAAATCAGAAAACTTCACCGAATTGGGCAAAAACGCCCAATTTAATTTTTCATTAAAGGCAAGCGGCAAAAGCGCATCAATTTTTTGGTTTCTTTGAATATTTTCAAAAACACAGGTTTTGGGCGCAGAAAAACGAACGGAAAAATCGCCACTTTCCCCAAAAGCGTTTTTGAAGTTATCCAACAAAAACGTGGGCAACGCCGCGCCTTCTAAAACAAACTTCACGGTTTGGGTTGCCCTTCTAATCGTTTTGCCAACATTGGACGCAAAACATCCGCCGCTTGCAAAATAATGCGTTCCGTGGTTTGCCAATCAATGCAAGCATCGGTTACCGAACAACCGTATTTTAATTGTGATAAATCATCCGGGATTTTTTGATTCCCCGCTTCAATGTTGGATTCCAACATCAAACCCACAATTGCCGTGTTTCCTGCGACCACTTGATGAATCACATCTTGCATCACCAAAGGTTGTTGCTCGGGTTTTTTGTGGCTATTGGCGTGCGAACAATCCACCACAATATTGGGCGTGATTTTGGCTTTTTGTAAAGCTTCTTGGGCAAGCGCAACACTTACCGTATCGTAATTGGGTCTGCCATCACCACCACGCAAAACCATATGTCCATAAGCATTGCCTTTGGTGCGCACAATGCTCACGCGCCCTTCTTGATTAATACCCAAAAAAGCATGCGGGCGCGAAGCGGACAAAATGGCGTTCACCGCCACCGACAAATCGCCGCTGGTGGCATTTTTAAAACCAACGGGCGTGGATAAACCAGAAGAAATTTCGCGGTGCGTTTGTGATTCGGTGGTGCGCGCGCCAATTGCCGTCCAAGAGATTAAATCCCCAAAATATTGCGGCGCAAAAGGATCCAAAGCTTCGGTGCCAGCAGGCAAGCCCAATTCCGCCACTTGCAGCAAAAATTCGCGCGCTTTGTGCATACCCATGTTGATTTTAAACGTGTCGTTCATCAAAGGATCATTGGTAAAACCCTTCCAGCCGACTGTGGTGCGCGGTTTTTCAAAATAAACGCGCATCACAATTTCAAAAACATCGGCAACTTCATCGGCTAATTTTTTTAAGCGTTTGGCATAATCCAAACCCGCAACAGTATCATGAATGGAACAAGGTCCCACCACAACAAACAAGCGCGGGTCGCAATGTTCCAAAATGTTGCAAAGGCGGCGTCTGCCGTTGTAAACAGTTTCAATAGCGGCTACTGATAGCGGCAATTGTTGTTGTATTTCGCCCGGCGAAGGCATCGGTTCAAAAGCGGTCACGTTGATATTATCCAAGTCAGATTGTTGAATGTTGGTTTTGTGGGCATCTAACGAGGATTGCCAAAATCGCTTTTGATTCATTTTTAAACTTTCAAAAAACACGCCACACTTTGGCGCAACAAGGGCACTATTTTAGCCACAAATTTTCAAAAAAAAAGCACTGCACCGCGGAAAAAGGCTTTTTTGTGGTGAATTTGAATAATGCGTCATTACTAATTCGCCAAACTTTTTATTTTTGCGAAAAATCACAAAAATCCACGGTCAACCTTCAAAAATTTTGAAAAAAATATTTTGTTTACCGTGGATTTTTGCGTTTTTTGTTTTTATCAATGGCGGCTTGGAGATTGGCAAGCAAATCGGCAAAAGGGCGAGAGGCTTTGAGTTCCAAAGCAGCGCGTTTGACAGCAATAAAATGTTGGTAAAGTGCGGCGTTGTTGGCGCTTTGCACAAAGCGTTCTACTTCGTCTAATTCCAATGGCATTTCCCACGTTGTGCGCGTGAGTTTTAAAAGCAATGAAAGTAATAAAAAATCCATGCTTGATTCATTAGGATTTTCATCCATCCATTGAGGCAAGGCGCTGGTTTTTGCTTCTTCAATATTTTGCGGATTCATCAAAATGCTTTTGAGCAAACCGTGCCAGTAGTTGCTTAAATTGTCGTTTTTGCGTTGGCGCACAACATCAGAACTTTCAAAATCAGCAGGCGCTGCGTCAAAAGAGTCAAAAGGCGAAAAATTATCCATTGAAAACTGCGGCGGTTCTTCACGTGCCGCAAGTGATGCAGAAGCGGCATCCACTGCGCTTTGCACTTCTTCTTCTTTAAAAAAAGTCCGCTCCGCCACGCTTTTGATGAGTTGGGATTTCAACAATGGCGCGGCAATTTTGGCAAGATAGCCTTTGATTGCCGACAAAAATTGTGCGCGGGATTCAGGCGAATCCAAGCCGTATTCTTCTTCAAAATGGCGCAATAAAAAGGATGATAGCGCCTCGGCATTTTTTAAAAAATCTTCAAAAGCCTCTTTGCCGTGTTGGCGCACAAAGCTATCAGGGTCTTCGCCCTCTGGCAAAAAAACAAAAAAAATGCGCTTGGAATCGCGCAATTCGGGCAAAGCGTTGTCTAACGCGCGCCACGCGGCTTTGCGGCCTGCCGCATCGCCATCAAAAGAAAAAATGATTTTATCCACATAACGCAACAATTTGCGAATGTGAAAAGATGTAATCGCCGTGCCTAATGCCGCCAAGGTGTTTAAAATGCCATGTTGATTGAGCATCATCACATCCAAATAACCTTCGCAAACAATGGCGCAATTTTCAGCGGCAAGCGCTTTTTGTGCTTGGCATAAGCCAAACAATTCCTTGCCTTTTTCAAAAACGGCGGTCTCGGGCGAGTTGATGTATTTGCCGCCTTTTTTTTCATCTTCTTTTCTTAACACGCGCGCCCCAAAACCGATGACCTCGCCCTGCGCGTTTAAAATGGGAATCATCAAACGCGCGCGAAAAAAATCAAAGCGCCCACCGCGCTCGTTAATTTTAACCAAGCCTGCGTCAATTAAATCTTGATTGCGTTCATAATCGGGGAATATTTGCGCCAAGCCATTCCAAGAATCTGGCGAAAAACCAATGCCAAAATGTTGCGCAGTCAAACCTGTTAGCCCACGATTTTTGCAGTAATTTTTGGCGATATCGGCGTTTTTTAAATTTTGGTAATAAAAGGTTGCGGCTTTTTTAAGCGTCAACAAAATGCGCGTTTTTTTGTCTTTGGCGGCTTGGTAGCGTTGGCGCTCCATTGGTGAAAATTTGCGCTCGTCTGGGATTTCTAAACCCAATCTATCAGCCAAATATTTCACCGCTTCCAAAAAGGTGTAGCCGTTTTTTTCCCTTAAAAAACGGATGGCATCGCCCGACTGCCCACAACCAAAGCAATGGTAAAAATGTTTGGCAGGCACAACGCTAAACGATGGCGTTTTTTCGTTATGAAAAGGGCAACGCGCCATATAACTTGTGCCACTTTTTTTTAAATGCACCCCTTGGGATTCAAAAAAGTCGACCAAATCGGTGCGCTCAATCAAATCTTCCAAAAAATGTTTGGGAATTGCCATAAGCGTTTTAAAAATCCACGGTAAACGGCGATTTTTTTTCAAAAAAATCAAAGGTTGACCGTGGATTTTGCTATTTAATACATTTTGGGCGGCAAGACCATACTGCGCAAACGTTTGTGATGGCGTTTGACGGCAGCAGCGAGTTTGCGTTTGCGCTCGGCGGTTGGTTTTTCATAAAATTCCCGCGCGCGCAATTCGGTTAATAAACCTGTTTTTTCAACCGAGCGTTTGAAGCGGCGCAAGGCAACTTCAAAAGGTTCGTTTTCTTTAACGCGAATGCTAGGCATAGTTTCACCCCCTTTCTTATTTCAGCTTCATCAAATAAACTTGGCATTCTAAAAAAAAAGGCACTGCTTTTCAAGGCGCAAAATTTTTTTATTAAAAAACACAAAAACACAAGAAAACTTGTAAAATTGCCGCCCATAACACGGCACACAAAAAAAAAGCCGTGCTATATTTTGCACACGTGGCGCATCAGCGCTTTATTTTTCTTACAACCATAGGAGTTAGGGTATGAACAAATCCGAACTGATTGACGTTGCCGCTGAAAAAGCGGAATTGACCAAAATTCAAACGGCAAAAGCGTTGAATGCAATTTTGGAAGCCATTGAGGAATCAGTCGCCAAACGCGACGATGTGGTGTTGGTTGGTTTTGGCACTTTTAAAGCGGTATTCCGTCCCGAAAGAATGACGCGCAACCCCCAAACAGGCGAACCAATTAAATCTCCTGCCAAATGGGTGCCGAAATTTGCCCCCGGCGCTACCTTCAAGACAGATGTCGCTTCGGCAAATGCAGCTTCGGCGGATAAAAATAAAAAGAAAAAATAAATTGCTTTTTGTAAAAACTGCAAGCGGGCACCTTTCGCCCGCTTAATGATTTTTTAAATCCTTATGGAAAATCCTTTCAACTTGCCACCTGAAATGGTGGCGGATATTGTGCTAGATGCCACAATGCCCAACGCTGTTGCACCGACGCCAGCTTTTGACCCCAGAAAACGTTTGCGCGCATTGCTTGCTATTGCCGAACGCGATAGAACGGACGAACAATGGGATGAAATTATTGAATTAGAAATTCAACTAGCACCCGGCAACCGCGTGGATGGCGCCAACCAACAGCCAAACAACAAAGCGCGCCAACACCAGCGCGCAAATGCAATGATGTCAGCGCAAAACGCGCAAAATCCACATAACCCACAAAATGCGCAAAATCCGCAGAATGCAAAAAAACGCCCGCGCGCCAACAATTTTCGGCGTTTGAGAACCAAGGGAAATCCCAACGGCGTGCCTTCCTTTTGAAAAAACATAACAAAACTTTACATTTTTTTACAGCAACCGCGCAGGCTTGCCGTGAAAATAACGCCCTATCTTTCTTAAAACGGAGAAAAAGATGAAACGTTTTTGCTTGATGGTATTTTCTATTTTTGCAATGGCAAGCGCCACCGCCCAAGAAGCGCCACAAAATGTCGACATTGAAAAAAATATTCGCGAAACCTTGGAAAAAGGTTTTAATGTGAAGGTCAAAGAAATTAACCCGGCTGGTTATTTGGGGCTATACGAAGTTTATGCCGATGGGCATATTTTTTATACCGATGCAGCCGCGCAAATTGTGTTTTTTGGTGGTGATTTGGTTGATGTTGCCAAGCAAAAAAGCATCACAGCAGAACGTTTGAGCGTGTTATCCGCCATTGATTTTTCAGAATTGGATTTAAACAACGCCATCAAACAAGTCAAAGGCAACGGTTCGCGCAAAATTGCCACCTTTGAAGACCCGAATTGCGGCTTTTGCAAACGTTTGGCGGTGGAGTTGCAATCGCTGAAAAATGTGACGATTTACACTTTTTTGTATCCAATTTTAGGCGGCAATTCGCTTAAAAAAGCACAAAATATGTGGTGTTCCAAAGACCGCGTTGCCGCGTGGAACGATTGGATTTTGCGCGGCATAGAACCTTCGGGCGGTGCGGCTTGCGACCTTTCGGCACTTTCCAAAAACCGCGATTTTGGTATGCAACACAGCATCAACGGCACGCCAACCATTATTTTTGAATCGGGCGCACGTTATTCTGGAATGCTCACGCGCGATAAAATTGAAGAAAACCTGCAAAAACCCGCCAAAAAATGATTTTCCACGGTAAACGGCGAATTTTTTTGTAAAATGCTTCTTGTTTGACTTTATAAAAGGCAAGGTTATGCGGCATTTTGCTATTTTGTTTGCGTTTTGGGTGATAAACGTTGGCAATGTTTCGGCGCAGCAGATTCGTTTGAATCTTTTCCCTAGTTTGCATTTTCAAAACGCCATTGTGGATGTTCGGGGCAATGGTTCGCAAAAAGTTGCCATTTTTGCTGACCCAAACAACTGCCCTGAATGTTCCAAACTCGCACAAAAATTGCAAACGCTGGACAATATCACCATTTACACTTTTTTGTATTCGCCAGTAGAACCATCGGCAAAAACAACCAATCAAGAATTGCTTGATATGTCGCGCAAAATTTGGTGTTCGGATGACCCGCTAATTACTTGGAAAAATTTTATTTTGCGCCGCATTACCCCGCCTGTTTTGAATAAAGAGCAGGAAAAAAACTGCGATATTTCAGCGCTTTTGGACAACCAAAATTTTGGCGCACGCAACGATATCAAACGAACACCCACCACTTTTTTGCCCAACGGCAAACGCTTGACCGGCGTTTTGACCGACCGCGGCATTGCGGACAATTTGAAAGCGGACAACCAAAAGAAAAAGAAAATCCGCTCCCCGCATCGTTTTCATTTTGATTAACGGAAAATAAGCGATTTTCCACGGTGAACCTTTTATTTTTTTGAAAATTTTTATTTGTTTACCGTGGATTTTTTGCGATTTCAAAAATCAACGTGCTTTTTTTGTCGTTATAAAATTCGCTTGGCATCAAATAATCGCCGCCAAAAATCGGCACGTCTACTGGTTGATAATGCAGTTTTAAATCACCCGCTTCGGCAAAAGATTTTTCAATCAACGTTGTGCAATACAAGGGCGATTCTTTATTAAAACTAAAACTTTTCCCTATTTGCGCTTGCAAAAAATCAGCGATTTTTTTCTGCGATTCATCGTCTAAAACATAACGTTTGATGGCGATGCGATTGGCATTCTTCAAAAAATCTGCCAAAGGCACGCGCGCCACGCGGTTGTTGGTATCCGAAGTGGATGCGTGGATGATTTCAATGGGATTGATGGCAATAATCACGCCGGCGTGCGTCCACGGGCTGTGGCTGATTTTGGCGATAACGGCAGAATCCAAATCCACGCCTTCGCGCAAAATAATGTCAAGCGGTTTTAAAGTTGGCAGGTTTTTTAAATCCACAAGCGTTAAGGTTGTTGGCGCATTCTTGTTTTTTTCAACAAAGAAAAAGGCGACAAATAATGCCGCCAACAACAAAAATGCAACAATCCAAAACCTGCGTTTCATCAAACGATGCGTGTTTGGCGCATTTAAAGTTTAACTTTCCAAGCGCCATTTTCTGTGAGCAAGCGAACCCGCTCTTTTTGGGTAGAACCGTCACCAAACTTCACAATTAAATAAACCGTGGCGCTGTTTTCAGTGATTTCAGATTTTGAATCGGGGTCAATGCCAACACTTTTAAAACCGCCTTTTTTTTCTGCCTGAGCCTTGGCTTGCCCTGCCATCATTTCCAACTTGCCTTTTGCCATGCTTTTTTCGGATTCTTTTTTCATATCTATGCCGGGTACAAGCGCCAACATTTTGTCGGTGTTGCCTTTGTAAGCCGCATTAAAAAACGAAATTGCCGCATTTTCCGCAGGATGCCCGCCGCCGCAGGCGCTTACAAACAAACCCAAAAATAAAGCATAAAAAAGAAAAACGATTTGTCGCATTTGGTATTTCCCTCAAATAATTAAAAAAAGCGCCATTCTACTATTTTTTGCAATAACAAACGAAAGCGGGCGGCACATTGCGCCAAACAATATCGGAAACCTTGACTTCTTGAAAGTAGCCCCGCAGTTTTTTTACAAAACGTTTTTTGCGCAAAGTCGGCAACGCATACATAAACGTGGCAAAAACACCCGATTCTGCTTTTAAATTGCAAGAAATAGCAGATAAAAGTGCATCTTGCGCATCGTTTGGTAAAATTGTCCAAGGAATGCCCGAGATAATCACATCGCAACAAGGCATAGCGTGTTTTGCCAAAATGGCGCTTAAATTTTGCGCATTGTCGTTTTCAACCACAAGTTTGGGGAATTTTTTGTGCAGAATTTCCACCATTTTGGCATTGATTTCAATGGCCACAAAATGCGCATTGTTGTGTTTTTTCTTTAAAATCTCGCAGGTAAAAGCGCCGGTGCCCGGGCCAATTTCCACAATATTTTGCGCAGAAAACCAACCAATACCTTCCACCATTTTTTGCGCCAATGCGGGCGATGAAGCGCAAATGGCGCCGGTTTGGCGTGGCTGGGCGATAAAATCATTCAAAAACATTGTGCTGTTTTTTTCTTTTTCAAAAAGCAAAAAATTATAAGCGTGATAAAAAATCTGGTTTTTGATTTTTACAATTTTTTACATTTTTTCCACGGTCAACCTTCAATTTTTTTCAAAAAATAATTTTTTTTATTTTTCAAATTTTTTTTGGGTTGACCGTGGATTTTTTTAAAACTACAAAAAAGTGCTGATTTTTTCTATTGGCGTGCGGGTTTTTTCGTGTTTGGGTGGCTCGCCTGCAAAGCCCAAACCCACCATCACGGCTAAGCCAAAATGATGAGAATCAAGAACATTTTCTTTTTCCAAAAGCGTTGAAGTTTCTTTTAAATTAAAACCTTCAATGGCGCAAGAATCAATGTTTAAGGCGGCGGCGGCGGTGGTCATCATATTGCCCAGCGCGATGTAGCATTGGCGCGCACTCCATGCAAAAGTTGCCGCATCATCGTTTAAAAATCCCCATTCTTTTTCGCCAAAATTGGCAAAATAATCGCGCCGCAGTTGAATGCCCTCTGTTGGAATTTTGTGAACATTAGCCATGACATTGTGCAAATAATCGCTGTGCGGCAACAAATCCGCGCGTTTTCGGGCAAGCAAAATCACCACGTGGCTGGCAGAATCCAATGCGTGAATGCCGCCCCAAACGCTTTGTTTTAATTTTTCACGCAAGGTTTTTTGGCGCTCGGTTTTGTTTTGCAAAACCACAAAATGCCACGGCTCAAAGCCAAAAGAGCTGGGCGATAATCTACCCGATTCCAAAATGGTGGCAAAGTCAGAATCCGCAATGCTTTTTGAAGCGTCAAATTTTTTGCAGGCGTAGCGCCGTTTGAAAATTTCAATAATGGTTGAAGAGTCAAGCTGTTTCATTTGTTGTGCTTTCTAAAAAAAAGATTGGAATGGTGTATTTTACGAGCGATGAGTTTGAATAACACAAGTTTTCGCAAAAACACAAAAATTGCCACAAACACAATTGCCGCGGCGCAAAATCCCAAATAATCAAAACCCAAATCTGCCACCACCCAACCGCCAACAAAAGCGCCGCCGCCAATGCCAATATTGTAAATGCCTGAAAAAATACTGCTTGCAATGGCACGCGCTTGCGGCACGGCTTCCAAAAGTTGCGCTTGAAAAACCAAGTTGAATGTCACAATAGAAAGTCCCCAAATGGCGCAAAGTGTGCCGAAAATCCATTCGTTAAAACTCAACACATTAAAAAGCAAAAGCGAAAAAAACACGCCAAAAAGCGCCAAATGCACAAAAAATCCACGGTGAACGTTATAAAATTTTGAAAACAAAAAACTCGCCAAAATGCCGCTGATACCATTAAAAGTCAGCAACAAGGTAATCACATTTTTGTTGAAATGGTGCCCTGCCAAAAAAGGTTCCACATAACTATACGCCGTGAATTGACCGGTGATAAAAACGGCGGTCAACATGCAAATTTTGCGAAAATGCCGATTTTCAAAAAGTTGCGGCAAGGTGGCAAGCGACACATTTTCCGCATTGGGCATATGCGGAAAAAATCGCCAAAACAAGCACATCACGCTAAAAGCAGCAGCGGCAATCACCAAAAAAGTCCAGCGCCAAGACAAATACAATCCCAAAATTCGCCCGATTGGCAAACCCGCCACAAATGCCAAGGATGAACCAGAGATAATAATGCTTAACGCCAAGGCACGCTTGCTTTTGGGTGCGGCACGTATAGCCATTGGCGTCACAATAGACCAAAACAAAGCGTGCGACAAAGCCACGCACAAGCGCCCTGCCATTAACATATAAAAACTATGCGCCAAACCTGCCAAAAAATTGCCAAAAACAAACAGCGCAAAAACGCCAAGCATCAATTTTTTTAATTCTGTTTGGCGAAAATAAAGCATCAACGGCAAAGAAAAAAGCGCCACAATCCACGCATAAAACGTGATAATCAAACCCGCTTTGGATTCGGAAATTTGAAAATCAAAAGCAATGGAAGACAATAGCCCAATGGGAATAAACTCGCTGGTGTTGAAAATAAACGTGCCGCAGGCAAGAATCATCACCAACTGCAAGCGCAAAGTCATAAAATAATCCTTTTTTTTATAACGTGAAAGTTTAAAAAAATGGCAGGTATTTTACTCCTTGGCGCCGCTGGTCAATTGGGGCAAGAATTTATTCATCTTTTGCCCAAAATCTCCCCTTCTTTAAACAAACTCCATGCATTAGACCGCCAAAATGGCGATATTTGCGATTTTGAAAAAATCGCCGAAATGGTTTGCACAAAACGCCCGAGAGTCATCATCAACGCCGCCGCCTTTACAGCCGTTGATTTGGCAGAAAGTGAAAAGGAAAAAGCCTTTGCCGTCAATTTTGAAGCGGTGAAAAATCTTGCGGAAATCGCCAAAAAAGAAAATGCGCTTTTGGTGCATTTTTCAACCGATTATGTTTTTGATGGCAAACAATCAACGCCGTATCAAGAAAACGACCAAACCAATGCGCAAAACATTTATGGTCAATCCAAATTAAAAGGCGAAGAAGCCATTTTGAAAAGCGGTTGCGATTTTTTGATTTTGCGCACCAGTTGGGTTTTTGGCGAATACGGCAACAATTTTGTGAAAACAATGTTGCGTTTGTTTCAAGAAAAAGAAGAATTAAACGTGGTTGCCGACCAAATTGGCAAACCCACCAGCGCCCGATTTTTGGCGGAATTTGCTGGCTTGGCTCTTTTTCAAACCTTGGAAAATCCCCAAAGACAAGGACTTTACCATTTGAGCAACTATGACGCGATGAGCTGGTTTGATTTTGCGCAAAAAATTTTAAACACCGCACAACATTTGAATTTTGATTTAAAAATCAAAACTTTAAACAAAACAACAAGCCAAAACTTTCCACAAAAAGCCAAACGTCCCAAAAACAGCGTTTTAAATTGCGCTTTGTTTGAAAAAACATTTGGTTTAAACATTCCCAAAATGGATTCTGATTTAGAAAAAATGCTGGAAAATTTGCGTTTTCAAAAAAATCCACGGTCAACGTAAAATTTTTTTGAAAATTTAAAATTTTTGATTTTTAATTTTTTGAAAAAAAAACAGGTTGACCGTGGAAAATCATCTTCATTTGGAACAAACCGTGCGCATCCGGGCGCATATTGTGAAAATCAAAGGCAAAAAAGCTTTTGTGCGTGCGCAAAATGGTTGCGGGCGTTGCTTTGAAAAAGGCGGCTGCGGTGGGGCAAAATTAACGCAAATGTTTTGTTTGAAACCGCAAACTTTTGCGCTTGAAAACACAATTGATGCGGCATTGGGCGATGTGGTGGAAGTGGAAGTTCTCAAAAAACATTTGCAGAGTTTTGCAACCTTGGCTTATGTTTTGCCGCTTTTTGCCTTTGTGTTGGGCGCTTTTTTGGGCGATTTTTTAAATGGTGAAAAATTGGCGATTGTTCTGAGTTTTGCTTTTTTAATTGCCACATTTTTGCTTTTAAAATATTTCACCAAAAAAACTAAAAATTCCGTGCGCTTGGTGCGGCGTTTATAATCGCTTTTTTTATCCTTTTCAAAAACGCAAAATGTTAGACATTCAATTATTAAGAAACAACCTTGATTTTGTTCAAACAAACCTTGCCAAACGTGGCAAAGCCATTGATTTTTCACGCTTTTTGGAATTGGAAGCCACACGCAAAAATCTGCAAGCGCAAACCCAACAAGACCAAGCCGAGCGCAACCGATTGAGCAAAGAAATCGGCTTTAAAAAACAAAAAGGCGAAAACGCCGATTCCCTTTTAAAAGAAGTGGCATTGTTGGGCGAAAATTTAAAAAACAACGAAGCCAAACTTGCCGAATTGTTGGCAGAATTGAACGCCTTTTTGTTAACCTTGCCGAATTTGCCCGATGAATCGGTGCCCGCTGGCAAAGATGAAACACAAAACGTGGAACAAAAACGCGTGGGAGCGCCGCGCCAATTTGATTTTCAAATCCGCGACCACGTGGATTTGGGCGAAGGTTTGGGGTTAATGGATTTTGCGGTGGCTGCCAAAATTACCGGCGCGCGTTTTGGTTTTTTAAAAGGCGACATTGCCAAACTGCACCGCGCTTTGGCGCAGTTTATGTTAAAAACCCACACCGAAGAACACGGCTACACCGAAATTTACGCGCCTTTTTTGGTTAATGCCGCATCGCTCGTAGGCACCAGCCAACTGCCGAAATTTGAAGAAGATTTATTCAAAATTTTAAGAGGCGAACAAGAACCGCTTTATCTCATTCCCACTGCCGAAGTGCCGCTAACCAATGCTGTTCGGGATTTGATTTTAAACATGGAAGATTTGCCTTTGAAGTTTGTTAGCCACACGCCGTGTTTTCGCTCAGAAGCAGGTTCTGGCGGGCGCGATGTGCGCGGGATGATTCGCCAACACCAATTTGACAAAGTGGAAATGGTGCAAATGGTCAAACCCGAAAATTCCATGGATGCTTTGGAAAATTTAACGCGCGATGCCGAAAGCATTTTGGAAAAATTAGAATTGCCTTATCGGCGCGTGTTGCTTTGCGCGGGCGATATGGGTTTTGGCGCCTTAAAAACTTACGATTTGGAAGTGTGGTTGCCCGCGCAAAACACTTACCGCGAAATCTCATCTTGCTCCAATTGTGGCGATTTTCAAGCGCGGCGCATGCAAGCGCGTTTTCGCTTGGCCAATAAAAAAACCGCTTTGATTCATACGTTAAACGGCTCGGGTTTGGCGGTGGGCAGAACATTGGTGGCGGTGATGGAAAACTACCAAAACAAAGATGGCAGCATTGCCATTCCAAAAGTTTTGCAAAACTTCATGGGCAAAGAATGTATTTATCCACGGTCAACCTAACATTTTTCAAAAAATGCTTCTTTTTAACAACCTATTTTTAACCTTACGCGCCACTTTAAAAAGTTTGACTGATGGCAAAATTTGGTTTTATCTTTTTGTGCCTACCCTTTTGGCGCTGTTTGTTTGGGTGTTGTTGTTGATTTTTTCGCTCGGCGCATTGAGCGAAAAACTAATGGATGCGCCGCCCTTGTCTTTGATGGTGGCTTGGGGAATGATTAGCCTTGCCAAAATATTGGCGCTCATCAGCGGTTGGATTAGCATCACGGGTTTGTCGTATTTAATCGGCTTGTTGGTGACTTCCATTTTTATTTTGCCGCTTTTGTTAAAACACATTGGCAAAACGCAATATGCCGATTTGGTTTTTGCGGGCAATAGTTTTTGGGGCAGCACCGCGCTTTATAGTTGTTGGGTGATTTTTTTGTATGTGCTGCTTTGGGTTTTAACCTTGCCGCTGTGGTTTGTGCCGGGTTTTGCGTTGATTTTGCCTTTGATTTTAATGGCTTGGCTCAATTACAAAACCTACACTTTTGAAATTTTGGCGGATTTTGCCACCTCGGCTGAAAAAAAAGAAATTTTGCAAAAACATTTTTTGTCTTTATTTTTATTAGGATTGTTGTTATCCCTTGTGGCGCATTTGCCCATTTTGTGTTTGTTTGCCCCGGGCATCACAGCGCTTGCGTTTAGCCATTATGTGCTTTTGGCTTTAAAAGAATTGCGCGGGGATGCCATTTTAAGCGTTGAGGTTCAAAACAAATGAAAAAATTTGTTGCTTTAATTATTGGCGATGAAATCATCTCCGGCAAACGCGTTGATTCTCATTTCACCGCCATTACAACAATGCTTGAAAAACGCGGACTTCGCTTAACGCGTGCGGAATATCTGCCGGATAACCGTGCGCAATTGGTGGAAGTTTTCAAACGCACTTTTTCTGAACAAGCGGTTGTTTTTTCCTGCGGCGGCATTGGCAACACGCCAGACGACAAAACGCGGCAAGCGGCAGCCGAAGCTTTTCATTCGCCTTTAACAATCAATGAAGAAGGTTTAAAAATTTTGCAAAAGCGTTTTGACCACGTGGATTCGGCGCGGCAATTGTTGGTGGAATTTCCGCAAAATGCGCAATTGATTCCCAATCCATTTAACCAAGTGCCCGGATTTTATTTAAACGAACATTATTTTGTGCCGGGTTTTCCGCAAATGGCGCATCCGATGTTGGAATGGGTTTTGGAAAATTTTTATCAAATGGAATTTCAATCCCCCAAAAACGTGATGGACAAAGCGCTTTTTTTAACGGGCAAAGAAGCTTATGAAAGCGCTTTGTTGCCTTTGATGCAAGAAATTCAGCAAAAATATCCAACTTGCCGCTTGTATTCTTTGCCATTTGTTAGAAGCAATCAGCCTTATCATTTGGAATTGGGCATTGAAGGTTCGCCCGAACTGGTTGATTCTGCTTTTGCGGATATTTTAGAAAAATTAAATTCCCGCCCCATCCATTACCGTTGGCGAGAAGAATAACAATTTTCCACGGTGAACTAATTCTTTTTTCAAAAAAACAAAGCGTTCACCGTGGAAAAAATGCCAAGATGGATTCCAAGGCGCGCTCAAATATGTAAATCATCATCGGTTGCATGTAATTTAAACCAATGCCAAGCAACACAAAGCCGCCCAACAAAGTCATCGGAAAACCCAAGGCAAAAATGTTAAGTTGCGGGGCGGCGCGAGTCAAAATCGCCAAGGTCGTGTTAATCATCAAAATGGTTGCCACAATCGGCAACGCCAAAAGCAACCCAAATGAAAACATCAAAGCGCCCAAGTGCGCAATGTGTGCAACGCTCTTTGCGGCAATAGCGCTCAAAAAATCTACTGGCATATACTGAAAACTCTTCACCAACGCTTCAATATAAAGGTAATGCCCATTGATTGCCAAAAAAAGCAAAATGGCGATAAGCGTCATAAATTCCGCCATCACGGGCGTTTGAGACGATTCTACCGGGTCGTAAAAAGTGGCAAAACCCAAGCCCATTTGGTAGCCAATATATTCGCCTGCGATATCAATGGCGGAAAAAATCAAGCGCATTGATAAGCCCATCGCAATGCCGATGAATATTTGTGCCGCCAACATATCAAAAGCTGCCCAAGTGTTGAGCGCAACAACGTGGGAAATTTCAGGCAAAACAGGCGCAATCACAAAAGACAAAGCAAGCCCCAACATTAAGCGAATAAGCGCTGGTGCGCCGCCCGTGCCCCAAATGGGCGCAATCGCCACGAAAGCCAAAATGCGTGCGCAAGGCATGGCATAAGCCAAAAAAATCGCTTGGAATTGGGCGTAGTCAAAACTCAGCATGGCGGTATTTTATAAAATCCGTAAAATGTTTGCTTTTTTTAATCGCGGGATTCTTAAATTGAAAAATCACAAAAATCCACGGTCAACGCTGATTTTTTTGAAAAAAATTTTTGTTGACCATGGATTTTTTTATTTTTTTGCAAATTCGCCTGCGGTGGCGTATTCGCGGCTTACATCGGTGTAAGCATTTTCATCATACAAATTGCCTTGGATTTTATAAGCACGAAAAATGCGCCAGAGTGGGTCATTGTTTGGCAAAGGTTCATCTGGGCGCGCGTGCAAAATGGCGCGGTTTTTTGGGTAATTTTTTAAAATATTCGGCAAAACATTCGGGCAAGAATTGTTTAAATTTTCGCAAAAAATAGTTGCCGCATCAAAATTTGCCATCAAACGCGAATCGGTTTGAAGTTCGCCCCGCGCATTAAAATCTTTAAATAAAAATAAAACATCTTGCCCAAAAAGGCGCGGTGTTAAATGCGGCACATCGGAAGTGCTATCTGAACCCGGATGGTCGCTAACAATCAAAATCTGCGTATTGTCGTAAATATTTTGCGCTTTCAACCATTCTAAAAAATCGTTGAATAAAAATAAAGAACAAGCTTCGGTATCAAAATGTTGGAGATTAAGATTAAGCTTGTTTTTTTTCCCAAAAACATCAACAGTTTTTTTCCACGGCGGGTTTTTAAAAATAGTGCCATCTTTTAAATAATTGCATTGTTTATTTTCCGCATTGATGCCATAAGGAAAATGCGTCATTAATGTGTGAATAAATTTAAAAGTGGGTTGCTCGGCATTTGCGTTTTTAATACGAGAAAAAGCATAAAAACTAGAAATGTTTTCAATAATCCGACTATTATCCATTGGCGGCGTGGAAAAAAACCAATGGCTGTCATCATAAATGGCGTGGCGAATAATACCATCTGGAGAAAATTTAAAAATACCAAAACTTAAAAAATGCGCAATATCAAAAATATGAGCATTTTTAAATGTTAAATCAGCATTGTCTTGAATAAAATAATGTTGCAAACTGCGGCTATCATCCAACCAAAAAAAAGGAAGATTGGCAGGTTTTTTTTCAAAAACTTTTAAACTGCTAAAAAAACTTGTTTGATATCCTGCTTTTGCAAAAGCATTGCCAACGTCAACATAAGCATTTTGTGTGGCTTCATCACGATTTTGGCGGCGTTTATTTTGATTGATAATTGTGTAATATTCGCCAGCAA
>CAKQRL010000017.1 GCA_934271525.1 uncultured Rhodocyclaceae bacterium
TTAGAAGTTTCAAAAAATATTCAATCACGTTTAATCAATGGAATCAATCAATTTCCAACTTATCATTTGGCGTGGATTATTAATAAAAGTCAATTTGTAATTTGCCCCAATACGGCAATTTATCATTTTTGTTTGTTTTTAAATAAATCATGTGTTTGTGTTTGCACGCATAGCGGCAATTCAATGGATTTTTCAAAAACAAACAATGAATATGTTTGTAATAATTATACCGACAATAAAAAACACACTATCGCCGAGATTGAAACCGCCCGTATTGAAAAAGCCGTTTTAAAAATGATTGAACGTTTTTCATAATTTACCACGGTAAACGCCCAATTTTTTTCAAAAAAATAAAACGTTCACCGTGGAAAAATGTTTTAAACCGCTTTTAATTGCAAGCGTTTGAAGAGTTCGGCGGTGTGGGTGCTGTTGGCAGCGGCGTTGGATGTGGTCAGCAACTTTTCACTTTGAAAAATAGAATTGGCGCCAGCAAAAAAGCACAAGGCTTGCAATTCATCGCTCATTGCGGCGCGCCCTGCGGCAATGCGCACAAAGGATTTTGGCATTGCCAAGCGCGCGCAGGCAATGGTGCGCACAAATTCAAAGGAATCCAAAGGCGGCGCGCAGTCAAGCGGCGTGCCAGAAATGGCAACCAATTGGTTGATTGGCACCGATTCAGGCGGTGGCTCCAATTCCGACAAAGCTTCAAGCAACCCCGCGCGGGCATCTCGCGATTCGCCCATGCCAATAATGCCGCCTGCGCAAAGTTTAATTTTTGCTTGGCGCAAGTTTTCTAATGTTTTTAAGCGTTCATCAAAGGAATGCGTGCTTACAATGTTGGCGTAAAATTCGGGCGAAGTGTCCAAGTTGTGGTTGTAATAATCCAAACCCGCTTCTTTTAAGGCTTTGGCATCATCGCTTGATATCATTCCTAATGTGACGCAAGTCTGCAACCCTAATGCTTTCACGGCTTTTATCATCGGCAAAATTTCTGCCATATCGCTTGCCTTGGGTGCTTTGAATGCCCAACCCATACAAAAGCGTGAAGCGCCATTGGCTTTTGCCGCGCGGGCTTTTTCTAAAACTTCGGCAAGTGGCATTGTTTTTTCGCGCGTTAATCCAACACTTTTTTGGTAGCGTGCCGATTGTGCGCAATATTTGCAATCTTCTGAGCAGCCGCCCGTTTTAACAGATACCAGTGATGAACATTGCACGGCGTTTTCATCAAAATTTTCGGCGTGAATCTTGTGTGCGCGGGCAAGCAAGGTCATCAGCGGCAATTCAAAATTCGCTAAAATTTCAGAGCGTTTCATTGTTTTAAATTTGAAAAAAATCGCCATTGTAATGAAAAATTTTTTGCCAATTCATTGTTTGTTGTGTGGAGAAAAAACAACGGGCGAAGTTTTGTGTGCGTTGTGTGATGCCGATTGTGCCAAAAATCCGCCCGCTTGCCCTTTGTGTGCGATGCCCAGTTTTCAAGCAGAGTTGTGCCACATTTGTTTGCACGCACCGCCTGAAATGGCAACAACCACGGCGCTTTTTGCTTATGAATTTCCAACGCAGCATTTGATTGTGTTAATGAAATACCGCGAAAACTTGGCGTTGATTCAATGGTTTGCTAAAAAATTGTCGGCAAAAATCCCAAAAAATGCCGTGATTATTCCAATTCCATTAGCGCCTAATCGCTTAAAAATGCGCGGTTTTAATCAAAGTTTGTTGTTGGCGCGCTCTGTTCAAAAAATTTTGCCAAAGGTGGAAATTGCGCAAAATTTGTTGTTCCACGCCAAAATGGCGCAAAATCAAACGGGTTTGTCGCAAAAAGAGCGCATCAAAAACATTCGCGGCGCGTTTTTTGTGCAGAATCCAAAAACCTTTGAAAACCGCCCGATTTTTTTATTAGACGATGTGATGACCACCGGCGCGACCTTAAACGAAGCCGCGCGAACGCTCAAAGCCGCCAATATCGCGCCGATTAACGCCATTGTTTTGGCGCGGCGATTTTAAAAAAAAGCGATTTTCCACGGTCAACGCAAAATTTTTTTGAAAAAAAGAAACGGTTGACCGTGGATTTTTGTGGATTTTTCTTTTTTTTCTTGTTGTTGATTGATTATTTGCCGTGCGCATCATTCCACAAAATTTTGTGCAGTTGGAGTTGCAAGCGAATTGGAAGTTTTGTTTCTAAAATCCACTCGGCAAGCATTTGCGGTTTTAAAAGTGGCGCGGCGGCAGAAAAAATCACCGGGGCAATTTTTAAAATGTTGTGGTGGTTGATTGTTGCGATTGCCCAATCAAAATCGGTGCGGGACGCGATGATGATTTTGATTTCATCCCTTTCTTTTTTTAAAAATCGCAAATTTTCCCAATAATTTTTGTTCAATTCGCCCGAGTTGGGGGCTTTGAAGTCCAAAATGTTGGCTACGCGCGCATCAACTTGTTCAATGGATAAAGCGCCCGAGGTTTCCAAAGAAACATTAAAACCTTCATCGCACAAGGTTTTTAACAAAACAAAAACATTTTTTTGCGCCAAAGGTTCGCCGCCTGTTACGCAAACTTCCTGAATGTCGAAGGATTTTGTTTTTTGTAAAACTTCGGCAATGGTCATTTTTTTGCCCTTGGTAAAGCTATACGTTGTGTCGCACCATTTGCAGCGCAATGGGCAGCCGGATAAGCGAATAAAAATAGAAGGCAGTCCCGCGCGCGTGCCTTCGCCTTGCAAGGATTTGAAAATTTCGGTGATAAAAAGGTTTTTTTCCACGGTAAACGTTGAAAATTTTTGAAAACGCAATTTTGCCTTGCGAACTTGGGTTTTGTCTTATAGAATTGCCACTTTTTTTTGAAGTGGAATGATTTATGGCTAATAGCGCCCAAGCCCGCAAACGGGCACGTCAAGCAGAAAAAAATCGCGCACACAATGCAAGCCTGCGCTCACGTTTGCGCACGGCGGTCAAACGCGTGCGGCAAGCCATTGTGGCAGGGGATAAATCCGCCGCGCAGGAAGTTTTTCAAAAATCTGTTTCGGTGATTGATTCTATTGCCGAGAAAAAAGTGGTTCACAAAAACAAAGCCGCGCGCACAAAAAGTCGTTTGTCGGCACAAATCAAACGCATGGCTGCGCGTGCTTAATTTTAAAACCGAATTAAAAGCGCGCGCCCACGCTTTAAAACCCGTGGTGTGGGTGGCTGAAAATGGTGTAAGCCTTGCCGTTTTAAAGGAAATCAATGCGGCTTTAAGCGCGCACGAGTTAATTAAAATTCGTTTGAATGCCGACTCCCGCGAGATTCGCCAAACGTGGATTAGTGAAATTTGCGAAAAAACAAACGCTTTGCACGTGCAAACCATTGGCAAAATTGTGGTGATTTTTAAGAAAAGCGAAACAAACAAAAACGCCGCCCAATCAAAGGGTGAAAAGAAGCCCGCGCGTCTACAAAAACGCGATTTTCAAAATTGATTAAAATGGCGCTTTTTAGAAAAAAGGGATGCCAATGAGCCATTTTGTTCAAATTGCCCCATCGGGGTTGAAATACGAAGCCGCAGAAAACCAAAATTTATTAGATTCTGCCTTGGCGCAAAAAATTGTTCTGCCGCACGCTTGCAAACACGGCGCTTGCGGGGTTTGCAAAACAAAGAAAACTTCGGGCGAAATTCGCTACACGCAAGAGCCAGCGCCTTGGGCGTTAAAGGATGCAGACAAAGCGGCTGGAATGATTTTGACCTGCATTGCCGAGCCTTTGAGCGACATTCATTTGGAATGCTTGGAAGCTACCGAAGCCATTTTGCCGCCGCCGCAACAATTCCGCGTGCGTGTTGCCAAAAAAGAGCAACTGGCGCCGCAAATTGTGCGTTTGCTTGTGCAGTTGCCAGCAACATTGGATTTTAAATTTTTGCCCGGGCAATTCATTCAATTTTTTGCCGAAGACGGCAAACCGCGTGCTTTTTCTATTGCAGGCGTTGAAAATGGCTTGTTGGAATTGCACATTCGGCGTGTTTCTAATGAAGGTTTCACCGAATACGTTTTTTCTACCTTAAAAGAAAAAGACGTTTTAAACGCAGTTGGTCCCAAAGGCACGTTTTTTGTGCGCGAAGGCGATAATCCTTTGATTTTCTTGGCGGGCGGCACGGGCTTTGCGCCAATTAAAGCGATTTTGACGGATTTAAGCAAAACGCAATCACTGCGCGAAGTCTTCTTTTATTGGGGCGCGCGCACCAAGGCGGATTTGTATTTGAACGATTGGGTTGAAATGCTTGCCAAAGAATATTCCAAACTGCATTACGTGCCGGCGTTGTCGGAAGAATCGTGGGCAGGCAGAACAGGTTTGGTGCCAGATGTTTTGTTGAACGATTTCAAAGAATCGCCAGCCATGCAAAGTGCCACCGTTTATGCCTGCGGCACGCCCGCCATGGTTGTTGCCGCAAAAGAATTGCTGTTTAAAGCGGGTTTGTCTGCCACCAATTTCTTTTCCGATGCTTTTTAGATGAAAATCCACGGTAAACTTCAAAAAAATTTCACGTTTACCGTGGAAAATCCTTAAAAAATATTTAAAAACAATGGCTTATTTAACCTTAAAATCCTTACATTTGATTTTGCTTATCTCGTGGTTTGCGGGTTTGTTTTATTTGCCGCGCATTTTTGTGAATTTGGCTATGGCAACAGATGTTGTTGAAAAAGAACGTCTCATTGGAATGTCGCGCCGCTTAATCAAATTTATGACGCCGCTTGGCGTGTTGGCGGTTGCTTTTGGCTTTTGGACGTGGTGGGAAGTTTATCCTTTGGTTAGCGTTTGGTTGCACATCAAAGCCACTTTAACCTTGTTGCTTTTGGCTTATAACGCGCATTGCTTTTACATTTTAAAAACTTTCCAAACAAACACCAACCGCCACGCGCACAAGTGGTTCCGCATTTACAACGAAATCCCCACGATTTTAATGTTCGCCTGCGTGTGCTTGGCTGTCTTCAAAATGCCGTAATTTTTGAAAATGAGCGTCTTTGCCGAATTAGGTCTTGCCGAAGCTTTATTAAAATCCTTGGAAAGTTTGGGGTTTTCTAACCCCACGCCCATTCAACAAGAAGCCATTCCGCAACTTTTAAACGGTGTGGATTTATTAGCCGCCGCACAAACCGGCACAGGCAAAACGGCGGCGTTTTCCTTGCCGATTTTGCACCGCTTGATGCCCTTTGCCACAACAAGCCCATCGCCTGCCAAACATCCCGTGCGTTTTTTGGTTTTAACACCAACGCGCGAATTGGCAATGCAAGTTTTTGATTCTATTGTGGATTTTACAAAATTCACACCTTTTCGCACGGTTTGCGCTTATGGCGGCGTGGCAATTCAAGCGCAAAAAGATTTACTGCAAAAAGGCGCCGACATTTTGGTGGCAACGCCCGGGCGGCTTTTAGACCATTTGGAGCAGGGTTTACATTTATCTGCCGTTCAAGCGCTTGTTTTGGATGAAGCCGACCGCATGTTGGATATGGGCTTTTTGCCAGATGTTTTGCGGATTTTAAAAGCATTGCCGCCAAATCGGCAGAGTTTGTTGTTTTCAGCCACCGTTTCAAAAGAAATCAAGGCGCTTGCGCAAAAACTTTTAAATCAGCCGCATATTATTGAAATTGCGCCGCAAAACAAAATCAACAAAAACATTGCGCACGTGTTGTATCCCGTGGAATCGCGCCACAAAAAAGCCTTTTTATTGCACCTTTTGAATACCGAAATTTTTGGGCAAGCCTTGGTTTTTGTAAAAACCAAGCAAGGCGCTTCGCGCTTGAATCGCGATTTGCAGGCGATGGGCATTCTGGCAGAAACCATTCACGGCGACCGCGCACAAAATGAACGCATCAAGGTTTTTGATGCCTTCAAAAGCGGCGAAGTGCGCGTGTTGGTTGCCACAGATGTTGCCGCGCGCGGTTTGGACGTGGATGATTTGCCTTTTGTGATTAATTTTGAATTGCCCACCACCGCCGAAGATTATGTGCATCGCATCGGCCGCACTGGCAGAGCGGGAAAATCAGGGATGGCAATTTCTTTTTTGTCGGAAGAAGAAGCCCCTTTTTTGGCGGAAATTGAAGCCTTAATCCAACAAAAAATTGCCCGCAAAACACTGCCCGCTTTTTCAAAAACCCAGCGCCGAGCAACTGCCAACACCAAGCAACCCATGCCAAACGTGGCTTTTGATGGCTTTCGCTTTGATTTGCCTTATACGCCAAAAAACAACACCACTGCCCCCAAAACAAGTTCGGTAAAGAAAAACAACACCGCCACCGCTGTTTTGCTTGGCGGCAAAGGTAGGTAATTTCCCACGGTCAACGTGAATTTTTTTTGAAAAAAACTGCCGAAAATTGTCATAAAAACTGACAAAATTTGCCCCCCCCCCACGAATTAAAAAAATCTTTATTTTTCAAAGAGTTATAAGTGGCACATTTTGTGTTAAAGCGGGTTCCACGCAATATTTTTTCAACTTCCTAGGAGATTTCAAATGAAAAAACTACAACAAGGTTTCACCTTAATTGAATTGATGGTGGTGATTGCCATCATCGGCGTGTTGGCGGCTATTGCCTTGCCGGCTTACCAAGACTATGTGATTCGCTCGCAAGTAACCGCCGCTTTAGCAGAAATCACACCAGCCAAAACCAACTTTGAAGCGGCCAAAGCGGAAGGCAAAACGCCAACTTTTTATGCCGACTTCACCACCAACAACTATATTTTTGTGGGCGTGGGTGATGGCTCCAAACAAACCGACCAAGTCAAAACCTCTTACTGCACTGTGCAACTTTGGGGTGCAAATCCGGGTGGTCAAACATTAGGTTACGGTAATGATTTCACCTCTGGCGTGGAATGCCACATCGGCACGGGCAACAATGTGGTCAATGAAAAATTAAATGGCGACAAAATTGCGATGCTCCGCCACAAAAACTACGGCGTGTGGCAATGCTATGCAAAAGTGGCTGCCAAATACATGCCTTCCACTTGCCGTGATTACAAATAAAACCCATCAGATTTCCTAAAAGAAGAGAACAAAACCGTCTTTTCAAAAGGCGGTTTTTTTTTAAACTTTTTTCCACGGTAAACAGCAATTTTTTTTGAAAAAAATTTTGCGTTTACCGTGGATTTTTATTTTTGCTTATCCTTTGTGGCAACCAAAGCCATGCAAACAATGCCATTGGTGCCGCAAGTTTGCGGCGGGGCAAAGATAAATTCAACATCCGCCTTTGTGTTGGGCGGGCAAACCAACTTGGGCGTGTAGAAAAATGGAATGTGCGGGTGCGCCTCCAATGTTTTTTGCGCAAAAGCAATGCACACGGGAATTCCAGCTTCTGTTGCCGCTGTGATGAACACCGCCACACTTGGGGAAATTTCTTCGCCAACCTTTTTGCGTTGCAATTCATTGGGGAAAAGTTTTTCAATTGTTGGATAGATATCGGCAAAAACCAAGGGCGATTTTTTGGATTTTGCATATTCTTTTTCAACAAAATTTTTTAAATAAATGGCTGTTGGATTCATACTCAAATGCCGATAGGGCGACATAAATATTTTATTTAAATTGTTGTTGGTATCTATATTTTTAAAAATAACCATTCCTATTAAAACAATCAAAAATCCAAAAGTAAAAATATTTTTTTGTTTTGTTTTATTTGCGGCAATCAATAATGGTGTTAAAAGCGTGGTATAAAGAATAGGCGGCAGAGCCATCAAATAAAACATAGAATAATAATTTAAATCACTTGTATATTTCCAATGGTAAAAAATGCAAACAAAATACAAAGCAAAACATAATAAAATGGTGTTGCGAATATTTTGAAACGTATCAACAAAAAAGAAATCTTTTTTATGAAATGTTCCACGTGGTAAAAAAATCATCAAATAAAATAAAATGATGATTAAGGATGAGTAAAAAATATTCAAAAAATGCCCCGCACCATCGGTAATAACCAAACGCGGCACGGTGAACAAAACATCGTCAAAGGTAGGGCGGTTTGCCAAATCCATTTGCATTTTGCGGGATGCTTGGAATAAATAATCCAAATTGGATGGATTGTTTAAATAAGCATCAATAAAAATAGGTGAAGCAAAAATTATTGCAATGAAAACCGCAACAATGCTTTGCGTTTTAAAATGCGTCATTATTTTGTTTTTTGATTTTAATCCAAAAACAATGGCAACCAATAAAAACGGCAGGGTAAAAAATGGCATTGTGGCGTAGCCGTGGATTAAAATACAAGCCGTAAAAACAGCAATGATTAAATAATTAAAATTGCCACGGATTAAATGCAATAAGGCAATAACAAATAACAAATAAGCGGCGGTTAAACGGTAAGGAATCCAAATGCCCGAACATTCCTTGGCAAAAACAGCATAAAGCGCAACAAATAAAAAAGCATATTTAAAATTAAAATTTTTAAAATAAAGTTTGGATAAAGCAATTGCTGAAAATATTAAAAATACTGCATTTAAAAAAGTAACTCCCCATTGCCATGCTTGCAATTTTGTTAAACCAAAGGGGATGAATATTTTTTCAAAAATAAAATTGCAATAAAACCAAAAAGGCCCCGGGTGTGAAAAACCGAATTTAGACCAATGCCCGACTAATAAATAACCATCGCGTTCAATGCGCAGGGTATTTAAAACGTCTCCTGCAATATCGGATGCTGCAAAAGAACCTTCCCAAAAATCTACCCACAAAGAAACACCGTAAAGCGCGAATAAAAAAAGAAGTGGGAATTTTAAATTTTTCATCATTATTATTTTTGTTTAATCATTGCAAAATAATCGCCTTTAAAAAGGCAGGGTTGATTTTTGCCACAATTTTTAGGCGGAATAATTAAAAATTCCGGCGGCATATTTTGCGGGCAGCGGTGTTTTTTTGTCAAGGTAATGTTGCTGGTATCCGCCGTTTGCGCCAAGCAAACCGCAATGCCTTGTTCGTTAAATTCTACCAACACGCCCAAAAGCATATGCACGGAGTTAATAATAAAATCCAACGGTGCGGTTAAATCTGTGCTGATGGCAAGGGGCGTTTTGAAACCTTCTTTTTGAATGGTTGAAATGACCGATTGGGCATTATTTTCAAAAAACACAACCGCCGAATCGGGAGCGGGTTTGGAATAAAACAAAATGGGAGTAAAAATCAAAATAAGCGCCGTTTTAATTTTAAAATGCGGTTGTTTTAAAAAAGCCAAATGGTAAAAAGGTGTTAAAATAGTAATAAAAATCAACGGTGGCAAAGCGGTTAAATAATTTACCGCATAAGCAATAAATGGGGCAGGCGTGCGGAATTTAAAATATAGAATTGTTGTGGCATAAATTAAAAAGCAGAATAATAATAAAACTTTGCTTTTTTTTAAAAAATCGCAAAAATCAAAATCTTTTTTTGTGAGATTGCCACGTTTTTGGGATAAGAAAATAAACAAAAACAACAATGGGAAAACAAAAAAGAAAGTGTAATTGATATATTTATGCATTGAATCACCCTTGGTTATCCATTGTTCAAATATTATAAAAAGAATATCAAAAAGTTCTGGTTTTTCAGCGTTTTGCATGCGTTGGTTGGCGGAGAACAAATGATTTAAATTTGAATCGGGTTGATTTAAAATAAAATCAATAATAATTGGGCTTGCAAAAAATAATGCCATTAAAAAAGATGCAATAAAAATTGCTTTAAAATGCTTTAAATTTTTTTCAGTTTTATAACCAATTAAAAAAGCGATGAAAATAAAAGGCAATGTAAAAAACGGCATAATGGCATAGCCGTGAATGAGAATGCAGGCAAAGAAAACGGCTGGGAAGATATAATTAAACTTTCCGCGTGTGAGTAATAATAAAGAAATAAAAAATGTCAAATAAGGTGTGATGATGCGATACGGCATCCAAAGGTTGCTCAATGAATCTGAAAAACTGCACAATAAAAATGCAAATAAAATAGAAAATGTAAAATCCCAACGTTCAAAAAAATAATAAGATAAACTGCGGGCAGAAAATGTGATAACTGTGGCGTTAAATAATAAAGAAGCGATAAACCATTCTTGTAAGCGTGAAAATGAAAATGGCGTTAAAATAATTTCAAACAATCGGTTGTAATAAAACCAAAAAGGTCCCGGGTGGTTGAATTGCCACACCGACCAATGCCCAACTAGCAAATAACCTTCATCGCGTAAGCGGTTGGCTGTTAACATATCGCCCGCAATATCGCCCACGGCATAAACGTGGGTGAAAACGCCTAATGAAAATACGCCAAAAAGAATAAATAAAAAGAGAAAAATAATTTTTATTTTTTTCATTTTATTTTTATCAATCCAAAATTTTCCGAAATGCCAAGACAATTTTTTTTGCAATTTTCGGGTTTGGTTAAAAGAATGTTGGCGTTATCGGTTTTATTGCAAATATGTTTTTGGGTAAACATTGGCGGGCTGATATTTAAAGTATTTACCACGCAAGCGTGAATGTTTTGTTGATTCAACTCTTCTAATAAACCCAAAATAAACCATGTTAATTCGTTATTAAAATTGGAATGACCAAAATTGTTAGGTGGTGTTTGCGATGAAATTTTCACTTCTTTAAATAAAACGGAATAAATAATTTCGCCATTTTTGTAATCGGAAGGAATATAATCTAACCCAATATTTATTTTTTCTTTTCCAATGTTTTTAATGGCGTTGCTGATAATTTTGATTTGGTGGTTGGTGCGCACGCTGGGCAATTCTAATTGTAAATGAAGAATTAAAATTAAAATAATTGCCAAAATAACCCACAACCATTGAAATTTTATTTTTTCAGTATAAAAAGGAACTAAAAGCGCCGCCATTAAAATAGGCGGCAAGGCTGTTAAATAGTAAGCGGAATAAACCAAAAAAGGAGCAAAGCCCGGAGCAAAGGTAAAACGCCAAAAATAAAAAATAGAAAGCGAATAAAATAAAAGCATTAAAATAATTATGCCAAATAGTTTTTGAAAATAATGACGATTAAAAGATGGTTTTTGTTTTTTTGATAATAATAAAATGCCAACAATCGGCAATAATAGCAAAAAAGTATAATCAGGGTTGGCAGAATAAGCGGATTCATTTTTATTCAACCAACGGTAAAATATTTCATAAATAATGCTATTTAATTGTGGATGTTTTTTTTCTTGCATTGCCGCATTGGCGGCGAGCATTGTTTCTAAATTGGAGTGGGGTTTGTTTAAAAAATAATCAATAATAATCGGGCTTGCAAAAAGTAGGGTAATTAAAATAGAGAAAATAAAAATGGTTTTAAAAGGTTTTAAATCCTTTTGTTTTTTTAAGCCGATTAAAAAAGCGACTAATAAAAAGGGCAAAGTGAAAATTGGCATTGTGGCATAACCGTGAATTAAAATGCAACTTAAAAAAACGGCTGGCAAAATATAATTCAAATGCCCACGTGCAAGGTGCAACAAACAAATAAAAAAAGCGCAAAAAGGCGCAACAATGCGCCAAGGCATCCACAAATTGCCGACTTGTTCAACAAAATGGCAAAATAAAAAAATGAAAATAAAGGAAAATACCGCATCAAACTTTTTGAAAAAATAATGGGATAAAGAAAATGCGGAAAATAAAATAAAAATAGAACTAATAAAACTCGCCCCAATGCGCCACATTTGCAGGCGATTTAAATTAAATATTTGCAAAATATTTTCAATAAAATAATTGTAATATAACCAAAAAGGTCCCGGGTGATTAAACCCCCACGTTGACCAATGCCCGATGAATAAAACGCCTTCGTCTTTTATTTTATTAGTGGTGAGCATATCGCCTGCAAAATCAGCGATTGGGTAAAATGGAAATAATGTTGCCCATTCAAATGCGCCATAAAAGGCAAATAAAAATAACAGAAAAAGGGTGGTTTTTTGTTTCATTGCAATTTTCCACGGTAAACATTTTATTTTTTTCAAAAAAATATTCGGTTTACCGTGGATTTTTTTTAAATGTTGAGTTTATTAAAAATAAAGCTTGGCAAATGGCGAATAATCCACATAATCAATGCCCACAAGGGCGGAGTGTAAATAGTTGTGCGATTTTTTGCGATGCCCTGCACAATTTGTGCGGCAACAACATCAACCGCTGCGCGTTTGTTGCCCGGTTTAGCAGGCAAATTTGCCGTCATTGGCGTGGCGGTGGGGCCGGGTTTGATGAGAATAACGTGAACGTTTGAACCTGCAAAACGGTGTTGCAAGCCTTGGGCGTAGCGCGTGATGAGCCCTTTGGGTGCGCCGTAAATGTAGTTGGATTTGCGCCCGCGATCGCCCGCCACAGAACCGATGACGGCAAGTTTGCCCTGCATTGATTTTTCTAATTGCTGGGCAAAGGCTTCCATAAACAAGGCGCTGGATACGGCATTGATTGCCAAGGATGATTTGCATAATTCCAAATCATTTTGCGCTTCTTCTTGGTCGGGCAACGTGCCGTGGGCGATTAAAACAATATCAATGGGTGCGCCTTTTGCACAATGTTCGGCAAAGTTTTGAATTTTTTGCGTATCCAAAAAATCAAAGCTTGCTGTTTCAATTTGTGATTGCGGCGAGCGCACGAGCAAATCATTTTTGACGTTTTGCAATTTTTCGGCATTGCGTGCCAACAAATAAAAACCGCAAGGTTGTTTGGCTGCCCAAAGCCGTGCGCAGTGTTCTGCCATAGAAGATGTGGCGCCGATGATGACAATTTTTTGCATGTTTTTTACTCCATCAAACGGCGGAACAAGTCGGATGAAAAACCCTTATCGCGCCATTTTAAAAATTCGTTTAATTGTGGGTAAGTTTGGTGAAACATTGTGCGCGGCATGCGGGCATCCTTGGCGGGGTAAAGCCTGCCGCCTGCATTTTGCACAATGGCATCCAAGTTGGTGAATAAACTTTCGGTTTTGTCATTCAAGTTGGGAAAATCAAGTGCAAGCGTTGTGCCCTCAAATGGAAAACTCAACAACCCGGGCGATGGTTGATTACCAAAAGTTTTGAGCACCGCCAAAAATGAACCCGTGCCCGATTGCGCAATGCTTTGGAGCATTGCCGCGGTGGCTTCCTTTGCAGAAGCAGGTGGCACAACGCTTTGGTATTGATAAAAACCTTTGGGACCATAAAGGCGATTCCATTGCCGCACGTTGTCCAAAGGATAAAAAAACGGCACATAATGCGTTAAGCATTCGCCTTTTTTGGCTTGCATAAGCGTGTAATAAGCCATATTAAAAGCACGCAAGGAAAGCGCATTGACCATTGAAAAAGGCGGTGTAAAAGGCATAGCTAGCGTTAAATTTTTGCGCGGCACTTCGTCATGTGCCACAAAATTCCCGCGCATAAAAATGCCGCGCCCTTGGGTGTTCAAGCAATCAATCCACGCCACGGTGTGCGCCCATTCGGTGGAAGATTGCGATAATTCAAAAAACTCATCCAAACTTTTAAAGGCGATATTTTCAGTTTTGAGCCAAGCGCCCGGGGTTTTTTGTAGTTGCAAGGTTGCGGTGGTGATAATGCCGGTTAGACCAAGCCCGCCGATGGTTGCCGCAAAATAAGGCGAATTGCTAGTTGGTGTGCAATGCAAGGTTTCTCCATTGCTGCGCAACAAATCAAAAGCCAAAACGTGTGCGCCAAATGTGCCGCAAACGTGGTGGCTTTTGCCATGCACATCGTTGGCAATGGCGCCGCCAACCGTTACAAATTGCGTGCCCGGGGTCACCGGCAACATCCAACCTTGTGGGATAAAAAACGCTTGAATATCTTTTAACAAAACGCCTGCTTCGCATTTTAAAACGCCAGTTTGCGAATCAAAGTGAATAAAGCGATCCAACGCCGTGGTGTTGATGAGCGCGCCTTCGGGGTTTAAGCAAACATCGCCGTAACTGCGGCCTTTGCCAAATGCCAAAAATGAGGTGGATTTGTTGTTTAAAATTGTGGGCACATCGGCAATTTTGTGTGGGTAAAAAACGCTATGCACATCGGCGTGCAAGCGCCCCCAAGATGAAACAATTTCTTTAATCATATTGAGCTGTAAAAACGTAGCGTTTATCCAAGTGGTATTTGCTGCAATAGCCGATGGCAAGCCCCAAAATGCCGCCCAAATAGCGCATTGTTTTGGTGGCAAAAATGAGATGAAATGCCCATTCAAAACCCCAAAAAATGAGCGTGGTCAAAACGCCCATCAGCGCATACAGCAAAAAGGTTTTTTGGTGCGCTTTTTTGTTTTTGGGATAAAAACGAAAAATGTAGCGCCGATCCAACTCGTATTTTACAAGAAGACCCACGCCCGTGCCGATGAAAATAGATGCCGCAACGGAAAATGCGCCGTTGTAAAGTCGCACACTGCAATCTTGCGCCACAATATTTGCTGCCGTGGCGATGAGCGCAAAAATAATATAATAAAGGGCGATTTTGGCGTTCATCATTTTTTTGTTTTTTCTTATGGCAACACAACTTTGCGGCATTATACAACTCGTGCGCCCCAAACAATGGGTGAAAAACGCCTTTGTTTGGGCACCGCTTTTGTTTGTGGGCGCTTTTTTAAACCTTGCCGCCGTCATCAAAACATTGGAAGCCTTTTTGATTTTTTGTATTGCCGCTTCAATGGTTTATATCATCAACGATTTTAAGGATATAGAAAAAGACAAACGCCACCCCAAAAAATCCAAAACGCGCCCGCTTGCATCCGGTGCGGCAAGCAAAAAATCCGCAGTCTTTCTTTTTTTATTTTTAAGTTTTTTGTTGGTTGTTGGCTATGTTGCTTTGCCCTCTATTTTTCCTGCCATCGCCATTTATTTGGCGCTTAATTTGGCGTATAGCTTTTATTTGAAACACCAGCCTGTGTGGGATATTTTTTGTGTGGCTTTTGGTTTTGTGTTGCGGGTTTGGGCGGGCGCTTTGGCATTAAACGTGCAACTTTCTGAATGGATGCTCATCACCACGCTTTGCTTGGCGCTCTTTTTGGTTTCGGTGAAACGGCGCCAAGAATTAAAAGAACAAGGCACACAATCCCGCGCCGCTTTGGCAAAATACTCGGTTTCTTTAATTGACCGCTATGCCGAAATGTCCGCAACAGGCGCTTTGCTTTTTTATAGCTTGTTTGTGATTTCTCAAAAACCCGCACTTGCCATTACCATTCCGCTGGTGTTGTTTGGTTTGTTTCGTTATTGGTATGTGATGGAAATCAAAAACCTTGGCGAATCGCCTACGGATGCGCTTTTTTCTGATTGGCAACTGCCTTTTGTTGTTATTGTTTGGGGCATTTTTTGCGCCGTTGCACTTTTATAAAAAAGGAATAAAAACTATGGACTACGCTTTAACGCCTTTTATTGCTTGGCTTTTTGCAGGTTCTTTAAAATTTGCCATCAATTTCATTCGCCACGGCAAAAAAGCCAAATCGCTGATTGGCTATGGCGGCTTGCCCAGCAACCATTCGGCAATTGTTTCTTCTACTGCCGCTTTAATTGCTTTGAAACACGGCATTGATACGCCAGCTTTTGGCGTGGCGCTAACGCTTTGTTTTATTGTGATGATGGATGCAATGAGTTTGCGTTGTGAATTAGGAAAACACGCAGAACGTTTAAACAAAATGTCGCGCGACCAAAAATTCCGCGAACGCTTGGGCCACCGCCCGCACGAAGTTTTGGCAGGCATTGTGGTTGGCATTTTCACGGCGTTTGTGGTGTTTTCCACGGTAAACCCTTAATTTTTTTGAAAAAAAATCCACGTTGACCGCGGATTTTTATGTTTTAAGAATGATTATTTTCAAAAACGCCACGCTTTTTCGCAGGCAAAAATTGTTGTTTGAAAATGCAAATCTTCAAATTCAAAACGGCTGGAAGCTTGGCGTTATCGGCAAAAACGGCGTAGGAAAAACAAGCCTTTTTGCTTTGTTGTTAGGCGAGTTATCAACCGAAGCGGGCGATGTTAAATTGCCGCAACATATAAAAATCAGCCATATTGCGCAGGAAATCCATAACTTAAAAGAAAACGCTTTGGGTTTTGTGTTGTCTGCCGATTCGGAAATCATCGCCTTACAAAACCAACTCCAAATTGCCGATGCCAACAATGACGGCGCGGCAATTGCGCATTTGCACGAAGCCTTGCATTTTAAAAACGCTTATTCGGCAAAGGCGCGTGCTTTGCAAATTTTAAGCGGTTTGGGTTTTGAAGCCGATGTTGAAACGAAAACCATTGCGGAATTTTCTGGCGGCTGGCAAATGCGTTTGAATTTGGCGCGCGCACTTTTTGCCCCGGCGGATTTGCTTTTGTTGGATGAACCCACCAACCATTTGGATTTGGATGCGGTGCTGTGGTTGGCATCGTGGCTTAAAAAATCCTCTGCCACGCTCTTTGTTATTTCGCACGACCGCGATTTTTTGGATGAAACCACCGACCACATTTTGTCTTTTGAAAACAATCACTTATATTTGCAACACGGCAATTATTCGCGCTATGAAGAAACGCTTGCGAATCGCCAAGCCACGCAAAGCGCGCTGTTTAAAAAACAACAATTAAAAATTGCGCATTTGGAAGATTTTGTGCGGCGTTTTCGCTACAAAGCGACCAAAGCCTCTCAGGCGCAAAGCCGCTTGAAAATGCTGGAAAAATTAAAAATTGTTGCCGCCGTTCAAGCAGAATCGCCATTTTCCTTTGAATTTGAAAATGCGGCTTTGCCTGCACAAACTTTGATGACGCTTGAAAACGTTACGGCAAAATATGTTGAAAAAAGCGTTTTTGAAAATCTCAATTGCACCATTGACGCCGGCGCGCGCATTGGCTTATTAGGCAAAAACGGCGCTGGAAAATCCACGCTAATTAAAATCATCGCAGGCGTTTTAAAACCTTTTCACGGCACAATTTTGCGCGCCAAAAATCTTAAAATCGGCTATTTTGCGCAACATTCGGTGGATTTTTTAAACGCTACCGATTCCGCCTTTGACCATTTGCAAAAATTAGCGCCGAATTCGCCGCCTTTGCCGTTGCGCGAATTTTTGGGGCGTTTTCATTTTTCAAATGACAAAGTTTTTGCGCCGATTAAAGAATTTTCAGGCGGCGAAAAGGCGCGGCTTGCCTTGGCGTTGATTGTTTTTCAAAAACCGCATTTGTTGCTGTTGGATGAACCAACCAACCACTTGGATATGGCAATGCGGCAAGCCTTAACTTTGGCGTTGCAGAGTTTTGAAGGTGCGATGATTTTGGTCTCGCACGATCGCCACTTGCTCAAAAATAACTGCGATGAATTTTGGTTGGTGAATAACGGAATTTCCGAGTTTTCAGGCGATTTGGAAGATTATGCGAATCTGCTTTTAAAAAAAGAATCGGCGCCAAACACAACGCCCAAAACCGCAAAAATCAATAAACGCCAAGCGCAAAAAGAAGAGCGGGCGAAATTTTTGGCACAAAAAAGATTGCTGAAAAAAAACTTGGATTTTGCAGAATCGCAATTAGAGCTTTTGAATCAACGCCAAAAAAAATTGGATGCACTTTTTTTAAGCACCGAATTTTTAAGCAAAACGCCAAAACAAAAAGCGGATTTGCAAAAAGAATCCGCAGAACTTTTGAAAGATTTAGAAACGGCTGAAAACCTTTATTTAGAAGCATTAGAAGCATTTGAAAACTTTCAAAACGCTTTTGAAAATTCTAAAAATTCTAAAAATCCACGGTCAACGGAGAATTTTTTTGAAGTTTGATTATTCTCAAAGCGATTTAACCGCCGCCACAACCTTGCGCTTGCCGTTTGCCGCCGCCGCCGTTTGCGATTTTTTAAGCGAATCGCAACTCAAAACCTTGGCAGAAAAAATTCACGATTTTGAACGTTTTTTTATTTTGTCGGGCGGCTCCAACAGCGTGGTTTTGCCGTTTTTTGATGGCTTGTTGATTCGCGTCCAAAACAAAGGCATTGAAATTACCGAATCTGACGATTTTTTTCATTTGAACATTGCCGCGGGCGAAAAATGGGCGGCAGTTGTGCGTTTTGCAGTGCATTGCCAAATTTTTGGTTTAGAAAGTTTGGCAGGCATTCCGGGTTTGACCGGTGCGGCGGCGGTGCAAAATATTGGCGCTTATGGTTCCGAGATTGCTGATTTTGTGGAAGCGCTAGAAGTTTTTGATTTAAAAGAAAAAAAACACCACGTTTTTTTGAAAAACGCTTGCGATTTTGCTTATCGGCATTCGCGTTTTAAAACAAAGGATAATCCCTTTCTTGTTTTTCGCGTGCAACTTAAAATCCCCAAAAAATGGCAATATCAACCAATCAACGCGCGCCTTAATTTAACGCCAAACGCCACGCCTTTTGAAGTTTTTGATTGCGTTTTAAAAACCCGCGCCGCCAAATTGCCAGACCCGGCGATTTTCCCCAACGCGGGGAGTTTTTTTAAAAATCCCACGGTAAACCGCAAAAAATTTTCAACAATCCAAAAGATTTTGCCGAATTTGGTGTTTTGGGAAAATGCTGAAAACTTTAAACTTTCCGCCGCATTTTTAATTGAATCGGCAGGGCTAAAAGGCAAGGCATTGCAAGGTTTTGCAATGAGCCAAAAGCACGCTTTGGTTTTGGAAAATAAAGGCGGCAGCCGCGCGGGTTTGGACGCATTTGTTTTAAACATTCAACAAATAATTCAACAAAAATACGGCGTTTTTTTGGAAGTTGAACCCGTTTTTATGTGATTTTTAGCCGAAAAAATCCCAAAAAAAAGCCCGCCTGCGGCGGGACTTTTCGGCGGAAAAAAATCTGTATTTACATTTTTGTTATCTTGGACAAGGTCTATCTACGCCAAGGTTGGCATCGAGTGAACAACCTGTTGGCAAATAGCGCGTCATATCGCTGCCGCCTGCCATTTTGCAAACCCAACGCCCGGGACCTTCACGTTGTAATTTGAGTTTAAACCCCCATATTTTGTCGTGGAAATTTCTGTCGTTGCCACAACCCATGGAACAAGTTAAATAAGTTTCAGCATTATCGTAATAACCAAAATAACAATGTGCGCCTTTAGTGCCGTTTTCTGCGCTACCGTCACCAACTGCAATAAAACCTGAACCGAATTTTAAGCTGGGCTTTATGCGCATTGCTTTCAGACGTTCCACGGCGGCTTTGGCGGGCAACATTTCTTGGTAGGCGGCAGCCACTTGTGTGCGAATCACATAATCTTGATAAACGGGAAAGGCAATAGCCGCCAAAATGCCAATCACGGCAATCACAATCATCATTTCTACCAAGCTAAAACCGCGTGTTTTCATTTTTGAGAATCCTCCGTTTGTTTTGCTTTAAGCACAATATGTGCCATTTGAAGCTATATTTTGTAAGGCTTTGTTTATAAAAAAGTTTTAAAACATTTTGCCCAAAATGTTTGGCGCATTTTGTTATAAATGCTACAAATTTTGTCAGCAGCATTTTATCGCCTACAATGCTTTTTTTTCAAAAAAAGAAAGGGTTGACCGTGGAAAATCGCTTTTTTCCACGGTCAACCGAAAATTTTTTTCAAAATGATCATTTTAAGAAAAGAAGATGGCGCCGCCATTGATGCCTTTTGCGATACTTTGTGGCTTGAAGACGGCTTGTCGGCTTTGAGTTTAAACGCTTACCGCAGTGATTTGTCGCATTTGGCATTGTGGCTTGCCAAACAAAACGCCGAGCTTTTAACGGATATCACCGAGCCGCATTTGCACGCCTTTTTGGCGGATTTTTCTGCAAAATCGCGCACCACATCCCAAGCGCGTTATTTGGCAAGTTTTAGGCGATTTTTTCAATATTTGCTCTTGCAACAGTTGCGAACCGATAACCCTGCTGAACGCTTAAAAAATCCCACAATGGCGCAACGTTTGCCAAAGGTGTTAAGCGAATTTGAGGTTGAAACGCTTTTAAATGCGCCCGATTGCAAAACGCCCTTGGGTTTGCGCAACCGCGCGATGTTGGAAGTTTTATACGCAACCGGTTTGCGCGTTTCCGAACTTGTGAATTTGAGTTTAAACAACCTTTCATTAACCGATGGTGTTGTGCGCGTTTTGGGCAAAGGCAACAAAGAGCGTTTGGTGCCTTTGGGCGAAGTTGCAACGGATTATTTGGCGCAATATTTAAAAGGTGCGCGCGCCATTTTGAGCCACACGCAAAAGGCTTCAACCGCCGTTTTTTTAAGCAAACACGGCACGGCGATGTCGCGCCAAGCCTTTTGGCAGATTATTAAAATGTATGCGCAAACAGCCGGCATTGATTCCAAACGGTTGTCGCCGCACGTTTTGCGCCACGCTTTTGCCACGCATTTAATCAATCACGGGGCAGATTTGCGCTCCGTTCAAATGTTATTAGGGCATTCGGATATTTCCACCACGCAAATTTACACGCACATTGCCAATGCACGTTTGAAAGAATTGCATCAAAAACACCATCCGCGTGGCTAAAATAATGGAACTTATTGGATTAAAAAAACTCTTTTGAAATTGTTTGTTTTTCTGGGACGCTCTTATGCATTTACCAATTTATTTGGATTATTCCGCCACAACGCCCGTTGACCCGCGTGTGGCAGAAAAAATGATTCCGTTTTTAACGCAAAAGTTTGGCAATCCTGCTTCGCGCTCACATTCTTTTGGTTGGCAAGCTGAGGCCGCCGTTGAAGAAGCACGCCATGAAGTTGCCGCTTTAATCAATGCCGACCCGCGCGAGATTATTTGGACTTCGGGCGCAACCGAATCGGACAATTTGGCTTTAAAAGGTGCGGCGCATTTTTATAAAAATACCAAAGGCAACCATTTAATTACGGTTAAAACCGAACACAAAGCCGTTTTGGACACCATGCGTGAATTGGAGCGCGAAGGCTTTGAAGTGACTTATTTGGACGTTTTGGAAAACGGCTTAATTGATTTAAACGTTTTAAAAGATGCGTTTAAAGAAAACACGGCGCTTGTTTCTGTGATGTTGGTCAATAACGAAATTGGCGTCATTCAACCCATTGTTGAAATTGCGCAAATGTGCCAAGAAAAAGGCGTTTTGTTCCATGTGGATGCCGCGCAAGGCGCCGGCAAAGTGGACATTGATTTAAAAAACACGCCCATTGATTTGATGAGTTTTTCCGCGCACAAAGTTTATGGTCCCAAAGGCATTGGTGCGCTTTATGTGCGCAGAAAACCGCGCGTGCGCTTACAAGCCCAAATGCACGGCGGCGGGCACGAGCGCGGTATGCGTTCGGGCACGTTGCCCACGCACCAAATTGTGGGAATGGGCGAGGCTTTTCGTCTGGCGCGATTAGAAATGAAAACCGAAAATGTGCGGCTTCGCATTTTGCGCGACCGTTTATTAAACGGCATTTCCGACATGCAAGAAGTTTATATCAATGGCGATTTGGAACACCGCGCGGTGCATAATTTGAATGTGAGTTTTAATTATGTGGAAGGCGAATCCATGTTAATGGCATTAAAAGAAATTGCTGTTTCAAGCGGTTCGGCTTGCACTTCTGCCAGTTTGGAGCCTTCTTATGTGTTGCGCGCCTTGGGCAGAAATGACGAATTGGCGCATTCTTCCATCCGTTTTACATTAGGACGTTTTACAACCGAAGAAGAAATCAACTTCACGGTTGATTTGTTGCATCAAAAAATCGGCAAATTGCGTGATTTATCGCCCTTGTGGGAAATGTATCAAGAAGGTGTGGATTTATCCACCATTCAATGGGCGGCGCATTAACCTTTCAACCAATTTAAAAAAGGAAAAAAAATGGCTTACAGCGACAAAGTTTTAGACCATTATGAAAACCCGCGCAATGTGGGTTCAATGGATAAAAACGAACAAGATGTTGGCACTGGAATGGTGGGCGCTCCGGCGTGTGGCGATGTGATGAAATTGCAAATCAAAGTGGGCAAAAATGGCGTGATTGAAGATGCCAAATTCAAAACCTATGGTTGCGGTTCTGCCATTGCGTCTTCATCGTTGGTAACAGAATGGGTTAAAGGCAAAACGGTGGATGAAGCCTTAAACATCAAAAACACCGCCATTGCCGAAGAATTGGCGCTGCCGCCGGTTAAAATCCATTGTTCCATTTTGGCAGAAGATGCCATCAAAGCGGCGGTGGCGGATTACAAAAAGAAAAACGGAGGTTAACAATGGCAATTACCTTAACGCCAAAAGCGGCAGAACACGTGCAAAAATTTTTGGAAAAACGCGGCAAAGGTTTGGGGTTGCGTTTGGGCGTGAAAACAAGCGGTTGTTCGGGAATGGCGTATAAATTGGAATATGTGGATGAAAAACAAAATGACGATTCCGTTTTTGAATGTTTTGGCGTGCAAGTTTTTGTGGATGCCAAAAGTTTGCCGTATTTGGACGGCATGGAATTGGACTTTGCCAAAGAAGGTTTAAACGAAGGTTTTAAATTTAACAATCCCAACGTTAAAGGACAATGCGGCTGCGGGCAATCTTTTGCGGTTTGAATTACAATTTTCCACGGTAAACGCTTTCTTTTTTTGAAAAAAATTTGGTGTTTACCGTGGAAAAAACGCAATGATGTTTTTCAAAGGCAAAATAATGCAAGACGCTTCGTTTTTACAAAATAAAGAAAAACTTTTTTTTGACCAAAACGGCATTTATTTGTTTAATGATTCCGTTTTAAATCAAAAAGCTTTGCCACACAATGCCGTGGATTTGTTTATAACCTCTCCGCCTTATAATGTTGGCATTGATTACGCTTCCAATAATGATGCCTTTGATTATCAACAATATTTAAATTTTTGCACCACATTTTTGCAAAATTGTTTTTTATGGGCAAAGGATGGCGCACGTTTTTGTTTGAATATTCCTTTGGATAAAAATAAAGGCGGGCAACAAAGCGTTGGGGCGGATTTAACAACCATTGCTAAAAAAATCGGTTGGCAATACCACAGCACAATTATTTGGAATGAAGGCAATATCTCACGCCGCACGGCTTGGGGAAGTTGGCTTTCTGCTTCTGCGCCTTATGTGATTGCGCCGGTAGAATTAATTGTGGTTTTGTATAAAAACAAATGGAAAAAACAGCATAAGGGCGAGAGCGATATTGCCAAAGAAGATTTTTTAAGGTGGACAAACGGACTTTGGACATTTAATGGTGAATCTAAAAAACGAATCGGGCACCCGGCACCATTCCCAAGAGAATTGCCACGGCGATGCATTCAATTATTTAGTTTTGTAAAAGATTGCGTTTGCGATCCGTTTAGCGGTTCTGGCACCACGATGATTGAATCGGCATTAAACGATCGCACTTTTTTGGGGTTGGAATTAGATAGTGGTTATTGTGCGCTTTCTAAAAATCGTTTTTTGCAAACTATACAAAATGAAAAAGGGTTGTTTTAAAAATGGATGAAAAAAAACAAATTTCACAACTTGATTTAATAATGGAATTTTTTAAGGCAAATCCTAACCGTGATATTGCCCACCCCGAAGTTGTGGATTGGGGGAGTGCCGAATGGAAAAAACGCACCGGCAATGTTTTTCGTGACCCGGACAGAGCCATTAGAAGTCTGCACCAAAAAGGTTATTTGCAAAAAATTAAAAAAGGCGTTTATCGTTATGACCCCGAACAAGTGATTCTAAGGGAAGATTTAGAAGATTTTAGCCCGACCTTAAAGGCGCAAATTTTAAAACGAGACGGCTATAAATGCGTGATTTGCGGACTCGGCAAAAAAGAAGGTGTGGAATTGCACATAGACCACATTCGCCCAAAAGATTTGGGCGGCAAAGCCACACTAGAAAACGGACAAACACTTTGCGCCCGCCACAATTTTTTAAAGAAAAATTTAAAACAAACGGAATCGGGTAAAAAAATGTTTATTCAAATGTTGGAGACGGCGCAAAAAAACAATGAAAAAGAATTGGTTGATTTTTTAATTGATGTTTTGAATGTTTATGAAAAACACAATATCAATGGACACATAGAATGGCAAAAAAAAGAAAAATAAATATGTTTTTTTAAATAAAAAATAAAAAGCATTTTTCCACAGTTAACCTTTTAAAGTTTCCAAAAAAATTAAGGCTTGCCGTGGATTTTTTGTTTTTCTTAACAAATAATTGCAAACTAAAAAAACAAAATTAAAATTGAAGCAATACAAAATTTTTCCAAAGGTTTTTTATGCGTTTTTTGGCCAACAAAAATATTATTTTGGGCATAACAGGTGGCATTGCGGCGTATAAATCCGCTTATTTGTGCCGACTTTTAACCGAATGCAATGCCAATGTGCAAGTGGTGATGAGTAACGCCGCCACAAAATTCATCACGCCTTTGACCTTTGAGACTTTGTCGCACCACAAGGTTTTGACCGACACTTTCACCGAACCCTTGGCGCATATTGATTTTGCCAAAACAGCCGATTTAATTTTAATTGCGCCCGCTTCTGCCAACACTTTGGCGCATTTGGCAAATGGTTTGGCCAACAATTTATTACAAAATATTGTTCTGGCGCGCCGCTGCCCTTTGTTGCTGGCGCCCGCGATGAACACGGCAATGTGGGAAAATCCCGCCACCAAACGCAATGTGGCAATGTTGGAAAATGATGGCATTCAAATTTTGCATCCCATTTGCGGCACCTTGGCTTGTGGCGATGTGGGAAGAGGCAAAATGATGGAACCTGCTGGAATTTTGGAAGCGGCGGAATTGCTTTTGTCGCCCAAAATTTTAAAGGACAAAAAAATTGTTATCACGGCAGGACCAACTTTTGAAAAAATTGATTCGGTGCGCGGTTTAACCAATTTGTCTTCGGGCAAAATGGGTTACGCTTTGGCGCACGCTGCCAAAAATGCGGGCGCCAAGGTTACGTTGATTAGCGGCAAAGTGGCACTGCCAGCGCCAGAAAACGTGGATTTTATTGCCACTACCAGCGCCGAAGAAATGCACCGCGCGGCGTTGTCTTTTTTGGGCAAAATGGATGTGTTTATTTCCGTTGCCGCCGTCTCGGACTATCGCCCCAAAAACGCGGTTGCCCACAAACTTAAAAAAAATAAAGAGCGCTTGAATACTTTGGAATTAACCGAAAACCCCGATATTTTGGCGGAAATTGCTGCGGCAAAAAATGCGCCATTTTGCGTGGGATTTGCCGCAGAAAGTGAAAATTTGCTTGCCAACGCGCGCGAAAAACGGCAGAAAAAAAACATTCCTTTGATTGTTGCCAACGATATTGCGCAAGGTTTTGGCGGAGAAAATAATCGTATTTTTTTAATTGATTCTGACAATCAAAGCGAATTTTTTGGCAAAAAAACCGATTTGGCTTGGGAAATTATCCAAAACATTGCACAAAAACTCTGATTTTCCACGGTGAACGCATTATTTTTTTGAAAAAAATAATGTGTTGACCGTGGATTTTAATGAAGCATTTTTTGCAAGGTTTTGAAGATTTGCTCGGGCGTGATTTGTTGCAAGCAGTTCAAATGTTGCAATGGGCATTTGCGTTTGAAGCACGGCGAGCAGGCAAGGTTGAGTCGGATGATTTTGGCTTTGTTGTTTAAAGGCGGCGTGAAATCGGGCGATGATGAACCGTAAATAGCCACAAGCGGGCGATTCAAAGCGCTTGCCACATGCATTAAACCTGAATCGTTGCAAACCACGGCGCGTGTAATGGCGATTAAATCAATGGCATCAATTAGTTCCGTTTTGCCGCACAAGTTCACGGCATTTGGCGCAATTTCTGTGATGATGCGCGCTGCTTGCGCGTCTTTGTTGGTGCCAATCACCCAAATCGCAAGGTTTAAAGGTAATAAACGTTTGGCAAGTTCCGCAAAATATTCCGCCGGCCAGCGTTTGGCGGGGCCAAATTCTGCGCCCGGGCAAAAAATAACAACGCCCGCTGGTGGCATATTTAAAGAGAATTTTTTTAAAAGCGGCGCGGGGTCGTGCGCGGTTAAATGCGGAAAATCCATCGGCACGTCAAAATGCGCCCCGCGTTTATTAAACGCTTCGCCCAAGTGAAAAAAGCGCTTTGCCATTTTGGGCAGTGCAATTTCGTCCAAAAAAAATCGGTGGTTGAGCAACACAAAACGCGCTTCGCCCGTGTAGCCCACGCGCAGCGGAATGCGCGCAAACCACGGCACCAACGCCGATTTAAAGGAATTGGGCAACACAAAAGCCGCATCGTAATTGTTGGCGCGCAGGCGTTCGCCCCAGTGGTAGCGCCCTTTTAAATCCAATTCGCCGTGGGCAAAGTGGCATTCAAACACTTCATCAACTTGCGCCATTCGGGTGTAAAGTTGTGCCACAGCGCGCGGGGCAAGCACATCAATGCGCAAGTCTTTGTGCGCTTTTTTTAAGCGCATTAAAAGAACTTGCGACATCACGGCATCGCCCACCCAAGAAGGCGCGATGATTAAAGCACGCTCTGGCATTGTGTTTTTTTTAAACTTTTTTAAACGGGAAAAAGCCAATCGGCATGCGTTTTGTCTTTGCCAGATACCACATCAAAAAAGCGTTGTTGCAGTTTTTCGGTAATGGGACCACGCGAGCCAATGCCAATTTGCCGATCATCCACTTCACGAATGGGTGTAATTTCTGCCGCCGTGCCGCTGAAAAACATTTCATCGGCGGTGTAGACTTCATCGCGCGTGATGCGTTTTTGAATTACCTTGTAACCCAATTCTTCGGCAAGCGTGATGACCGAGCGGCGCGTGATGCCGTTCAAACAACTTGCCAAGTCTGGTGTGTAAATCACGCCATCTTTCACGATGAAGATATTTTCGCCTGAACCTTCTGCCACAAAACCTTCTGAATCAAGCAACACGGCTTCATCGTAACCCATGGAGGTTACTTCATTATTTGCCAAAATAGAATTGACATAATTGCCGCCCACTTTGGCGCGCACCATAAAAACATTAACGTGCAAGCGCGTGTAGCTTGAAACTTTCACGCGAATGCCGCGTTTCATCCCTTCTTCGCCCAAATAAGCGCCCCAAGGCCAAGCGGCAATAATCACATGAACGGTGACACCTTTGGGTGAGACGCCCAATTTGTCTGAACCAAAAAACGCCAGCGGGCGAATGTAGCCCGAATCCAAGTTGTTGGCGCGAATCACTTCTTTTTGCGCTTCATTTAAGGTTTCGCGGTCAAAAGGCAAGGGCATTTGCACAATGTGTGCGGATTCAAAAAAGCGATTGGTGTGGTCATTTAAGCGAAAAATCGCCGCGCCAGAAGGCGTTTTGTAAGCTCTCACGCCTTCAAAAATGCTCAAACCATAATGCAAAGAATGCGTTAAAACGTGCGTATTGGCATCGCGCCACGGCACCAATTTGCCATCCATCCAAATAAAACCATCGCGATTAGACATGGACATTTTTTGATTCTCCTTAAAAGCGTTCATTTTACGCTTGAATTTTTAAAAAAAATTTGTCGTTGACCGTGGATTTTTTAAAAAATCCACGGTCAACGGCAAAAAATTTTAAAAATAATTTAAAAAAAATTGAAAAATAATAAAATAATGCCTTTTTGAAAAAGCGATTTGAAAATGATTAAAACCCGATTTGCGCCAAGCCCTACTGGATTTTTACACATTGGCGGTGCGCGCACTGCGCTTTTTTCGTGGGCTTATGCCAGACATTGCGGCGGAAAATTTGTTTTGCGCATTGAAGATACCGATTTGGAACGCTCAACCAATGCCGCAACCCAAGGCATTTTGGATGGTATGGCGTGGTTGAATTTAAATTATGAAGAAGGGCCTTTTTTCCAAACGCAACGCTTTGCGCGCTACAAAGAAGTGATTGCGCAAATGCTAAAAAACGGCACGGCGTATTATTGCTACACCAGCAAAGAAGAATTAGAAAAAATGCGCAAAGAACAAGAAGCGCAAAAAATCAAACCGCGCTACAACGGCATTTGGCGCCCAGAAGAAGGCAAAACCTTGCCGCCAATTCCAAGTGGGGCATCCCCTGTGGTGCGTTTTAAAAATCCCAAAGAAGGCAGCGTGGTGTGGAATGATTTTGTTAAAGGCAGAATTGAAATTCAAAACAGCGAGTTGGACGATTTGATTATTGCCCGCGCGGACGGCACGCCCACTTACAATTTTTGCGTGGTGGTGGATGATTTTGATATGGGCATTACGCACGTTATTCGGGGCGATGACCACATCAACAACACGCCGCGGCAAATCAATATTTTAAAAGCCTTGGGCGCAAAAATTCCCGAATACGCGCATTTGTCTATGATTTTGGGCGATGACGGCACCAAACTTTCCAAACGGCACGGCGCGGTGTCGGTGATGCAATACAAAGAGGATGGTTTTTTGCCTGAGGCGGTTTTGAATTATTTGGCGCGCTTGGGTTTTGCACACGGCGATGATGAAATTTTTTCAATGAATCAACTCATAGAATGGTTTGATTTAAACAAAATCACACCTTCTTCGGCGCAATTTAATACTGAAAAATTAAAATGGCTTAATCAACATTATATTAAAGAAAAAAACATTGCCGATTTAAAACTTTTATTAAAACCTTTTGTCAAGCAAGAAGGTTTTTTAAATCAAGTTGAAGAAAATGAATCTTTGTATGAAAATTTAATTAGTTTATACAAAGAACGCGTGCAAACTTTAAAAGAATTGGCAAAAGAAATTGCGCCGTTTTTCCAAGCGATTGATTTAGATTTTGATTTGTTAAAAGAATTTGATTTAAAATCCAATCAAAACGCATTTTTACAATTAAAAAATGCCTTTGAAAATTTAAACGATTGGCAAAAAGAAAATATCAATACCGAATTTAAAAAGGTATTAAAAGAAAACAAACTGAAAATGCCTGTTTTGGCAATGCCTTTGCGCGTTGTTTTATTAGGAAAAACACACACGCCATCGGTGGATTGTGTTTTGGAATATATGGGAAGAGAAAAAACCTGCAATGCCATTGAAACAATTTTAAAATTTTAAATAAAATTTAAAATAATTTTATTAAAAAAAATGTTTTAAAAATTCCAAAAAGGAAAAAAATGCAATTTTTGAATGATTGGATTAGTGAATCGCCAACGCCATGGCATGTGGTTGAAAATGCCAAAAATAGTTTAAAAACAAAAGGCGCATTTGAATTAAATTGGGCAAAAGAATGGCAAATGCTTCAAAAAAATACGCCTTATTTTTTAAGCCAAAATGGCGCTTTCATTGCCTTTGTTTTGGGGAATAATAATTTAGAAGAAACTGGTTTTGTTGTGGCGGCATCGCACACCGATTCGCCAACTTTTTATATTAAAAGCCAACCGGAAAAAATTCAAAATCATTTGTGTTTGTTATCCAGCGATGTTTATGGCGGCGCCATTATTCCTTCTTTTGTGGATCAAGAATTGTCCATTGCTGGGGAAATTATAGATGAAAATTTAAATACGCATTTGTTTAATTTCAAAAAACCACTTTTAAAATTAGCGGAATTGCCTATTCATTTAAATAGAAATGTAAATCAAGAAGGTTTAAAATTTAACAAACAAACCGAACTTAATTTATTATTTGGCAATGTGGATGAAAACAATTTTAAATTTTTAAATTACTTGGAAAAAGAAACAAAAATCAAAAATATTTTAAATTTTAATGCTTTGGTTTACCCATTTGAAAAAGGAGAGTTTTGGGGATTAAACAATGAATTTTATTCCAATGCACGTTTGGATAATTTAATTTCTGTTTTTTTAAGTTTAAAAGCATTTTTGGATATTGATTTTCAAAACAATCAAAAAAACATTATGTTGATTTTATTCAACAATGAAGAAATTGGCAGCCAAACAGCAGAAGGAGCAAAAGGCGCTTTTATTCAAGATTTTTTCAAGCGTTTGTTTGAAAATCAATATTTAAATAAAGAAAAAGAAATAATTTGTAAAAATCATTCTTTTGTTTTAAGTTTGGATGCTGCGCATGCTTTTCATCCTAATTATCCGCAATATTTTGAACCGAATCATTATTTGAATATCAATCAAGGTTTGGGCATTAAAATCAATCGCAATGGTAATTATTTAAATAATTCCAAAATATTGGCAAAAATAAAAAAAGTTTTCATTCAAAATAAAATGCCGTTTCAAATTTATGAAAATCGTGCGGATTTATCTTGCGGTTCCACGGTGGGGCCCATTTTAAATGCGGCTTTGGGTTTTTCTGGTGTGGATTTGGGCGCACCACTTTGGGCAATGCATTCCGCACGTGAAACGGCTGGCGTGAAAGATTGCCAAAACTTGTTGCGTTTTTTAAATATTGTTTTTAAATAAAAAAAATCCACGGTCAACGGATTATTTTTTTGAAAATAACTTTTAAAAAAATTTTAAGTTGACCGTGGATTTTTTAAATTTATTTAAATTTAAATTTAAATTTAAGCGTTTTGTAAATTAGTCAATAAAGATTCTTGTTCGTTGATGTGCGCCAAAAGTTTTTTGCGTCCATTTAAAACATTGAAAGCAAAAATAAGATAAAAAATGGGGAACAAAAAACAACGCAAAACAAAACCGATAATTATTCCAATTAAAGCGCCGCCCGCAACCGATTGATTGGAGCTGCTTAACCACAAAGTGGTTTGGATCTGGTCGGCATCTGTTGCGGGCGCCGAGAGCATTTTGGCGCCAATGCCCCAAGCAATCAAAAGGTAAATAATGGCTTGAATAATGGGGTCGGCGTTTTCAAAGGTTGTGAATTTAATATAAGCCAAACAAAATAAACCTATTGCCAACAAAACGGACAAAATAATCAATTTTTTCATATCTTGTTTGATTAAACCTTTGCATTCGCCAATGGCATTTTTGATGCTTTCCATGGCGCAAGCGTTGCAAAGCGTTTTGCCGTTGAGCATTCTTTGGCGATTTTCCACACATTGGGTGCACATTCCCATATTGCATTGTTGGCATTGCGCCACCGCCGATTCACTGGAATGTTTGACACAATTCATTTTTTAATCCTTTAAGTTGTGAAAAATAAAATTATAACCAACCAAAAAAAAATAAAACTCTTCTTTATTGGTATTTTTTGATAAGAAAAAACATTTGAAAGGTATTCTTTTGATAAAAGAATCTAGGCTTTTCGCATTTTCACCAACATTTTTTGAAGAGCTTTTTAACAAGCATTTTTCAAAAAAAATTCACGTTTACCGTGGAAAATAGCGGTTTTTAGGTGTTTTTGTTACAAAACGCAAAATTTTGCAATATAAAAAACAAAAGAATGTTACACAACGATGGATTTTTTCTTGTTTGGCGTGGATTTATAAAAAAATCCTTCCATTTTTTTATTTCAAATGAAAGGAGGTCAAAATGGATGCAGCGAACACCGCATTTTTAATGCTTTGTTCTTTGTTGGTGCTGTTGATGACACCGAGTTTGGCAATGTTTTATTCGGGGTTGGTCAGCACCAAAAACACGCTCAACACCATTATGAACGGCTTTATCGTCTTTGGCGTGATTTCGTTGCAATGGATTGTTTTGGGCTATTCCTTGGCGTTTAGCGGCGATATCTCTGGCATTGTTGGCACGCTGGATTTTGCCTTTTTGGAAAACGTCTCAGGCGTAAATGAAAACGGCGTGCCGAATCTGCTCAATATGGCGTTTCAAATGATGTTTGCTTTGATTGCCACATCCATCATCACGGGTTCGCTCGTGGGGCGTGTGAAGTTGGGCGTTTTGGTTGTTTTCTTGCTGTTTTGGAGCACCTTCGTCTATGACTTTTTGGCGCATATGGTTTGGGGCGGCGGCTTTTTGCAAAAAAGTGGTGGGCTAGATTTTGCAGGCGGCGGCGTGGTGCATATCAGCTCTGGCGTGGCTGGTTTGGTGGGCGCTTTGTTGGTTGGCGCACGCAAAACCATCAACACACCGCACAATGAAGCGCATTCCGTGCCTTATGCCTTTTTGGGCGCTATTTTGCTTTTTATCGGCTGGTTGGGTTTTAATGCTGGTAGTTCTGGCAAGGTGGATGAAATTGCGGTCAATGCCTTTGTGGTTACCATCATTTCAGCATCATCGGGTTTTGTGGTGTGGGTTTTGTTGGAATGGTTTAAGGAAAAGCGTCCCACCATTTTGGGGTCGTTGAGCGGTTTAATTGCTGGCTTGGTTGGCATCACACCCGCTTGCGGTTATGTTGGCGTTTGGTCATCTGTTTTAATCGGCGGCATTTCGGCTTTGCTTTGCTATTATGCGTTGAGCATCATCAAATACCGCTTGCATTGGGACGACAGCTTGGATGCTTTTTCCTTGCACGGCATCGGCGGCATTTGGGGCGGCATTGCAACGGGTTTGTTTGCAAGCGGCAGTGTTAATCCGGCAGTTGTTGCCGAAGGCGCGCTGGGTGAAGGGCTTTTGATTAGCGGCTCGTGGCATTTGTTTGCCGAACAACTCTGGGCAATTGTGGTTTGCGCTGGATTGTCTGCCATCATCAGCTTTGTGATTTTTAAGGCGATTGCATTCTTTACCGACTTGCGTGTGAGAAGCGGTGCCGAGCGCATTGGGTTGGATGCCGCCATCCACGGCGAAAACGCTTACAACATTTGAATGGGAGATTTTTGATGAGAACGCAAAAAACTTCCAAACCGCACCATCGGCTTCACAAATTGAGAATCGGCGCACAGCGCCGATTTTTTTTTGTTTTTAAAAAATCCACGGTAAACTTTGAAAAATTTTGAAAAAAACAATTGGTTTACCGTGGATTTTTGTATTTTTTTAAAAAACGGTAACTGGTTTGGGCGCTTTTATAAAAACTAAGCCACAAAAAGCGTGCGGGTTTTAATTAAGGTAGCAAAAAGTTGTTGATTTCCTTTTGCAAGGTTTTGCGGCGTTGTTGGTATTTTTCTTTTTCCTTCAAAAAGCGCTCGCGTTGCATTTCGGTTTCTTTAATTTTGGCGATTTCTTGGGCAATGTTTTCTGTTTTTTCTACTTGCTCTAATAGATTTTCATCCCAAGCTTTGTGGGTGCTTTTGCCTTCTTCACGTTCTAATAAATCCAAAAATGCGCGCACGTTTTCTACCAAAATCACGGCTTCTCCGCCGCGCGCCCGAACCGTGTTTGCTTTTTGCGCATAAGCCGGGCGCGCCAACAAAGGCAAAATGTTTTTTAAAGACATCCACGTGTTTGGGTCGGCTTTTTCTATTTCTGCCAAGCGGCGCCCAGCTGCCAAAGCGCCCGGGCCAATGTTATAAGATGCCAAGGCAAACCACGTGCGGTCGGGTTCCATCACTTCTTCTGGCACTTGGCTTTTGATCATATTCAAATATTTGGCGCCCGCCATAATGCTTTGTTTGGGGTCAAGTCGGTCGGAGATGCCCATTAGTTTGGCAGTGGCTTCGGTGAGCATCATCATTCCGCGCACTTGTGTGTAGCTGGTGGCGCGCGGGTCCCATAGTGATTCTTGGTAAGAAAGTGCCGCCAAGAGTTTCCAATCCAAATTGTATTTTTCTGCCGCTTCCACAAACATTTCGCGATAACGCGGCAATGTTTTTTCCACTTGTTCCACAAAACGCCGCACATCTAAGGCATTCAAGCGATGCACGTGCCCCAAATAGCGTTCTTCCAGTTGTTTTAAAAAACCGTTATTTAAACTTTCTTTTAAAAATTCGTTAAAAGCGTTTTTAATTGCCGCGGGCGTGTGCGGGTGGAATAACCACACAATGGGCGCGGCTTCGCTGAGCAAAATGCCTGTTTTTAATTGCGGCAAATATTGCTCAATAATGGCGCGCATTTTTTCATCAATGATGACGTAAGAAATTTTGTTTTCGGCTAATAAATCTGCCAAATCCAACAAATCTCCGCGCATAAATTCAACCACTTTGATTGGCAAATTTTGCGCCAAGCGCCGCGCCGTTTGCGCTTGCCTTGAACCAGCCATTACGTAAATGGTTTGGTCTTTCAAATCGTTAATGTTGGCAACTGGCGGCGATTGGTTGTTCATCAGCAAAATGTCTTGGGTTAAAAAAACACTTTCACTAACGATTTCTTTGGGCGTATTAAAAGTGGGTGAAAGCCACGAGGCAGCAATGTGGTATTCGCCATCTTTTAAAAAATCTTCCATGTGGTCGTGGCCGACCACCAAATAATGAATAGGGTGTTTGATGGAATCGGCAAAGGCTTTGATGAAGTCGGCATCAAAGCCGCTGATGTTGCCTTCTGAATCTTGCACATAACTCAAAATATCTGGTCGCATTAAAACAATTAAAGGATCTTCTCGCCCAAAAGGTGCGGTGCGTGAATCAGAATTTAATTCTTTGTTATCGCAGGAAATGAGAAAAAAAAGCAAAAAAAGCAACACGGCGTGTGCTATGATTCGGCGTTTTTGAAGGATAAACGGAGAGATACCGAAGCGGTCATAACGGCGCCGACTCGAAATCGGATGGTCAAGGAAACTTGGCACGGGGGTTCGAATCCCCCTCTCTCCGCCAAAAACACTCTTTTGCATACGCACTCTCTTATTTTGATGTTTCTAGTTTAAAGCGGATTGATTGATTTTCAAAAAAAAATTGCGTAGACCGTGAAAAATTGCGGTTTTGAAGGCTTTGTGTTTTTTTAGAATCAGCGTGCATTGAATATTTGTTTGAATGAAAAAAGGAAATAGCTGATGGAAAAAATATTTAGCGAATCGGGTGTTTTGCAACAGGAATTGCCGCAATACCGCGTGCGTGAAAATCAAATTGCTTTGGCTGACAACATTGCGCAAGCCATTGCCGACAATCAAAATTTTGTGGCAGAAGCAGGCACAGGCATTGGCAAAACTTGGGCGTATTCCGTGCCGGCAATGCTTTCTGGCAAAAAAATCATTTTCACAACGTTCACAAAAGTTTTGCAGGACCAACTCTTTGAAAAAGACCTTCCTTTTTTGCGCAAGGTTTTAAAAGCACCCATCAGCATTGCCATTTTAAAAGGGCGGGATAGTTATTTGTGCATTGAGCGCTTATTCAACAATGCCAATCTTTTTTCTCAAAAATATGCCGATGCTTTGCAAGAAAAAATCTATGATCCTAATTTTTCGGGCGATGAAGCCGAATGCGCCGTGCCCAATTTTGTGTTTAAAGAAATCAAAGTCAAAAAGGAACAATGCCTGCGCGACAAATGCCCGCATTTTACCGACTGTTTTTTTTACAAAGCACGCAAAAAGGCAGAAAATGCGGATGCGGTTGTGGCGAATCATCACGTTTTTTTTTCTTATTTGGTCAAAACGGGCATTTTCAAAAATGCTGGCGTGGTTGTTTTTGACGAAGCGCACCACGTGCCAGACATTGCCAAAACCTTTTTTTCTGCGGTTTTGGAAAGCGATAATATTTTGACGCTGTTGGGTTTATTAGAATCTTTAAAACACTTACCCAAACGCACCGAGCGCAAAACAATCACCGATTCGTTATCCCGCCTTTTGGGCGATTGGGGCGAAATTTTGCCCAAAGCGGCGATTGGCAAAATTGAATGGAAAAAATGCGAAGCCTTGCCGAAATTCAATGATTATTTAAAAGAAGCTGAGCGGCTTTTGCGCACGCTTTGCGAAAAACTCGGCAATTTGACCGATGACGATATTAAAAGTTTGCAACCCCAAGAAATCGCTTTGTTTGAAAACGTTTTTAACGGGTTAAGCCAAGCATGGGAAGACGTGCAATTGATTATCACTAGCAATGAAAATTTTGTGCGTTTTGTGGAAGTTTATAAAACAGGCGCTTACAAATTGACCTCGCAACCGATATCCGCAGGGCGTTTGTTTAAAAAACATATTTTGGAAGGGCACGACATTCCAAAATCGTTGATTTTTACTTCGGCAACCTTGGCAACTGGTGGCAATTTTGATTTTTTTACCGAACAATTGAGTTTGGAAGGCAGCCTCAATGCCATTTTTGAAAGTCCGTTTTCTTACCAAGAAAACGCGTTGCTTTATGTGCCGACTTTGTCTGTTTCACACAAAAATGGTGCGGAATACGACCGCGCCGTGTTGCGCGCCGCTTGGCCATTGATTAAAGCGTCACCGGGCGGTGTTTTTGTTTTATGCACCACGAATAAGTCTTGCGATGAAATGCACCAAATTTTGGCGAACGTTGCGGATTCGCATTTGCCTGATTTTTTGCTTTTAAAACAAGGGCAAGCCGCGCCACACAAACTTTTGGCAGAATTTAAAGCGCACGGACGCTCTATTTTGGTGGCAACGAGAACCTTTTGGGAAGGCGTAGATGTGCAAGGTGCGGCGTTGTCGCTGGTGATTATTGACAAAATTCCATTTGCTTACCCGGATACCGTGCAGAACGCCATTTGCGAATGGTTTGCCAAAAATGGCAAAAATCCTTTTATGGAATTTTCTGTGCCGCAAGCCACAATGGCATTAAAACAAGGGGCAGGGCGACTAATCCGTTCTGAGACGGACAAAGGCGTTTTGATGATTGCGGATGCGCGCATGTTGACGATGAATTACGGCGAATTTATCAAAAAGAGTTTGCCGCCTATGCCCATCACCCAAAACCAATTTGACGCCTTGGAATTTTTAAACCAAATTCCACGGTAAACGTTGGATTTTTTTGAAGTTGGAAAACGCCACAACAAAAAAAGAGTGAAAAAACAAAAAAAATATTGGGTTTACCGTGGAATTTTGTGCCGAATAATTATCGCCAACAATGCAATTTTGCAAAAGTTTTCCACTCCAAATGCTTAACTTTTCAACACACTTTCTTCATTAGCGTGAAGATAAAAGGCAAGGAAAAAGGTTATTGCGCCAAGCCAATCCAACGCAAAAATAGGTGCAACATAGCGCGAATCCACAACGGGTGAAAAAATTGTAACCATCAAGGCGTAAAAAAATGCGGCAAAAAAAATGCTCCACGCCAAAAAAAATAAAGATGTGCGCCGTTTTTTAAAACATAAAAAAACACTGCTTAATAAAAACCCCACAATGCAAATAAAACCAATTGTGCCGCGGCTAAAAAACGGCAGACCTTCAACAAGGCTTTGGTAGATTGCAAAACGCTGTGGCGAAAAACTGATGAAACGCTCGCCCTCTGGGAATTTTTGCAAGTTTTTTGAGCGGGAAATGGTTTGAATGGCAAAAACATCAAAATCGTGTTCTTTATAAAACTGAAAAGCCGCGGCGTTGTGGAATTTCAGCGAATAATCATTCAACCAAAAACCTTTGAAAAACCGCCATTGGTGCGTTAAAAAATGTTGCGGGTATTTGGTAATTGCGCCTAACCACAAAGGAATTAAGCCTTTTAATTCACCATTTTGAATGGCGGAGTAGGGTTTGCCTTCTGAATCCAACAAATAAAGTGCGATCGTTAAAGGATCGGCAAAAAGTGGAAAATAATCGTAAATGGCTTTGACATCTTCAAAATTGCGGTTTTTTGCAAACCATTCTTTTGGAAAACAAGCAGAATCATCGGCAGGAACGCAAGCGCCAGCCATTTGGTGCAAAAAAATATGATTGGCAGGATATGTTTTTTCGCCTTCTTGCAAAAGTTTGGGAATCAAAACGGCAACAACAATGGAGCCAACAGCGGCAACAACAAGCAGTTTGGCAAAAGTTTTTTTGTTTTGTTGCGCCCAATAAAAAAGCGGCAAAAACAACGCCGGAAAAACCGCAAAAATGGCGGAATGCCGCCACAAAAGACAAACACCATAAACAAGAACAAAAGCGCCCCAAAAAATGAATCGGGTTTTGTTTGTGTTTGTGTTTGTGTGTGGGGGGGGGGGGGGGG
>CAKQRL010000018.1 GCA_934271525.1 uncultured Rhodocyclaceae bacterium
CGATGACCATTCCACAGACGGCTCTTATGAAATTGCCGTTGAATTAGCCAAACAAAATCCTGAAAAAATCATTGTTACCCGTGCTGAAAAAAACGGCGGCATTTTAGAACGCACCTTGGAAGGTTATGCTTATTTAAAAGGTGTGGAATATTTTTGCGTATTGGATTCTGACGATTGGTATATTTACCCCAAAAAATTCCAAGACGCTGTGCATTTTTTGAATGCGCACCCCGATTACACGGGCTACTTTGCAAGCGTTTTGTGGCTGAAAAAAAATGATCAACCCAACTGGGAACATTTGAACCATTTTTATTTGCAAAGCCCGCCGAAGTTGGATTTTGATTGGAACGATTACAAAGCGGGCAAAGGCATGTGGGTGCAAACAAGCGGAGCGGTTTTTAGAAATATTTATTGTAAAAATGAAGTGCCACCAGAATTATTAAACGCCACCAGTCTTGAAAAACCTTATCGTTATTGCTTTTGCGCCGATGGTTTTCGTGTGCCGTGGCACGTTAAAAAAGGCAGAACCTTTTTTATCAATCGCATAGAAAGCGTTTATGACTACCACGGCGGCGGCGATTGGTCTAATCGTTCAGAAATAGAACAAAGCAAAAGCGGCGTGATTGGCGGTTTTGCCTTTGCTGATTTTTTTGGCGAAAAAGATGCCGATTATTTTTACAAAGGCGCACAAACGGCTTTTGAAAATCTTTTAAAACTTTTGCACCAAAACCCCGAACAAATTGCCGAATACCAAGATTTTTTGCTGGAATTTTTCCCAAAAATTTATTTAAACCCACAATACAACGCCTTTGAACCCGCCTACCCTGCCGAATTGTTGCCGTTTATCCAATGGGCTTTGGACAAAACTAAGTTGCAGTTGCGCAGCAAATTGCAACTGCGCACACGTTTGAAACGCTTAATCGGCAGGGCTTAAAATTAAAAAAACTCGCAATTTTCCACGGTAAACCGATTATTTTTTTTAAAATTTTTTTAAGGTTTAGCGTGGATTTTTTTGATCTTTATATGAAACTTGGCGGTAGGCGATTTTGTAGATTTCTAAAATTTCATCTTTTTTGGAAAGCTTGGCAATGCTAATGATTTCGGTGATTTCCAAGCCATTTTCAATTTTTAAAATGCGAGATTCAATGCGGTAGTCGCCAATTCGGAATCGCCAAGAATCTTTTAAACCGCTTAATTTTCGGGCATTGGGCAGTGTTTTGAGATTATCCGTTTTTTCCAAAACCTTCCAAAAAGCCTTGATGCGTGATGCCGATTTTTTATCGCCTTTTTGAATTGTTTCCAATTCCTTTTCGGCGCTGTTGGTCAAGTAAAAATGCATGGCATCAATCAATCAAACCGCATTCTTTTAAAACTTCTTGGCGAATTTGCTCGGATTCTTCTGGGTGTTCATCTTCCCATTTTTGAATCGCCAAAGCAGTCGGCGTTTTCAGCCATTCTTCATAAGAAATACTGCCTTCTTCCAAAAGGTCTTCAACACGTTGTATTTTCTTGCTTGGCGATTTTGCGCTCGGCGTTTTTTTGGCTTTTTTAACGGCGGATTTCATTTGCGGCGCAACAGTTGGAATGGCAAGAGTTGGCGTAGTCATCATTTTCTCCCGTGTTTTTTTATTATTTTAAACGCAGAAATTTATAACAAACGACTCGTTTTTTTCAAAAAACTTTTTTGTTTAATATAGAAAATGCTTTTTTGGTGTGGATTTTTGTTTTTTTTAAACCCGCCAAAGGTTGTGTTTAAAAATGCCAAGCGTGGTAACGATTTTTTTTTGCTTCATTTATTTCACATAGCGTTTTTTAGAAACATAATCGCGAACAAAAGGATTATTCACATAAATTGAAGGATGAAAACCATAAGGATTAGCGCCAACATGTTTTTCCAATTCATCCAACAATTCCTGCTCAAATTTTTCTGCTTGATAAATGCTATCACGTGCGATAAAAGCACAAATCTCGCCCAATTCGTCCCAAAAACGAAACGAATGCTCAACGCGCACGCACCGCATGTTTTCCCTTTAATTTTCGCCAAAATTCGCGGCGTATTGGCTCGTATTCTTCGCGCGTGTAGGTTTTCAGCGTGCCGTTTTTTAAAGATTCCAAATCTTCTTGGAGTTGCGCAACAAAGCGCGCTTCGGCGGCTTTGTAGTCTTCATAATTTTTGTAAAAATCGCAATCAAAATCATCCGATTCATCAGACGCTTCAACGGTTTTGATGGTTTCATCAAACACTTCTTCAATATCAGCATTCACGCTTTGCATCGCATTCACCCTTTTTTAAAACATTTTTTTGAATTTTATAGCGATTGTCCACGGTCAACGCCTAAAAATTTTCAAAAAAACTTGGTGTTTACCGTGGATTTTGAAAAAATCGTTCTGGCGAAAGGGCTTTTTTTGCCCACGTTGGCAAAGATGAAGATAATCCTGCAATTTGCGCGGCCAAAAATTCTGCCAAAAATGGTGAAAACAGCATTCCCCTAGCGCCCAATCCGCCAAGGCAAAACACACCAGCCAAATTTTCAAAATTTTGAACATTGTTGGCGTTTTTTAATAAACGTTGAATTGCCACGCTCGGCAATTTCCCAACAATCGGCAAGCGATCCGTCGACATCGCGCGAATAGCCGCGCGCGATTCCCATTTTTCAACCTTTAAAATCGGCGGGAAAAGTTCAGCAAGGTTTTGCACAATCTCGTTTTTTTCCGATTCTCTAACATTACAATTCAAATCGTTTAAAACAAAACTTGCGCCTATTGTCATTTTGCCGTCAAATGTCGGCACAATGTAGCCTTTTCGGCTAATTATCGCGTGTTTTAACGACAAATCGCTTGTTGCAAAACACACCTGCCCGCGCGCGGGAATCAAAGCAAGTTCTGGAATAAATTCCGCCAAACAATTGCCCAAAGCCAAAACAACCACAGCTGATTCGGGAATTTCATCAGCAATTTTCCAAAATCCGTTTGCTGTTTTTTCTAAACCATCAAAAGCCAATGGAAAAAAATGAATGTTTGGATTTTTTAAAAGTTCAACGCAAAGTTTGGCGGGTTGTGCGAGTGCGCCGTTTTTGTAAAAAAGTGATCCTTTGTGATTTTTAAATTCTGCAAGTTCGCTGCAAAATTGCAGATTTTCAGGCGGTAAAACGCCATTTTCGGAGATTTTCTGCATTTTTTCAGCCGATTCAGAATCAAGCGCCAAGTGAAAAATTCCACATTCTTTTGAGATTGGCGCAAAGTTTTTTAAAAACTGCAAAGCAAAAAAATAGCCTTGGCGGGTGAGTTGGCTCAATCGGTTGTCATCCACGCTCAAAGCAGGGTGCAAAAGCCCGCTGTGGTTGCCCGATGCGCCAGAAGCAACACCTGCAAAATCCAACACAAAAACTTCAAAACCATATTCCGCCAAAAAATGCGCCGCAAAGCAACCTGCCAAGCCAGCGCCTGCCACAATCGCACGGCGTGGCGCATTCGGCGGCAAAACAAACAACGGGCGCGGCACGCGTTTGGAGCGAAAAAATCCCGTCAAACGTTCGCGTTTTTGCCCCAAACCTTTTTCTTTTTTTAAAGTAAATTCAGCCGTTTCTAAATTGCGCCGAACAATGCCAGACACCGACCAACTTGCCAACGTTGTGCCGTAAAAAGACAAGCGCCGCAAGGCAAGCGCCACGTGTTCATTCCACATCTCTGGGTTTTTGGCGGGCGAAAAGCCATCCAAAAAAATGGCGTCAATTTGGGCATCCAAAGTTGGCAAATGTTTTTTGACATCGCCCAAAATCAAGCGCAACAAACAGCGTTTTTTGCCGTTTTTGAAAATCAGCGTATAAAAACCCGCGGCAGCGCTGGGGTATTGCGCGGCGATTGTTTTTAATTCTGCGCAATTTTTGAGCGGGTGAAAATTCAAAAAATCATTGATTTTTAAAGGGAATTTTTCAATAGCAAAATATTCTAAAAAATCAGGTGCTTCGGAATCATTTTGCCACGCTTTTAACGTTGCCAAAAAATTCACGCCAAAACCAAAGCCCAATTCCAAAACGTCAAAATTGGGTCGCTTGCGCCAACGATTAGGCAAGCCATTGCCTGCCAAAAAAACCGATTCCGCTTGATTGAATGCGCCCGCGCGGGTGTGGTAAATGTCGCCAAAAATGGGAGAACGCGGGCGATTTTCCGCATCAAAATCCAAAATCGCCGTTGTGATTTTTTCCATTTTTTCAAAAAAATTACGCGTTGACCGTGGATTTTTGGATTAAAAACAAATACGCGCCCTTTTCTTCTATAAATTCCAACAAGCGATTGCCCGATTTTTCGCAAAACAAACGCAAATCTTCGGGCGAGTTGGGGTCGCTTGTTTGTATGCGGATTTGTTCGCCTGCCGCCATTTCAAACAAGGCTTTTTTGGTGCGCAGCAGTGGCAAAGGGCAATTTAATCCGCGCAAATCTAGGGTTTTCATTTCTCAAAAAACGTTAAAATTACGCATTTTAAATGTTTTCAAATGTTTTTAACTTCAGCTATGCAAAAAATCGCCGCCTTGTTGATTGTTGGCATCATCATTCTTGACCAAGCCAGCAAATACGCAGCGCTGCATTATTGCACCTTGTTGGAGCCAATTTATGTTGCGCCCTTTTGGAACTGGTTTTTGGTTTATAACCCGGGCGCGGCATTTGGTTTTTTGGCGGAACACGCAGGCTGGCAACGCTATTTTTTAAGCGCCTTGGCAATAATCGTCTCCATTTGGTTGTGGTTGCAAATCAAAAAAGAACAAAACAAAAAAATTGCCATCGCTTTTGCGTTCATCATCGCAGGCGCGCTTGGCAATGTGATAGACCGCCTGCGTTTTGGCGCGGTGATTGATTTTATTCAATGGCATTATGCGGGTTATTACTGGCCGGCGTTTAATGTGGCGGATTCAGCAATTACTGTGGGCGCGGCGCTTTTGTTGATTTTTTCTTTCTATAAACCCAATAAAAAATGAAAAAAAACCAATTGTTACTTGCCAACCCGCGCGGCTTTTGCGCAGGCGTGGTGCGCGCCATTGCCATTGTGGAGCGCGCCTTGGAACACTTTGGCGCGCCAATTTACGTGCGGCACGAAGTGGTGCACAACGCCTTTGTTTGCAACCGATTGCGCCAAAAAGGCGCGGTTTTTATTGAAGATTTGGCAGAAGTGCCCGAAGGTGCAACGCTGATTTTCAGCGCTCACGGCGTATCCAAAGCCGTTCGCAATGAAGCCGCGCGGCGCGGTTTTCGTGTGTTTGATGCCACTTGCCCTTTGGTTACCAAAGTTCATGTGGAAGTCAAAAAAATGCACGACAAGGGCAAAAAAGTGGTGATGATTGGCCACAAAGCCCACCCCGAAGTGGAAGGCACAATGGGGCAAGTGGATGATGGTATGTTTTTGGTAGAAAACACGGCAGACATTGATGCTTTGCCAATTTTAGAAAAAGACGAAGTTGCCTTTGTTACCCAAACCACGCTTTCTATTGACGATGCGGCACAGCAAATTGCCGCTTTAAAAAAACGCTTTTTGAATTTGACCGCACCCAAAAAGGCAGACATTTGCTTTGCCACACAAAATCGGCAAGACGCAGTAAAAAATTTAGCCCGCAAATGCGAAGTGATTTTTGTGGTTGGCTCAGCAAATAGTTCCAACTCCCGCCGCTTAAAAGAAGTGGCGCAAAGCGCAGGCGCAAAAGCATTTTTGATTGACGATGAAAAGGACATCAAAACCGAATGGCTTCAAAACGTGCATTCGGTTGGCGTTACCGCAGGCGCATCGGCACCGGAAATTTTAATTGAACGGGTCATCGCTTTTTTGGAAAATTTCTTAAAAACACCCGCCCAAAATTTACAAAGCATTGCAGAAGAAAACGTGCAATTTCCACTGCCCGCACCGTTTAAATAACAACAGCAAAAATCCACGGTGAACGCTTGCTTTTTTTCAAAAAAATAAAAGGTTTACCGTGGAAAAATATCAATTTTTGCGATTTCTTTTTCAATTTTAAGCGTTTCGCTTAAAACTTTGATAATATTTTCAAAATGCTCAAAATCAATTATTTCATTTTTGTGGGATTTTAAATATTTGTCCAACACTTGATAACCGCCGATTTTGTATTCCCAAACTGCTTTTTCAACCTTATCAAAATAAAGCGATTCGTTTATAAAAAGGCGCTTTTTATTTTCATCAAAACGGTTTTTTTCAATAATGGTATTGCGGTTTTCTTTTTCAAACAACGGCTCGCCGATATGATTATTTGGAATGATTTTCATCAAATGCAAATCAATTAAATGATTCCCCAAATCACTTAATTTTTGAAAAACTTTTTTATCATCTACAAAAGGAATTTTTGGAAAATCAATTTTCAAAAAATCAATATATTTGGTTCGGTATTCTTGGTGATACAAAACCGCATAAATATAACCTAAAATAATTTCAGGCGAAAAATGCGTTTGGTATTTTTCATCAATAAATTTTCTAAACGATTCAGTGAAATTTTCAACCATTCCGCTTTGTTGTTCACCTAATAAATCTTTTTGGGTGATTTTGGAAGAGTCCAAATAAAGCGGTAAAACTTGCACACCACCCCGCCGATAAAAATTCAAATCCACAATTTTATTGGTTACAAAATTTGGATTTGGGTTTTCATCGCCCATGGCACTTTCTTGGCGAGAAATAAGCAATGCTTTATTAGTTTTAATGGAAAAATGCTGGAAAATATCAAAAACGGGGTAAGCCATAAAAGCACGAGATTTTCCAACATAATATGTCCAACGAAAATCAAAAGGACGATAATGGCATTGCATTATAAAACTATCAAAATTTCCAATATTTTCTCGAACTGCCTTTTGCGCAGAATCTAATTTCCAATCTCTTGAATCATCGCCAATTTTATATTCTGCATACAAATAATTTTTATCTTTTGTTGAAAAATCGTGTAATAATTTTTTAATTTCTTTCTTTGTTTTTTGAAAAACAATATTATCCCGTTGTGAGCAAATTCCACCCCCAGATTTTATAAAAATATCCCTCACACTTAAAAATTGATTATATTCATCTCTTATTTTTTCATTTTGTGGAATAAATAAATAAAAAGGTGTTTGTGGATTTAATTTATTCCACGTCATTGAATTTAAATTATTTTCTAATAAAAAATTATATTTCCCTTGGCGTTTGCCAAACAAATCATAATGAAAAACTTCGGCAAGTTTATTTTTTTTCTTTTTTTCAGTTTTAACAAAAATACTAATACAACTACCCGTTTGAATATCAAAAACATTGCCATCGTTGCTACCATTGGGTGCTTTTTCTTTTTTCTTAACACTGCCATGCAAATCCAAAATATAAATTTTGTCAAAAGTTTGCATTAAATGAAAACGCATTCCACGGAATGTGGGATTATTCAAAAAACCATTATTACTGATAAAAGCCAAAATGCCTTTTTTCTGCTTTTCTAACTTGCTTTCTGAAAAACGTATAAATTTCACATAATCATCCAAAATCCATTTGGTTGTTTTTTCATTTTTTAGTTTTTCATTGGTGTTTGGTTCTTTCCCATAAGTTTCTTTGATTTCATTTTCAAATAAACCTTTATTTGCACTTGCACCGCTATAAGGCGGGTTGCCGGTGATAATTAAAATTTCTTTTTCTTTTAATGCTTTTGCTTCTAAAAATTCTTTATTCAATTCACTCAAAGCATTGGTGTAAAAAATATCTGTTTCTTTTTGCGTTTGCTCCAAAATGCTTGGGTTATAAAGTGTGTTTGTTAAAAAAATATTCAAGCGTTCATCATTATTTAAAGGCGTGTGGAATTCTTCTTTAAAAGCTTGTGAAATTTTTAAATGCGCAACGGTATAAGGCGCAACCAACAATTCAAAACCACTAAAATTAGGAATTAAATTTTTAGGGTTATATTTTGGACTATTTTGAGGAATAGCTTCCAAAGCTTTGCGAAGGGCTTCTAATAAAAATGTTCCCGTGCCTGTGGCAAAATCCAAAAGCGTAATATTGTCATTTTCAACAGCGGCACTTAAACCTTTGGGTTCTTTTAATTCTGTTTTTAAAACTTCGTCAATGGCATTGATAATAAAATGCACTACAGCAAAGGGCGTATAATAAACACCACGCAATTCTCGCATTTGTGGATTATATTGCGATAAAAATGTTTCATAAAAATGCAAATACGGGTCTTTTTCCAAATAATCGCCCGAGCATTCTTTCTCAGCACTTTTATTCAACTCTTTAATAATAGAATCTACTTCAATATGATTGATAATATTTAAAATTTCTTTAATCAACCATTCAATAGAATTTAAATCTTCCAACTCGTCCAAAAAGCCACTCATCGCCCGAATTAAAGGAAAAGATTTGGGGATGAATTTTTTTATATTGTATAAATCAATTTCTCGGTTATTCTCATCGTTCAATTTTGCCAAAAATAAAGAATAAGTTAGCGTTTGCGCAAAACTATCGCAAAAATCAGAAAATGATAAATCTTTGTAGAGAATTTCTCTAAAACTAGAATAAAGCGTTTTAATTTTTTTATTTTCTTCTAAATTCAAAAGTGTATTATTCAATTCTCTTGTGCGCAATGCCAATGCATTCGCAAATTCTTTTGCTGTTTGGATGGAATTTGGATTTAAAGAAAAAAAACTTTTGAAAAATTCCAAAAATTCCGCTTCTTTTGCATTTAAACTACTTTTTAATTTTCGCAAATGTTGCAATTCAAATAATTTGCAAATAGTGATTTTTTGAATCACTTCAATTTTGTTTTTTTCGTTTTTAGAAACGCGCAAAAATTGCAAATAATCCGTTAAAATTAAATTTGGACTTAATTTTAAATAACGGGCAATTTGTGCCTGTTCGTTTTTATTTGCATCTTCAATTAAAAAATTAAAATCGGTGTTGACTCGCTTGTTTTCAATATAACCAAGAATTAATCCGTCTGTTTTAATTAGAAAATCTGGTGCGCCCAAACCTGTTTTATCATTATTCGGTTCGTGCAGAATTTGAATGTTTTTAAAATTAAAATATTCTTTAATTTGATTAAACAAATTTTCCAACGCCGTGCGGTGTTGGTGTTCTTTGTCCAAGGTTGTAATGCTTTCAATTTCGTTCAAATACGTCCACAAAATGTCCATGGTTTTGTCTTTCCTTAAAGATTGCGCCATTTTACACGCCAAACAGCAATTTGCAGGCAAAAAACAACAATCTTGCTTTTTTGGCGTGGTTTTTGCTATTTGTTCGGCATCAATTCACAAGGAGTTAAAAAAACAATGGATACGGCTGGAATTGAACAAATGCTTTCCGCCTTGCAACAAAGTAGCGCCGCCGCTGCCAACAAAAAGGTGGAACCCGCCGCAAACACTGCGGGCAGTGTTGATTTTGCGGATGTGTTGAAATCTTCTATTGACAAAGTCAACGCCACGCAACAAGAAGCCACACAAATGCAAAAAGATTTTGTGGCAGGCGATTCCACACAAAATCTGCACGAAGTGATGGTTGCCTTGCAAACCGCAAGCGTATCCTTTCAAGAAATGGTGCAAGTTCGCAACAAATTGGTCACGGCATACCAAGACGTGATGAGCATGCAGGTGTAACAAAGTGGCAAATTTGTCTTGTTCAAAACGGCAAATTTTGCCGCTTTCTCTTTTTTTATTGTTGAACAACGCCTTTGCCGATGCTAAGTCCGATGCGCAACAAACCATTGATGATGGCAATGCAATAATTACCGCCGCCAAAACCGAATACGAAAAAAAAGAAAAAGAATGCTATGAAAAAGTTTTGGTGAATTTTTGCTTGGATTTGGCGCAAAAAGAATTAAAAGAAAAAACAGATTTGGGCAAAGCCTTGAAATTAAAAGGTCGGCGCGCTTTGCGAGAAATCAAAAAATCCCAAGCCACCGCCAAACACGCCGAACAAAATGAAAAAATCAAAAGGCATGAAGAAAATTTAAAAGCCTTAAAAATAAAAAAATCCGCTGAAAATTAAAATTTCTTTATTAAAGTTTTTGCAAAATAAAATCGCTAAAATCCACGGTAAACCTTGAAAAATTTTGAAAAAAAATAATGCGTTTACCGTGGTAATTTTATATTTTTGAATCTAATTGTTGGCAGAGTTTTTCAAATTCCAAATAATAATGCCAAGTTTGAACAATGTCGGGGCGGTGTGTTTTAACGAGTTCTATTTCTTTTTGAATCACTTTTTTAAATAATTGGCGGTGGCGTGGATGGGTTTTGAAAAATTCTAATAATTCAAACTCCGTGGTAGCGCGGTTTTTTTCAATAGCCATCACATCTTTTAATTTTTGAATAAAGTTGTTTATTTTTTGTTTTATCCATTCTTGGTTTTCTTCAATGTTTTTTAAATTTTCTTTGGCGGTGTAAATATAAATTCCGCTTTTAAATTGTTCAAACCAAGACAAATCTAAATTTAAAATTTTACTGACTTCAATATTTTCAACATTTGGAGAAAGTAGAAAATCGGCGTTGTGGTATTGGTATAAAATTTTCTCAACCCAAGGCAAATCAAAAATAACATTGCGCTCTCTTTTTCGGCTGGTTGTCAGCAAAAACTTGACACCTTTAACTTCATACAAAAGTGGCAAAAAACCATAAAAAGGGCGAATATCCAGCGGAAAATCAAAATCTTTTTCAGATTTTGGCGCTGGGAAATCGTAGGTTTTTGAGAGTTTTTCCATCAAATTAAAAATATCAGGCGCTTCGGTTATTTTTTGAATATCCAAAAAATCAAATTGTTGAAAACCCAAAGCAAGCATTTGTTCGTAAATATCAGAATAACGAAAAGTGTTGGTTATGGTTAGGCTTTCTTCCACACGGTCTTTGAAACTTTTTTTGTGGTCAATGGAATATACAACTCTATTTTCCAAAGCATTTAAATTTTCGTATTCATTAAAATAATATTTTAAATTTTCTTGCCATGTTAAATCTTTGCCTACGTGATTATTTAAACTTGATTTTAAACGTGGAATTGGATCTCTTACCAAACACAAAACACGGGTTTTTGGATTAATTAAATGAATATATTTTTTTAAATCTTCGTAATAATTATAACCCATCGTGCTATACGAAGTAAAATTGATAATTGTCGGTTCGTTATTTAAAAGTGCATTGTAATTAAATTGATAATGTTTAGGGATAATGCCATAATGGTCTTTCATAATACGAACACCGCATTGTTTTAAATAATCCACCATAGAAGCATGGCCAGAATGCGACATCATTAAAAATAAAAATTTATAACCACTAGGCAATGGCAAATTGGATTGCCAAGCAAAATCAGCGGGAATATTTTGGTAATGAATTGAAGAATTTTCGTTTTTTAAAAGTTGTGGATTTAAAAGCGGCGGATAAGGATGATTTGTTTTTATATATTTTTCATTAAATTCTTTTGAAAGCAACCATTCTTGGCTGGCATTTAAAATATTTTCAAAATCAATATTTTCAACATTTGCGGAGGGGATGAGGGGTAACATTTTCCATTGTTCCAACATTTAAAAAATATAAAAAAAACAATTTTCCACGGTAAACTTGCAAAAATTTTCAAAAAAACTTTTGGTTGACCGTGGATTTTTAGATTTTGCCCGATTCAATCATTGCGTAGGCGGAATGGTTGTGAATCGATTCAAAGTTTTCTGATTCCACGCGGAAAGCGGATATGCGTTTTTCGGTTTTTAAAAGGGCTGCCACATCACGCACCATATCTTCCACAAACTTGGGATTGTCATAAGCGCGTTCGGTAACAAATTTTTCATCCGGGCGTTTTAATAAGCTATACAACTGCGAAGACGCTTGTTCTTCAACCATGGCAACCACTTCTTCAATCCACACATTTTTTTTGGTTTTAATGGTTACCGTCACGTGGCTGCGTTGATTATGCGCGCCGTATTCCGATATTTTTTTTGAACACGGGCAAAGGCTTGTTACCGGCACAATTACTTTTAAAGAAAAATCAATTGCGCCATTTTCAATGGAACCCAAAAAGGTTACGTCATAATCCATCAAACTTTCCACACCAGAGATGGGCGCGCTTTTTTTAATAAAATAGGGAAAGGTCATTTCTATAAAACCGCTTTTGGCTTCTAGTTTTTCAACCATTTCGCGCAACATATGCGGAAAATTTTCAATGGAAACTTCGCTTTTTTCGTTGTTTAAAATTGCCACAAAGCGCGACATATGCGTGCCTTTGAAATGTTCAGGCAAACTCACATACATATTAAACGTGGCAATGGTGTGTTGCACGCCGCGCGATTGATCAGCAACAGTAACAGGGTAACGAATAGATTTAATGCCAACCTTGTTGATGGCAATGTGGCGCGTATCCGCCAAATTTTGCACGTCTGCAATGGTTTGTGTTGGGGTCATAAAAGTTCTTTTAAATGTTGAAAAATGGCAGAAGAGTTTAACCCAACTGCGGCAAAAATTTGCGATTGCGTGCCGTGTTCAATAAATTGGTCGGGCAAACCCAAAATTTCCAAACGTTCGGCGGTGATATTGTTTTGGCGCAAAAACTGCCCAAAATAAGCGCCCGCGCCGCCTGTGGCGGCATTGTCTTCAATGGTTAAAAAACGCGAATGCGTGCGCGCAAGTTCTTTTAAAAAATCAGCATCCAAAGGTTTGGCAATGCGCATATTAACAAGCGTTACGTTTAAATCCGCCACGGCTTTTAAAGCTTCAAACAACAAAACACCAAACACCAAAACCGCCACACCGCTTGTGCCGTGTTTGATAATTTCGTGGGTTTTGAAATTTTTTTGCCGTTGACCGTGGATTTTTTCAAAATCGGGCGCTAATCCTCGCGGGTAGCGGATTAAAGCGGGCGATTTTAAAGCATAAGCGGTGTTTAAAAGGGTTTTAAAATCGTTGGCATCAGCAGGCGTAAAAATAGACAAATTCGGCACGCACAAAGCAAAAGACAAATCAAAATTGCCGTGGTGCGTGGCGCCATCGGCACCAACGGGCCCTGCGCGATCCACTGCCAACATCACCGGCAAATTTTGCAAAGCAATATCGTGAATGAGTTGGTCATAAGCGCGTTGCAAAAAAGTGGAATAAATGGCAACCACTGGTTTAATGCCTTCGCACGCCAAACCTGCCGCAAAGGTTAAGGCGTGTTGTTCGGCTATGCCCACGTCAAAATAGCGGTTTGGAAATTGCGCGCGAAAATCCACCAAGCCAGAGCCTTCGCACATCGCGGGCGTAATGGCCACCAAGTTTTCATCATTTTGCGCTTTTTCAACAAGCCAAGCGCCGAATAAATCGGTAAAAGTGGGTTCTTTTTTGGGAGCTGCATCTGGCAAACCTTCTGCCACATTAAAGGTGGAAACGCCGTGGTAGCGCGTGGGTTCTTCTTCGGCTTTTTTGTAGCCGTGGCCTTTTTGCGTCATCACATGCAAAAATTTGGGGCCTTTTGTGGCTTTTAAATTCGTCAAGGTTGTTACAAGCAAATTCAAATCGTGCCCGTCAATGGGACCAAAATAATTAAAACCAAACTCTTCAAAAAGCGTGGCGGGCGAAATCATCCCTTTGACGTGTTCTTCTGTTCGTTTGGCAAATTCCAAAAGAGCGGGCGAAAACTGCAACACTTGTTTGCCCATTGCGCGCGCGGCGTTAAAAGTTTTGCCCGAAGTAATGCGTGTTAAAATGGTATTCAAAGCGCCAACGGGTTTGGAGATGGACATATCGTTGTCGTTTAAAATCACCAAAATGTTGTCGTTTGGCCCAACGTTATTCATCGCTTCAAAAGCCATTCCTGCGGACAAAGCGCCATCACCAATGACGGCAATCACATCGTGCGCTTCGTTTTTTAAGGCAAAAGCGCGCGCCATTCCAAGCGCAGCGGAAATAGAAGTTGAAGAATGCCCCACGCCAAAAGCATCAAATTCACTCTCCAAACGGCGTGGAAAACCTGAAATTCCGTCTTTTTGCCGCAAGGTTGGCATTTGCGTTTTGCGGCCAGTTAGGATTTTATGCGCATAAGCTTGATGCCCCACATCCCAAATGAGCTTGGCGTTTGGGGTATCAAAAACATAATGCAAGGCAATGGTCAGTTCAACCACGCCCAAGTTGGAAGCCAAATGACCGCCCGTTTGCGCGGTGTTGCAAATCACAAATTCGCGCAATTCTTCTGCCAAGGTTGGTAAATCACTTTTGGCAAGGACGCGCAAATCGGCGGGGCTGTGAATTTCTTCTAACATTGCTTTAAAAGGCGCGGTGACACAAAAAATCGGTTAAATTCCGCAGGTTTTGCGCGGCAACACCAAAGGGTTGAATGGCAGAAAGCGCGTTTTTGTAAATGGCGCCCGCGTAATCACGGGCATTGGCTAAGCCCAAAAGCTGCACATAAGTTGGTTTGTGGTCGGCGGCATCTTTGCCGGCGGTTTTGCCAAGCGTTTTGGAATCTTGCGTGCAGTCCAAAATATCATCCACCACTTGAAACAAAAGCCCCGCGTGTTTGGCAAAATTAGCTAATGATTCCACTTCTTCTCGGTTGGCATTCAAGCAAAGCGCCGTCATATCAACCGAGGCGGCAATTAAAGCGCCTGTTTTGAGGCGATGCATGGATTCCAATTCCACTTGCGTTAAGGTTTTGCCAACCGACAACAAATCGATCGCCTGCCCGCCTGCCATACCCGAAGCGCCAGAGGCGCGGGCAAGAATCCAAATGAGCGCGTTTTGGTCGACAGCAGAAAAAACCGTATGCGGCGTGCTTAAAATTTCAAAGGCTTTGGTTTGCAAAGCATCGCCTGCCAAAAGCGCCAAGGCTTGACCAAAAGCCACATGGCAAGTGGGTTTGCCGCGGCGCCAATCGTCATTATCCATTGCGGGCAAATCATCGTGGATTAAGGAATAAGCGTGAATGCATTCTATTGCCGCACCAATAATAAGCGGAATTTCAAGCGGTAAATGTTTTAATTCCGCTACCGCAAAAGCCAACAAGGCTCTAATGCGTTTGCCGCCGTTTAATAAAGAATAACGCATGGCTTCGTTTAATTTGGGCGATGCACTTTTTTCTTTATTCAAAAGCACATCCAAAAAAGATTCCACTTTTTGGCAATGCGCCGTTTGCCACGCTACAAAATCCTCTGCCACTTATTGCTCCATTTGCGCCGCATTTGCCGTTGTTTGGTCAATTTTTGCCTGCGCCTCGTTCAACAAATTTTCGCAATGGCGAATCAATGCTTGCCCTTCTTCATACAAGGCAATGGATGCGTCCAGCGCCACGCCTTCTGCGCCCATTTGGTTGGCAATGGATTCCAACTTGGCAAAGGATTCTTCTAAGGTCATTTTCATTTTTTTTACGCTTTAAAAGCTAGCAAAATACCGACTCCGCTCGGTATAGTCAAATAACTGGTAAAATGCAAAAAAAATCACGCTTTTGGGGGAGGATGCAATGGCACTGGACATCAATAGTTTCGCGTCTCAACTGCCGATTGACTGGTATTTTGATGAACGCATTTTTGAGTTAGAAAAATCCATTTTGTTTGCAGAAGGACCGGGCTATGCCGGCCACGCCTTGATGATTCCCGAGGCTGGCGATTACCGCGCATTAGAATGGGAAAACAACGCCCATTTTATTACCAATGGCGGCGAATCGGGAGACACCGCTGGTTTTTGGTATTTGAGCAACATTTGTCGGCATCGCCAAGCCGTGATGTTGGAAGGTTCTGGTCATTTTAACGCCCCGTTGGTTTGCCCCATCCACCGTTGGAGTTATGAAACACCCAGCGGCACTTTGCTGGGTGCGCCGCATTTTCCGCAAAATCCGTGTTTGAATTTGGATAAAGTGAAATTGCAAAATTGGAAAGGTTTGCTATTTACTGGCCCGCGCGATGTTGCCGCTGATTTAAAAGGGATGGCTTTTGAAGAATACTTTGATTTTTCAGGCTACAAACTGGATTGCGTGGAATTGCACCATTGCAATTACAGCTGGAAAACCTTTATTGAAATTTATTTGGAAGACTACCACGTGGATCCTTTCCACCCGGGATTAGGCAATTTTGTAACCTGTTCGGATTTATCGTGGCAATTTAGCGATTGGTATTCCATTCAAAAGGTGGGCATTTCCAACTTGATGAAATCGGGTTCGCCTGTTTATGAACGCTGGCAAAAGGTTGTGCGCGAATATTACGCCGACAAAGGCAAAACCCCGCCGCAAGGTGCTGTGTGGCTAACGTATTACCCCAACATTATGGTGGAATGGTATCCGCACGTGTTGGTGGTCTCCACCATTTGGCCCACGGGTTTGAAAGAATCGCTGAACGTGGTGGAATTTTATTACCCCGAAGACATTGTGGATTTTGAGCGCGAATTCATTGAAGCCGAGCGCGCCGCTTATATGGAAACCGCCATTGAAGACGATGAAATTGGCGAACGCATGGACAGCGGGCGGCGCAGTTTGCACGCCTTTGGCAAAAATGAAGAAGGACCTTACCAATCGCCAATGGAAGACGGAATGGCGCATTTTCATCGTTTTTACCGCAACAATTTGCGCGAATCCATTACGCGTTTGGAATCTTAAAAAAATCCACGGTCAACGTTTTATTTTTTAAAATTTTAAAAATTTTTTGACGTTGACCGTGGATTTTTGAACAAAGGAAAAAAATGATAGACGAGCCTGAGCAGAAAAATGGTTTTTTGGAACGTTTGAGCGCATTGTTAATGCACGAACCAGAAAACCGCCCCGAACTTTTAAAAATGATTCGCGCGGCATTTTCCCGCGGTTTGATGGACTCCGATGCGTTGAGCATTATTGAAGCAGCGCTATCTTCATCCGACATTCGTGTTACCGAAATTATGGTGCCAAGGTCGGAAATGGACGTGGTGGATATTCACGATTCCATCCAAAAAATTCTGCCTTTTGCCATCAACACCGCGCATTCGCGCTTTCCTGTGATAGACCAAGACCGCGACAACATTTTGGGCATTTTGCTTGCCAAAGATTTGCTCAAAATTCACACGGGCGAAGATTTTAAAATCCGCGATTGGTTGCGCCCGGCGGTGTTTGTGCCTGAATCCAAACGATTAAACGTGTTGCTGCGCGAATTTCGCGTTTCCCGCAACCATATGGCTATTGTGGTCAATGAATACGGCGGCGTGTTGGGTTTGGTAACCATTGAAGATGTTTTGGAACAAATTGTGGGCGACATTGAAGACGAATACGATTTTGACGAAACGCACGACAATATCCGCCAAGATTTAGAAGGCGCTTGGCGCGTGAAAGCGCGCACAGAAATTGCCGATTTTAACGAAAACTTTCACACCAACCTTGACGATTCTTTGTTTGACACCATCGGCGGCTTAATTTTGCGCCATTTGGGGCGCGTGCCCAAATGCGGCGAAACCTTAACGCTGGATGGTTTGCAATTCCAAATTTTGCGCGCCGACTCGCGCCGCATTTATACCATTTTGGTGAAAAACCCGCGTGAAAATTAAGCTTTTAAAATTCAGCGCGGCGTTTTTGGCAGGCGCATTGTGTGTGCTGGGTTTTGCGCCCTTTTCCTTGTGGTTTTTGCCTTTTTTGGGCGCGGCGTTTTTATTTTTCCACGGTAAACAAGGATTTTTTTTCTCTTTTTTATTTGGCGCAGGATTTTTTCTTTTTGGCGTTTCTTGGGTTTTTAATAGCTTAAAACAATTCGGAGGAATGCCAATTATTTTGGCTGGAATTGCCACACTTTTATTTTGTTTAACGCTTGCTTTATTTTACGGAATTGCTTTATTTTTATTCCGCCGTTTTAATGATTTCAATGCGCCATTTTTATTTGCCGCCATTTTTACTTTATTGGATTATTTGCGCGGGAATTTATTCGGCGGATTTCCGTGGTTAATTTTTGGTTATGCGCAAGTTAATAATATTTTTTTAAAATATTTTCTTCCTTTTTTTGGTGTTTATTTTTTAAGTTTTTTAACTTTTTTCATCGGCGCTTTATTGGCTTTGAGTGTTATAAAAAAATCGCTGCGTTATTTAACCCCCATTGTTTTCATTTTGATGATCGGATTTTTTTTGCAGTTTATAGAATGGACAAAAGAAAAAGAAACGCCACTTTCCGTTTTGCTTATTCAAAATAATATTTCATTAGAAGAAAAATTTAATCCCAATCTTTTTTATCATCTTATTGGCAATAATTTAAAAACCATTGATGAAAATCCTGCCGATTTAATTATTTTCCCTGAAACCGAATTGCCGCGCCTTTGGGCAACATTGCCCGATTTTATTAAAATGGAATTCAAAAACCGCGCCCAAAACCGACACATTGTAATGGGCATTTTAGGAAAAAATGAAAAAGGTTATTTAAACAGCGCCGTTCATTTAAACCAACATTTAGAAAGTTTTTACCACAAACGCCATTTGGTGCCTTTTGGGGAATTTGTGCCGCCTTTTTTTGAATGGATTATGCAAAAATTAAATGTTCCGCTTGGCAATTTTTCCACACCCGAAAAAGCGAATGAACTTTTTAAAATCAATCAGCATTTTGCATCAGTGAATATTTGTTATGAAGACGCTTTTGGCGCAGAATTAAAAACCGCCCAAAATGCCGATTTTTTAATGAATTTATCCAACACCATTTGGTTTGGCAAAAGTTTGGCGCAAGCGCAGCATTTGGAAATTGCACAAACGCGCGCTATTGAAAATCAAAAACCATTTTTAAAAGCAACCAACAGCGGAATCACGGCGATTATTTTGCATAATGGTAAAATAAAAAAACAATTACCAGAATTTAAAAAAGATATTTTAAAAGGCGAAATTATTCCACGAGAAGGCAAAACTTTTTATTCTATTGCTGGCGATTTTCCAATTTTAATTTTTTGTTTTTTGATTGTGATTTTCCATGGTCAACGGCGCATTTTTTCAAAAAAAAGCAGCGTTGACCGTGAAAAAATCTTGTTTTAAAATGCGCAACTTTCTATTTTCTTGCCGCTTTAGCTCAGTTGGTAGAGCAGCGCATTCGTAATGCGAAGGTCGACAGTTCAAGTCCGTCAAGCGGCACCATTTTTCCCTTTCTTGCTTTTTTACCACGCAATGGGCGTTTTACCGTTTTTCAGCAAATAATCGTTGGCTTTTGAAAAATGCCGACAACCCAAAAAACCAACACGCGCCAAAGGCGAAGGATGCGCCGCTTCCAACACCAAATGTTTTTGAGAATCAATTAAATGTTTTTTGGATTGTGCGAATTTTCCCCACAACAAAAAAACGAGATTTTCTTTTTCTTTGCTTAATTTGAAAATAATGGCATCGGTAAAATTTTCCCAACCCAATTTTTTGTGTTTTAAGGGCGAATCTTTTTCTACCGTTAAAATTGCATTGCAAAGCAAAACGCCCGATTTTGCCCATTTTGTTAAATCGCCATTTTCTTTCAATTCAATATTCAAATCCGCTTTTAATTCTTTGAAAATGTTTTTTAAACTTGGCGGCGTTTTTATATTTTTTGGAACCGAAAAAGATAATCCCATTGCTTGATTTTCTTTAAAATACGGATCTTGCCCAAGCAAAACAATTTTAACCGCATTCAAAGGCGTTAAATGAAACGCATTAAAAATTAAATGTTCGGGCGGAAAAATAACCGCACCGTTTTTTTTGGCATTGAAATAATTGTTTTCTAGTTTTTTAAAATAATCTTTTTCAAATTCTTCTTTTAAAAAATCTTGCCAATCAGCTGGCATCAAATTTTTGAACATTTTTCAAAAAAATTTTTTGTTGACCGTGGAAAATTAAAAACTAAAAAAAATAAAAATTGGCGGAAGCGGTGAGATTCGAACTCACGGATGGTCGCCCATCGCCGGTTTTCAAGACCGGTGCATTCAACCGCTCTGCCACGCTTCCGTTTTTTAATAAAGGCGGATTTTAACACGATTTTTGAAAAGGCAGGCACAATTCAAAAGTTGTGCCGCTTGCACGTTCGGAATCAGAAATAATGGCTATTTCGCCGTGGTGCGCGCGCACCACACCCAAGGCAATCGCCAAGCCCAAACCTGTGCCTTGCGCTTTGGTGGTAAAAAACGGCTCAAAAATGCGCGCTTGCATGGCTTTTGAAATTCCAGCGCCTGAATCGCGCACACCAAACACAAGTTTGTTGTTTTGAATGCGCGCTTTTAACTGCACAAAACCGCCTTTTGGTGTGGCTTGCAAAGCGTTTTCTAACAAATTGATGAGTGCGCCAAAAAGCGCTTTTTTATCGCCGATGATGCTGGCGTTTTGGCTTTCATCCACGCATTCAAAACGCAGATTTTCTTTTAAAGCCAAAGGCGCGATGGTGTTGTTTAAATCTTTCAAAAAATCGGGAATTTCAATTAAATCTTTGCCGATGGTCTCACCCTTTGCAAAAAGCAAAATGTCTTGAATAAAACGCTCCAAACGTTTTAATTGCGCACTGGCTTTTTCGGCAAATTTGGTGCGCGATTCTTCGCTCATACCGCTTTGGGACAAATTGGAAGTGTATAAAAGTGCAGCAGCCAGCGGCGTTCTTAATTGATGCGCCAAGGATGCCGCCATTTCGCCCATTGCCGCCAAGCGATGGTTGCGCTCCAACTCTTTTTTCAAATGTTCGGCTTCGCTGATATCGTGGATTAAAATAATTTTTCCATGGCTTAAAGGACTTTGCGCAACCGATACCAAAATAGAATCTTTTTCGCGTTTTAATAAAAACTCGCCCGCTGTGTCGGTTTTTTCCAAACATTTTTTTTCTAAATCCAACCAATTTTTATTTTCCAAATTTTTTAAAAATAATTTTTGTGCGGCAGGATTATTGGAAATAATTTTATTTTCCAAATCAATTTCCAAAACAGCCGCTGGCAATGCGGATAATAATTGCGACAAACGCTCAGATTGTTTCAACAATTTGTCATGGGCAATAGACAATTCTTCGGTTAAAAGATTGGCGCGTTTTTCAAGCGCGTTGTAACTTGCCGCCAAGTTATCAAATGAAGCAGTGAATACAGCAAAGTCGCGTTGTAAATCTTCAATTTTTTGTGCGTTTTTTTTCATGGTTTTTTTCCAATGTTTAAATCCACGGTAAACTATAAAAAAATTTTAAAAAAAACTTTTTGTTTACCGTGGATTTTTATAAAATAGAAAATATTTTAAATTATTAAAAATTTTTATGGCAGAAAATCCGGCAGCCACCGCCAACCCTTCAACCGCCAATACCTCTGCGCCAAATGCCGCAATAAATGCCTTCTATGCGCAGCGCGAAAAATTGCGTGCCAATTTTATGCGTTTAAATAACACGCAAAAAATCACCTTGTTGGCGGCGCTGGCAGCAGCACTTGCCGTGATTGTGTGGTTGGTGTTGTATAGCCAAAGTAGCACTTACAAAGTGTTGTTTTCCAACTTGGATGAGCGCGATGCCGGCAATATTACCGAATATTTAACCGCACAAAACATTCCTTACAAAGTTGAGGCATACGGTGCCATTTTGGTAGAAGAAAAAAACGTGCACGCCACGCGCTTGCGGCTTGCCACACAAGGCTTGCCGCGCGGCGGGCATGTGGGTTTTGAATTGATGGAAAACCAAAAATTTGGCATTAGCCAATTTGCCGAACAAGTGAATTACCAACGCGCATTAGAAGGCGAACTCTCCAAAACCATTGAAGCCATTGCATCTTTGGAAAAAGCGCGCGTGCATTTGGCAATTCCCAAACCTTCGGTTTTTATTCGCGAAGACCAAAAACCCAGCGCCTCAGTGATGGTCAAACTCTTCCCCGGGCGCATTTTGGATTCCACACAAATTGCGGGGATTACGCATTTGGTTGCTTCATCCGTGCCGAATTTGCCCAACGAAAATGTAACCATCGTCAACCAAGACGGCTCAATTTTGCAAGAAAAAACAAGCAAAACCATTGAATCGGGCTTGGACCCCGTGCAGTTATCCTATGTGAAAGAAATTGAATCGGGCATAATCAAACGCATTGAAGCGATTTTGGAGCCGGTTTTTGGGCGCGCAAACTTCAAAGTGCAAGCATCTGCCGACATTGATTTTTCCAAAAACGAGCAAACGGCAGAAATTTACCGTCCCAATGCCAAGCCAGAAGAAAGCGCGGTTAGAAGCCAACAAACAACGGAATCGGCTGGCGTAAATGTCACTTTGGGCGGTGTGCCCGGCGCTTTAACCAACCAACCGCCTGTTCCAGCCATCGCGCCTTTAACCCAACCTTCTACAACACCGCCGCAGCCTTCGCGTTCCAATAATAAGCAAGAACCCGGGCGGCTTGTTTCTGCTGGCATTGATGCGCCTTTGGAAACTTTGGGGCAACCCATCGGGGCAAATAAAACCAACACCATCAATTATGAATTGGACAAAACCATTCGCCATACCAAAGGCGCCATTGGCGAAATCAGGCGGCTAACCGCCGCGGTTGTTGTCAATTTTAAAAAGGTTGTGGCAGAAGACGGCACGGCATCTTTGGTATCATTAACCGATGAAGAGTTGGGCAAGGTTGAAAGTTTGGTAAAAGATGCAATGGGATTTAACCAAAACCGCGGGGATAGCGTTGCCGTGGTTTCATCGCAATTCAACGATATGCAAACAAGTGTTGTTGGCAACTTTATCTCTGCCGCTTTGGAAAACCCAGCGCCACTTGAAGCGGGGGCAAGCATTTTGAAATACTTGGTTGCCGCGCTGATTTTGGCGTTTTTGTATTTTAAAATTATGCGCCCAGCCTTGCGCACAATGTTCCCCACGGCAGAAGACGAGCGCGCGCGTGCCGAAGCCAAAGTAAAACTTGCCGAAGCAGAAAAACTTGCCGAAGCGGAAAAACACCCGATAGTCACCGAAGAGGTTGAAGAAGTGGAATACGATGACGAAGGCAATGTGGTTAGCCGCACAACAACGACCCGCCGCGCGCGCCAAAAACCCGAAGAAATTGACGAAGAAGCCCCGCCCGAAGAAACCACCGAGGAGCGCCGTGCCCGCTTGGCGCGCCGCGTCGCCAGCGTGCCTTATGCCGATAAATTAAACAAAGCGCGCGATATGGCAATTTCCGACCCCAAGGCGGTTGCCAGCGTCGTCAAAGAATGGATGGGCGCAAATGGAACTTGATACCGAAAACGGCATAGAAAAAGCGGCAACGCTTTTGTTGGCATTAGGCCCTGAACCCGCCGCAGAAATCTTAAAAGTAATGGGACCCAAAGAAGTGCAACGCATCGGGCATGCGATGGCGGCATTAAAAAGCGTGCCACAAAAAAGCATTGAAGCCGTTTTGGACGAATTTTTGGGTTATTTGGAAACGCATTCCAGCCTGCATATTGACACCAACGACTTCATCCGCTCGGCTTTTAACCAAGCCTTGGGCGAAGAAAAAGCCGCAAATATGGTCGACCGCATTTTGCAATCGGGCGAAACGACTGGCATTGAAAGCCTGAAATGGATGGATGCGCAAACCGTTTGTGATTTAATCAAAAACGAACACCCGCAAATTATTGCCACCATTTTGGTGCATTTGGAACACGACCATGTTAGCGAAATCTTAAACCTATTTAGCGAACGCTTGCGCAATGACGTTATTTTAAGAATCGCAACCCTCGAAGGCGTGCAACCCATTGCATTACGGGAATTAAACGAAGCGATGTTGCGCTTACTCTCTGGCCCTGCCAACACCAAACGCACCGCGCTAGGCGGTGTGAAAACCGTGGCAGATATTTTAAACACCATCGGCTCAACCACGGAAGCCTCGGTGATGGATGCCTTGCGCGAATACGACCCCGATTTGGCACAGCAAGTATTAGACGAAATGTTCGTTTTTGAAAACTTGATGGATATTGACGATCGCTCCATCCAAATGATTTTGCGCGAAGTGCAATCCGACTCTTTGATTTTGGCGTTAAAAGGCGCTTCACCCGAGTTGCGCGAGAAAATTTTCAAAAATATGAGCCAGCGCGCCGCCGAAATGTTGCGCGAAGACTTGGAAGCCAAAGGGCCTGTGCGGCTTTCCGAAGTGGAAAACGAACAAAAAGAAATTCTCAAAACCGTGCGCCGCTTGGCAGACGAAGGGCAAATTGTGTTGGGCGGCGCGGGCGGCGAACAGATGATTTAAAATTTTTTAAGAGTTTACCGTGGAAAAACGCGTTATTCCCCGCGAAAAATCCCAACATTTAAAAAAGTGGGATTTGGCATCTTTTGACAACACCAAACCTTTGGTGATTCCAGCCGCCGCGGTTGTAGAATCGCCGCCGCCTGCTGAACCTGCTGAACCAACGCCAATTCCAGAAAAAGAAATTGCAGAAACGCTCAACATCCCAAAAATTGCGCTACCCACCGCGGCGCAATTAGAAGAACTGCACGATTCCGCCTACCAAGAAGGCCACGATGCTGGCTTTGCCGATGGCTTTAAAGAAGGCAAAGAACGCGGATTTGCCGAAGGTTTTAAAGAAGGTGAGGCGCAAGGCAAAACCCAAGGTTTTGATGCGGGCTTGGAACAAGGCAAAACCGAAGGTTTTGCACACGGCAAAGATTTGGGGCTAACCGAAGGCAAAACCGAAGGTTTTAAATCTGGCGAAGAAGAGTTAGCGCAACAAATGCAAGCGATTAAAACGTTTTCGGACAATTTTCAAAATTCGCTCAAACACTTGGAAAAAAACATTGCGCAGGATGTTTTAAAACTCGCCATTGCCATTGCACAAGCCGTGTTGCACAAGGAATTGTCTTTGCCACAAAGCCAGTTGATGCCCATTTTGCAAGATGCCTTAACAGCCTTGCCCAACAACACAAGCAAAATTGTCGTGCGTTTGAACCCCGCCGACCGTGCGTTTTTAAAAGACGAAGATTTTCCACCCAAGGTTTTTGATTTTGTGGAAGACAAACGCATCACGCGCGGCGGTTGCCAAGTGGATTTTGGCGAATCCTCATTGGATGCGCGCATTGAAAACCGTTGGCAACGCACGCTTGCCGCCTTGGGTGACGAAACACCATGGAACAATGAAACGCCCTTTGCATCGGCCAATCAATCCGTTGTTTCTGAAAATCCAGCGCTCTCCACTTATTTAGAAAAAAACCTTCTTGCCAAAAACGCCAACCAAAACCTTGAAAAAAACCTTTCTCTTGCTGTTGAAAACCCAGAAGTTTTGGCAACGGAATCATCGCCTCATCCCAATCCACCGAATTTTGAATCGGAAGAAAATAACGCATTGGGCATTGAAATTGCCCTGCCAGATGATTTATGAATTTACTCAAAAAGTTTTTGTCCATTTCTGCCTTAACTTTTTTGTCGCGCATTTTGGGTTTTGTGCGCGATTTGATTATTTCGCGCGTTTTTGGCGCCGGCGCTTTGAGCGATGCTTTTTTTGTGGCTTTTAAATTGCCCAATTTGTTGCGCCGACTATTTGCCGAAGGCGCATTTTCCCAAGCCTTTGTGCCGGTGTTGAGCGATTATAAAAACCAAAAAACCGAAATTGAAACAAAAACTTTAATTGATTACACCGCTTCCCTTTTGTTTTTTATTTTATTAATCGTTAGCATTTTAGGCGTTATTTTTGCCCCCGCTTTGGTTTATATTTCCGCCCCGGGTTTTTTAAATGAAAATTTAGAAAAATTTAATATCACCGTGCAATTAACCCGCATTGTTTTTCCTTATATTTTATTGATTTCTTTGGTGGCTTTATCTGGTGGAATTTTAAATACGTGGAAACATTTTTCAATCCCCGCTTTTTCACCCGCATTATTAAATATTAGTTTTATTATTATGGCGCTTTTTTTTGCCCCATATTTTGACCCACCCATTTTGGTTTTGGCGTGGGCAGTTTTTTTGGGTGGTTGTTTGCAACTTTTTATTCAAATTCCAGCCCTAATTAAAATAAAAAAACTACCAACTTTAAAATTAAATTTAAAAATAATTTTAAAACACGAAGGCGTGTTGCGTATTTTAAAACTGATGCTCCCCGCTTTATTAGGCGTTTCGGTTGCGCAATTGAGTTTGCTCATCAACACCATTTTTGCTTCATTTTTAGAAAATGGCAGTGTTTCGTGGTTGTATTATGCCGATAGATTAATGGAATTCCCCACGGGTTTATTAGGCGCAGCATTGGGCACTTTATTATTACCTTCATTATCTGCCGCATTTTCAAAAAAAGATTTTTTAGAATATCAAAAATTATTAGATTGGGGTTTAAAACTTTGTTTTTTATTAGCCTTGCCTGCGGCAATAGGAATGGCAATTTTAAGCGATGCTTTAATTGCCACATTATTTTTCAACGGGGCATTTTTAGAATCGGATATTTTTAAAACACAAACCGCTTTGCTGGCATATAGTTTTGGTTTATTGGCTTTAATTGCCATTAAAATTTTGGCACCCGGTTTTTACGCCCAACAAAATATTAAAACGCCGGTCAAAATCGCCTGCATTTCTTTATTTTCAACACAAATTTTAAATGTATTATTTATTTTTATTTTTAATTTTAAACATATGGGTTTGGCATTGTCTATTTCCATTGCCGCTTATATCAATGCGGGTTTATTATTTTTTGGTTTATGGCGGCGCAAAATCTACCGCCCAAGCGCCAGTTGGCTTTTGTTTTTATTGCGTTTAATTTTTGCTTTAACGGCAATGGCGCTAACACTTTATTATTTCAAAGGCGAATCCTTTGAAAACGTGTGGCTTGCCATTCCCCAAACCCAACGGGCTTTGCGCTTATTGTGGTTAATTCCGCTTGGCGTTGGCGTTTATTTTCTCGCTCTTTTTATGACAGGGTTTCAATTCAAAGAATTTAAAAATCTCAAAATTTAAAATTCTAAAAATCCACGGTCAACCAATATTTTTTTCAAAAAAATAAAATGTTTACCGTGGATTTTTTTAAATAATTAACCCATGCGTTTTTAAAAAACGCCGTTGTTTTTCATATTCTTTTCCTGAATCGTTTTTAATTAAAAACAAATTCTTTAAACGTTTCATCCGTGCGGCATTATCATTGCGAAATTTTGGTTTCCAACGATCCACAGCAATTAAAGCGCTGTTTAAATCGTTGCAAATAAGCGCCATATCGCAACCCGCAGCCCACGCCTTTTCCACACGTTGCACAATGTTTGCCGCCTTTTCTTTGGCGCCTTGCATGGACAAATCATCGGTGAAAATGGCGCCTTTGAAGCGAAAATCGCGGCGCAATTTTTCCATCCACGTTTTTGAAAACACCGCCGTTTCATCATCCAACGTTTTGTAAATCACGTGTGCCGCCATCACGGCTTTTAAATGCAGGTGTTCGTAAGGGTAAAAATCGTCCTGCATTTCGGCAAAAACGCGCTCGTCAATCGGCAAATCCGTGTGCGAATCGGCGCTCACAAAGCCGTGCCCGGGAAAATGCTTGCCACAATGCGCCACGCCTGCCGCCGTTAAACCTTTTAAAAAAGCCTTTGCCAACGCCACAACAACCTTTGGATTGCGATGAAAAGCGCGGTTACCAATCACGCTGGATGCGCCATAATCCAAATCCAAAACAGGCGCAAAAGTTAAATCAATGTCAAAAAACTTCAATTCGTGCCCCAACACACCGCCCAAAGCCCGCGCGGCACGCCGCGCCAGTTGTGGATTTTCATCAAAAAGTGCGCCCAATTTTGCCATCGGCGGCAACATTGTAAAAGGCGCGGTTTTAAAGCGTTGAACGCGTCCGCCTTCTTGGTCGACTGCAATTAAAAGCCGCGGGCGATCTAATTCGCGAATGCTTGCAATGAGTTGGCGCAGTTGTTTTTCATCCTGAAAATTGCGGGCAAATAAAATGACGCCGCCCACTTTGGGATTCATCAATAATATTTTTTCATCTTTTCTTAAAATTGTTTTTTTTAAATCAACCATTAAGAAATAATCGCCCAACATTTTAATGCTCCAAAATAACAAAAGCGGTAACAATATTTGCCGTATCGGTTAACGACAAATGCGCATTTTTGAAAATTTTTTGGGGTTCACCGTGGAAAATAAAAAAAGGTTTGCCCAAAGCGTCATGCGTTATTTCTATATTATTAAAATTATAAGGTTTTCGTAAACCTGTTCCCAATGCTTTTAAAAAAGCTTCCTTGGCACAAAAGTTTTTGGCTAAAAAATTAATTTTTTTATTTTCATTTTGAATTTCTTTAAAACGAATCATTTCATTTTGATTTAAAAAACGATTGGCCAAACGCATTTGAAAACGTTGGAATAATTTTTGAATACGGTGAATTTCAAGCATATCCACACCGATTCCAGCAATATGATTATTTTGCATTTTGAATTAAACCATTCATTTCACGCACAGCATTTTCTAAACCTTTAAAAATTGCTCGGCTAATAATAGAATGCCCAATATGCAATTCACTTAAATTTTGAAGTTTGGCAATAGGCAAAACATTGTAATAATTTAAAGCGTGCCCTGCATTAAAACGCATATTATTTTGAATAATTAAATCTCCCGCTTCTTTTATTTTTAAATATTCTTTTAAAACTTTTGGGTTATCCAAACTTTTACCATTTTGAAAAAAAGCGTGTGCATAAGGTCCGGTGTGAATTTCACAAACATCAGCGCCAATTTTTGCCGCTGCTTGAATTTGTTTTTCATCCGCATCAATAAAAACGCTTGATTGAATACCTTTATTCTTTAATTGTTCAATCACTTTTGCCACTTGATGGTAATTTTTTAAAATATCCAAACCGCCTTCGGTGGTGATTTCTTGCCGCCCTTCTGGCACCAACATCACCATATCAGGGCAAGTTTTTAAGGCAATTTGCAACATTTCATCGGTTGCTGCCATTTCCAAATTGAGTTTTATCACCACATTTTCTTTTAAGCGGCGCAAATCGTTATCTTGAATGTGGCGGCGATCTTCTCGCAAATGCAAAGTAACGCCTGCCGCGCCTGCCAAATGAACGGCAAGCGCCGCCCACAAAGGATCTGGTTCATAGGTTTGGCGCGCGTTGCGCAAAGTTGCAACATGGTCAATATTCACGCACAAATGTGGCATTTTTGAATCCTTTTTAAAAAAAATTTTTCGTTGACCGCGGAATTTTATGCAATTCTTTTACAATTTTGCTTTTTTTAAGCTGTGAAAACAATGAAAAGTTTTTTCGCCGGCGTCATTTTCTTTGCCTTGTTGCTCTTGGGCTGTATTTTTTATGTGGAATTGTGGCTGCAACGCCCCATTGCCAGCCAAAATTTACCGCTTGAATTTCGCATTGAAAAAGGGCAAAGTTTGAACAAAACCTTGGAATCGCTTCAAAATCAAGGTTTGTCAGTAGAAATCGTGCCGATGATGATTTTGGCAAGAATCAAACATTTAGACCAAAAAATCAAAGCGGGCGATTATGTATTAGAAGAAAATCTCACGCCCTTGGCGTTGTTGGCATTGCTAACCCAAGGCGCACCGACCAAACAATTCAACATTTTGTTTGCCGAAGGCACAACACTTCAAAATTGGCGCGAAAAAATTGCCCAAACCCCAATGATTGAAAACGATTTAAACCCGCAAACCGAAGCGGCACTTGCCGCAGAATTGCATTTGCCAAACGCCAATTTAGAAGGTTGGCTTTTTCCAGACACTTATTTTATTGACGCACAAAGCAAAGCAAGCGCTTTGTTTTCCCGTGCAGCGCGTGCCATGCAAAAGGTTTTGGAAGACGAATGGTTGCTGCGCGCGCCTGAATTGCCTTACCAAAACCCTTATGAAGCCTTGATTATGGCAAGTATTATTGAAAAAGAAACGGGAAGAGATGAAGACCGCGCACTGGTGGCAGCGGTTTTTGTCAACCGCTTAAAACGGCAAATGAAATTGCAAACCGACCCCACAGTGATTTACGGCTTGGGGCAACAATTTGATGGCAACTTGCGCCGGCGCGATTTGGAAACGGACACGGCTTACAACACCTACACGCGATTAGGTCTACCGCCTTCGCCCATTGCGATGCCGGGCAAAAAATCCATTCGCGCGGCGTTAAACCCTGCGCCAACGGATGCGCTTTATTTTGTGGCAAAAGGCGATGGTTCTTCGCATTTTTCCAACAATTTAAAAGAACACAATCAAGCGGTGAATTTTTATCAAAGAAAACGCGGCACGCCGCCCCGTTCTTAAATTTTTTTTTGGGTTGACCATGGAAAAAGGCAAATTCATTAGTTTTGAAGGCATTGATGGCGCGGGCAAATCGGCGCACATTGATTTTGCGCAACAAATATTAGAATCAGCGGGCTTATCCGTTGTTCGCACGCGCGAGCCGGGCGCAACCATTTTGGGTGAAACCTTGCGCCACATTGTGTTGGAAAAAAATGCCCAATTTTCGCCCAAAACGCACGCGCTTTTAATGTATGCCGCGCGTGTGGAATTGACGGAAAAAACCATTTTGCCGAGTTTAAAATCGGGTTCTTGGGTGTTGTCCGACCGCTTTTTGGATGCAACTTTTGCCTACCAAGGCGGCGGCGAAAATCTTGGTTTGGACCAAATTGCCGTTTTAAACACTTGGGCATTGGGCGATTTTTTGCCCGATTTAACCTTGTTGTTTGAAGTCGACCTTGAAACGGCGCAAAATCGCATTTTGCAAAGCCGAACAAAAAAAGACCATTTTGAAAATTTGAATACAGAATTTTTCAACCGCGTGCAAAATGCTTATTTAAAACGGCAAAAAGAAGAGCCTAAAAGAATCAAAATCATTAACTCTAACCTTGATTTAAAAAAAGTTAGAAAAAATGTGGAAATGCACATTTTAAAAATTTTGGAAGAAACCAAATGAAAATTACCGATTTATATTCAAAAGAATGGCATTTTCTCATTCAAATGCTAGAAAATGGCAAACTGCCACACGCTATTTTGATGAGCGGGCAAAAGGGCATTGGCAAATATTTATTTGCTGAACGTTTTGTTAATTATTTATTATGCGAATCAGATAAAAAACCTTGCGGCAAATGCCAAGGTTGTTTGTGGTTTTTAAAAAATCAACATCCTGATTTTAAACGTGTGTTGCCTGCAATATTACAACCTGAAATAGATTCAAAGAAAAACCCAAGCCCATATATTTTGGTGGAACAATTAAGAGCACTTTCTGACTTTTTGTGTTTGAGCACGCACCGCCAAGGTTTGCGCATTGTTTTAATATATCCAGCGGAGGCGATGAATATCAACGCAGCCAATGCCATTTTAAAATCATTAGAAGAACCAATTCCAAATACACTTTTTTTACTAATAACCAATCAAAAAGAACGTTTATTGCCGACCATTAAAAGCCGTTGCCAAGAATTGCATTTTCAAACGCCTAATTTTGAAAATGCGCTCAATTATTTAATAGATAATAAAATTGAAAAAGAAAAAGCCACGCTCGCATTATCTTTTTTCAGCGGTGCGCCGATTTTGGCAGAAACAGAATTAAAAAATGGTTTTTTAAATAAAGAATGGTTAAAAGAATTGCTCAAAATTTTAAATAACGGAGCCAAAATTGACCCCGTTTTATCGGCAAAGGTTTTTGATAAAATGTTGCGCGATAAACATATAGATTTGCAACGTTTAACAGATGCTTTTCAAAAATGGTTGGTGGATTTAATTTTATTAAAATTTACGCAAAAAAACCGCTTTTTTATTCAATCAATAGACGCACAAAAAGTTTTAAATACGCGACTTTCAACAGACAAAATTCTGCGTTTTTACCCACAATTTTTGGTAAAAAAGCAACAGCTCGCCCAGCCTTTGAATCCCAAACTATTTTTGGAAAGCCTTTTTTTACAATACCGCGCTTTGTTTTTATAATTGCAAAGTTAAACCAAAAAGGATTTTGTGATGGCAGAAGAACAACCCGCAGCCCCGCGCAACGTGCCGGGCTTTATTTCGCTAACGCTCCCTTCCCTTTCCGCGCTTTACGCCGCCTACATGCCATTTTTAAAAAATGGCGGATTTTTTGTGCCAACCAACGCGCCTTACAAAATGGGGGATGAAATCTTTTTGATGTTGGCGATGAAGGACGAATTAGAGCGCATTCCAATTACTGGTAGCGTTGTGTGGATTACCCCGCAAGGCGCGCAAAATAAACGCCCACAAGGGGTTGGCATTATGTTTAAAAATGATGAAAACTCCAAACGCGGCAAACTCAAAATTGAGCAAAAGTTGGGAACCATGTTGAACTCGCTCAATCCTACGCATACGCTTTGATTTTTTTCCACGGTCAACCAAAATTTTTTTTCGTTGACCGTGGATTTTTGAAAAATGTTTATTGATTCCCATTGTCATCCGAATTTGCCTGAATTAAAAAACCGCACAAACGAAGTGCTGGCGAATATGCACGCGGCAAATGTTTGCCAAGCTCTTTGCATCGGCGTGAATTTGGAAGATTTTCACGAAGTTTTGGCATTGGCAGAAAACCACGCGGAATTTTGGGCTAGCGTGGGCGTTCATCCGGAATACAAAGATGCTTATGAACCATCGGTTGAGGTTTTAATAGAAAAAGCCCAACATCCCAAGGTTATTGCCATTGGCGAAGCGGGCTTGGATTACCATTGGCATTCTGATGCGCCCGAATGGCAAAAGCAACGTTTTCGCACCCACATTCGCGCGGCAATTGCCATCAAAAAACCCATCATCGTCCACACGCGCCAAGCCATTGCCGACACGCTTAGCATCTTAAAAGACGAGCACGCAGAACAATGCGGCGGCATTATGCACTGCTTCACCGAAGACGTGGCGGCAATGAAAACAGCCTTGGATTTGGGTTTTTACATTTCTTTTTCAGGCATTGTTAGTTTTAAAAACGCCAAAACCGTGCATGAATCAGCGCGGTTTTGCCCCCTTGACCGAATGCTGATTGAAACAGACGCGCCTTATTTGGCGCCCGTGCCGCATCGCGGCAAAATCAACGAACCCGCCTTTGTGGCGCACACTGCCGTTGCCGTAGCGGCTTTAAAAAATCTGCCCGTATCTGAAATCGGCAAAATCACCACAGAAAATTTTTACCGCCTTTTCCCCAATACAAAAAAGGATATCCAATGAAATCTTTGCTTTTTTTATTATGCTTTCTTAGCACCTTCGCCACTTTCGCCGCGTCCTATGACGATGCCATTTCCGCCGCAAAAATGAACGATGCCAACGGATTAAACAAAATTCTGGCAAAGGGTCTCTCGCCCAACACAACGGATGCGCAAGGCAACTCCATCTTGCTTTTGGCAGCGCGCGAAGGCAGCAAAGACGCGGTGGATATCATTTTGCGCTATTCGCCCGACATTGACGCACCGAATATGGTGGGCGACACAGCGCTTAAAATTGCCGCTTACAACGGCCATTTGGCGATTGTGAAAATGTTGTTGCAATCGGGCGCGTCTTTGGAATCTGACGACTGGTCGGCGCTAACCTACGCCGCTTTGAACGCACACACGGAAGTGGCAGAATTTTTGATTAAAAAAGGAGCGGATGTGAATGCGCCCTCCAAAAACGGCACCACGCCCTTGATGGCGGCGGCGCGGCGTGGCGCTTTTGATTTGGTGAAAATATTAGTGGCTAAAAAAGCGAATTTGCACGCCGCCACCGACCGCGGTGAAACAGCGGTTGACATTGCGTTAAAACGCGGGAACACGGAAATTGCCGAATATTTGATGGCACAAGGCGCAACCGCCAATAAAAAAGCACCAAAAAAATAATTTTCCACGGTAAACCTTTGATTTTTTTTGAAAAATGAAAACCATAACCTTAGAAAACATTGAAACGGAAATACTTCAAGCCTCATTCAAAGCGCCTGTTCTGGTGCTTTTTTGGGCAACGCGCGTAGAAGAATCGCAAAATTTGTTGCAATTGTTGGAGAAAATCGCGCCCGATTTAACCCTACAAACCGCCGCGGCAAACTTGGAAGAAATGCCGCAAATCGCGCAGTATTTCGGCGTTTCTGCCTTGCCGTCTTTGAAAATCATTGACCAAGGTCAACTTGTTGCCGATTTTGCAGGTGCTATGGATGAAAATCAATTGCGCCATTTTTTAAAGGATTATTTGAAAAGCGATGTCCACCCGCAAATTCAAGCGGCGTTGGCAGCAGGCAACTTGGAAAACGCTTTGCAACTTGCAGAATCAGCGCTTTTAAACGATTCCAAAAACGAAGTCATTTTGTTGGATTTGGCGGAAATATTTTTGGCAAAAAAAGCCTTGGATAACGCCGAAGCGCTTTTAAAGCAAACCTTCACAGCAGAAACCGCGCGGGCACAAACACTTAACAAACGCTTAGCCCTTTTAAAAAACGCCCCAAGTGTAGAATCCTTGCAAAACAAAATCGCCCAAGAACCTGAAAATTGGGCGTTGCGCTTGGATTTGGCGCGCGCGCTCATTGCCAATAACCAAGCCGAATCAGCACTTGATTCGGCACTTTTTGTTTTGGAAAAAGACAAAACAAACGATGCCGCCAAAAAAACGCTTTTAGAACTCTTTGCCGCTTTGGAAGGCGAAACTTTTGAAGATTTGGTGCGCCAAAAACGGCGCCAAATGGCGCGGATTTTAAATTAAAAGTTTTCCTTTCAAAAAATCCACGGTCAACGTCCTAAAATTTTCAAAAAAAATGCACGCCCCACTTTATTTTGTTGAATCCATCAAAAAAATAGAAAAAGCCTTTTTGCACACGCCTTTGATGCAACGCGCAGGGCAAGCCGCCGCACAATGGGCAAAGGAATTAAAAGGCGAAAATCCGCACCCCATCGTGATTTTGGCAGGCTTGGGCAACAACGGCGGCGATGCGCTTGTTTGCGCCACACAGCTTTTAAAATGGCAAGTGCCCATTCAGGTGATTTTCACGGGTGACCCCAAACGTATGCCGCGTGATGCCTTTGCCGCCTTGCAAAAATTTTTGGCAGCAGGCGGCACCACGCAAAGCACTTTGCCTTCCAAGGTCGGCAACATTTCGTTGATTGTGGATGGGTTGTTCGGAATCGGCATCAATCGCGCGCCAGACGGGCTTTACGCTCATTTGATTCAATGGGCAAACAATATAGGCGCGCCAATTTTGGCATTGGATGGTCCTTCTGGCTTTTTGCTCAACAACGGCAAAGCCTTGGAACCCGCCATTCGCGCGGATTACACCTTGTCGTTTATTGCAGGAAAACCCGGGCTTTTTACGGCAGATGGCGTGGATTTTTGCGGCAAGGTCAAAATCGCAACACTGGACATACCGCTTTCTGCCTTTGCGCCCGATGGTTTTTGCGTTGATACCACGCTTTTTTCGCAATATTTAACCGCACGCGCCAAAAATTCGCACAAAGGTTGTTTTGGCAACGTTGGCGTTTTGGGCGGCTCGCGTTCTATGGTCGGCGCCGCCATTTTAGCCGCCCGCGCCGCACTGCATTTGGGTGCGGGCAAGGTTTATTTGGGTTTACTTGATTCGGATGCGCCAAGCTTTGATTTTTGCCAACCCGAATTGATGATTCGCCCTGCCGACCTTTTGCTTCACACAGATTTGTCGGCACTTGTGATTGGCCCGGGTTTGGGTCGCTCCAACGAGGCTTTGCGTTTTTTGGAAGAATGCTTGAACCTTGCAACGCCCTTAATTTTGGATGCAGACGCTTTAAATTTAATTGCTTTGCACGAAAAATTACAGAAATTGTTAAAAGAACGCCCGCCAACCACAACCATTTTAACGCCACACCCGGCGGAAGCCGCGCGGCTATTAGCTTATAAACCAGCGCAGGTGCAAACAGACCGCATCCACGCGGCTAAAAATTTAAGCAAAAAATTCCAAACGCCCGTGGTGTTAAAAGGTGCGGGTAGCGTCATCGCCACACCCGAAAAACGCGAATTTTTCATCAACACATCAGGCAACGCAGGCTTGGCAACGGCTGGCACGGGCGATGTGTTGAGCGGTTTCATCGCCGCACTTGTTGCCCAAGGCTGGCCAATGTTGGAAGCCACACTTGCCGCCGTGCATTTGCACGGCAAATCTGCCGAGTTGTTGGAGTCGGAAAACATCGGTCCCGTTGGTTTAACAGCAGGCGAAATCATCCTGCCTGCCCGCAAAATATTCAATGCGTGGATTAAAGAAAATAACCCACGCTAAACAATCAAAAAAATTCAAAAAAACTTTTAGTTTACCGTGGAAAAAATTCAAAATTTAAATTTAAATTAAAATTAAAATTAAAATTTAAATTAAAATTTAAATTAAAATTTAAATTAAATTAAAAATAAAAAAACAAATTAATATTTTTTAGAAAACTCTTCTGCAATCCACTCGCCCAAATCGGTGTTTAACATTCCAGAATCCCAAACAAATTCCGTTTTATTAAACTTTTT
>CAKQRL010000019.1 GCA_934271525.1 uncultured Rhodocyclaceae bacterium
CATTTTAACCACACCAAAATGCTTGTCAACCCCTTTTTAAAAAAAATCTAAAATTTTTTTGGGTTTACCGTGGAAAATCATAGCAAATAACAAGGTTTTGCAAATAACGCCCTTTGTTATCGCAAAGTTTTTTTACACTTTTTAATTTTTTTTAAACGCTTTTTGGGCGCATCCGACTTTACACTTGCGGCATTGCAACTAGGAGAATTTCATGAAAAAAACACTTTGCATTCTTTTTTTAATTCCACTTGTTTTGGCGCTGATTTCGCAAGTGCCACGCGTTGTAAGCGACCCCACATTTTGGACATACCGCGGCATTTTGGTGATGATTACGGGTTTTTTAACCGTCTCGTGGATGGCAATCGCTGTGATTTTATCCACCCGAAAAGCGTGGTTGGAGCAAAAACTAGGCGGTTTGGATAAGGTTTATCACCTACACAAATGGGTGGGCATTTGGGCTGGCATTTGCGTGTTGTTGCATTGGTTGGCAGAAACCGGTGTTAAAAAAGTTGGCCAATGGGGCATTGCCGAATTGCCGCCACGCATTAAAGCGCCCAAAACCGGTGACCCTACGCCGATTTACGATTGGTTTAAAGATTTCTTTCAATTTTGTGGCGAATGGGCGTTTTATATTGGCGCTATTCTCATCATCATCGCCCTTTTGAAACGCAGCATTCCTTACAAATATTTTCGTTTATCGCACAAAATTTTCCCCATTATCGCCATTATGGGTTGCAGTCATGCGTTGTTTTTTACTTTACGCTCTCAAACGTATTGGGTGCAACCCATTGGTTGGTACACCACCATTATTGCCGTGTGGGCGATTATTATTTCGGTGATGGTTTTGGCAGGAAAACTCGGCAAAAACAAACAAATGAAAGCACAAATCACCAATTTTGCCAAAGGCACAGACGACACGCTTGATTTGACTTTGACCGCGCCCGACTGGAAAGGCCACCAAGCGGGGCAATTTTTGTTCATCCATTTTGGCGATAACGTTGCAAAATACGAAGGTGCGCATCCTTTTACCATCGCTAGCGCTTGGGATTCAACCAAAAAAACCATTCAGCTTGGCATCAAACCTTTGGGCGATTTCACCAAAATATTGCCTAATTTGATTCAAAAAAATCAAACCGTGCGCATTGAAGGACCTTATGGCGACTTTGTTTTCAAAGATGATGACCTTTCCCCGCAGTTGTGGGTGGCAGGCGGCGTGGGCGTTACACCTTTTATTGCCCGTTTGGAAGATTTGGCACAAAAAAACATAACCCGTGCAAATGTGGATTTCTTTTGCAGTTTGCGAGACGACAAAGCGCATTTCATCAAAGAAATGCGCGAACTCTCGCAAAAAACTGGCGTGCGGCTACATTTGTGGTTGAATGAAGTTGAAGGCACAGTCTTAAAACTTGAAACCATCAGCGCCGAATTTAAACCCGATACAAAAGTTTATTTCTGCGGACCATTTCAATGGGGCGAAAATCTTTTGCAACATTTGAAAACCAAGGGTTTGTCTGAAAAGAATTTCCTGCGTGAACGTTTTGAATTCCGTTAAAAAACCTTAAAAAAAGTATCTTCAAAAATCCACGGTGAACGTCAAAAAAATTTGAGGTTCACCGTGGATTTTCATTATCAAAACGACAATCAAATCAATTTTGCAGCCACTTTTCAATAGCGATAAAATTGGTGCCAGCATTTGAAAATATAAGCTTGAACAAATAAAAAACTTGATACAAGCGCGTTTTGAATGGCGTTAAAAGCAAATAAAATCACCATAGAAACTTAAAAAAAGTTTAAATTTTTTTTGGGTTTACCGTGGATTTTTATTAAAAAAACAACAATAACTTCAAAAAGTTAAAAATTTTTTTTAAATTAAAATCAAAATATGCTATAAACTCTTCCACACACACAACAATTCTTTTTTTTCATATGGAGAATAAATAATGATTGATCTTAGCCAATACAGCTTGCCGCAATTACAAACATTGCGTTCTGAAATTGACCGCGCGATTGAACAACGCCGCAAAACGGATAAATTAAATGCTTTGGAAAAAGTCAAAGCAGTCGCACGTGAAACCGGTTTTGATTTAGCCGAGTTATTAGGCGGCAAACGTCCGCGGGCAAATGCAGGCGTGCCGGTGCCGGTGAAATACCGCAGCAAAACCGACCCCAGCTTAACTTGGACGGGGCGCGGGCGCGCACCGCGTTGGGTGCAAGAGTTTTTAAACGCTGGCGGCAATATAAAAGATTTGCAAGTTTAAATAGTAGTAGTAGTAGTTTTCTATCAAACAAAAAACCGCTCAACCGAGCGGTTTTTTGTTGGTTTTTTTCACGGTAAATGATGATTAAAAAAATATTGTGTTGACCGTGGATATTCGCTTTTATTTACTTCATTTTTCAGCGTTTTTCTTTTTTAAACGCCGCATTTTGTGCCAAACAATTATTATTTTTTTTCCATTTGAACATAATTATTTGGCAAAGATTCTTTCTTCCAATTCAAAAACAAATTATCAAACCATGCGGTGCATTATTTATTCCAACGCTTTTGCGCTTGAATATATTGATTTATCCAAGCGCGTGCGCGGTTTAAGATATTGTTTCACTCAACTACCTTTGTGCTCTACATCGTAACAACGGTGCACAATTGTGCATTTTACGATCAGTGCGGCAAGCGTTTTTCAAAAAAATTTTGCGTTTACCGTGGAAAATCATCAAAAATCATCGGTCAAAATCATTCAACCAACTTGATGCCGCTAGGGCGTGGCGGCGGGTTGTTGTCGTTATCGTTGTTGTTATCGTTGATGTTTTCGGTGTTATCGCTATCTAATTTGATTTGCGGGGTGGGTTTATCGCTCACATGAAAATACAAGCCGATTTCGGTATTTTCTCTTGCAAACAAAGCAAAAACGCGCCCCATGGGAATGGCAATATCAAAAGGTTTGCCTGCAAAACGGGCGCGGAAAGTAATTTCATCATCCCCGATATTCAAATTCACGCAAGCGGAATCGCTAACATTAAGCGTGATTTCGCCATCTTGCACGTATTGCTGCGGCACTTGCGTGTAATCATCAACTGATACGCGCAAATAAGGCGTTAAGCCAAAATCCGTGCAACATTGCCACACGGCGCGCACCAAATACGGTTTTAATTGCGGGGTTTCTTCGGGATTATCTAAACTCATTTGCGCATGGCCTTTTCAGAGGGCGTTAAAGCATCAATGAAGCCTTGGCGCGAAAAAATGCGCTCGGCGTATTTCATCAAGGGCGCGGCGGTTTTTGGCAACTTGATGTCGTAGTGGTCTAAACGCCACAAAAGCGGTGCCATTGCCACGTCTAACAACGAAAAATCTTCACCAAACAAATAGGCTTGCCGTTTTAAAGGAATGCAAAATTGCATCAATTTTTCTGACAAGTCTTCTCTGGCTTTTTCCGCCGCCTTGCCGCCTTTTTCTAATGCGGGCAGGTGGCAGAAAATATGTTCCTCTAAGGTAGACAACATTTCACGCGCACGCGCACGGTTGGCAGGGTCTGGCGGCATCAACTGTGGATGTGGAAAACGTTCATCAATGTATTCGTTGATGATGTTAGGAATGCGCAGTATCAAATCGCGATCTTCCAACACCGGCACGGCACCGTGCGGGTTTTGTTGGGCGATTTCCTCCGGTTTGCCGAGCAAATCAACATCCACCAATTCAAAATCCATTCCCTTTTCAAAAAGCACAATGCGGCAGCGGTGGCTCCAAGGGCAAGTTACACCCGTATACAAAATCATCATAAAGACAAAATCCTTGGCATAAGAATAAAAGGACGGCACCACGGGCGGTGATGCCGTCATCCAAGTTTTGAATAAAAACTAATGGACATCGCGCCAATAGTTTTTCTTCAAGGCGTAAGCAAAACCGAACAAAATCACCAAAAAGAGCAACACAAAAGCGCCGATGGTTTGGCGTTCCAACTGTTGCGGTTCAGCCATCCACGTCATAAAGGCGACCAAATCGGAGACGGCTTTGTCGTATTCGGCAGCCGACATAGAACCCGGAACTTTGATGGTTAAATTACCTTCGGCGTCTTTGACGGCTTGACCTTGCAATTCCCACAAAGGATGCGGCATACCCACATTTTCAAAAGCGGGATTATTCCAACCGGTGGGGCGTTCTGGGTCGCGGTAAAAACTGCGCAAGTAAGTATAAAGCCAATCCGAGCCAACATATGGCGCACCTGCTTCACCGCGCGCACGAACCACAAGCGTTAAATCCGGCGGAGCAACGCCACCGAACCAAATCTTTTGTTCTGCGGCTCTGCCTGCAACCATCATCAAATCGCCGATTTTGGCATCCGGCGAAATCATCCCTTCATTTCTCATTTCCTCTTCGGTAAAGCCGATATCAAAGAGTTTTTGGTAACGCATAAAGGATGCCGCGTGGCAATTCATGCAGTAAGTGGTGAATAACTTGGCGCCGTTTTTTAAGGATGCAGTATTCCGCACCGACCCCTGCCATTTGTCCAAGTGAACGCCAGTGGCGGCAAATGCCATCAACGGAGCGCATAAAAGTGCAAAAAGAAGTTTTTTCATGGTTTATCTCCCTACTTCATTGTCACGCGGTCGGGAACGCGTTTGTATGAGTCCATCTTTGTCCACCAAGGCATTGCCAAGAAGAAAGCAAAGTAATAAATCATACAGATTTGCGAAATCAACTCGCCCATTGGTGTGGGCGCCAAAGTGCCCAAATAACCCAACACAAAAAAGCAAATGACAAACAAAGTAACCAAAATTTTGGTTAGCGGTCCGCGATAACGAATGGAGCGCACAGGCGCACGATCCAACCACGGCAAGAAGGCGAAAATCAACACCGATGCGCCCATTGCCACCACACCCCAGAATTTGGCATCAATCCAAAAGAAATTCCAAACCATTGCACGCAAAATGGAATAAAACGGCGTGAAATACCAAACCGGTGCAATGTGTGCAGGGGTTTTTAAGGGGTCTGCGGGATAAAAATTCGGCGTTTCTAGGAAATAGCCGCCGCCTTCTGGGGCAAAAAACAAAACGCTGCAAAAAACCATCAAAAACACCACAACGCCCACAATATCTTTGACCGTGTAATAAGGATGAAAAGGAATGCCATCCAAAGGAATGCCTTTTGCATCTTTATTGGCTTTGATATCAATACCGTCTGGATTATTAGAACCGGTTTCATGCAACGCCAACAAATGCGCGGCAACCAAGCCCAACAAAATCAACGGAAAAGCAATCACGTGGAAAGAGAAAAAGCGATTCAAAGTTGCATCGCCCACCACAAAATCACCGCGAATCAAAATGGACAAATCATTGCCCACAACCGGAATGGCAGAAAACAAATTCACAATAACTTGTGCGCCCCAATAAGACATTTGCCCCCAAGGCAACAAATAGCCAAAAAAGGCTTCCCCCATCAAAACAAGGAAAATGCCCACACCAAAGAGCCACGTTAATTCACGCGGTTTTCTGTATGAACCGTAAATCAACCCGCGGAACATATGCAAATAAACCACAATGAAAAAGGCGGAGGCACCGGTGGAGTGCATATAGCGGATAATCCAGCCGCCCGGCACATCGCGCATAATGTATTCCACAGAAGCAAAAGCCACGGGAACGCCTGCTGCGTTTAAAGAGGCATCGGGTTTGTAGTGCATCACCAAGAAAATGCCGGTAACAATTTGAATCACCAACACCAACAATGCCAAAGAGCCGAAGAAATACCAAAAATTGAAGTTTTTTGGTGCGTAATATTCAGACAAATGCGCACGCCACATGGACGTTAAAGGAAAACGCGCATCAAACCATTCCAAAACCGAACCCAAAAAAGTGCCATCGGATTTGTATTTTTCATAAACACCACCCGCCATTTTTAAGCTCCCTTCTTGTCTTCGCCGATTAAAATTCGCGTGTCGCTCAAATACATGTGCGGCGGAATTTCCAAGTTCGTAGGCGCCGGTTTGGCTTTGTATACCCGCCCGGCAAAATCAAAGGTAGAACCGTGGCAAGGGCACAAAAAGCCGCCCGGCCAATCGGATGCCATGCCTTCATCTGCGCCTTTTTTAAATTTGGACGATGGTGAGCAACCCAAATGCGTGCAAATGCCAATCATCACCAACAATTCGGGTTTAATTGAGCGCGTTTCATTTTGCGCGTATTGCGGTTGTTGCGGTTTTTCCGATTTTGGGTCAGCAAGTTGATCCGCCAAGCCCGGCAAGGTATCCAGCATTTCTTTGGTGCGGTTAAAAATCCACACGGGTTTGCCGCGCCATTCCACGATCATCAGCTCGCCCGGCGCCAATTTGCTGATATCCGCTTCCACTGCCGCACCAGCGGCTTTGGCGCGTTCAGACGGCAATAAGCTTGAAACAAACGGCACCAAAGCGCCAACCATCCCAATGCCGCCCACAGCAGACGTTGCCATAATCAAACGCCGTCTGCCGCAATCCATCTTTGATTGTGTAGCCATTCAAAACACCCCTCATTTAAAAAAGCGCTCATATTGTAACGATTCGCAACATTTAATTCAATAGAAACGGCGCTCGCGAATTGCATGCGCTAATGTGCCCGGATCCACAAATTCCAATTCGCCGCCAACTGGCACGCCGCGCGCAATGCGGGTTACCGACAAAACCTTGCCTTTTAACAAAGTTTGCAAGTAATGCGCCGTTAGTTCGCCCTCGTTGGTGAAATTCATTGCCAAAATCACTTCTTCTACCACGCCGTTTAAAGCGCGCGCCAAAAATTCGTCTATGTGCAAATCCCTGCCGGTTACGCCATCCAAGGGCGAAATTCTGCCCATTAAAACGTAATAAAACCCATCAAATGCCATACTTTGCTCAACCCGATTCAAATCCACTGGCGTCTCCACCACGCACAATTTTTTGGGGTCGCGTTTGGTATTCGCACACAATGCGCAAATTTCACCACTTGTAAAATTGTTGCACTGTGCGCAATGCCGCACGTTTTCTAAGGCAAACAAAAGACTTTTGCCCAACTCTTCGGCGGCTGTTCGCTGATGCTGCAAAAGATGAAAAGTCAAGCGTTCAGCAGATTTTGGCCCCACGCCGGGCAAGGTTTTGAGCGCATTTTTTAAGCGCTCCATGGCATCAATGGGCATTTTGAAATTTTTTTTGCGTCTACCGTGGAAAATTGCTTTTTTTACAAAAATCCACGGTCAACCTGATATTTTTTTGAAAAAAAACTTTTTAAAACGGCATTTTGAAGCCGGGCGGCAATTTTAACCCAGCGGTAAAACCCATCATTTTTTCTTGCCCTGTTTCTTCGGCTCGGCGCATTGCATCGTTTAAGGCGGCGGCAATTAAATCTTCCAACATTTCTTTGTCATCCAACACGGAATCATCAATTTTCACACGCCGCACTTCATGTGCGCAGGTCATCACAATTTTGACCATTCCTGCGCCACTTTGACCTTCCACTTCCAAAGACGCCAACTCTTCTTGCGCCTTTTTCATATTTTCTTGCATTTGCTGGGCTTGCTTCATCAAATTGCCCAAACCACCTTTCATCATAAAAAATCTCCTTTCGTTTCAATCAATTGCCCGCACGGAATCCAAATCAATCAATGCGGAAAATTCGTGTTTTAAGCCTTGAACAAACGGGTCAGAATCCAAAGCTTCTTGCATTTTGCCTAATAGCATTTTGCGTTTTTCTTCATTTTGTTGCGCAATGGTCAAGTTTTTTGGCTCGGCTTTTTTTATTTCCAAGGAAAATTTTGGATTTTCAAAATAGTTTGCCAAGGCTTTTTCTAAACTCTGGCGCATAAAATCGTCATGCAAAGCCTCGTTTTTGGGCGAAATATTCAAAACGCCGTGGCAATTCGTCAACAATTCCACGCCAACATTTTGCGCCAAAACCATCGCCAAGCCTTTGAGATTTAAAGCTGGAACAATGTTTTGCCATTCCAATGGCGCAATTTCTTTTTGAATAATTTCGGTTTTGGGTGATTCTGGCGCTTCCAACGATTTTGGCAATTCTTGCGATGGCGCAAGGTTTGGCGATTCCAACACTTGCGGTTCTGCTGATTTTGCCATTTCCGCCGATTCCGCCGTTTTTTTATCCACGGTAGACGGCGATTTTTTTTCATTTTCTTCTTCTAATTGTTTCAAAATATCGGCGGCGCGATTAACCCTTGGCGCGGGCGAAAAACTGGGCGATGGTGTTGTTTGAAAAGTTTGTTGTGCCATTTGCGCAGGCGCCATCGTTGTTGTTGCAGGCGCTGCCATCGGTTTATATTCCGCTGGCCGAAAGGCGTAAAGGCGCAACAAAGTCATTAAAAACCCAGATTCTTCATCAGGTGCCAGCGGCATTTCACGTCTACCAATATTAACAATTTGATAAGCCAGCTGAATCCATTCCCCCGGGAATTGGTTGGCAAAAGCTTTGAGTTTTTCAATTTCCGGGTCGTCTTCAAAACTTTTGGGCGCAAATTGCAACATTTGCAAACGTGTTAAAAGCAGCCCAAACTCTTGCAAAACAGAAGAAAACGCCACGGCGCGCTCGGTTAAATTTTGCGCAATTTCTAATAATTGTTGGGCGTTTTGGTTGATTAAAGCTTCCAAAATATAAAACAAAAAATCGCGGTCAATGGCGCCCAACATTTGAGCAACTTGTTCGGTTTTAATTTCACCTGCGCCAAAGGCAATGGCTTGGTCAAGCAAAGACAACGAATCGCGCATACTGCCTTGCCCTGCCCGAGCAATCAGCGGCAAGGCTTTTTCTTCAAAAGGAATATTTTCTTTTTCTAAAATTCTTTTGATTTGAAAAATTGTATCCGCCACCGTCATTTGTTTTAAATTAAATTGCAAGCAGCGCGACAACACGGTTACCGGAATTTTTTGCGGGTCGGTGGTTGCCAAAATGAACTTCACGTGTTCGGGCGGTTCTTCCAAGGTTTTTAACATGGCGTTAAAAGCGGCGGTGGAGAGCATATGCACTTCGTCAATCACATACACTTTAAAACGGCCGCGCGTTGGGGCATAAACCGCATTTTCCAAAAGCGTGCGCATTTCTTCAACACGCGTGTTGGTGGCGGCGTCTACCTCCAACAAATCCACAAAACGCCCTTGGTCAATTTCTTGGCATGAAGAACATTCGCCACAAGGATTGGCAGAAATTCCACGCTCGCAATTCAAGGCTTTTGCCAAAATGCGGGCAATGGTTGTTTTGCCCACGCCTCTTGTGCCGGTGAATAAATAAGCGTGGTGCAGGCGTTGTTCTTCTAATGCATGCGTTAAAGCACGCACCACGTGCTCTTGCCCGACCAATTCTTTAAAACTTTTCGGCCGCCATTTGCGTGCCAAAACTTGATAGCTCATGAATGCACAAAAAACAAAAAAGAAAATGGCGAGCCTTGACCTCGGCACTTGCTGCAACGGCTGGGGCTGCTGCCTTCCGACCCTGACCCGGTTGACCATCTCACAATGCGAGGAGACCCGCCAAGCGCAATTTTAATGATTTTTGAAAATTTTTAAAGGTTTACCGTGGATTTTATGCACAAAAAAAACCGCTTGTTGAAAAAGCGGTTTTTTTTGGATTATTTTTGAAAAATTTTATTGCGCAACGATGTCAATTTTTCCAGTGTTGTCGCCACAAGTCGTGCCATCGTAACTGACCAGAATCGGATTTTTTTGAAAAGTATTGCCGCCGTTTCTGTCTTTGCCTGAATAAGAAATCAAACCCGGACCAACAAAGGTAGAACCTTCACAAAAAAGTTTATCGGGCAAATTGGAGTCCTTGCCTTTAAGCGCACCACTAACGGTGCAAATTGTGCATTCTGCGCCGCCTGTGCTACAAACTTGTTTGTAGTTGGCATCATTGGGGTCGGTTACGCCATTTTTTTTGTTGTAAGACTTATTGACAAAGTCGTTCCAAAAATAAATGCACACATTCGCCAAATCTTTAAAAGATTTGTTGTATTGATGGCTCGTGCCCCAATAACCTGTTTTAATCCGCTCGGCAGGTTCTGCACACATTGTGGCAGCTGCCCCGGGGCAACCATCTTCCATTTGGTTGTTGCCGGGCAATGTTTTTCCATTCGCCACATCAGGATTTTTGGTTTCACTCATTGTTACCACACAACCGCAACGGTTGAGCGAATCAAACATAATGGCAGAAAAAGGGTCGTTGTAATTCGCATAGCCGCCGGCGTTGTAGGAATCTTGTTGTGGAAAACCATCCCATTTAAAATCTTTACCAAAAAGTTCTGCGGCAAGTCGGTTGACTTGCCCCCATGCTGAATCGGATTGCATGCCTTGTTTGGTCAAGCTTTGTTGCAAAGCACGCAATGCGTCATAAGCCAAATTTTTGGCACCGGGCGCTGCCGCATTCACATAGGCTTTGTCAAACAAACTCTTTGTGTTATCACCCGACAAATGCAACTGCGAACACGCCCAACCTTTTGAGCCAGAAGTGGTTTTATATGTGCCATCCCAACCAACAGGATTATCAGAAGGGCAGTATTTGGCAGGAAGTTTGTCCAAATTGTTGACAACAATGTCTTCTCCTTTGTCATTTTTTATCGTAGGAATACCCAAACGCCCTTCATCTTGTTGAGAAGCCGCCCAAACTGGAACACTCAAAACCGCCGACAACGCCCAAACCGAAAGCATTTTTTTTGACAACATAAAATTCTCCTTTGTTTGAAAGAAAATAAAGCGTTCCGCCAGCGCTTTAAATGATTTTGTGATTATAAATTTAAAAATCTAAAAATCCACGGTGAACATCAAATTTTTTTAGGATTAAAACGTTCATCAAAATCTGCCAAATTCGGCATTGGCACAATCGGCGCATTGTTGAGATTTTTTAAATCATTTTTAAAATTCTCCAAAATTGCCAAACGCTCAGGTTTTTCAATATACGGCACGTGATACGCCACAAAAGGTTTTAAAACTTCAAAACCCGTATAACCCAAAGTGCCTTGGGTAATTGGCTTTAAAAGCGCCTCTATTTCGCCGTGTATCGCATTTTTACCAAACAAACCGCTATGCCCGCCCAATGAAAACGCCAACATTGCCCGTTTGCCAAAAAAACCGCCTTTGTTGTAAATGCGTTTGCCGCCGTAGGCTTTGCCGCTAACAAAAACACGGTCAAAATAGCCTTTTAAAATAGCCGGCACGCTATACCAATAAAGCGGAAAAATAAAAAGCAAAAAATCCGCTTGTTCAATTTTGTTTAATTCCGTTTGAATATCGGCGGCAAGCGTGCCGTTTTTTTGCGCAAAACGCTGCTCCAAAGCGTAATTAAAATAATCGGGATTTTCACGCTTTAAAAAATCCGATTCGTCTGCCACGGCTTTAAAACGCATGGCATATAAATCAGAAATTTCAACCTTGCCTTCTTCTTTTAAAACGTCTGCGGCGGCGTTTTTCATTGCGGCGCAAAAGGATTGGGGTTCAGGGTGCGCAAAAACAATGAGCGTGTTCATCCAATTCTCCAAAAATAAAAAAAATCCACGGTCAACAATCTTTTTTTTTTGAAAAGTTTACCCCGTTGACCGTGGAATTTTCTATTTTCTAAGGGGAAAAAGTCAAATATTCAAAAGCACCAAGCGAAGCTGTTGCGCCAGAGCCCATTGAGATAATAATTTGCTTGAAAGTTTGCGTGGTGCAGTCGCCTGCGGCAAAAACACCGGGCAAGGATGTTTCGCCTTTGGCATTGGTTTCAATTTCGCCCCGATTATTTAAATTGAGCGTGCCTTTTAACCAAGCCGTGTTGGGCACCAAGCCGATTTGCACAAATAAGCCTGATAACGCCAGCGTTTCTTTTTGTTGGCTATTGCGGTCTTGCCACAAAATGCCTGTTAATTTTTCGCCATCGCCCAACACTTCCAAGGTTTGCGCATTGGTGTGAATGGTTACATTGGGCAAGGATTTTAATTTTTCTTGCAAAATGGTATCCGCCCGCATTTGTGAATCAAATTCCAACAAGGTGACGTGTTTGACAATGCCCGCCAAATCAATGGCAGCTTCCACGCCAGAATTGCCGCCGCCAATGACCGCCACATCTTTGCCTTTAAACAAAGGACCATCGCAATGCGGGCAAAAACAAATGCCACGCGCGCGGTAAGCATTTTCGCCTTCCACATTTAAATCACGCCATTTGGCGCCGCACGCCAAAATGACCGAACGTGGATTCAAAATTTTTCCACCTGCAAGTTGCACGGCAAAGCCTTTTTCGGTTTTTTCTAATTTTTCTGCCGTGCCAAGCAGAATTGGCACATTGTATTTTTGCATATGCGCTTCTAATGCGGCGGCAAGTTTGGGACCTTCGGTTTCCAAAACTGAAATAAAGTTTTCAATGGTTAAGGTATCCATAATCTGCCCGCCGATGCGGCTTGCCAAAACCGCAACGTTTAAGCCTTTGCGTGCGGCATAAACAGCGGCAGCGGCGCCAGCAGGGCCAGCACCAACAACCAAAAGGTCAAGCGTTCCTTGGTTTTCAAGTTTTTCAAGCGCTTTTTCTTGGTGGGAAGAATCCAACTTTTGCAACAATTCATCCAAAGTGATTCTGCCTTGGTGCAGGTTTTCGCCATTCATCCACAAGCTTGGCACGCCCATAATTTGGCGGGATTCAATTTCATTTTGAAACAAACCGCCGTCAATTAACACGGTTTCTACGTTGTCGTTTAATGCCGCCAAAATGTGGATGGCTTGCGCCACTTCGGGGCAGTTGTGGCAAGAAAGAGAAACAAACAATTCAAAACGGGCTTTGATTTTTAAATTCTTTATAAATTCCGCCGTTTCATCAGAGATTTTTGGCGGATGGCCGCTAACTTGCAACAATGCCAAAACGAATGTTGTAAATTCGTGCCCCATTGGAATTGCCGCAAAATGCACGCGCGGGTTTTCGCCCGCTTTGGCAATAGAAAAAGAAGGTTTGCGCTCAAAATTGCCGTTCAAATTTAAAGTGATTTTGTCCGACAAACCCGCAACCGACTCCAAAAAATCCCGCATTTCATTGACAGAATCAGAATTATCCAAACTTGCCGTAATCGTTAAATCGGCTTGCAAGTGCGTTAAAGCGGCTTTTAATTGCGTTTTAATATTTTCATCAAACATTGCTTTTCCTTTCCCTTTTCCTTGCCTTTTTAAAAAAAGAACGCCGTTTTCAGCAAGGTCTGCGGCGTTCTTTTCAGAGGAACAACTACTTTAAATTTTGCCGACCAAATCCAAAGAAGGTGCAAGCGTTTTGGCGCCTTCTTCCCATTTGGCAGGGCACACTTCGCCCGGATGTTTGGCAATGTATTGTGCGGCTTTGACTTTGCGCAACAATTCATCGGCTTTTCTGCCAATGCCGTTGTCGTTGATTTCAATAACCTTAATCACACCTTCGGGGTTAATCACAAAAGTGCCACGCAAAGCCAAACCTTCTTCTTCAATCAACACATCAAAATTGCGTGCCAAGGTTGCGGTGGGATCCCCCAACATGATGTATTTGATTTTTTGAATGGCAGGCGAAACATCCGCCCATGCTTTATGGCAAAAATGCGTGTCGGTAGAAACGCTATACACTTCCACGCCGTATTTTTGAAATTCACCATACAAATCTGCCATATCTTCCAATTCGGTTGGGCAAACAAAAGTGAAATCAGCGGGATAAAACATCACCACCGACCAATGCCCCAACAAATCTTTGTCGGACACTTCAACGAATTTGCCTTGATGGTAGGCTTGCACTTTAAAAGGTTTAATCGGCGTATTGATCAATGCCATTTTGGTTCTCCATTTGTTTGGTTGAAAAGATGAGACTACTTTAAAGGCAGTTTTGCGATTAAACAATTTGCATTTTTTAATCGTTATCATTTAAAAAAACTATCGCTAAAATTTTGCGATTTGCTTTTTTCCACGGTAAACCTGCAATTTTTTTGAAATTTTTTTAAGGTTTACCGTGGAAAATGCTTTTACAATGCGTTTTTTTCAAAAAAACAAAAAAACTATGAAATGCATGCAATGCGGCGTGAATTTTGAATCGGAATCAGAATCGGTTTTGTGCTTTGCCTGCCAAATGCAATGCCAAAAACGCTTGGGCAGCTTTTGGCAGCGTGTGTTGGCGTTTTTGGTTGATAATGCGATTTTGACCTTTTTAACCGCCATTTTGGCAACGCTTTTGGGCTTGAACGACCCACAACTTGCCGAAGACATTTTGACGCAAGCCGCGCAAAATCCGCAAGCAATCTCAACATTGCCAGAATTGCCAAGCGCCCTTTTGGCTTTATACGTTTTTTTGCCGCTTGTTTATTTTGCAGGTTTTGAATCTTCTCGCTTGCAAGCAACGCCGGGCAAATTTTTGTTGCGAATTTATGTAACCGATTTAAACGGCAATGCCATCAGTTTTTGGCGGGCGCTCGGGCGCTATTTTGGAAAAATCGCTTCCAGCCTGATTCTGAATCTTGGTTATTTGCTTGCCGCTTTTACCATCAAAAAACAAGCCTTGCACGATATGTTGGCGCATACTTTGGTGGTCAAACATCCGCCAAAAAATCAAAAAAATCCACGGTAAACCAATAGTTTTTTCAAAAAAATTACAGGTTGACCGTGGATTTTGCCAAGGCAACTGCCAAAAAACACAAGGCAACATTGGCAAAAATGTTCAAAAAAAGCATCAAAAATTGTTGGCGTTCAAAAAGCAAAAAATTTTCATAACTAAATGTAGAAAAGGTGGTCAGCGCCCCTAAAAATCCCGTAACAAAAAAATGTTTGAAAGCATCCGTTACAACGCCTTTTTGAATGGCAACGGCAAAAAATACGCCAATTAAAAAAGCGCCCAAAACATTCACAAAAAGCGTGGCAACAAGCGCATGCCATGCGATTTTTTGCACCGCCATATTCACGCAAAAGCGCAACACGGCGCCCAAAAAACCGCCGATGCCCACCCAAAAAATCAACGCCATTTTTTTTATTGGCACAAATACGCTGTGCCGCTGATGTTATAGCGCCACGTGGCGCTTTCTGCCTTGCGGTAGGATTGTTGTTTTTTAATCACCACGGCGTTGGCTTCCCGCACGCTTGCCGAATTGCGCAGGCTGTTCATCGCCGATGTGCGCATGGCTTCTTCGCTTGAATTTTTAAATTCATCCAAAGAAAAACCCGAGACTTCGCCGATATAAACGCAAGATTGCGCTTCTTTATCATCAATAATTGCCACACCTTCGCCAGCGCCTTGCAAATGCGTTGGAATGTGGCAAGCACCCAAAACCAAGGGCAGCGCCCAAAATACGATTTTTTTCATTGTTGTTCTCCTAACAAATCATCAATGGCGGATAAAACTTGCAAAGGGGAAAGCGCTTCCAAACAATCCGCCACCCAACTATTGCCGCAGCCCGCTGCTTTGCAAGGTCGGCAAGGGAATTTTTTGGCATCCGCCGTTAAAATGCGCTTCAAATGCGGCGCACACCAAGCGCCCCATTGCAAATCACCCGTGCTGCCGAACAAAACCACTTGCGGCGTTTCTAGTGCCGCTGCCATATGCATGGGCGCAGAATCCACACCCAAAAATAATTGGGCTTGTTGAATTAAAGCGCCCATTTCTTTTAAATTCAAAACGCCATTTAAAATAAAAATGTTATTTTGATTATCTAAAAAAGAAAGTATTTTTTCAATATATTCCCGCTCTTTTTCATCAGGCGCACAATTTAAAATGATTGGGTAATTATTTTTTTGCAAACATTTTAAAACAACTGCCCATTTTTGCGGCGACCAACATTTATAAAACATTCGGGAAGATGGATGCAACAAAATATAATCACTAATATTCAAATCGCTTAATATATTTTCCACACGTTCTTTTGCTTGTTGTGGAATATAAAAAGACAATTTTTTTTCTTCATATTCTATTTTAAAACCCAACACCCGCAAGGCATCCAAGTTGGTTTCCACCATATGCCGTGGGTAATCGTGAAAATAAAATAATTTTGAAAAACTTTTTTTCCAAAAGTAATGATACCAACGGTTATGTTTAAAATCCATAAAAGGCGCCACGGAATATTTTGGTTTTAATAAACGTGTGGTCCACGCCATACGCCAATGTTCGGTTAAATGAATAATTAAATCGTATTGTCTAGCTTTTAAAGTTTTTAATAATTCCCACTCTTTTTTGATTTGCAGGCGTTTGTTTTTTTTCCACGACCTAGAAATCGTTATAATGTTGGCAATGGCAGGATGATTTTCCAGCATTGGGCGGGTTTCATCATAAATTAAAGCGTCAATTTGCGCATTGGGCATACGTTTTTTTAAAACGCTAAAAACAGGCGAAGTCAGCAACACATCGCCGTGGTAGCGCAGTTTCACAACCAACACGTGGCGAATTTGTTCGGTTTCAATCATCATTGCTATGTTCTTTGGCAAAGGCGGCGATGGGGTCATCCTCATTTTCATCCAAAAGCGTTGAAGAATCAGAAAATTCTGGCGATTTTTCTTTTTGCAATTCCGCCGATTCTGTCGATTCCGCCGCATTTATTTCCGCCAACTTGGCTCTAACCGACTCTACCGAATCGTAAATTTTGGCATCCAAAGGTTTCACCGATTTTTCGGAATCAACAGCTTTGGCGGTGTTTTCAGAATCAAGCGAATCTGCCGATTTTTCTACTTTTTCAACCTTGGCGGAATCGGAATTTTCAGCAGAATCGGAATTAAAATCCGCCAAATTGTCCGTATTTGGCAAAGCCGCATTTTTTGGCCAAAGCAAAAACACCTCTGCCAATTGCTTCATTGCGCCGGCTTTTTGCCCGGCTGCCTCGCCAAACCCCCAAAAATAATCCACACGCACAGCGCCTTGAATGGCAGAACCTGTGTCTTGCGCCAACACAAAGCGCTCCAATGGTTGCGCCGAATTGGGTTGTGTTGTTTTCAAAAACAACGGCGCACCAAGCGGCACAATGCTTTTGTCTATTGCCACACTGATTTCAGGCGTTAAAGGCACGCCCAAAGCGCCAACAGGGTTTTGGTTGCCGCTTGCCGTCTCGCGAATTTTAAAAAAAACATAGCGCGGATTTTGATTCAACAACGCCAAGCCGCGCGGTAAATCTTGACGCACCCACGCTTTAATATTTTGCATGGAAGCCTTTTCTAATGGCATTTCGCCTTTTTCCACCAAAATTTTGCCCACCGATCGGTAAGGATGTCCGTTGTGATTGGCAAAATTCAAAGCCACCACCTCGCCGCTTGGCAATTCCACTCTGCCAGAACCTTGAATTTGCAAGAAAAAAAGTTCCACCGCATCTGCCGCCCAAAAAAGCACTTCGCCAGACACTTTGGGATTTTGCGAATTTAAAATCTCAGCTCGGCTCCAATAAGGCAACAATTTGTGCGACTTTGAATCCGCGCGGTAGCGTGCGTTTTTATCCAGTTGGCTTGCCAACAATGCTTTGGGTTCGGCGTGGATAGGAAAAGGATATTTGGCAGATTTTGTGCGGGAAGCGCGAATCAAAGGTTCATAATAACCCGTGGCTAAGCCATTGATTTCGCCCGATTTTTCAACAATTTGATAAACATCAAAATGGTTTTTAAAAAAATCAGTTGGCGATTCTTCACTCTTAAAAAACGCATCCTCGCAAACATTCAACAAAGGATTAGCATCTTTCACAGCGCCGCAGTTGTGCAAAAATGCCTGCCAAAAGTCGTTGTCTATTGTGTGGTTGGCAATTTTTTCCCAACCAACTTTCACAAAATGGTGATTTTCCGCGGTCAACAGCGGTTTTTTTTCAACTTCTTTTTCCGGCTCGCAAGCGCAAGCGGCAAGAAGCAACAATGCCAGTGTTACAATGGCTTTTTTTTTCTTCAAAATCATTATGTTGCCCGAAGCACTCATCAATCAAATCGCTCGCATTTTAAGCGTTTTGGAAGAAAAATGGGGAAAATCTGCCGCGCCAGATTTTAGCAAAATCGCTTTTCGTTGGAAAAAAAACGGCGGCTTGGAAGGCATTGCACGCATTGCAACCATTCGCCTTGACGATTTAAAACACATTGATACGCAAAAAGAAAAACTCGTTTTAAACACGCAACAATTCGTTTTGGGTTTGCCCGCCAACAACGCACTTTTAACAGGCGCGCGCGGTTCTGGAAAATCGTCCTTAATGCGCGCTATTTTGCATGAATTTGCGCCACAAGGTTTAAGGATGATTGAAGTCGACAAAAGCGATTTAACCGCTTTGCCAGAAATTGTGGCACTTGTTGAAAACCGCCCCGAGCGCTTCATTATTTTTTGCGATGACTTGTCTTTTGAAGCGGATGATGCAAGCTACAAAGCCTTAAAATCGCTTTTGGATGGCTCAATTTTTGCCCCACCTGAAAACATTTTGATTTACGCCACATCCAACCGCCGCCACTTGATGCCGGATTTTTTCTCTGAAAACGAAGAAACAGACGAAATCCATCCTTTTGAGCGCGCGGAAGAAAAAATCTCCCTTTCCGATCGATTCGGGTTGTGGTTATCCTTTTACCCTTTTGACCAAAATGAATTTTTGGCAATCACGCGCCACTGGCTCAAATTTTTTAACGTTCCCGAATCAGAATTTGAAAACGCCCAGCAGCAAGCACTGCAATGGGCGCTTGGGCGCGGTGCGCGAAGCGGCAGAGTTGCCCAACAATTTGCCCGCCATTACGCAGGCTCAAAAGCCTTAAAAAATGCTGAAAAATAACGATTTTCCACGGTAAACAAAGATTTTTTTTGAAAAAAATAATGTGTTTACCGTGGATTTTATTCAATCGGCAAGCCCAAATGTTGCATGGGAATATATTCAAAATAATAAGAACAATCTACACTGATGATATAATCCAAAACGTCTCGATATTCTGGTTTTGAAAACCATTGACTCAATAAATAAATGTATTTCACTTCTATATTCACACTTGACATTAATTTTTTATATTGTTTTTTCTTAAAATCGCAGGTTTGCAATTTTTCATCCACAGAACCTGAAACTTTTTGAAATTTGCATTCAATAATATGCAAAGTATTATTTGCAATCACGTAAATACTATCATCAGGCAAAAGACGTTTGGATATAATATTTTTCCAGCCCACGCCAATGCTATCTAAATAACGGTAAAAACTGTGTTTTTTGAAAATTTGTGCAACTACTTCATTTTTAAAAAGAACAATTTGAGATTTTATTTTTTTATTTTCTTTAATTGTATAGTTTTTTTGTTGTGATAAAAAGGTTGCCAAATCCACTTGACCTTCAAAAATTAAACCTGTTTTTGTGTTAGAACCGCCAAAACCGCCTTCTTTCATTTTAATTCCTCTCTAATAAAAAAGAGTTTAAAAATTTTAAATCTTCAATTTTATTTTTGAAAAATAATGGATTTTTTTCTAATTCTTTTTTTCTTGCCATTGCAAGATTTATAAAATCACTTTCTTTTTCAAACCCCACAAAAGAACGCCCCAAAAGATTTGCGGCTATGCCTGTTGAAGCACTGCCCGCAAATGGGTCAGCAATTTTCGCATTTTTATCCGTTGCCATCAAAATTAAACGCACCAATAATTTTAAAGGTTTTTGTGTTGGGTGTTTGCCTTGTGTTTTTTCCCAAGGGGCAATGGCAGGGAATGTCCAAATATCACGCATTTGGCGATCATCATTTATTTTTTTTAATAGCTCATAATTAAAAAAATGCGGGTGTTTTTCGCTTTTTCTTGCCCAAATAATTTGTTCTGCACTATGCGTTAAATAACGGCAAGAAAAATTCGGTGGTGGGTTTGTTTTTTGCCATGTGATGATATTTAAAATTTTAAAATCTAATTTTTGCAAAATGCGCCCGAGTGAAAATATATTGTGATAAGTTCCGCTGATTAAAATTGTGCCGTTATCTTTTAAAGATTTTTTGGCGTTTTTAATCCATTGTTCATTAAATTCGTCAATATCATTGATATTTGCTTCTTTATCCCATTCACCTTTGTTGACACTTGTGATTTTGCCATTTTGAATACTCAAACCATTATTTGATAAAAAATAAGGCGGATCGGCAAAAATTAAATCAAATTGATTTTCAAAAAAAGGCAAAAAATCATTGCAATCGCCTTGGTAAATTGTGAATAATTGATCCACACTTTGAAAAATCGGTTTTTGCATATTATTTTTTGCCTTTTTTAAAAAAATTTTGTTTGCCGTGGATTTTTAAATTTTTTCTATTTTTTTGTTGGCGATGTGTTTTTCAAGTTGTTCGTCAGACAAAACTTTGTCGGATTTGATGGGTAAGTTGCCGAGTTTTTGGTTTTTGGCAGCAATGTGGCCGCTGATTTCTTTGACAAAATTTTGAAAATCGGGGCTATCTTTAACCAACATATTCAAAGTTTCAATATCCAAATTGCGCGAACGTGCGGGAAGAATAACTTCCGATTCTAGCGGGGATTTTTCTAATTGAATAACGCCAATGCCAAAACCTTGATTTAAACGTTTTAATTCTTTTAAAACATCTTCTTCAATATCTTTAAAAACAACCAAATAACCTTCATTTGCCCAAGAAGAATTGGAAACCGCTTGAAAATAACATTCTTTTAAATTTGAAAAATTGATGGAAATTTTTAATTCAAAAGAATAAAAGCGATAAGAGCCTTGGTTGATATTTGAAAGCAAATTCGTTGTTTCATCCGCTAAATTTGGAAAACGCACGCCAACAATATCGGGGTAATTCCATAATCTTTTTCCTTTAACGCCTTTAATACAATTCTCGTGAAAAATGGTTTTGGCTTCTAAATTGAAATTTTCATTATTTTTCAAAAAATAAACCAACAACGGATGCAAATCACGCTCAATAAATTTTAATGCTTTTTCTTCGGCAAGATTTTGTAAATCTTCTTCTTTTTGAATTTGTTGCTCTAATTTAATTTTATCTTGTAGCAATTCTTTTTCACGTGTTTTTAACCAAAATCTTGCAGGAAAATCGCCGATTTGCATAAATAATTTGGGTTCTTTTTTAAGGGTATAAACAATCATTGAAGCAAAAGAAGCAGTGGTTGGTTTTTTGCTTTTATTTTTGAAAAAATCCACCAAACCATTTTCTTCGGCAATTTCCCATATTTTCCGAGCTCTTAAAGGCGTTTCTGCTTCTTGTAAAACTTTTTGCGCAATTTCAACAATGCTTAAATCGTGTTTTTTTTCATTTCTTACAAATTCAAATAATTTTTCATTTGCACTTTTTTTTGCTAATGCCGATTCTTTAATTGAATAAACTCGCTGTTCGCCCGTATTTGAAAAAATTGAATTTTCACCCTTGGTTTTAATATCTTTCATAATTCTCATTGAAAATGCGTGTTCGGGCGCACTGCTGACGCTCATCAAATGTTTGTAATAACCTTTTTCCAAGGCAATGCGCCAAATATCCTTGGTGTGCAAAGGTTTTTTAGCTTCTCTTAAAACCATTTCCGCTAATTCCAAATAAGTCAAAGATTTTTCCACGGTAAACTCCAAAAAATTTTCAAAACGCCCCGCATTTTACGCCATCAAATACCGCGTTGCCATTCCGCACGCAGAATTTCGGGGTGATTTTGTGCAGTAGTAATTGCTTTTAATAACGCCGATTTGTCGCGATTCAAAACGCCTTTTAATGCCAAATAATTGGAGGCGTGGTCACTGCGAAAAATCGTGTTGTTTAAGTTTAATGCGCCCACAAATTGCGCCATCTCTTTGAGCAATTCCAAAGAGGAGGGCATTTGCCAGCCCGGAAAATTGTTTTTTAAACGCGCTTGTCCTTCTGGAAAACTCACCACCAACACCGCCAAAAATTCAGGATTCACGGCGTTGGCTAATCGGGCGGAGTTTTCAGCGTGCTGTTGCGACAAATTTTTGCCGCCCAAACCATTTAAAATCATCACCGAGCGGGCAATGCCCGCTTCATTCAATTTTTGCAAGGCACAAAGCGTGGAATCAAAAGTTTCGCCTTTTTGAATAAAATTCAAAACCGCGTTGTCGCCCGATTCTGCGCCAATGTAGGCAAGTTTTAAGCCCACTTCTTTTAATTCTTTTAATTCTGCAAGCGTTTTTTTAGACAAATTTCTTGGCAAGCAATAGCTTGAAACCCTTGTAACCCAAGGCATTTCAGTTTTTATTGTTTGTAAAATATTCAAAAGCCTGCGCGTTGGCAAAACCAAGGCATCGCCATCCGCCAAAAAAACACGGCGGATGTTTTTGCCATAAACCGCGGCAGCGTAACGGATATTGCCCAAAACCTCTTCTTCTTTGCGGGCTTTGAATTTTTTCGTTTGATACATTTCACAAAAGGTGCAGCGATTCCACGAGCAACCGTCTGTGACCGGAAGAATAAGGGATTGCGCCTCGCTTGGCGGGCGGTAAATTGGCGGAATGTAGCGTATTGGAGTAAACATTTTAAAAAAAAGTAAATATTGTTGACAAAGCGTATAAAAATAAGAAGAATTCTCATTTGCTAATTTTAGCAAGTGGAGTTTTTTGGAACTTTTCCACGGTAAACTTTGAATTTTTTTGAAAAAAACAAGGCGTTTACCGTGGATATTTTAATTGAAGAAGGCAAAAAAAATGAATGAATGCCACGGCGAACACATTGCCGCACAAAGTTTGGTTAAAACGCCCGCACTGCTTTTGGTGGGGCATCCGAATGTTGGCAAATCGGTGCTTTTCCACCGCTTGACTGGCGCTTATGTGAATGTTTCCAACTACCCGGGCACAACCGTTGAAATCACGCGCGCAGGGGCAAATTTTGAAGAAGATTTGCAGTTGATAGACACTCCGGGCGTGTTGGCACTGCCTTCCCGCAGTGCCGATGAATATGCCAGCATGCGCGCCATTTTAAACGAACCTGTGAAGTCCTTAATCCAAGTGGGTGATGCCAAAAACCTGCGCCGCACGCTTAATTTCACAGCAATTTTGGCAGAATTGGGTTTGCCGATGATTTTGTCCTTAAACATGCACGATGAAGCACAAGCGCGCGGGGTTTTAATCAACAACGAATCCCTTGCCAAAACTTTAAACGTGCCGGTGATTCCAACGGTTGCAACAGGCGGCATTGGCGTGGCAAGAATGATCGCCGAGATTAAAAACGCTCAAAAACCCAAACCCTTTTTGATTTATGACGAATTTTGCGAAAAGAATATTCAAAGCGCAACCGCACAAATTGAAGAACATTTCAAGCATCCACGCTTGGCTAGCCGCGGCTTGGCAATTTTGTTTTTAGGAAAAGACCCCGAAGTAGAAGCGTGGCTTAACAATGCCAACGCCGAACAATACCCCAAACTTTTGGCATTGCGCGATGCGGCGCAAAAAGCCTTGGAAGAAATGCCAGAAAAACCTTTGAAAATTAGCCAACTGCCCGCTTTGTTGATGCGCGAACGCTCACAAGCGGCGGATGCCTTATGCAAAGATGTGTTGAGCCGCAGCGCCCGCACCACTCCCCTACTCTCGCAACGCATAGAACACTACTGCACGCACCCAGTGTGGAGCATTCCTATTTTGTTTGCTGTGCTTTTTGCCATTTACGAATTTGTGGGCGTTTTTGCAGGCACAACCTTGGTGGGCTTGTTGGAAGAAGACTTTTTTGAAGGGATTTTAAACCCCGTGGTATCGGGCACCATTGAAAAAATCTTCACCGAAACACTTGGAATCCCTTTTATCACCGATTTATTGGTTGGCGACTACGGCTTATGGACAATGGGAATGACCTACGCGCTTGCCTTGATTTTGCCATTGGTTACCACATTTTTTATCGCCTTTTCCATTTTGGAAGATTCGGGCTATTTACCAAGGTTATCGGTTATCACCAACCGCCTATTCTCAGCCATCGGCTTAAACGGCAGAGCCGTGTTGCCAATGGTTTTGGGCTTTGGTTGCGTAACAATGGCGACGCTGACCACACGCATTTTAACCACACCACGCGAGCGCTTGATTGCAACCTTTTTATTAACGCTTAGCATTCCCTGCGCTGGGCAACTCGGCGTGGTGTTGGGTGTTTTGGGTTCGTATTCCTTTGCCGCTGTGTTGGTGTGGGCAATCACGCTTGTTGCCATCATTTTGGTTGCAGGTTTTTTGGCAAGCCGTATTGTGCCGGGCGAACATGTGGCGCTTATCACAGAGTTGCCGCCGATGAGAATGCCCGTTGTTGGCAACGTTTTAAAGAAAACATTTTCCCGCTTGAAATGGTATTTGTATGACGTGATTCCGCTTTTTTTAATCGGCACGTTATTGATGTTCATTTTGGACAAAACGGGCGCATTGCCAGCGATTGTTTCTTTTGGCGAACCCTTGGTTACGGGTTGGTTGGATTTGCCGCCCAAAGCAAGCGAAGCCTTTGTGATGGGCTTTTTGCGGCGCGATTTTGGTGCCACAGGTTTGTTTGAAGGCAACGAAAACTTAACCGAAATCCAAGCCATTGTGGGAATGGTAACGCTGACACTTTTCATCCCTTGCTTTGCCACGGTTGTGATGATTTTAAAAGAACGCGGCGTAAAGGTGATGTGCGCTTTGATTGCCATCATTATGCCCGCCGCATTCCTACTTGGCGGCATTGTGAATTTAATTCTGCGCACCATCGGCTTTTAAATGATTTTTATAAAATCAAAAAAACGCACTTTCAACAAAGTGCGTTTTTTATTTTAAAAATCCACGGTGAACCCAATATTTTTTTCAAAAAAATATTGGGTTGACCGTGGATTTTTGTTGATTTTTAGAATTTAATGCCGCCTTTGAAGTCTGCGCCGTAGGCGCGGTATTTGTTGTTGCCGCCTGCCGCCGTTTCATAATCAATGCCGATGGTCGCATAATAAACAATGCCGCGAGCATCAAGTGGCGTTTCATAATTCACATCCATGCCAAAGCGCACAAAGTTTTGGTTGAGTTGATAGGTTTGCTCAAAAGTGCCCGCAAAATCATTGAATTGTGCGCTAGTTTTAAAATCCTTGCCGTTTAAACGCCGCTCATAAAATAAATGTGCGCCCAGCGACCACGGCGCAACCAAGGTTTGTTGGACGTTTAAGCCAATATTCGCCGAGACGGCATTTAAATTTTTAGCGGCAATATGCCGCGCAAACAAATTGCCACCGCTATATTTGTAGCCAGAATTCACAATGCTTTCAAAAACGCGGCTATTGCGGTAATTCACGCCCGGGTGGTTGATGCCTTGTTGGCGGAAATATTGATAATCAATATAAACAGTCGGCAAAAAGCGCGTTTGCGGCAAGGATGTCATTGCCAAATCCACATCCACGCCTGCAAAAAGATTGCCGCTTAGGGTGTTGTATTTCACAGGATCTTGCCCATCGCGCTTGACAGAATTTTTAACATAACCCAAACGTGCGCCACCAAAAACACCAAGCCACGAGAGATTGTTTTTTAAGCCTGCGCCCAAACTGACCATTTGGCTAGACAAATCGCCCGACAAGTTGTCGTAATTTATAAAAGCACTACCAAAACCCCAAGGTGTGAATTTGTTAGCAAAAATATCAAAACCGATGCGGCGCGCCGAGATGCCATCGGTTTTCAAATGCGAAAAGCGCGGGCGCAAAAACGCGCCTTCCACGCCACCTTGCAAGTTGGCAACCTTTTCCAAAATTTCTTGGCTTTGGATGGCAAGCAACAATTCGTTGTTTTCCAAATGCGAAACGTCATCAATTGCCAACAAGGCTTCTTTATAAAGGTTGTAATCCGCGGCATTAACCGCGCGAAAGAAAGTATCGTAATCGGCGGAAAGCGTTTGTGCGGCATCGCTCATCGGAACAAGAACCTTGGCAAGCGTCATGTTGCTGCCGTCAAAATCAGCGTAAATGTTGGCAACGGGTGTGGCAATTAAATTGGTGTTGCCGCTAGACAAAGTATAAGAAACGGCGTGACCGCTTGTGGTAACTTTAACATTGGCGTTGGTTAACTTATTTTCCATGCCGTTTAAAGAAAGCGGAATGGTTTGCCGAGTTCCCGAGTTGGTTAAGGGTTTGTAATTCACCGTGCCTTTGACATCATAATCGGTGGCTTTAATGGCGTGGTTGGTGGCTTTGCCGTTTTGAACCGACAAATAGCCGGCGTTTAAAGTGGCATCCGTTTCTTGTGTGTATTTTGTAAGACTGATCCGTTCTTCGCCGTGGGGGTTATCGCCCAAGTTGAGTGTGCCTTGGTTGGTTAAAGTTTTGGCTTGCAAATGTTGTGGGTGGGCATCCGTGCCAACGGTCATTGTGCCTTCATTCTTCACTTCGCTATTGGGAGCATTAACGTTTGTGCCCACAAACAATTGGGCGCCGCTTTTAACTTCAATGCCACTGCCTTTAACTTCTTGGTTTTGTTTGCCAATTAAATCAATGCCGCCTTCTTCAATAATGGTCTTGCCTTCGTAATTCAAATTGCCCGTTAAACCCAATGTGCCAGCGCCTTTCTTTTTAAAGCCGGCGTTTTCAGTATCTTTTAATTTTTGCGGGTCGGTTTGGCTTTCGTCAGAATGGTATTTGGCATCGTATTTCTTTTGGTCAATATCATTTTCAAAAACAGCGTTGTAATTTTTTACGTCCAAAGTATAAAAAGCGGTTTTGCTATCCGCTCCAGTGCCAACATCATCTGCTTTTAAACGATTAATATCAATTTCCGCCAAACCTTTTAAGGCTTTTTCAGCGTCCATAATGCCTTGACCGTAGACTTCTTCTTTGGTTAATTCTTTTGTATTAAAATTAGCACTATTTTCATCATTACCTGTTAAACCTGTGTTGCTACCGGGATATAAACCGTTTACTTCACTTTTAATTTTATCTATATCTTTTGTTCCATCTGTTTTTTTAGGAATTTCTTTTCCATCAATATAAATCACATCGTATTCAACGGATTCTTTATCGTGGTATTTGTAAATAATTTCGGGCGTTTCAAAATCATTATTGGCGGTGCTTAAAAGAATATCTGCCAACTGTTTTCCACCTAAAAAAGGGTATTTTTGCGACACTATCGCCGCCACTCCTGTTACGGCAGGTGCCGCCATGGAAGTGCCCGTTCCTTTGTAAAATCCTTTTGGTTCACCTGATACGCCAATTTCTTCGGTTGGGTCATATCCAGCTGATAAGATACTGGTGCCTGCCGCCATCAAACAATAAGAAGAAGCGCCCACACACAACTGCGTGCTAGCAGATTTTCCGCCTACGGCGCGTGCATCCAATTTTAAGTTGCCATTATCATCACGCGTGATGTGGCTAGAATCCACATTGCCCACAACCAACCAAGCGCCGAGGTTATATTCGTTATTAGCAACATCGCCTTTGCTTCCCGTTCCGTGTAATGCTGCCGAAGTTGGTTTTAATGCGCCATTGTTCCCTGCTGCATAAATAATCAGCATATCTTTTTCTTTGGCGTATTTTTGCAAATCTGCCCAGTTTGCCGTGTGGGAATTATTAACAACTTTAACGTTTTTGTTGACAAGTTCATTAAATTTATCTGTTGCACCACTTCCCAAATTGCCATAAGCCACAATGCCTGAATCTTTTGCAACACCATAATTGGCACCATCGGTGGAACTGCCTGCCGCAATGCCGGAAACGTGGTTGCCGTGGTTTTTGTTTTGTGTGCCCGTATTATTATTAACACTAATAAATTTATCTTTATCAAATAAAGGGTGTTGTGGATTAAAAAGGTCGTCAATAATCCCAATCGTCACGCCTTTGCCTGTGAAACCTTGTTTGTGCGCTTCGTTGATGTTGTGCAGTTCAAAACTCGTCATCGCATAAGAATGCGACAAAAACAATGAAAACGCCACGCTGGAAAAAAGGCATTTGGTCGCCATCACACCACTCCGTGA
>CAKQRL010000020.1 GCA_934271525.1 uncultured Rhodocyclaceae bacterium
CCCCCCCATAAAACAAAATAAAGCACAAAGGCATAAAGCAACAACAAGCCATTGGCTAGGTTTTGAGTCGACCATGAAAACACATTCAACAAATACAAATTGATTGTTGGCACGCACAACAAAATGAAACACGCCAACATTTTGGAATGGCGCAAAACGGCAAGCAAAATCAAAAACAATGCGGCGTGAAAAACCACAATGTTGCCGATATACAAATAAAAAGTGTGTTTGCCAAAAAGGGAATAAAAAATGCCCAAAAGCCAAGCGGGAAAAACGGCGTGCCAGCCGTCACGCTTTAAAACGGCAAGGCTATCAAAAAAATCTGGGTAAGAGTTGTAACCCGGAAAATAAAGCCAAATTAAAAAAAGGCTATCCAACAACAAGGCAATGAACAAAATGCCAGCGCGTGAAAAAATCGGTTGGCGCATTGTTGATTTTGAAAAAAATTTGCAGTTCACCGTGGATTTTCAAAGTTTGGACAAATCAGCCACTTGTTTGAGCATTTTGGCAATGGCAAAAAGCAAAGCGTGGCGGTTTTGGCGCACATTTTCTTCTTCGGCATTGACCAACACTTCTTCAAAAAAAGTATGAAGCGGATTTTTTAATGCCAACAACAAATGCAAACATTGGGCGTAATTTTTTTCTTCAAAAGCCATTTGCATTTTGGGTTGCAGTTGTTCTTGTGCGTTAAACAAATTTTTTTCCGCCGCATCTTTTAACAAGGCAATGGAAAAATGCGTTTTTTCAGAGTTGGATTTTTTTAAAATGTTGTAAACACGTTTGTGGATTTGGATTAAATCTTGCGATTCAGGCAATTTTAAAAACGCGCGAAGTGCTGTCAAACGCGGCAAAACTTCGCATAAATTTTCAGACTCCACTGCCAACACCGCTTCAATTTCGCACAATTGCCAGCCGTCTTTTTGCAAGATTTGCGAATAACGTTCCAATAGAAAATTTTTCAGCGTTGACCGTGGATTTTTGAAGTTGGCAATGTTTACAAAACTTTGCGCGGCGTTTTCCAACAAACTTTCAAGCGAGAGTTTTAAACCGCCTTCGGTTAAAAGCCGCACCACGCCAATTGCCGCGCGGCGCAAACCAAAAGGATCTTTTTCGCCCGTGGGCATTTGGTTTATCCCAAACAAACCGACCAAACTTTCTAATTTGTCGGCAAGCGCCAAAATTTTGCCAATTGCATTGCGCGGCAAATCATCTCCTGCAAAGCGCGGGCGATAATGGTCTTCAATGGCAAAGGCAATGTTTTGCGCCAAGCCATCGTTTAAAGCGTAATAACGCCCCATAATGCCTTGCAATTCGGGGAATTCGCCAACCATTTCGCTTGCCAAATCGGCTTTAAATAAGCGCGCTGCTTGGCAAAGGTTTTCTTTTTCTTCGGGCAAAATGGCGGCTGCGGCAAATTCGGCAATGTTTAAAACCCTTTTGCAACGTTCAGACTGCGAACCCAGCGCGTGGTGATAACGGATTTTTTCCAGCATAGGCAAGCGTGCCGCCAAAGGCGTTTTTTTGTCTTCTTCAAAGAAAAATGCCGCATCGGACAAGCGCGCGCGCAAAACGCGCTCATTGCCGTGAATAATGGCGGCAGGGTTTTCAGGCGACAAATTGGCAACCATCAAAAATTGATGAAAAAGCGCGCCGTTTTCTTGCAACAAAGGAAAGTATTTTTGATTGGCTTTCATCGTTAAAATCAAGCATTCTTGCGGCACTTTTAAAAAACTTTCATCAAATGTGCCTAAAAAAATCGCAGGATTTTCAACCAAAGCCGTGGTTTCATCCAAAAGTTCGGGGTCGTCTAATGGTTTTAAGACTTTGCCGACTTTTTTAGAACATTCATCAGCAACTTGGATAAGCGCTTCGGCAATCAGCGCGCGGCGTTTTTCAAAATTAGCAATCACCGCGCCATCGGTTTGCAAGCGTTCTTCGTATTCCTTGGCGTTTTTAAACACAATTTCAGGCGTTTTTGCCGCAAAGCGATGCCCTTGGGTTTTGTTCCCCGCGCTTAAACCCAATAAAGTAATGGGCAAAATTTCATCATCCAACATCACCACCAAGCGATGCGCTGGCCGCACAAAATGCGTGGTTGTCCAACCATCTGCGGCTTGGTAACTCATCATTTTGGGAATGGGCAAGGCATTCAACACTTTGGGCAAATCTGCGTTTAAAAAATCCGCCAGCGCCGTGCCTGTTTGTGTTTGGGTGATAAAAAGCGTGTTGTTTTCGGTTTCCAACGCGGCAGATTCGGGATTATCCACGCTCAACGCTTTTAATTTTTTTAAAAGTGCCGCGGTTTTGTTGCCGTTTTCATCCAAACCGATTTTAACCGGCATCAATTTTTGGCGAATGGTTTTGGGGGCAGACACTTTTAAAACGCCGTGGATTAAAACCGCTAAACGCCGCGGCGTGGCAAAACCTTGAAAAGTTGCCGAATTTTCTAAAAAATCATTGGCTTTTAAATGCTTAAAAATCGGTTCGGCAAAATGTTCGCCTAAGGTTTTTAATGCTTTGGGCGGCAATTCTTCGGTAAAAATTTCAATTAAAAGCGTTTTCATTGCATTCTTTCTAAAATTTCGGCAGCGTGCGCGGGCTTGGCAAGCGGAAAACCCAAACGGGCGCGGGATTTCAAATAACTTTGCGCAACCATTTTGGATAAATTGCGAATGCGCATCATATAAGTGGCGCGCTCGGTCACAGAAATGGCTTGCCTTGCATCCAATAAATTAAAGGTGTGGGCGGCTTTTAAAATTTGTTCATAAGCCGGCAGCGCCAAGTTTTGTTCAACCAAATGTTGGGCGTTTTGTTCATAAGCGTTGAAACTTTCAAACAAAAAAGGCACGTTGGCTTCTTTAAAATTGTAAGTGGATTGTTCTACTTCGTTTTGGTGATAAACATCGCCATAGGTTAAATGGTCAGTCCATTTTAAGTCATAAACATTTTCAACGCCTTGCAAATACATTGCCAAGCGCTCTAATCCATAAGTAATTTCGCCGGTAATCGGTTTGCAATCTATGCCGCCCACTTGTTGAAAATAAGTGAATTGGGTCACTTCCATTCCGTTTATCCATATTTCCCAACCCAAGCCCCAAGCGCCAAGCGTGGGGTTTTCCCAGTTGTCTTCCACCAAACGCACATCGTTGTTTTTTAAATCAAAACCAAGGGCTTCAAGCGAGCCCAAATAAAGGTCAATGATATTTTCTGGCGCGGGTTTTAAAACCACTTGAAATTGATAATAATGTTGCAAACGATTGGGATTTTCGCCATAACGCCCATCTTTTGGGCGGCGCGAAGGTTGCACATAAGCAGCGCGCCAACACTCTGGCCCAATGGCTTTTAAAAAAGTTGCGGTGTGGCTGGTGCCGGCACCGACTTCCATATCATAAGGTTGCAAAAGGGCGCATTGTTCCTTTGCCCAATAATTTTGCAAGGTGAGAATAATATCTTGGAAAAAAAACGCCATAAAAAACTTTCAAAAGTTTTAAAAAATCGCCATTTTATGATTTTCCACGGTAAACCGAGTATTTTTTTCAAAAAAAATAATGGTTTACCGTGGATTTTTAGGTTTTTAATAAAAATTCGGCGCGTGCCAAAGCGGCGTTTAAATTGTGGCTGGCATTGGCGGCACCCAATTGCGCAATAAAACCCGAACGGCGCAAAAACAAACGCGGCTGGCCGTGCATATTGCACAAAATCAAGGTTTTGCGCCGCGCCGTCAAACGCCGATTTAATCCCCGCAAAGCCTCCAAACCAGAGGTGTCAATTTGCACCAAATGCTCCAAATCCAAAATTAAAACATCGGGCAAATGGGTTAAAGAATCTTCCAATGTGCCGGTTGCGCCAAAAAATAAGGAACCATAAAGGCTATTGGCGGCAACGCGGTTTTCCAAATCTTTTGGTAATTTGCCGTTTAAGTTGATTGTTTCAAAGTGCGTGAGTTTGGATGACGAATAAATAAAATAAAGGCACGCCAAAACCATTCCCAATTCAACCGCAATGGTTAAATCAAACAACACGGTTAATAAAAATGTGCTCCACAAAATAATGCGGTAAGCATAAGGAAAACGCTTCAAACGCGATAATTCGCGCCATAAACCCATATTGATGGCGGTCATCATCACAATGGCAGAAAGCGTGGCAAGCGGCACAAAATCGGCAAGCGGCGCCAAAACCAACACAATCAACAACAAAACAACGGCATGCACCATTCCAGAAATAGGCGTTCTGCCGCCGGCTTTCACATTTGTTGTGGTGCGGGCGATGGCACCGGTTGCGGCAAATCCGCCAAAAAAAGGTGCGGCGATATTTGCCAAACCTTGTGCGATGAGTTCTTGGTTGGGGTCGTGTTTGTCTTCAATTTGCCCATCCGCCACGCGCGCCGACAAAAGCGATTCAATAGAACCCAAGAGCGCCAAAGTAATGGCTGGAGAAATTAAAGCGCCAAGATTGCTCAACGCAATAGAAGGCAAGCCAAAAGCAGGAAATTCCTGCGGAATGCCGCCAAAGCGCGAACCGATGGTCTCCACCGGCAAATGAAAAATGGCGCTAAGCAACGTTCCAATTACCAAAATTAAAAGCGGCGCGGGAATGTTTTTTAAAAAACGCAAAAAATAAATTCTGCGTGTTGCCCACGGATAAACCGCCAAAAACGCCAAACTAAATGATGAAAGTAGCAGCGTGGTTGAATCAAAAGTTGGCAAATGGGCAATTAAAACCTGCATTTTTTCAAAAAATTCCGCAGGCAGTTTTTCTATTTTTAAACCCAAAAAATCTTTGACTTGTGCCAAAAAAATCACCACCGCAATGCCGTTGGTAAAACCCAAAACAACCGCAATGGGAATAAAACGAATCAGTTGGCCTAATCGGCTAATGCCCATTAAAAGCAACAAAATGCCCGACAAAAACGTGGCAACCAACAAACCGCCATAACCTTGGGAAGCGATGATTCCATAAACAATGGGAATAAAAGCGCCCGTTGGTCCGCCAATTTGCACGCGCGAGCCGCCGAATAAAGAAATTAAAAATCCCGCCACAATGGCTGTCCAAATGCCAGCAGAAGGGAAAGCGCCCGAAGCAATGGCAAACGCCATTGCCAAAGGCAATGCCAAAACACCCACGGTGATGCCAGCGGCAATGTCTTTGCTCAATTGCGCCGCATTGTAATCGGTTAAACATTCCAACAATTTGGGGCGAAAATAAAAGTGCTTCATTTTTGAAAAAAATAGGCGGTTGACCGTGGAAAAACGCAATTTTAACGCTTGAACATTAAAAAAATCGCTGCTTTTATCTTAAAATAATTCGCTATGCTTTATGACATTATTCGCCCACTTCTTTTTTTACTCAACCCTGAAACAGCGCACAATTGCAGTTTGCAGGCAATGGCGTTGTTGCAAAAAATCGGCGCTTTAAATTGGTTGATTGACAACAACGTGCCCAGCCATCCCGTGAAAATCGCCGGCATTACTTTTCCTAATCCAGTTGGCTTGGCGGCTGGCATGGACAAAAACGGCATTGCCATTGATGCGCTTGGCGCTTTGGGTTTTGGCTTTTTGGAATTGGGAACCGTCACGCCCCAAGCGCAAGCGGGCAATCCCAAACCACGTTTGTTTCGTTTAAAAAAAGAAGGCGCCATTATTAACCGCATGGGTTTTAATAACGATGGCGTGGATGCCTTGGTTCAGCGTATTCAACAATCAAAGTTTTACCAAAACGGCGGCATTATTGGAATCAATATCGGCAAAAATGCGACAACGCCCATTGAAAACGCCGTGGATGATTATTTAATCGGTTTAAAAAAAGCTTACCAAACAGCGCATTATGTGGCGGTGAATATTTCGTCTCCCAACACCAAAAATTTGCGCACTTTGCAAGCGGGCGAATCGCTTGATATTCTTTTAAAAAACTTAAAAGCAACGCAACAACAACTGGCAGACCAATGCGGCAAATACACGCCGATTTTCATCAAAATTGCGCCCGATTTAACCGATGAAGAAGTTGAAAACATTGCGCACAATTTAATCAAACACCAAATGGATGGCGTGATTGCCACCAATACCACGTTGAATCGTGAAAAAATTTTAAGTTCACCGTGGAAAAATGAAATCGGCGGATTATCCGGCAAACCTTTAAAAGAAAAAGCCTTAAACATTCAAAAAACATTGGCAAAATCTTTGGATGGCGCTTTGCCCATTATTGGCGTAGGCGGCATTTTTTCTGGCGAAGATGCCCAAGAAAAAATCCAAAACGGCGCCCAACTGGTGCAACTTTATTCTGGATTTGTTTTCAAAGGTCCTGTGTTCATTGCCGAATGTCGGCGCGCTTTGGAAAATTTGCGATGAGTTATTTGTTTATTGTGCTGTCCGCCGTGTTGGTTAATAACGTGGTTTTGGTCAAAATTTTGGGATTGTGCCCGTTTATGGGCGTCTCCAAAAAAATTGAAACCGCTTATGGTATGGGCGCGGCAACCACATTTGTTTTAACCGTGGCAACAGGCGCTAGTTTTGTGATTGACCATTATTTGCTCACCCCTTTTGATTTGGAATACCTGCGCACCATTGCGTTTATTGTTACCATTGCCGCCATTGTGCAATTAACGGAAATGATCATTGCCAAAACTTCCCCCGTGTTGCAACAAACTTTGGGCATTTATTTGCCGCTCATTACAACCAACTGCGCCGTTTTGGGCGTGCCGCTTTTGAATATTGCGCACGATTATCGTTTTTTGGAATCGCTTTTGTTTGGTTTTGGTTCGGCTTTGGGATTTTCTTTGGTGATGGTGCTTTTTGCCGGCATTCGCGAACGCATTGAAGGCGCCGATGTGCCGCGTTATTTTCAAGGTTCTGCCATTGCAATGATTACCGCCGGTTTAATGGCACTAGCCTTTATGGGTTTTGCCGGATTGGACAAATACCAATGAGCGCCATTTTAATTGCCATCGGCATTATGTCCTTGGGCGCCATTGTTTTGGGCACTGCGCTTGGTTTTTCCGCCGTGCGTTTTAAAGTGGAAGGCGACCCTTTAATTGAACAAGTCAATGCCATTTTGCCGCAAACCCAATGCGGACAATGCGGTTTTGCCGGTTGCAAACCTTATGCCGAAGCCATTATCAAAGGCGAGGCGGAAATTAATTTGTGCCCGCCCGGAGGAGTCGATGGTATGCAACGCATTGCCGAATTATTAGGGCGCGATGCTTCTCAATTATCCGCAGTTTGCGAAAAACCCAAACAAGTGGCGCACATTGACGAACAAACCTGTATCGGTTGCACCTTGTGCATTCAAGCTTGTCCGGTGGAAGCCATCATCGGCGCTGCCAAACAAATGCACACGGTGGTGAGCGACTTATGCACCGGTTGCGAATTGTGTGTGAAACCTTGCCCGGTGGAATGTATTCAAATGAAACCCATTGCTGTAACCGAGCGCACGTGGAAATGGAAGCACCCAAGCGAAAAATTGGTGATTCCTATTGTTCCAATGCCCGTGGAGTCGCCACAATGAAATTCCACGGCGGCGTGCATCCTTTTGAAGGCAAGGATTTGTCCAATGTTGGCAGCATTCAAAAAATGCCCATTCCAGAACGCTTGGTGTTAAGTTTGTCGCAAGGCGCTGGAAATGCCGCCAAACCCATTGTTGTGGAGGGTGAACGTGTTTTTAAAAATCAACTATTGGCGCGCGCCGATGGTTGGATTTCCGCTGCCATCCACGCGCCAACCTCCGGCGTTATTGAAAAAATTGGCTTGTATGCCCACGCGCATCCGTCTGGCTTGGCGGTGCCAAGCATTGTTTTAAAAAGCGATTTTGAAGATTTAATGCTTGAAAAAAATCCACGGTCAACCGTGGAAAAATTTGAAAATACCCACGATTTTGCCTTGTTTTTGCAAGAAAACGGCGTTATCGGTATGGGCGGCGCAGGTTTTCCAATGAATGGCAAGCTCAAAGAAAATCTGGATGAAATCATCATCAACGCGGCAGAATGCGAACCTTTGGCAACCTCGGATGACCGCTTAATGCGTGAACGCGCGCACGATATTATCCGCGGCATTGTTTTATTAGCCGAACATTTAAAGCCAAAACGCGTTTTAATCGGCATTGAAGACAACAAACCGCAAGCCGAGTTGGCATTGCAACAAGCAATTGGCCATTTAAAAGCAAACATTGAAATCCACCGCGTGCCAACGCTTTATCCATCGGGCGATGCCAAGCATTTGGCGTTTTTGCTAACAGGCAAAAAAATTGCCGCCTCCCAACGCGCCACTTCCAAAGGCGTGCAAGTTTTTAACGTTGCCACGGTTTATAGCCTTTACCGCGCTTTTTTGGGCGAGCCAGTCATCAGCCGAATTGTTACCATCACCGGCGATGTGGCAAACGCTGGCAATTTTGAAGTTTTAATTGGCACGCCCATTGATTTTGTTTTAAAACACGCCCAAGTCAAGCAAAGCGCGCAAGGCATTTTGCATGGCGGGCCGATGATGGGTTTTTTGGTTAAAAACACCGCCGCGGGCATTTTGAAAACAACAAATTGTTTGATTGCCGCCAACGCCGATTTCATTCCACCAAAACCATTGGAAATGCCGTGCATTCGTTGCACGCAATGCGCCAATGTTTGCCCCAATGAATTGCAACCTTATGCGATGTATTGGGCATCGCGCGCCAAAAATTTGGATTCGGCGCGCGACTTCAACCTTTTTGAATGTATGGAATGCGGTTGTTGCGCTTATGTTTGCCCCGCCAACATTCCGCTGGTGCATTATTTTCGTTTTGCCAAAAGCGAAATTTGGGCAAAGGATGCAGAACAAAAAGCGGCGCAAATTGCCCGCGAACGTTTTGAATTTAAACAAGCGCGGCAACTTCGCGAAAAAGAAGAAAAGGTGGAAAAACTCAAAAAATTAGCCGAACAAAAAGCCAAAGAAAAAATGCAGGAAAACGCCGAAAATCATTTTCAAAAAAATTCTGCGTTGACCGTGGAAAAATAAAAAAAGGATGTTTTTTTATGAAACTTGCGCCATCTTCTCCTTATTTTCACAATAAAAACAGCGTGCGGCGCGTGATGTTTTCTGTGGCGGCAGCGCTCATTCCAGCAATTTTGGTGCATATTTATTTTTTTGGTGTCGCCATTTTGATTCAAATCGCGCTTGCCACGGCAACGGCAATCATAACGGAAGCACTTTTTTTAAAAATCCGCGGTAAACCAATTTTTATTTTCATCTCGGATGGCTCGGTTGTTTTAACCGCCTTGTTGTTGGCCTTGGCGCTGCCGCCTTTGGCGCCGTGGTGGTTGATTGTGGTTTGCACCTTTTTTGCCGTTTTCATCGGCAAACACATTTACGGCGGATTAGGACAAAACCCGTTTAATCCCGCGATGTTGGGTTTTGCCGTGGCAATTGTTTCGTGGCCATCTTTGATGTTGCTTTGGCAAGAAAATGTGTCGTTTTCCACGCAAATCACGGCAATTTTTGGTTCCTCTGCGGATGCCTTAACGGCGGCAACACCCTTAGACCATTTTAAAACCGCACAAAAATCCACCGAACATTTTAAAGCGGTGAATTTCACCACTTGGGGCGCCATGGCGTGGTTAAACGTGGCTTATTTAATCAGCGGTTTGTTTTTGTGCTGGATGCGCCGTGTGCCTTGGCGTGTGCCGCTTTCTTTTTTAAGCGGTTTAACTTTCATTGTGGGTATTTTTTGGCTCGTTGATTCTGCTTTTTACGCCAACCCGTTTTTTCATTGTTTTTCAGGCGGCGCAATGCTTGGCGCATTTTTTATTGCCACCGACCCGGTTACCAGTTGCGCCACAAAACAAGGCCAAATTGTTTTTGGATTGGGCGCTGGCATTTTGTGTGCGTTTATTCGGCTTTTTGGCGCTTATCCAGACGGCATTGCCTTTTCTATTTTATTGATGAATTTGTGCGCCCCGCTCATTGAAAAAATCACCACGCCCATTCCTTTTGGTTTACAGGAAAATCAAAAATGAAACCACTTAGCGAATACACCGCATTGGAAATGGCACGGCGTTGTGCGTTGATTTTATTGGCGTTTTCTATTATTTTTAGCGCATTGTTGGCAGGCGCACACCAATTAACAAAAGAGACCATCGCCAAAAATATTCAAGCCGAACGGCTCAAAATCATCCAAAATTTGTTGCCCGATGATTCTTACAACAACGATTTATTGCACGATTTTTTAACGCTACCGCCCAAAAAAGAACTTGGACAGCGCAAAAAATCGCAACTTTTATTTGCCCGCAAAAATGGTGTTGTGACGGCTTTTTTGCTTGAAGCCATTGCGCCAGACGGTTACGGCGGCAACATTCGCTTGATGATTGCCATTGATGCCAAAGGGCATTTGATGGGTGCAGAAGTTTTGGAACATCACGAAACCCCGGGGTTGGGCGATTATGTTGCGCAAAAAAAATGGCTCCAACAATTTAAAAATAACAAAAATAAACATTTTCGCATTCAAAAAGACGGCGGCGACATTCTCTACCGCGCGGGCGCAACCATCAGCGCGCGGGCGGTAACCAACGCGATTAGCCGCGCGGTGGAATTTGTTGCGCATCATCGCCGCGATTTTTTGCAGGCACGCAACCACCACGACCATCATTTTCCTTTCAAAACCGAACATTTTAAAAAGGATGAAAATCGTGCAATGCATTGATTTAAAAAAATGATTTTCAAAAAACAAACTCTAAACGCGTTTTTGTATTTAAAAAACGCCATTTTGTGAAGGACGAATCTCGTGCAACTCACTGATTTTAAAAATATTTTAAAAAACGGCATTTGGAAGCAAAACACTTCCATTACCCAAATGCTGGGTTTGTGCCCTTTGCTTGCCATCTCCACCAATGCGGTCAATGGCGTGATGTTGTCGCTTGCAACCATTTTGGTGATGGTGATTGCCAACGTGGCTGTGGCAAGCCTGCGCAATTTTATTCCGCATGAAATTCGCATTCCGGTTTTTATTTTAATTGTGGCTTCATTGGTCACCATTGTAGATTTGCTTTTTAATGCGTTTTTTCACCAACTTTACGTGGTGTTGGGCATTTTTATTCCTTTGATTGTTACCAACTGCATTGTTTTGGCGCGTGTGGAAGCCTTTGCGGCAAAAAATCCGCCTTTAGAATCCTGTTTGGATGGTTTGTTTATGGGTTTTGGAATGTTATGGACGCTCGGACTTTTGGGCGCGTTGCGCGAATTTTTAGCCAACGGCACGGTGTTTGGCGCCATTGAAATGGTTTTTCCTAATTTAACGGCAATTAAAATTCTGCCCGATCATTACCCGGGCTTTTTGCTCTTTGCTTTGCCTTCGGGCGCTTTTATTTTGCTTGGTTTTTTAATCGCCGCAAAAAACTACATAGATGAAAAACACACCAAAAAGTCTTAAAAACAATTTTCCACGGTAAACCTTTAAAAATTTTCAAAAAAACTTTTTGTTTACCGTGGATTTTTGTGGTTTTAAAAAATTCAGACGCAGTTTTTGCCAATTTGCAAAGGTAAAAAAACAAAAAAATCTTGGCAATTTCCAGCAGTGTATTTGAAAATTTTTTTGTGTTTACCGTGGAAAATCACCATAAAAAAACGCCCGTTTTAAAAAACGGGCGCAGGTTTTTTGTAGAAAAATTTAACCAAGCGTTTTGAGATTCGCGATGATGTCAGATACAACAGGTTGGGCATCGCCGTAAATCATGCGGCAGTTTTCTTTGTAAAACAGCGCATTTTCAATGCCAGAATAACCCGTGCCTTTGCCGCGTTTAATCACCAACACATTTTGTGCCGATTCGGCATCCAAAATGGGCATGCCGTAAATGGGCGAAGATTGGTCTTCCTTGGCTGCGGGATTCACCACATCATTGGCGCCAATCACCAAAGCCACATCGGTTTGGGCAAATTCTTCATTGATTTCGTCCAAATCAAAGATTTTGTCATACGGCACGCCGGCTTCCGCCAACAACACATTCATATGCCCGGGCATACGGCCAGCCACCGGATGAATGGCAAATTTTACTTCCACGCCGGCATTTTCCAACAATTCGGTCATCTCCCAAATTTTGTGTTGGGCTTTGGCAACCGCCATGCCATAGCCGGGAACAATAATCACTTTGCTGGCGTAACGCATCAAAGCGGCGGCATCCATGGCGCCGGCTTCTTTCATTGTGCCTTCAATTTTTTGCTCTTGCGCGCCAGAAGTTTGCCCCATTGGCACAAACAAAATGTTGGCAATGGAGCGATTCATCGCTTTTGCCATCAATAAGGTTAAAAGCGAACCTGCCGCACCCACTACGATACCAGCGATAATCAAAGCGGGGTTGCTCAACACATAACCTTCAAAACCCACAGCCAAACCGGTAAAGGCGTTAAAAAGCGAAATCACCACCGGCATATCCGCGCCGCCAATGGGCACCGTTGCCACAAAGCCCAAACCCAATGCCACGGCAAAGAACATTAAAATCACAAAAGCATAAGGCGATTCTTGCGTAATCATCAACACGCCAAACACAATGGATAAAATCAACAAGGTGATATTCATGGCGTTTTGGTAAGGCAAATGCGGCGCTTTTTTCATCACACCTTGCAATTTTGCCCATGCCACACAAGAGCCAGTAAAAGAAACAGAACCAATGAATGCGCCAAGAACAGCCAAAATCATCACGGAGGCAGAAGGATTGTAACCTTTGGCAAATTCAATGGCCGCAATGGCCGCTGCCGCGCCACCGCCCATGCCGTTGTAAATGGCAACCATTTGCGGCATATCGGTCATTGCGACTTTTTTACCAGAAACCCACGCAATGGTGCCGCCAATAATCAATGCCAGAATAATCCAAAACAGATTGTGCAAATTGGGATAAAAAAGCGTGGCAAACACCGCCAAGAGCATTCCATAACCCGCCCAAACAATGCCGCGGCGCGCAGTAACCGGAGAGCCCATTCCTTTTAAACCAAAAATAAATAAAAGTGCCGCCACAAACCAAGCGGCGTGCACATAAAGAAGTGTTACATTTTGGGCATACATTTTAGGAATCCTTTTTCTTAAACATGGCAAGCATTCTTTCCGTTACCACGTAACCACCAGCGGCATTGGCTGCTCCCAAAGCCACCGCCAAAAAACCAATGAAGGTTTGCGTAAAAGTTTCGGCTTCGCCTAACATAATCATTGCGCCAACCACCACCACGCCGTGAATAAAGTTAGAGCCAGACATCAACGGCGTGTGCAAAATCACCGGCACTTTGGCGATAATTTCATAACCGGTAAAGGCTGCCAGCATAAAAATATACAACGCCGCCAAACCACTAATTCCAACCACAGAAGGCATAAAGTCCATTATTTACACTCCCAAAACAGTTTTAACCATAGCGTGTTTTACTTCGCCATCTTTGCACAAAAGCGAACCGGCAATGACTTCGTCTTCCCAGTTGATATTCAAAACACCTTCTTGAATAAAGGGAGACAAAAAGTTATACAAGTTTTTGGCAAACAACTCCGATGCGTGTGTGGGCATGCGGCTGGGCAAATTCACCGGACCGTAAATGTGCACATTGTTTTCAAAAACGCTTTCTCCAGCTTTGGTTAAAGCGCAGTTGCCGCCCGTTTCAGCTGCCATATCCACAATTACCGCACCGTGTTTCATACGGCGAACCATATCCGCCGTTACAATAATCGGCGCTTTTTTACCCGGAATAGCCGCGGTGGTAATCACCACATCCGCATTGGCGATGGCTTTGGCTAATTTTTCTGTTTGTTGGGCTTTTTCTTCTTCGGTTAATTCACGTGCATAACCGCCTGCACCATCGGCAGAAACGCCGGTATCTACAAATTTGGCACCCAAGGATTCCACTTGTTCTTTGGCAGCCGAGCGCACATCGTAACCTTCTACCATCGCTCCCAAACGTTTACACGTTGCAATGGCTTGTAAGCCCGCAACACCTGCACCAATCACCAATGTGCGCGCAGGGCGCATGGTGCCCGCCGCTGTGGTTAACATAGGGAAAAATTTTGGCGCAAAACCAGCGGCAATCAAAGCACATTGGTAACCCGAACATGCTCCTTGTGACGACAAAGCATCCATACTTTGCGCACGCGAAATGCGCGGCAACAATTCCAAAGCAAAAGCGGTGATTTTTTTTGCATTAAAAGCTTCTAAGCGTTTTTTGTCTTCATAAGGACGCAGCATTCCAGCCACAATTGCACCAGAAGGCATGGCGTTAATTTCGTCAATAGAAGGCGGCGTTACACGCAAAATCAAATTGGCTTGTTCGTATGTTTTGGATAAATCATCGGTTACTTGAATAGAAGCGTAATCCGTATCCACAAAATGGCTTTCTACGCCGGCATTTTTTTCCAGTTGAATGGTAGCGCCCAAAGCCACAAATTTTTTTGCCGTCTCGGGCACCAGAGCAACGCGACGCTCGCCACTGATGCGCTCTTTGGCGACCGCGATAGTCAAACTCATTGTGTTCTCCTTTGAAGGAAGCCCGATTGTTTTTTCAACAACAGGCTAGGTTAATCAAAAAACGCGCACAAGATTTTGCCACAAAATTGCGCTATGCGTTTTAATTTTTGCCATAATGCTTTTTTTATTTTGTGGAAAAAACCATGTCTTCTTTTGTTCAAGTGCCCGATTTTGGCGAAAAAATCACCTCAAACCAAATACCCAATTTTCCAATTATTCCTTTTATTCAAGGCGATGGCATTGGCGTTGATATCACGCCCGTTATGCAACAAGTCCTTGATGCCGCCGTTCATCAAGCTTATGGCGATTCCCGAAAAATCGCTTGGATGGAAGTTTTTGCCGGCGAAAAAGCCCAACAACTTTACGGCGAATGGTTCCCAGAAGAAACTTTGAATTATTTAAAAGAATACCGCGTTTCCATCAAAGGACCAATGACCACGCCGGTGGGCGGCGGCATTCGCTCGCTCAATGTGATGTTGCGCCAATCTTTGGATTTATACCAATGCGTGCGGCCAGTGCGTTATTTTCAAGGCGTGCCATCGCCTTTGAAACACCCAGAAGATGTGGATATGGTGATTTTTAGAGAAAACACCGAAGATATTTACGCGGGCATTGAATGGCAAGCGGAATCGGATGATGCCAAACAAATCATTGCCTTTTTGCAAAATGAAATGAAGGTTGCCAAAATCCGTTTTCCACAAACCAGCGGCATTGGCATTAAACCGATTTCTATTGAAGGCACAACGCGTTTGGTGCGCGCGGCAATTCGTTATGCTATTGCCAACAAAAGAAAATCGGTGACTATTGTGCACAAAGGCAACATTATGAAATTTACCGAAGGTTTGTTTCGCGATGTGGCTTACAAAATTGCGCGTGAAGAATTTAACGCCAAAACCATTGGTAAAGGGCCGTGGTGCGAAATTCCAACTGATTTTGGCGCAATCACAATTAAAGACGCCATTGCGGATAATTTTTTACAACAAATTTTGTTGCGTCCCAAAGAATACGATGTGATTGCCACCACCAATTTGAATGGCGACTACATCTCGGATGCCTTAGCGGCAGAAGTGGGCGGCATTGGCATTGCTCCGGGCGCCAATATTTCGGATGATTATGCTTGTTTTGAAGCCACCCACGGCACAGCGCCCAAATACGCTGGGCAAAACAAGGTTAATCCCGGTTCTTTAATTTTAAGTGCGGAGATGATGTTGCGCCATTTGGGTTGGGTTGAAGCGGCGGATTTAATCATCGCGGCGATGGAAAAAACCATCGCCCAAAAAGTAGTAACTTACGATTTTGCACGTTTGATGGAAAACGCCAAAGAAGTTTCCACCTCCGATTTTGGCCAAGCGCTTATTCAAAATATGTAAAAAATAATGCGTTTACCGTGGATTTTTCAATTTTCCACGGTAGACGACAATTTTTTTTGAAAATAATTGTGAAAAACAAAAATCTTTTGGGGTTTTTTTATGTTTTTATTATTGCGTTTAAAGAACATTTGAATAATCAAAATGGTTTTGTTTTGTTGTCGGTAGATTAAATTTTCCACGCTTCAAAATCGTTCAATGGTTTGTTGGGGGTGGCGGTGTAAGGTTGTGCGGTGCCGCTTTCAAAGTAGGTGCGTGCGAGCAATTCCGCCAAAATGCCGGTGGCAATAAATTGTAAGCCGGCAATCAAGCCGCCAATGCCCACAATCAAAAGCGGGCGCGCGCCAATGTCTTGCCCCAAAAAAAACTTCACACAAAAAAGCCACATTAAAATTAAAAAAGATACGGCAGAAACCATTAAACCAATGCCGCCAAAAAAATGCCCGGGACGCGCTTTGAAATTCATAAAAAAATAAACGGCAAACAAATCCAAAATCACGCGAAATGTGCGCGAAATGCCGTATTTGGAAACGCCTGCTGTGCGCGCATGGTGCGTGGTGGGCTCTTCTTTGATGCGGCAAGGCGTGGTGACTGTGGCAAGCCAAGCGGGAATAAACCGATGCATTTCGCCATAAAGCCGAATTTTTTTCAACACGCTGGCGCGGTAAGCCTTCAAACTGCAACCGTAATCGCGCAATTTCACGCCCGTGATTTTGGCAATCAAACGATTGGCAATTTGGGATGGAATTTTGCGCAAAAACAAATCATCTTGCCGATTTTGGCGCCAACCCGCCACCAAATCCAAATCTTCTTGGATTAAACGCGCCACCATTTTGGGAATATCTTTGGGGTCGTTTTGCAAGTCGCCATCCATAGTGACGATAATCTCGCCGCGCGCAAAATCAATGCCCGCTTGCATTGCCGCCGTTTGTTTGAAATTGCGCGTTAAATCAATCAAGCGCACGTGTTTGCCAAATTGTTCAATGCCTTGTTTGATTTTTTGCGCCGTGGAATCCGTTGAGCCATCGTTGATGAGCAACAATTCCCATTGAAAATCCACTTGGTTTAATGCTTGATGAACGGCTTGAATCAAAGGCAAAACATTGTCTTCTTCGTTGTAAAACGGCACCACCACGGAAACACGCGCATCCATTCTTTTTCCCTTTTTTGCAAATCAAAAATGTTAAAAAAATCAAAAAAATCCACGGTCAACCAAAAAAAATTTTCAAAAAAATAACACGTTGACCGTGGATTTTTGAATTTAACTTTGAACCCACGCGCGCGCGGTGTCTAGCATTCGACAGGAATAACCCCATTCGTTGTCATACCAAGCCAAAATTTTCACCAAAGAAGCATTATCGCTTTGAATCACGCGCGTTTGCGTTAAATCAAAAGTGGATGAAACGCTTGTGTGATTAAAATCGCTGGAGACAAGCGGCAAATCATTCACTGCCAAAATGCCTTTTAAATCGCCTTGTGCGGCGTTTTTCATCCATTCGTTGATTTCTTCGGCTTGAACGATTTTTTCGCTGGTAAAGGTTAAATCCACCAAGGAAACATTCAGCGTTGGCACGCGCAAGGCAAAGCCATCAAACTTGCCTTTTAATTCGGGCAACACCAAACCAACCGCTTTGGCAGCGCCCGTTTTGGTTGGGATAATATTGGCGGCGGCAGCGCGTGCGCGGCGCAAATCTTTGTGGCGCACATCCACAGTCACTTGGTCGTTGGTGTAAGCGTGGATGGTCGTCATCAAACCTTGCTTAATTCCACAATTTTCAGACAACACTTTGGCAACCGGCGCCAAACAATTGGTGGTGCATGAAGCATTGGAAACAACCGACATACTCGGTTTTAAAATGCCGTGATTCACACCATAAACAATGGTGGCATCCACATCATCACCGCCGGGCGCGGAAATCAAAACGCGTTTGGCGCCTTGTTCTAACAAGGCTTGCGCTTTGGTTTTGCTGGTATAAGCGCCCGTGCATTCTAATAAAATATCCACATTGTGCTTTGCCCAATCAATTTCTTTGGGATTTTTGGTGGAATAAAAGGCAATTTTTTTGCCGTTGAGAATCAAAACATTTTCGCCTTCTGTTGCCACATTTTTTTGAAAACGGCCATGCGTGGTATCAAACTGCAACAAATGCGCATTGGTTTTTAAATCACCCGCGCCGTTAATGGCGACAATATCAAACTCGTTTTCCAAACCTTGTTCAAAAATTGCACGCAAAGTGCAACGCCCGATTCTGCCAAAACCATTGATGCCAATTTTGATTGCCATTTTGTATCCTTTAAAAAATTAAAAAAACATTCCGAAAAAATCCACGGAACTTGTGGATTTTTGGTTTCGCTCGCTTCGCCGAAAAAATCCACAAAACGTGTGGATTTTTGGTTTCGCCGAAAAAATCCACTGTCAACCCAGAATTTTTTTGATTTTCTGCACGATGGCATCGGGCGAAAAACCAAAATGTTGGAATAATTCATCCGCTTTGCCAGAAGCGCCAAAATGATTGATTCCAACAACATCGCCCGCGTGGTTATGCAGGTATTTCCACCAAAAATCCGGGTGCGCTGCTTCAATAAATAAGCGCGGCGCATCGCCCAAAATGCGTTGTTGAAAATCGGCATTTTGCTTATCAAAAATATGCGTTGAAGGCATTGAAACCACGCGCGATGGAATGTTTTCATCTTGCAATTTTTCATAAGTTTGCAGCGCCAAAGACAATTCAGAACCGCTGGCAATTAAAGTAATTTCGGCGGCTGGATTTTCTTTTAAAACATAAGCGCCATTTGCAATGTTTTCTTGCGCCACGTTTTTTGCCAAAACAGGCAGATTTTGGCGCGAAAGTGCCAAAATGGTGGGCGTTTGGTTTTCTATGGCAAAGCAATATGCCGCAAGCGTTTCAAAATAATCGGCAGGTCGCCAAAGCACCACATTGGGCGTTAAGCGCAACTGCGCCAATTGTTCAATGGGTTGGTGCGTGGGGCCATCTTCGCCAACGCCAATAGAGTCGTGCGTGTAAATAAAAATGTGCGGAATATTCATCAACGCCGCCATACGAATGGCGTTTTTGGCGTAATCGCTAAACATCAAAAAAGTTGCCGTTGCGGGCAAAAAACCAGAAAGCGCCAAACCATTGGCGATGGCCGTCATCGCAAACTCGCGCACGCCGTAATGAATGTAATTGCCAGCTTGATGAAATCCCACCGCTTGGCAATGTTCGGTATAAGTTAAATTAGAAGGTGCCAAATCCGCCGAACCAACAATTAAACGCGGCATTTTGGGCGTTAATTGTTCCAAAATTTTTTGGCTTGCCGCGCGGGTAGAAAGCGCTTTGTCAGGCGCATTGCCCAACATTGCCATTTTCAAATGTTCCCAGTTGGTGGGCGTGTGGTTCTTTTTAAAATGTTGTTCAAAGCGCAAAGCAAGTTCGGGGTGAATTTTTTGGTAATGTTGGAATAAATTTTGCCAAGCATTTTCCAAATGTTGCCCTTTTTCAACGGCACTCCACGTTTGGTAAACTTCTTGTGGCATATCAAAAGGGGCGTGGTGCCAATTTAAATTGTGGCGCAAAGTTTGAATGCCTTTTTCGCCTAATGGTGCGCCATGCACGGCTGCTGTTGCGGCTTTTTCGCCAGAATCTTTGCCAATAATGGTTTTGCATTGAATAAAAGTAGGGCGATTTTTTTCGGCTTTGGCTTTTTTTAGCGCCGATAAAATAGCCATTGGGTTGTGGCCATCGACATTTTCAATCACATTCCAACCTTGCGCCAAAAAGCGCGCGGGCACATTTTCAGAAAACCAGCCTTGAATGTTGCCATCAATAGAAATGCCGTTGTCATCCCAAAGCACAATGAGTTTGTTTAACCCCCAAGTGCCTGCCAAACTGGCGGCTTCATAAGAAATGCCTTCCATCAAGCAACCATCGCCGACAAAAACATAAGTGTAAAAATCCACAATGGGAAAAGATTCTCGGTTGAATTCTTTTGCCAACAAGCGCTCGGATAAAGCAATGCCAACCGCATTGGCAAAACCTTGCCCCAAAGGGCCGGTTGTGGTTTCTACGCCGGGGGTATGGCGATATTCTGGATGCCCGGGCGTTTTGCTGTTTTGTTGGCGAAATTGTTTTAAATCTTCAATAGACAAATCAAAACCGCTCAAATGCAACAAGGCATAAAGCAGGGCGCTTGCGTGCCCGTTGGACAACACAAAGCGGTCGCGGTTAGGAAAAAAAGGATTTTTGGGATTAAAACGCAAAACTTCGCGCCACAAAACGCTGGCCATTTCAGCCATTCCCAAAGGTGCGCCCGGATGGCCAGAATGGGCGTTTTCAATCATATCGGCGGCCAAAATGCGCAAGGCGGCGGCTGTGTTCATAAGCGATTCGCAAAATAAAAATGGCAATTATACCTGCCAAGTTGCCCTTTTTTGCGCACAAAAAAATCCACGGTAAACCGATTCTTTTTTTCAAAAAAATATGCGGTTTACCGTGGAAATATTCGTTTTTTTTAAAAAACGATTTAGCGTGCGATGAGCCCCAATGGTTTACCAAGCGGCAGCACGGTTCGCCCAAAGAAATTGTTTAAGAAAATGGCACCTGCGGCATAAAACCCGAGCAAACCGATGATGAGTTCGCTAATGCCGCTAAGTAAACCGAAAAACTCGGGTTCCACTCCAAAAGTTGCCAAAACGAGCGACAAAAGCAACACTTCAACCAAAATCATAATGGCAAAGAAGACTTTGTTTATCTCCATTGTGGCAATGGTTACAAAAATGCAAAAAATAAAATACGCCAAGCACGCCACGCCAAAATGTTTGGGCGAGGCATTGCCCACATCGCCAAACCAGCCGAGCGCAATCATCCAGTGGAATGCCACCGCAATCCAAAAAAATCCAAAAGCGCCCAAAACAATGGCGCCAAAATAATTGTTTTTCATAAAATCCACAATGGAGGCAGTGATTTGCGCCAAAGAGCCCAAAAAAATTGCCCAAGGAATCACATAGGCAGTGCCCGGCACCCAGCCGAGTTTGGCAGTGCTGGCTACAAAGGTAATCACAGCCAAGCCAAAAACACCAAGCGCCGTGGAGTCGGCGAGGACGGCGCGCGTTTCAACAGTTTGAATTTGCATTGCTAGCTCCTAAAAAGTTACAAAAAAGTGCTTACAATGTAACAAGAATGTTACATTTTTAAAAGCATTTTTTGAAATTTTGTTTGCGTTGACCGTGGAAAAATGAAAAACTGCAAATTTTTTGTAAAGCGAATCAACCATGCATTGTCATATTTTGGGCATTGGCGGCACTTTTATGGGCAGTTTGGCGCAAATTGCCAAAGCCTTCGGCCACACAATTACTGGGTGCGATGCGGCAATTTATTCCCCAATGAAAGAACAACTCCAAAACGCCAACATTGCATGGAGTGAAGGTTATCAAGCGGACGATTTAAAATTAAAACCAGATATTTTTATCATCGGCAACGCCATCAAACGCGGCAATCCTTTGATGGAAAAAATTTTGAATGAAAATTTGCCGTTTATCTCCGGCCCGCAATGGCTTTTTGAAAATATTTTGCAAAAAAAACACGTTTTGGCAGTGGCTGGCACACACGGCAAAACCACCACTTCCGCGATGCTTGCGTGGATTTTGGAAGAAAATGGATTCAACCCTTCTTTTTTAATTGGCGGTGTGCCGCAAAATTTTGGCGTCTCCGCACGCTTGACCGATTCCCCATTTTTTGTGATTGAAGCCGATGAATACGACACCGCCTTTTTTGACAAACGCTCCAAATTTGTGCATTACCATCCCAAAACCTTGATTTTAAACAACTTAGAATTTGACCACGCCGATATTTTTGAAAATTTAAACGCCATTGAAACGCAATTTCATCACCTTGTGCGAATGCTTGCGCAAAATGCGCAAATTGTTGTCAATGCCAAAAGCGATGCGCTATCTCGCGTTTTAAAACGCGGCGTGTTTAGCGCTTTGCGTTATTTTGGCGATGATTTTGTAATGTTGGGCGATGATGCCAAGGGCGAAATCATCTTAAAAGAAAAGGGCAAAACCTTGTGCCAAGGGCATTGGGAATTGTTGGGCGAACACAATCGCCAAAACGCCACTGCTGCCATTTTGGCGGCAATGCACGTTGGCATATCGCCTGAAAAAGCCTTTGCCGCTATTGAAAGCTTTCACAACGTCAAGCGTCGTTTGGAATTAAAAGACAACATTGCAGGCATTGCGGTTTATGACGATTTTGCGCATCACCCCAGCGCCATTGCCACAACCATTGCGGGTTTGCGCCGCAAAGTTGGAAAATCGCGCATTTTGGCGGTTTTTGAGCCGCGCTCCAACACGATGAAACTGGGCACCATGCGTGCCGCTTTGCCCGATTCTTTAAAAGATGCGGATTTAATTTTTTGTTACGCCAAAGGTTTGGAATGGAATGCCGAAGAATCCTTACAACCGCTTGGTGAAAAAGCCTTTGTTTTCAAAGATTTAAAAGCTTTGATTGCCAAAATCACCGAACTTGCAAAACCCAGCGATTCTGTTTTGGTGATGAGCAACGGCTCTTTTGAAGGCATTCACGAAAAATTATTAGAAAAACTCAAAAATCCACGGTAAACGTCAAATTTTTTTGAAAAAAATAATCGGTTGACCGTGGATTATTCTAATAAAAACTCATATTCATAAATTTTGGGTTCTATTTTTTGCGCCAATATTTTTTGC
>CAKQRL010000021.1 GCA_934271525.1 uncultured Rhodocyclaceae bacterium
AAATAACTATTCGGGGGGGGGGGGGGGGGGGGGTAAACATTGTTTCATTCTTTCGGTTAGCCAAAAAAATGGCGATTTTACCCAAAGCCAAGGCAGCTGACAATTTTCCACGGTAAACACCAAAAAAATTTGGCGTTTACCGTGGATTTTTGCTTAAAAACTTTGTTTTCTCAGCCATTCTTTGAAGTCTTTGCCGATTTCAGAATGGCGTTGGCCAAGCGTAACAGTGGCTTTTAAATAGCCCAATTTGGAGCCGCAGTCGTAACGTGTGCCTTGGTAGCGGTAAGCAAGAACGGCTTCTTTTTTTAAAAGTTCGGCAATGGCATCGGTTAGTTGAATTTCGCCGCCTGTGCCCGGTTTTGCGTTTTTTAAATAATCAAAAATTTTGCCGCTCAACACGTAACGCCCAACCACGCCCAAGGTTGAAGGTGCTGCGTCTGGTTCGGGTTTTTCAACCAAACCAATCACACGTTCTACGTTTTCTAAATTCCCCGTTGTTCCTTTATTTCCAAGAGTTGCGGCGCTTTTAGAATCGCCAAGATTTCTGCCATTTTCGGTATTTTTAAGATGATCGCTTGCGATTTTTTCCGTTTCTGCAATGCCGTATTGATTCGTGTCTGCCCGTGGCACATCTTGCACCGCCAAGATTGTGGCGGGCTTTGCTTTATAAATCTCCAACATTTGTTTTAAAACGCCCGGCTTTGAATCGAGCAAATCGTCAGCAAGCAAAACGGCAAAATCATCTTTTCCCACCACGCTTTGGGCGCACAAAACCGCATGCCCCAAGCCGAGCGCTTCTTGCTGGCGAATGTAGACACAATGAATGTGGCGCGGCAAAAGGTGTTGCACAAAATCCAACATTTTGTATTTTTGGCGCAACATCAATTCGTTTTCCAATTCATAGGCTTTGTCAAAATGGTCTTCAATGGCGCGTTTGGAGCGGCCGGTGACGAAAATCATTTCGGTGATTCCGGCTTCTACCGCTTCTTCCACGGCGTATTGAATCAAAGGTTTATCCACCACCGGCAACATTTCTTTGGGGCTGGCTTTGGTGGCGGGCAAAAATCGTGTGCCCAAACCAGCAACCGGAAAAACGGCTTTTTTAATCATTTTCAAACTCCACAAAAGGTCGCCAAGCTTTGAGCCGCAAGGCATTGGTCAAAACGGAAATGGAACTTGCCGCCATTGCCAAGCCCGCAACAGTCGGCGTTAAAAAACCTGCGGCGGCAAAGGGCAAAGCCAACAAATTGTAAATGAAGGCAAAAAAAAGGTTTTGTTTTATTTTTTTGAGCGTGGCTTTTGAAAGCGAGACCGCATTGGCGATGGCGTTTAAATCGTTTTTAATCAAGGTGATATCCGCTGCTTGGTGGGCAATATGGGCGGCTGAACCCATCGCAAAGCCCACATCCGCGGTGGAAAGCGCCACCGAATCGTTGATGCCATCGCCCGCCATTGCCGTGACAAAACCTTGATTTTGAAAGTTTTTTAAGAGATTCGCTTTGTCTTGTGGAAGCAATCGGGCGTAAAAATCAATCGCCAAAAGACGGGCGATTTTTTCAGCCGCTTGTGGAAAGTCGCCCGTGAGCATCACGGTTTTGATGCCCATTTTTTTAAGATTGCAAATAGCGGATGGCGTTTTTTCACGCAAAGAATCAGAAAGTGCAAAAGCCAAAACGGCTTCATCATTCACATAAAGAACAACAAGCGTTTTGGCTTCATCTGCCCATTTTTTTAAAATCGGATTGTCTAAATTTTTGGGTGCGCCCAAAAAAATGGTTTGGTTTTTGGTTTGCGCTTGGATGCCGAATCCCGCCAAATTTTCAATATTTTTCAAAAAAATTGGCGGTTCACCGTGGATTTTTGCTTTTAAAAATTCAACGATGGCGCGGGCAATTGGATGATTGGAAGAATTTTCCAACGCATCAACCATTGCCAACCACGCGGGGTTTTCTTCTTTTAAAAAAGCAAAGTCGGCAACCGAAGGTTTGCCCTTTGTTAAGGTGCCTGTTTTGTCAATAGCCAACAAATTCAAATGTGCGGCTTTTTCCAAAGCTTGGGCATTTTTAATCAAAATGCCCGACTGCGCGCCTTTGCCGATGCCAACAACCAAAGCGGCAGGCGTTGCCAAGCCAAGCGCGCAAGGGCAGGCAATCACCAACACGCAAACGCTGTTGATGAAGGCGTTTTCCCAATCGCCCAAAAAAAACGCCCAAAAAGAAAAGCAGCATAAAGCAATCACGCAGACGGCTGGAACAAAAATGGCGGCGATTTTGTCGGTTAAATTTTCAACTTTTGCTTTGCTATTTTGCGCTTCTTCTACTTGGGCGATGATGTTGGACAAAAGTGTGTCGCTGCCAACATTTTGCGCTTGGCAAAGCAAAACGCCGCTTTGGTTGATGGTGGCAGCAAAAACGCGGTCATTCGTTTTTTTGGTTTGAAAAACTGATTCGCCCGTGAGCATTGATTCATCTACTTCCGATTCGCCTTTCACAACCACGCCATCAACGGCAATGGCTTCGCCCGGGCGCACTTGGAAAATATCGCCAGCGAGCAATAATTCAGCGGGAATTTCGCGCCAAGCCTTGCCATCTTGAATGCGGGCAATTTGCGGTTGCAGTTGGATGAGCGATTCCAACGCATCGCCTGTTTTTTCTTTGGCGCGGGATTCTAAAAATTTGCCCAGCAAAATAAGGGTAATCACCATTGCCGCGCCTTCAAAATAAACGTGCGCTTTTAAATTAAAAAAGGTAACCACGCTTGAAAACGCCCACGCCATTGTTGTGCCCAAAACGACCAAAACGTCCATGTTGGCGCTTTTGTGTTTTAAAGCGGCGGCAGCGCCGCGGTAAAATCGCGCCCCAACGCCAAACTGCACCAAACTTGCCAAAACAAACTGCCAAAAACGTGGCAATTCCGCGTGGATTCCAAAAGGCATCAAAAGCATTGGCAATGCCAAAGGCAGCGTGCATAAAATTGCAATGGATAACAATCGCTTTTCTTTTTTTTGGTTTTGGGCAATTTTTTCTTTTTCACTATGTTTGTTTTTGGGGTCAATTTTTTCAGCGGAAAAGCCCGCTTGGATGATGGCGTTTTTTAAATCGTTTTCAGAAGTTGGCGCGCCAAAGCGAATGCGCGCGCGGTTGTTGGTTAAATTCACATGCGCTTGCACATTGGGCAAAGCGTTTAAAACTTTGGTTAAGCGCGCCGAGCAAGATGTGCAATGCATTCCGCCGACCAAAAATTCAATGCAATTTTCCATGGTTTTTGAAAAAAATATTGGGTAGACCGTGGAAAATTGCAAAAGTTGCAAAAGTTGCAAAAGTTGCAAAAAAATGGCGATTTTCCACGGTCAACATTAAAAAATTTTGAAAAATTTCAGCAAATTGTAAAAGCCCAAAATCGCAAAAAAAATCAACAAAACGCCGGCGATTTTTTGAAAATTTTGGCGGAATTTTTGGCTAATTTTTTGCAAAAAAAACGGCGCCAAGAGCAAATTCGGCAATGTTCCAAGCGAAAACGCCGCCATTAAAGCCATGGCTTTCAAAGCGTTGGCTGATGCAAGCGCTGCGGCAAAGGCGGAATACAAAAGCCCGCAGGGCATCAATCCCCATAAAACGCCCAAAAAAAAGGCGTGCGATTTTTTAGAAACAGGCAAAAATTGTTGGGTTTTGGGCAAGATTTTTTGCCAAACAATGCCGCCGATTTTTTCAAAAGGCAGAATAAGTTTTGAAAATCCCAAAAAATAAAACCCCATGGCAAGCATTAAAAAAACGGCAAAAGCGTAAAAAAACACGCGTAAATAAAATGAATCGACAAGCAAAAATCCAACTTCACCCAAAGCGCCAAGCATTGTGCCGACCGCAATATATGATGCAATGCGCCCAAGGTTATAAAGCCACAAAACATTGGCGCTGCCTAGCATCATCGTTACAATGCCGCCGCACATACCCAAACAATGCGCACCGCCCAATAAACCAGCCAAAAAAATCGCCCAAAATTCCACGGTCAACCCCAAAAAATTTTGAAAATTAAATGACTTTGGAATAACGCGCGCGCGATTGTTGTAAATATTGGTCAAAAACCATCGCCACCACGCGCACCAGCATACGCCCGGCGGGCAAAATGCGCATTTCTGAATGGTTTAATTCCAACAAACCAGCGGATTGCATTTCACTTAAAGCGCGCAATTCTTTGGCAAAATAGCTTTTAAAATCAATGGAATATTGCGATTCTACCGCTTTAAAATCAAGCGCAAAATGGCACATCAATTGTTGGATTAAATCGCGGCGCAAAATATCATCGGCATAAAGTGCAATGCCGCGCGCAATGGGCAGTTGGTTGTGGTCAAGTGGCGCGTAATAAGTTTCTTGTGTTTTGTGGTTTTGAAAATAAGAATCGCCCACTTTGCTGATGGAAGAAGTGCCAAATGCCAACATATCGCAATCTTTGTGCGTGGAATAACCTTGAAAATTGCGGTGCAAGCGTTTTTCGCGTTGCGCTGTGGCAAGTTCGTCATCGGGCAAAGCAAAATGATCCATACCAATAAAAACATAACCCGCATGAATGAGTTTTTGAATGCTCATAGACAAAATGGCAAGTTTGGTTTGGGGCGTGGGCAAATCTTCGGTATGAATGCGGCGTTGCGGCATAAACAATTGCGGCAAATGCGCGTAATTGTAAATGGATAAGCGATTGGGGCGCATTTTCAAAACGCGTTCAATGGTGTCTTCAAATGTTTGCAAAGTTTGGTGGGGTAAACCGTAAATCAAATCAATGGATACCGATTGAAAGCCGTTTTGTCGTGCGGCATTGATAACGTTTTGGGTTTCTTCTTCGCTTTGCACGCGGTTAATGGCGTGTTGCACTTTGTCGTTTAAGTCTTGCACGCCAACGCTCATGCGGTTAAAACCCAATTCGCCCAACAGCGCCACTGTTTCAACGCTGACTTTTCTGGGGTCGACTTCAATAGAATATTCGCCATTTTTTTGCAGTTGAAAATGTTTTTTGGTTAAAGCCATCAATTGGCGCATTTCATTGTGGGATAAAAAAGTAGGCGTGCCGCCGCCCCAATGCAGTTGTTCAACCGAACGCGATTCATCCGATTTTAAAAAAGAGTCGTGCAAAGCCAATTCTTTTGCCAAATAATCCAAATAAAGGGCGCTTTCACTGTGATTTTTGGTGGCAATTTTGTTGCAAGCGCAATAAAAACAAATGGTGTTGCAAAAAGGAATATGAAAATAAAGCGACAAAGCGCGTTTGGGATTGTTGGCGCGTTCTTTTAAAAAATCTTCGGCATTTTGGGATGAAAAATCCGTTGTAAAGCGGTCGGCAGTGGGATAAGAAGTATAGCGCGGACCATTGATGTCAAAGCGTTCAATGAGTTTGGTATCAAAAACAAAATCCGCAAAAGAAAAATTCAGTGCCTTCATAATGTTGTATAGTGTTAAAAAAAATTGAATCAATATTAAATCAAAATGCCCCAACACAATACGACCACACTATCCATGCGTGCGCTCAAAACGGCGTGCGCACATTGCAATTTCCATGAATTGTGCCAACCCTTGGGGTTAAGCGTGGAAGATGTGGAACGCATTACGCATTTGGTCAGCAACCAAAAGAGCCTCAAACGTGGCGATTCGCTTTACCGCGTGGGCAAACCATTTGAAGCCTTTTACGCCATCCGCACGGGTTTTTTTAAAACCGATGTGATTTTTGAAGACGGCAGAACGCAGGTCACCGGTTTTCAAATGGAAGGCGATATTTTGGGCTTGGATGGTGTTGGCTCCAACGTCCACACCTGCAACGCCACGGCGCTTGAAAATAGCGAGGTTTGCATTATTCCTTATTCAAGAATTGAAACCATTTCAAAAGAAGTGCATAGCCTGCAACGCCATTTGCACCAAGTGATGAGCCGCGAAATTGTGCAAGACCACCACGTGATGCTCTTGCTTGGCACAATGCGCGCCGAAGAACGCTTGGCGGCTTTTTTAATCAATTTGAGCAAACGCTTTTCCGCACGCGGCTTTTCGTCTAGCGAATTTCATTTGCGCATGACAAGAGAAGAAATCGGCAGTTTCTTGGGATTAAAACTTGAAACCGTTTCCCGCGTATTTTCACGTTTTCAAGACGAAGGCTTAATTGCCGTGCAACAAAAACACATCAAAATCACCAACCGCCCAAGATTGGAATCGGTTTTATCGCATTGAATTTTTATTTTCCAAAAATCCACGGTAAACATTAAAAAAATTTGAAAAAAATATTTTGTTTACCGTGGAATTTTATAAAAATTCAATTTTTAATCGTTTGCCAAAAGCATTGGCATAAGATTTTAAAGTGGCAAGGGTTGGGTTGGATTTTAAACTTTCTAATCTTGCAATCGCACTTTTGGTGGTGTGCATTTTTTGCGCCAATTCTTCTTGGGTAAAATTGGCAGATTTTCGCAATTCAATGAGTTTGGCATGCAATTCAAACTCATCGCACAAACTTTCATAAGCCGCTTTGACTTCATGGTCAGCGAGCGCTTCTTTTTTAAATTTCTGGTAGCTTTTCATTTCAATGCCTTTGAGTGTTTTATTGCCAAATCCAAATCCTTTTGTGGAATTTTGGATGATTTTTTAATCACAGTGTGCAAAATAACGATTTTTTTGCCGACCATATTGATTTCATTAGCACAAAAGCTAACTTTAAAAAAAATCTTTGTTTACCATGTACAATTATTTTTCTGCATTTTCAATTCTTTTTAATGCCCATTCAAAATGTTTTTTTAAATATTCCGGGAGATTGGTTTGAATATTTAATTTTTCTAAAATTAAATTTTGGGCTGTTTCTTTTTGAAATTGTTTTAAATGAACCGCATTGGCGATGGCAATAGAAACATTGCGCTGCCACGATTCATAACCAATGCGGCGGATGGTTGAGCCTTCTAAATTTTTTAAAAACTCGTCTTTTGTCCATAAAAACAATGTTTTTAAATTTGGCGGGTTAAAAAATTCACGCGGTGCAAAATCACGGGCGATATCATCATCGGTAATTTTGGCAAAACGATTCCACGGGCAAACCATTTGGCAGGCATCGCAACCATAAATGCGCACGCCAAATTGTTCGCATAATTCAAAAGGAATGGCGCCTTTGTGTTCGTTCAACCAAAAGGCAATGCAGCGTTTTGCTTCAATTTTGCCGTTTTCTAAAATGGCGGCGGTGGGGCAAAAATCCACGCATTTTTGACACGTGCCGCAGTGGTTTTGGTGTGCGGCATTTTGTGGCGACGCCAATGGCAAATTTGTTAAAACCCCGCCCAAAAAGAAAAACGAACCTTGGCGGTTGATGATTAAGGAATTTTTGCCGCGCCAACCGATGGCACTTTTTGCGGCATAAACTTTTTCCAAAACCGGGGCGCTGTCGCAAAAAACGCGAAATCTTGCCATGTCAGCAACTTGGGCGATTGAAGCGGTTTTTAGCGATTCTGCCTTTAAAAAATCCTTAAAATTATCAACCACTTTTTGCAAACGTTTTCGGATAATTTTGTGGTAATCCCTGCCGTGCGCGTGGATGGAAATCGGCGATTCTTTGATGGGATTTTCCGCATAAGGCATGGCCACCATCAAAACGGATTGTGCGTTTTCTAATAAAAGTTGCGGATTTAAACGAATATCTTGGTGTTTTTTCATATAATCCAACACATTGCCGTTTTGAATAAGGTTTTCTAAAAATTCTTTTTTGTCTTCTTCGCTTAAATAGATTTTTAGGCAAATCGCATGCGAAAATCCTGCTTTTAAAGCAAAATCCGTTAGTTTTTGGATTAAAAAATGCCACATTTTCTTTTAAAAAATCTGAAAGATACCAATCTTTTGGGTAAAATTATTGCCGAAAATATTCAAACGCCTTTGATTATTTATTTAGAAGGCGATTTGGGCGCGGGCAAAACCACCTTGGCGCGCGCAATTATTCAAAATTTGGGTTTTCACGGCAATATTAAAAGCCCTTCTTACAGCATTGTTGAAGTTTATAATGTTTCTAGATTATACTTGTATCATTTTGATTTTTATCGTTTTCTTTCTCCCGAAGAATTTGAAGAAGCGGGGTTAATTGAGTATTTTAATGACAAGCAAAAAGACCGCATTTGCCTTGTGGAATGGTCGCAAAACGCCGCACCTTTTGTGCCGTTGGCGGATTTGCGCATACATTTATTTGCAGAAAATAATGAAGAAATGCGCGGTTTTAATATGGTCGCTGATTCAAAAGCGGGTGAAAAATGTTTAAAAAAAATGCTGCCGAACATTCAAAAAACGTTTTAAAAGAACGGCGCTTTTTTTTAAAATCTGCCGCTGCGTTTTTATTTTCAGTAACACCCATTGCCAGAACTGCGGCTGCTGCCGTCTCAAACGCCAGCGCAAAAGCGGCGATTGTTGCTGTGCGCGTGTGGCCAGCGCAAGATTACACGCGCGTTACTTTGGAACACGACACGCCGTTGAAATTCACGCATTTCACCTTGGATTCGCCAAAACGTTTGGTTGTGGATATTGAAGGCGTGCGCTTTAATTCGCTTTTAAAATCATTGCCTGAAAAAATCAGCGTCTCCGACCCTTATATTCAAAAATTGCGCGCAGGGCAATTCACGCCCAACGTGGTGCGGCTTGTCATAGAATTAAAAGCGCCTGTGTTGCCGCAGATTTTCACCTTGGAACCCTTTGGCAAATACCAACACCGCTTGGTTTTGGATTTATACCCCAAAACCGATCCGCTACTTGCCTTGTTAGGCGATGACTTTGCGCCAAGCAAACCCGCAGAAAAATCCACGGTAAACGATCAAAAAATTTCAAAAAAGCCACAACAATCGCCTGAAAAACGCACAATTACCGTGGTTTTGGACCCCGGGCACGGCGGAGAAGACCCGGGCGCCATCGGTAGAGCTGGCACTTATGAGAAAAAAATCACCCTACAAATTGCGCGCGCATTGAAAAAAGAAATTGATGCGCAAAAAAATATGCGTGCCGTTTTAACGCGCGATGCGGATTTTTTTGTGAGTTTGGGCAAACGCGTTGAAAAAGCGCGGCGCATCAATGCGGATTTGTTTGTTTCCATTCACGCGGACGCTTGGAAAAAACCGAGTGTGCGCGGTTCTTCCGTTTTTGTTTTGTCTGAAAAAGGGGCATCAAGCACCATGGCAAATATTTTGGCGCAAAATGAAAATGCCTCTGATTTAATGGGCGGTATCAATAATAATGGCGGTATTCAAGATAAATTTTTGGCGCGCACTTTATTAGATTTATCGCAAACGGCAACGCAAAATCATAGTTTAAAATTGGGCAAATATTTATTAACTGAAATAAAAAACGTCAATACCTTGCATAAAAAATCGGTAGAACGTGCGGGTTTTGCGGTTTTAAAAGCGCCAGATATTCCTTCGGTTTTGGTGGAAACGGCATTTATTTCAAACCCACGAGAAGAAAAACGCTTAAAAACAAGCGCTTTTCAAAAACAAATTGCCAAAGCCTTATTAAACGGAATTGAAAAATATTTTAAAAACCACCCACCGGGACCAAAAACTTCTTTGGCGCAACTTTTAAATAATCGGTAAATATTTTTTTTGCAGTGTTTTAAAAAAAATATTTTTTTTGACCGTGGTTTTTATTTTAAATAAATAGCGCAGGTTTTAAAATTTTCCACGGTAAACAAAAAATTTTTTTAAAATTTTTTTGTTTACCGTGGATTTTAAGTTTTTAATTGTTGCATTAACTTTTCCCATTGTCTTCGGTCTTTTTTTTCAGGTCTGCCGTGAAAACCTGCCGCAGGTTCTTTTTGAAATTTTTGTAATTCTTTGATTTTTAAGCAATTTTCTACACTTTCTGCCGTTTCGTTATAAAGCGTTTGGGCGATTTTGGCAGGGCCGCGTTTGTCCAGTAATGCCAACACTTCAACGGTTATTGTCCATTCTTTTTGTTTGATTTGAATAAAATCGCCGATTTTAAGCATATAAGCGGGTTTTATTTCTTTATCATTGACCAAAACGCGATGCACGGCAACGGCTTCACTAGCGAGAGAGCGTGTTTTAAAAAAACGCGCCGCCCATAACCATTTGTCCAAGCGAAGGTTCATAATGCAACTTTCAAAAAAGGAGGAAAAAATGCGTTTTTTGTTGAACGATTCTCTATTGCTTTTGATTGACTTGCAATCCAAACTCATCCCCGCAATGGCGGAAAAAGAGTCGCTTATTTTACGCAACCAAAAACTCTTGGAAGGCTTAAATGCCTTGGAATTGCCGATTATTGCAACCGAACAATACCCCGAAGGTTTGGGTGCCACTGTTTCTGAAATTGCGCCGTTGTTGATGGGCGCGCAAGTCTTTGCCAAAAAAGCCTTTTCCGCTGTGGATGATGCGGCAATTTTGGCAGCGCTTCAAAAAAGCGGGCGCAACAATGTGATTTTAACGGGCGTAGAATCGCACGTGTGCGTGCAGCAAACGGCAATTGATTTGGTTGCCAAAGGTTTTAATGTGATGGTTTTGGTGGATTGCATCTCATCGCGGAACTTGGCGGATAAAAAAATTGCTTTAAAACGTTTTGCCGCAGAAGGCATTTTGCTTGGCACTTCTGAATCGTTATTGTTTGAACTCACCCGCGCTGCCACACACCCATCTTTTCGCACAATTTCAAAGATTGTGAAATAAAAACACACGCTTTTTTCCACGGTAAACCGCATATTTTTTTGAAAAAATTATTGGTTTACCGTGGATTTTTAAAATCAAAAATCAAAATTCAAACTTTAAAACCCACTATTTGACAGCCATTCTAAAAACGCATCAATGGCGGGTTGGGCGGTGTAGGCTTTGGCGTGGTTGATGAGAATAATCGCCGTGTAGCGTTGACCGTTTTTGCCGTGAATAATGCCTGCGAGCGCCTTTGCTTCATTCAAACTGCCCGTTTTAAAATGCGCGCGGCCAGTCAGTGCCAAGTCTTTGTAGCGTTTTTTGAGCGTGCCGTCTATGCCAACAATCGGCAAGGTTGATAACATTTCTGGCATCATCGGGTCGCGCCAAATTGCCAGTAGCAAAGCATTCAAATGATTAGCCGAAATGCGTGCGCGGCGCGACAAACCCGCGCCGTTATCCACCACCAATTCCGAAAAAAACAAGCCGTTTTCTGCCAACACATTTTCTAAAACCGCGCGGGAATTTTGTAGTGTGGCAGGCGCACCATTTAACGACAAACTCAAAAACAAATGCCGCGCCATCACGTTGTTGCTGAATTTGTTGACCGATTTTAAAGCAAGCGCGAGCGGCTCGGATTCGTGCTGCCACAAAAGCGTGGCATTTTCAGGCGTTTTGCCTTCGCGCACCGTGCCGCTTAATTGTATGCCTGTTTCATCCATCACGGCAGGTAATAACATTTGCGCGTGGGTTGTGGCATCAAAAGGCATAATGTAAAGAGGTTCGGCTTCACAGGCGGGCATTTTGCCGGTAATTGTGAGCGTTTTGCCGTTGGTTTTAAACCGCAAAAAATTGTCCCAAGAGTTGCCGCATTTACCTTTGACGATTTTGACTTTTGAAAAATCAAGGGTTAAATCGCGCAAAGGCGTAATGGGCGAAACGTTTAACATACCGTTTACAACGGAAAATTCCAAAACAATGGTTTGAAAATCCAAAAGCAGTGCGTTGGGCGGCGTGTTGTAAGGGCGCATTCCCGCGCCATCAAAAGCGTTGGGGTTTAATGGCGGCAGCCGAAATGCCGAACGGTCTAAAACCACATCGCCCAAAATGCCAAAAATGCCTTGGCGCGCCAAATGGTGAAAAACGTTTTCCAAAATGCTGTGAGTCAAAAAGGGGTCGCCACCGCCTTGAATGTATAAATTGCCGCGCACCAAGCCCGCTTCATCAGGCATTGCATCAACCCAAAAATTTGTTTTCCACGTGAAATGCGGGCTTAATTTTTTAACCGCCGCGTAGGTTGTTACAAGTTTCATCACCGATGCGGGATTCATCGCTTTGTCCGCATTGTGTGAAAATAAGGGCGGTGCGTTGGAATCCATACTCTGCACGAGAATGGCAACTGAATCAGAAGGGATTTTTATTTTTTTAAGTGCCTGCGCAACGCCATCGGGCAATTCGGCGTGGGCAAGGTTAAAGAATAAAAAAGCGCCCAAAAGCGCAAGGGAAAGTTTTTTTAACATTGCGTTGGTTGCGGGGGCAGGACTTGAACCTGCGACCTTCGGGTTATGAGCCCGACGAGCTGCCAACTGCTCCACCCCGCGTCATAAAACTCGGCATTTTATATGCAGAAAGTTGTAACGTCAAGGCGCTTTAAATGCTTTAAAATTTAAAAAAATTGTTGGGTTGACCGTGGATTTTTATGAATATTGAAGCTCGCATTGCCGAATTAAAAACGCTGATTGAACATTACAACCGCGCGTATTATTTGGACGATTCGCCCATTGTGACGGATGCGCAATACGACAAACTCTTTCAAGAATTAAGCGTTTTGGAAAAAGAAAATCCGCAGTTTTTAACAATTGATTCGCCCACGCAACGCGTTGGCACGACCATTCTTAAAAATTTTGAACCCGCAAGGCATTTGGAAGCCATGCGTTCTCTTGCCAACATTTTTACCACGGATGAACTTTTTGCTTTTGAAAAACGCGTGCGGGAGAATTTGCCAAAAGACGAATTGGAAAAATTGGAATTTGTGGCTGAGCCAAAATTTGACGGTTTGGCGGTGAATTTGCTTTATGAAAACGGCATTTTAAAAATGGGTGCAACTCGCGGAGACGGCCAAACGGGCGAAAACGTTACGGCGAATTTAAAAACCATTGCCAGCATTCCTTTGAAACTTTTAACACAAAACCCGCCCACTTTGATTGAAATTCGCGGTGAAGTGTTGATGATGAAAAAAGATTTTTTGGCTCTAAACGCTCGCCAAGAATTTTTGGGCGAAAAACCTTTTGCCAATCCAAGAAATGCCGCAGCGGGCAGTCTTCGGCAGTTGGATTCCAAAATCACCGCACAGCGCAAACTCTCATTTTTTGCTTATGGCATTGGGCGCGTGGAAAATTTTGATTCTCCTCTAACGCACGGTCAATGGTTAGAAAATTTTAAAAAATGGGGTTTTCAGGTAGAAAAGCACGTTTTTTTCGCCAAAAATGCCGCCGCCTTGGCGGCAATTTTTGAAGAAATGCAAAATGAACGCGCGCATTTGGATTTTGATATTGACGGCATTGTCTACAAAGTCAATCGCTTATCGGCGCAAGAAGCGCTTGGTTTTGTTACCCGCGCGCCGCGTTTTGCAATGGCGCACAAATTCCCAGCCGAAGAAGCGCTCACGCGCGTTTTGGCAATTGATGTGCAGGTCGGGCGCTCGGGTGTTTTAACGCCGGTGGCGCGTTTGGAACCTGTTGGTGTTGGCGGCGTTACCATTACCAATGCAACGCTGCACAACGCGCAGGAAATCGCCAAAAAGGACGTTAGAATCGGCGACTTTGTTTTTGTGCGGCGCGCAGGCGATGTGATACCTGAAGTGGTGCGGGTTTGTGCGGAAAAACGTGTGGGCGATTTGCCACTTTTTGTAATGCCTAATCAATGTCCTGCTTGCGGCGGCGAAGTTTTTGCCAAAGAAGTGTTTTTTTATTGTGCTAATCCAAAATGTCCAGCCAAAATAAAAGCGCATTTGGCGTATTTTGTTGCGCGCGATGCGTTGAATATTGAAGGTTTGGGCAACAAACTCATCAACCGTTTGGTTGATTTAAATCGCCTAAAAACGCCGGCGGATTTATATTCGTTAACGGTTGATGAATTAGCAAGTTTGGATCGCATGGGGCAAAAATCGGCAAGTAAAATAATTGCTGAAATTGAAAAAAGCAAAAACACCACTTTATCGCGGTTTATTTTTGCTTTGGGCATTAAAAACGTGGGCGAAAAAACCGCCACTGATTTGGCAGAACATTTTAAAACTTTTCAAAACATTAAAAACGCAAGCATTGATGCTTTGTTGGAAATAGAAGATATCGGCGAAATTGTGGCGCAAAGCATTGTGGATTTTTTTGAAAATAAAGAAAATAACCGTTGGATTGATGAATTATTTTCTTATGGCTTTACATTTAAAAATGAAGTCGCAAAAAATAATAGCGGTGTTTTAAATGGAAAATCCTTTGTTTTAACTGGCTCATTATCCAAACCACGGGATTATTTTAAAGAGTTGATTAAAAACAACGGCGGTAAAATTTTATCTGCCATTTCCAAAAACACCGATTATTTAATTGCAGGAGAAAAAGCAGGCTCCAAACTCAAAAAAGCGGAAGAATTGCATATAAAAGTTTTAAACGAAGATGATTTTTTAAAATTATTAGAAAATAATCCACGGTAAACCCAATATTTTTTTGAAAAATGAAAACATTAAACGAATGGTTGGCTTTTTTGGAAAGTTTGCATCCCAAAGGTGAAGCGGGCATTGAGCTTGGCTTGGAGCGTGTGGCGATTATTAAAAAGCTGTTGAATCAAAAGGAGTTTTGCCCAATTATTCTTGTGGCTGGCACAAACGGCAAAGGCTCGGTTGTGGCGTTTTTGGAGGCGATTTTTTTATCAGCAGGTTTTAAGGTTGGCGCTTACACTTCGCCGCATTTGTGCGATTTTAAAGAACGCGTGAAAATCAATGGCAAAAAAGCCAGCGAATCCGATTTTTGCGCGGCTTTTGAAAAGGTGAAAATGGCGTGCGACTGCACCAATGTTGCGCTGACTTATTTTGAATTTGTAACGCTTGCCGCTTTTGAAATCTTTCAAAATTACCATCCCGATTTTTTGGTTTTGGAAATGGGATTAGGCGCGCGTTTGGATGCGGTAAATATTTATGAACCCAGCGTTTCGGTTTTAACAAGCATTGCCTTAGACCATCAAAATTTTTTGGGTGATGATGTTGAAACAATCGGTTTTGAAAAAGCGCACGTTTTCCGCGCACAAACGCCTGCTTTTGTGGGTGAATCATCGCCGCCTTTCAGTGTTTTGGAATATGCGCAAAAAATCGGGGCGCATTTGCAAATTTTTGAAAAAAATTTTGGGTTGACCGTGGAAAATCACGATTCTTTGCGTTTTTGGGGAAAAGATTTTGAGATGTTTTCGGATTTTCCAAAAATTAAAACGCCTTTGCAAAATGCCGCTATTGCCGTTGCTGTTGCCAAGTTTTTTGGGGTAAATGATTCTGCTGTTTTACAAGGTTTAAAAAACGCCACGCTTTGCGGGCGTTTTGAAATTCTGCAACAAAATCCTTTGGTGATTTTGGATGTGGCGCACAATCCGCAAGCCTTGGAAAACTTGGCAAAATCTTGGAAAAATATTGAGCGCGCGCCGCGTTTTGCTTTGCTTGGAATGTTGAAAGACAAAGATATTGCGGGCGGTTTGCGTTTTTTTAAAGACCAATTTGACGCTTGGTTTTTGTGCGATTTAAAACCGCCGCGCGGCGCGCTAGCCGCCGATTTGGCAGCGATTATTCAAAAGGAAAATTTGGGCGGCGAAATTTTTTTATTTGAATCGCCCAAAACGGCGTTTAAAACCATTTTAGAGAAATCGCCAAAAAATGCTAAAATCGCAGTTTTTGGTTCCTTTCAAACGTTGGCAGGCGTTTTATGACAACCGATTCGGACGAAATTCTCTTAAAAAAACGTGCGCGGCGGCGCTTGGTGGGCGCTGTGGTGTTTGCATCCGTGGTGGCAATCGTATTGCCGATGTTGATGGATGAAAATCCCAACCCCAAAATTGATGACGTGTTGGTGCGCATTCCGCCGCCAACACCGCGCCCAAAAGCTCCCGCCGCGCCCAAATCCGCCACACCCGCTTTGGATGATTTGGTCAATCGTAACTCTCCGCCAGAAGAGTGGAGTCAAAATCCGCCCATTCCACAAGTGCCGCAAATGCCGCAGGAAATGGGTTTTCCAAACATTCCCGATGTCAATTTAAACCAACCAACTCCTGCGCCTGCTGTTGCAACACCCAAACAACAACCTATTCAAACAACGCCTGCAAAACAACAACAATCCAAAACGCTTTCGCGCCGCGAAGTTTTAGCTGCACAACGTGCGGCGGCAGAAAAGGAATCGGCACGCAATAACAATTCTTTGGAATCTGCGCGCGCCGCTGCTATTTTGGAAGGGCGCGATGCCGCGCCACGCCACGCTTCGGGAAGTAGTGCCGCCAAAGGAGACGCTCGCTTTTTAATTGCGTTGGGCACTTTTTCAAATACGGCGAATGTTAAAAATTTAACCAATAAATTGAATTCCTTGGGCGTGCCGAATTACACGGAAAATCTTCCGAATCAGCAAATTCGCGTGCGTGCGGGGCCATTTGGTAGCGCCAAGGCGGCGGAAGATGCGCACGCCAAAATGGGTAAAAACGGCGTGGATGGCAAAATCATCAAAGCACAATGACCACTTTTGATATTATTTGTCTGCTGATTTTAGGCATTTCCACGCTTTGGGGCTTGTGGCGTGGTTTTATCAGCGAACTTTTCGGCTTAATCGGTTGGGTTTTAGGCATTATTGGTGCCATTGAAATCGGCATTGCTGTGGGCAACGCCTTGCCCATGGAAGCAGGGCCGCTGCGCAATATGGCAGGCGGGGCGATTGTGTTTTTCACCACGATATTTTTAATTGCCATCGTTCGCATTTGTTTTAAATCCGTTTTAAAAAAATTGGGTTTGGGACCTTTTGACCACATTTTGGGGATGGTTTTTGGCATTGCGCGTGGTTCGGCAATTATCGTATTCGCCGTTTTGATTATGCGTTTTACGAGTTTGCCCGAACAAGAATGGTGGAAACAATCCAATTTCACGCGCCCGACTGCCGCCGTGGTTGATAAACTTTTGAAACACATGCCAATGGCGTGGTATCGCAAACTCAATTATTACGTTGGCAAAACAATGAATGTGTATGACAACGCCGACCCCAGCATTATGCAATCCATCAAACAAAAAGCAGAAGAACACAAAAAAATGTTGGATTATTTTTCGGGCATTAAGGAAAACGCTGATGATTTTGAACGCGATGGGGGATAGCGCATGTGTGGCATTTTGGGGGTAGTTTCTGCAAGTTCGGTGAATCAGTTGCTCTATGACGGTCTGCTTGTTTTGCAGCATCGCGGGCAAGATGCCGCAGGCATCGCTACGGCAGACGGCCTAACATTGCATTTGCATAAAGGTTCAGGTTTGGTGCGCGATGTTTTTCGCACGCGCAATATGCGCTCATTGCCTGGGACGATGGGCATCGGGCATGTGCGTTATCCAACAGCGGGTTCTGCGTGCAGTTTTTCCGAGGCACAACCTTTTTATGTGAATTCCCCCTTCGGCTTAATGTTGGCGCATAACGGCAATTTGACGAATAGCCAGCAGTTGAAAGACGAATTGTTTCAGTTGGATCGCAGGCATATCAACACCAATTCCGATTCCGAAGTTTTATTAAACGTTTTGGCGCACGAATTGCGCAACACGATGAGCGGTTACGAATTAGACGTGGAATCAATTTTTCAAGCGGTAGCTGGTGTTTACCGCCGCTGCCGCGGTGCTTATGCCGTTGTTGTAATGATTGCAGGCGCAGGTTTACTTGCCTTTCGCGACCCAGATGGCATTCGCCCGTTGATTTTTGGCAAAGCCGAGGGCGTGGATGGCAAAACGGAATATTTGGTCGCCTCCGAATCGGTGGCATTAGACACGTTGGGATTCCAAGTCATTCGCGATATTGCCCCGGGGGAAGCCATATTCATCAACAAAGAGCGCGAGCTATTTAGCCAACAATGCGCGCAATCGCCGAGTTTGTCGCCTTGCATTTTTGAATACGTTTATCTGGCACGGCCAGATACCGTGATTGACGGCGTTTCCGTTTATGAAGCGCGTTTGAATATGGGCGCGGCATTGGCACAAAAAGTGAAAAAAACCGTGCCTATTGAAGAAATTGACGTGGTAATTCCAATTCCTGATTCATCTCGCCCGTCTGCCATGCAACTTGCCGCTGTGTTGGGCGTGCCGTTTCGGGAAGGTTTTGTGAAAAATCGTTATGTGGGCAGAACTTTTATTATGCCCGGGCAAACGGTCAGAAAAAAATCTGTGCGCCAAAAACTTAACACTTGCGCGCAAGAATTCAAAGGCAAACGCGTGCTTTTGGTGGATGATTCTATCGTGCGCGGCACCACTAGCCGTGAGATTGTGGAAATGGCGCGCGCCGCGGGTGCGTTAAAAGTTTATTTTGCATCGGCTGCACCGCCCGTGCGTTTTCCCAATGTTTATGGCATTGATATGCCAACCCGATTAGAACTGATTGCCACTGGCAAAACGGATGCGGAAATTGCCGCTGAAATTGGCGCGGATGCTTTGATTTATCAAGATATTGAAGCGATGAAAAATGCAATTACTGAAATTCGCTCGGATTTAACTGAATTTGATGCTTCTTGCTTTGACGGCCATTATGTTACAGGGGACGTAGATGAATCTTATCTTCAAGAACTTGAAACCCGCCGCCAAAGCAACACCACCAAAGAAGACGAAGACTCCGCACCGAATATTATGTAATTTTCCACGGTGAACATTTTATTTTTTTGAAATAAGGGCGCAGACAGAAGGTAGAGAAAATACCGATTAAAAATATTCCTCCCCAAATAATATCCAATTTATGAAAATGCAGGCTTTGAAAAAATAAGCCAATATCGGCGCTTTGAATATTTTCTTGGTTCATCAAAATAATCAAAACTGTTCGGACAACATTGATGAAGGCAAGTAATAATAAACCAAAAATAATGTTGCATTGTGTTGGCAAGGATGCTCGTTCAAATACGATTTTTAAAAAATAAAAATCCACAGCAATTAAAGCAAAATAAGCAAAAATTGCCGTGCGATCTGATGATGCAAAAACTGTGGGTGAAAATCCCATAATGGCTTTTGAAAATAAACCCATAACAAAAACAAAAAGCAATAAATAATTATTTTTTGAATTTTTCAATATCAAATAAAAAATGATTAAATACCACGTAATCACCGTGCTTAAATAAGCAACAAATGAAAAAGACAAATCGGGGATGATATAATCTCTTTTAATATTATCCTGTTGTATAAATTGATTTAAAACATTCAATATTTCAATTTGAATGCCAAAAACTTTAAGTATGCTGTTTAAAAATAATGAGCACAATACAATGGCAATGAATAATTGAATAATAGCCAAAAATCTAATATGCGTCTTTTTGTAATTTTGAAAACTTAAAACAAAAAGCGCAAAACTCAAAATTAAAAGCAAAAATCGGTCTTTTAAAAATACATTGGCTGTGGCAAAAATTCCGATGCTGATTTTTTGAAAAATATTAAAGTCGGCAAATGCTGGGAACCAGCCTTGGGTTTCGCTTTGCAGGCGAATCCAATTGCCTGGTGCCAAAAGAATTACGCCCAAAAGAAAAATATTTAAAAGCAATAAAACAAAAATCAATTTTCTGTTTTTATTACAAAAGCATAAAAATAAAACAAGAAAAACCAAAAGTACTAGCGCACTTTGTTCTTGCGATGTGGCACAAAGAAAAGAAAATGCAAAAATAATATAATTCAAAGTGCTGATGGTTTTTTTGTGATAAATATTTTCTAAAAAAACAAAAACACCGATTAAGCCTGCCAGAGGCAAGGCATAACTGCACATAGTAGCAATCCAACCCGCAGAATTTAATTGATAAAAAGGATAAATGGCTATCAAAAAAACCAAAAGCCATGTGGCAATAACATTGTTTTTTGGGTTTAATAATTTATTCATTTGGAATGCAATAAATAAAAACACCGCAGTGTTAAATATTTTCCAAAAAACATAAGGCAGTGCTGCAAAACTGATAATAATAAAATCCACAAAAAATCGGCTGCTCCAAGTGTTGTAACGTTGAATAAGCCAATCAATAGCGCTGGAATTATATAAAACCGTGGAGTAAGCAATATCATCGCCGATAAGCGTCATAAAAAAATGAAATGTTATTAATAATATTGCATAAAAAACAAATGGTGCGTTTTTGTTTTGTATGAAAGAAAAAGAAAATCGTTTGGCAATTAAAAATAATGATAGAACAATTAAAAAAACAATTGCTCGGCTTTGAATCCAAAAATCCCAAAATTTTTCTTGGAAAGAATTAGAAATAAGAATTAATCTAGCGGGCTGATAAAATGCAAATACAAATAAAATAAAAAATACAGAAAATAAAAAAATATTTTTTAATCTAGTTTGCGGGGGGGGGGGTAGATGAGTCATTTTTTCGCCTGTCAAAAAGGGTAATATTTTAAAACAATCCACGGTAAACGTTGATTTTTTTTGAAGGTTTGGTGTGGGAAATTTGAAATTTTAAAAATAGCGTTGGGCGTTGAATAAAACAAATGCCACGTAAAGAGCAATCGCAAGAAAGCATAAAAATGACCAGTTGGCCATGGAAAGTCCGAACATTGCCCATTCAATGCTTGAACAAAAGCCTGTTGCCAAAAACCATTCTGGCCAGCGCAGCCCCAAAAAATCCACAAATTGTTCAATGATGTTCGGTTCGGAAAATCCACATTCTGGTAAAATGCCCGGAAAAAACTGCATCACGCTTTGATATGCCGCCAAAACGGCGCCGCCCAATGCAATAAAAATTGTTAAAAATGCAAGGGTTTTCCACACTTTTGGAAAACCGCTCAAAAGAAAGGTGAGAAAGGCGATGGCGGCGATTGTGAAATACAAAACCCGCTGAAAAATACAGTAGGGGCAGGGGTTGAGTTGGTAGAAGGATTGCAAAGCCATTCCTAAAAAACTGATGGCAGCGCTACCAATAGCCAAAACCAAAAAGAACACGGCGGGCGGCAAGTATTTGATTTTTTCTAAAAACATAAAGTTCTCGTTGAAATTTTTTTTCAAGGTTTTACCAAAAATGGCGAATCGGTCAATATTTGTTCTGTAACAAAACGATTAAAAATCGTGGCAGGCGTGGTGTGTTAATATTTTATAATTTTCAAAAAAATAATGCGTTTACCGTGGAAAATTGCCGTTAAAATGAAAAAGTTTTAAAGAAAAAGGAGCGTAAAAATGTCCGCCTTTCATTTAAAGGATGGAAGTATAATTTTTAAAGCAAAAGAAATGAATAACACTTTGCGCATTCCATTTTTCCAACCAAAAATTTTGAATAAAGCGTGGGTTTTGTCTGGTGTTTTGTGGCGAGATGATTTTACGGATGAAGCACGCCAAGGCGCCATTAATGCGGTTAAAGGCAAATATTTTGAATTGTGGGGTGCGGAATTTTTAAAAGATGTGTTGCCTTG
>CAKQRL010000022.1 GCA_934271525.1 uncultured Rhodocyclaceae bacterium
CAAGGTTTAATCATCGCCCTTTTGTTTTTGGTTTTGCTCTATGAAATGCCGCACGCATTGGTTTTGTATTGGACAACGAATATGGCATTTGCATTGATTCGCACGCTTTTAAATAAATTCAAAACACCAACAATTCAAAAAGCACCAAAAACCAAGCCATTTCAAAAAAAATCGCCAAAAGATTTTTCCCGCATTTTTAAAACCGCCAACATTCTCTTTGTTTTTTTTGGCATTTTGGGTTTTGCGGCGTTTTATCTTGGTAGTTATTTTTTTGAAGAAAACGATGCCTTTTTGCTCAACGCCGGCGCATTATTCACATTTTTAATGTTCATTGCCGCCCTTTATTTTTACCTTTTGGTGTGGCGCAAATATGCTGCGGCGGATTCTGTTGCGCTCGTGCAAACCATTCGTTTTGCCGTTTTCAACATTGCCTTTTTAATCTGCGTTTTCACGCCTTTTAATTTGTATCAAAGCGACATCACGCAATTTCACGCGCCTTTCACCGCTTTAACATTGAGCGCTTTGTTTGGCGCTTTTTTGCTGTTGAGTTTTTTAATGCTTTATGTGCTTTCTTTTGCACCGCAAAAAACCTTGCTCTTTCTTGCCTTTGCATTGAGCGTTTTTTTAAGTCTTGGCATTTTGGATAGTTTTGTTTTCACTGGCGACTACGGCGCGATGGATCGCTTTGTTTTTCAGTTGCAAAGCGCCATCATTCCTTACCCATTTCGGCGTTTTGAACAAAAAGCTTCTGCCCTTCTTTTGATTTTGGCGGCGATGATTTTTGTTTATTTTTCGTTTTATCGCCTTAAAACCTTATGGAAAATCACATTCTTCACAATGGTAGTCGTGGCGTTTTTGAATATGTCGAGCATTTTGAATGCGCGCGCATCCAATGAAAAAAACTTTCAAGAAAATATTGCCCAAAATACCACAGCGAATAGCGCTAGCAAACCTTACGAAAACGAACTTTTTTCCTATTCCAAAACCGAAAAAAACATTGTTGTTGCGGTGTTGGACATGTTTACCGGCTCGCATATGCCTTATTTGTTGGACTATTTTCCACAACTCAAAACGCAGTTGGATGGCTTTATTTGGTTTGAAAACGCTGTTTCTGGTTCAAACGGCACAATTTATAGCTTGCCCTCTATAATCGGCGGCGATTATTACAACATCATCAACCAAAATGCTCGGCGCGATAATCGCGCGCAAAGCGAAACGCAGGCTTATTACAACACCGCCACGGCTTTTAGCCAATCAGGGTTTGAAGTGGGTTTTATCAGCCCGCCAAGCGTGGCAAGTGCCGCATTGCAACAAGAACGTGGCGTTTTTTGGTTGGACGATATGCGCGATTTGCGTGCTTTTTTCTTAAAACAAAATGCCGAGAAAATTTTAAAAGAAATGGCACAAGGCACTTATGACGCAACCGCCTTAAAAGAACGGGGCGAGCTTGTTTTTAAAAACAGCTACGCCTTTGATATTGCGCGTTTTTTGAGTTTTGGCGTATTCAAATTTATGCCCGATGTATTGCGTTTTTATATTTATAACGATGGCGCATGGCTAACCAATATGCTTTCCATTGACCGCAATTCTGTGGTGGATTCCATTGCCGATTGGTTCGCTTTCACGCACATTGGCAATAGCCATTCCAAAAAACCAACTTTCAAATTTATTCATTCAATGATTTCCCACATGCCTTATGCCACTTATGCTGGCGGCGGGCAATGCCAATATTTGAACGAAGAAAGCGTGATTAAAAACCCCGATATCTTTATTGCGCCCAACACGCCCGATGTTAAAAAACCAACGCGGCACGGCACTTATCAGCATTTTGATACCGAGGCTTGCGCACTCTTTTTGTTGAACGATTACATCTCGTGGTTGAAAAAAGAAGGGATTTACGACAATACGCAAATTATCATTTTGAGCGACCACGCGGGCGTGGATTCTGCCCACAACCTGCCGCGCCTTGAATCGCGCGACTTTGGGCACGACATTCTCTTTCTGTTAAAAGATTTTAACGCGCGGGGCGAACTCAAAAACGACCAACATTTGGTGGCTAATTTTGATGCGGCAACAATTTTTTGCGCGAATTTAAAAAATGGTTGTTCAAAAGTTCAACCCAACATTTTGGAAAATTACCCTGAAAATCGCACCATCATCCACGCGCGCCCGGGCGATTCATATTTTGGACATGAAGATGATTTATGGGGCATTTTTCGCGCTTACGAAATTAGCGGCAATGACCTTACCAACCCAAACAATTACAAAGACGTTAGCCACGAATACGCCACGCTCGGCAAATATGCGCAAAAATAGCGGTTTTCCACGGTAAACGGCAATTTTTTTTGAAAAAAATAAAAGGTTTACCGTGGATTTTTTTAAACTCTTTGCTTTTTTTAATATTGAAGTTGTGCCATGTTGGATTTTTTCTATTTTGTTTTCATTTTTCCATTAGAACAGTTGCTTGCCTTTGCGCTTAGCGGCATTTTTGCCACAACAAAAAACAGCGCTTTGAGCGTGATTCTGTTGAGTTTGTTCATCAATTTGTTTTTGCTCAAACTCTTTAAATGCTCAGATAAAAAAGCGGCAATTCAATGCGCACGCCAAGCAAAATTTGATGAACGCATCAATCGTTGGAAAACCGTCTATTCCAAAGCCAAAGTTTTTGCTTTCACCCAAACACTCTACCGCCAAAACCACTACCACCCGATTTTTGCACTTTCATCTTTGGGTGGATTAGCCATTCAAGTGCCGTTTTTTTTTGGGCGTTTATTTTGTAATTCAAAACGGCAATGCTTTACCAAACGCCAACTTTGCAAGCATTTCGGCAATAGATTCAGCTTTAAAAATCCACGTGTTGCCGATTTTAATGACGGCAATCACGCTTTTGAACGTTTTTTTATCCAGCAAAGAAACGTCTGCCCGCTTACAAGGTTCCATCATCGCCCTTTTGTTTTTAATTTTGCTCTATGAAATGCCGCATGCGCTCGTGCTTTATTGGACAACCAATATGGCATTTTCCCTTTGCCGCACGCTTTTAAAAACAAAAATCAAAATCAACAAAAGCGATTTGCCCAAAGTTGAAAAAGTTGAAAAACCGCCAAAAAATTTTCACCGCATTTTTAAAATCGCACGTTTCACCATTTGTGCGTTGGGTATTTTGGGCGTGGTGCTATTTTTTTGGGCAATTACGCAACATTATAATAATCCACAAATTTTAAAAAATGTGGGATTATGTGCTTTAATTTTAAGCGGCATTGTTTTTTTATATTTTTTGATTTTAACGGGTTATAAAATTGCGCAAAATAATAAAAACTTCAACAATATTATTCTTTGGAATATTTTAAACATAACCTTTTTAATTTGCATTTTCACGCCTCTTAATTTGTATCAAAGCGATATCCGGCAATTTCATCCAAGTTTTACTCTGCCCACGCTTTTTGCTTTATTCGGCACATTTTTAACCATTAGTTTTTTATTGATTTATTTAATTAGTTTTATAAAAAACAAAAAAACGCAATGGATTCTTTCTTTTATTTTAAGCGTTCTTTTAATCATCGGTATTTTAAATAGTTTTATTTTAACTGGCGACTATGGCAATATGGATCGCTTTGTTTTTCAACTGCCAATTTATTCCACGCCAGAATCGCGTTTTTGGCAAGATGGCGTTTGTGCTTTAAGCATTATTTTTTCGGCAGTATTTTCTTATTATTGTTTTTTTTATTTAAAACGCATTTTTCAAATTATGTTTATAACCATTTCCGTGGTTTCTTTATTCAACGCTTTTCATATTATTTCCGCGCGTATAACAACAGAAAAAGAATTTTCAACAAATTATGCCGAACAAAATATTTTCTCTCCCTATGAAAAAGAATTATTTTCTTATTCTAAAAATGATAAAAATATTGTGGTAATGATTTTGGATGCTTTTACCGGCTCACACATGCCTTATTTATTAGAATATTTTCCAAAATTAAAAACGCAACTCGATGGTTTTACCTTATTTGACAATGCCATTTCTTCTTCCACTGGGACGCGTTATGTGGTGCCGTCCATCATCAGCGGGGAATATTACACCATTCATCAGCAAAATTTGCGCCGCGCCAACCATGACCAAGCGGCACTTGATGCCTTTTATAATGTCAGCGATGCTTTTGCCAAAGAAAACTACAATGTGGGTTTAATTATTGGCGTTGAAATCAATCAAAAACAAAAATTGATGCAAAACCCAGAAATATTTTTATTAGAAGACACGCGCGTTTTGCGCGATTATTTTTTAAAAGAAAAAGCACAAACAACATTTAAAAATTCTTATATTTTTGATATTGCTAGATTTTTGAGTTTTTCTTTGTTTAAATTCGCCCCAGATGGTAATATTCGTTACGGTATTTACAATAATGGTCAATGGTTTTTTAAAAAACACGAAATTGATGAAAATAAAGTGATAGATAATATTGCCCCATTTTATGCTTTTACAAAAATCGGTAATAATCAATCCACAAAACCAACTTTTAAATATATACATTCTTTAATTACACATTCGCCTTTTGGTATTTCAGCCGAAGGTGGACAATGTAATTTTTTAAAAACAGGAACGGTGTGGAAAAAACCAGAACTTTTTGAACCACCTGAAAATATTGGCAATGGCGCGGGGGACTTTTTTTTAGATTTATTTTCAGACCATTTTAAAACACAGCATTTTGATAGCGAAGCCTGCGCTTTGTTTTTATTAAATGATTATTTGGAACATTTAAAAAAATTAGGTGTTTATGACAACACACAAATTTTAATTGTCAGCGACCATGCCGGCACCGACAGCGTTAAAACCATGCCAAGAATGAAACCATTATTTTTTGGGCAAGATATTGTGTTTTTATTTAAAGATTTTAATGCGCGGGGCGAATTGAAAACCGATTCGCGCTTGATGGCAAATTTTGATATTGCCACAATTTTTTGTGAAAATTTAAAAAATGCTTGCCCAAATGTTGCACCGAATATTTTAAAAAATTATCCCAACAACCGCGAAATTATCACCCTGCGCCCGAACACAACCTTGATTGGCCACGATGACGATTGGTGGCAGGCGGACGGCGCTTACAAAATCCGCGGAAATTTGTATAACCCCGCCGCTTATATCGAATTACCAATCTCCTTTTATTCAAAAAAATAATCGGTTGACCGTGGAAAATCGCAAAAATCCACGGTCAACCGCTATTTTTTTTCAAAACTTATCCACAACGCCAAATGGCGAAAAAAACAAAGACTTTTTAAAAATGTCAAGCGCTTTTTAAAATAAAAAACACGTTTAAAATCAAAGCGTTAAAAACCTGCCCGCTTTTTAGGCAAGCGACTTTTTCCCTTTGATTTTTAAGGATTTTTTGCGCAATTTATGAGCTTATCCACAGACTTATCCACAGATTTTGTGGATAACTTTTTTTCATCAAAATGGCGCGTAATAACCGCGATGTTGCGGCGGCGGTGGTGGTAGCGTGCGGCGATGTTGCGGCGGTGGCGGCGCGGCGCGGTTTGGTGTTTGTTGGTTTTGATTCAAAAAACGCGGATTGTTGCTTGGGTTCAAACCGCTTGCATTCCTTGCTTTTTGTTGAATTTCCTGCACGCGTTGGGCATTGCGCTCTTTTAAGGTTTGCGGCGCTGGCGGCAACTGCGGCGGCGGCGGGCGATGGCGATGATGATGGTTCGGCACCACAATCACACGTTGTTCTTCAATTTGGTTGATAATCGTTGTGGGATAAACATAAACATTTTCAGCCACTTGTGGCGTAGTTTGCGTGATTGGCGCAGTTGGCAAAGGCGATGGTTCAGTTGTAATCGGTGTGGGCGCAGTGTCGGGCTCTGCTATTAACGTTTCGCTTGTATAAAGCCATTTGTTCCACGCGTTTTTGACCAAATTAGGATATTCTGCCCTGCCCAAAGAGCCGTTGTAGCGCCCAAGTGCGCGGAATAAATCACCCTTTTCTATATCAATATAATGGCGCAAAATGGTGCAGCCGTAACGCAAATTGGTGCGCATATCAAACAAATTGTCGTTGGGGCGCGACAAAACTTTTAACCAAAACGGCATCACTTGCATATAACCGCGCGCCCCAGCGCTAGACACCGCATATTTGCGAAACGCCGATTCCACTTCAATTAAACCCAACACCATTTGCGGGTCAAGCCCGGCACGGGTGGCTTCATAATGCACACTGCGCAACAAATCCAAGCGGTAGTCGCGCTCAGGAATGCGCCGCGATAGCCGCGCCGACATATCCGCCAACCAGTTGGCTGCTTCCAACGGACTTTTAAAAGAAGAAATCATCGGGCGCGAATCGGATACGGCATCGTGCAATGCCGCTTGAACGCTGGCTGATAATGGTTCGTATTGTTGCTCGCCTGCAAAAACCAAGGCTTGCCAACAGCAAAAAAAACAAAAAAATGTTTTTTTCATCCCAAACTCTCTTTCAAAAAAGTCAAAACTTCGTTGATATTCAACAATTTGGCTTCTTTTTCACGGCGCACTTGGCATTCTACTTGATTGTTTTTTAAGGAACGCTCGCCTACCACAATTCTTATAGGAATGCCAATGAGTTCCATATCGGCTAACAACACGCCCGCGCGCTCATCGCGGTTGTCCAACAACACATCCACCCCTGCTTCTTTTAAGGTTTGGTAAAGTGAATCAGCGGTGTTTTTAACCTTTTCACTTTTAAAATAATTCATCGGCACAATTACCACTTCAAAAGGCGCAATGGCGCGCGGCAAGCAAATGCCTTTTTCATCAAAATGTTGTTCAATGGCGGCTGCCAAAACGCGTGAAACACCAATGCCATAACAACCCATTTCCATGGTTTGCGTTTTGCCGTTTTCATCCAAAAATTGCGCGCCAATTTTTTCTGCATAGGTTTTGCGCAACTGGAAAATGTGCCCCACTTCAATGCCGCGCACAATTTTAAGCGTGCCTTTGCCATCGGGCGATGGGTCGCCTTCTTCTACATTTTTCAAATCCACCACTTCGGGTTCGGGAAAATCTTTGCCAAAATTAACACCCACAAAATGTTGGTCGGTTTCATTGGCTCCGCAAACAAAATCAACCATAGCGCTGGCGGCGCGGTCTACAAAAACCTTCACCGCGCTTGGCAAATTCACCGGCCCCAAAAAACCCGGCGCCGCATTCAAAATGTTTTGCAATTCAATATCTTCGGCAAAGCGAAAATCGCCCACCAATTTTGCGGCTTTGCATTCGTTTAAAGAATGGTCGGCTCGCAACAAAAACATAAAAAAGGATTTTTCGCCGCCCTTTTCAACCACCACGATGACGGTTTTTAAAACTTTTTCAATGGGCATTTTTAAAAAAGCCGCCACATCCGCGCAAGTGCGCGTGTTGGGCGTGAAAACTTTTTGGCGATTTTCTTTTGATTCAGGGCGATTCGGTTGCAAAACATTTTCCGCCAATTCCACGTTGGCGGCGTAATTGGAATTTTCACAAAAAGCAATGGCATCTTCGCCCGATTCTGCCAAAACGTGAAACTCATGCGAACGGTTGCCGCCGATTGAACCCGTATCCGCTTGCACGGCGCGGAATTTTAAACCCAGCCTTGTAAAAATGCGGCTGTAAGTTTGATACATATTTTCATATTCGCGCGCTAAATCATCCCAATTGGTATGAAAAGAATAAGCATCTTTCATCACGAACTCGCGCGCGCGCATCACGCCAAAGCGCGGGCGAATTTCATCGCGGAATTTGGTTTGAATTTGGTAAAAATTGCGCGGCAATTGTTTGTAGCTTTTGATTTCTTGACGCACAATTTCGGTAATCACTTCTTCATGCGTTGGACCAAAAACAAAATCGCGCTTGTGGCGATCTTTCAAACGCAACAATTCCGCGCCGTATTTTTCCCATCTTTCTGATTTTTGCCACAATTCCGCAGGTTGCACAGCGGGCATGAGCAATTCCAAAGCGCCGGCATTGTTTAATTCTTCGCGCACAATGTTTTCCACTTTGCGCAAGGCTTTTAAGCCCAAAGGCATCCACGCGTATAAACCGGAGGCAATTTTTTTGATAAAACCTGCGCGAATCATCAGTTGTTGGCTAACAATTTCCGCGTCCGAAGGCGCTTCTCTTAATGTGGAAATAAAAAAATCGGCTGTTTTCATGGCGTTTTTTTGTGAATAAAAAAAACAAGAATTTTACGCTTTTGAAAAAAATTTGGCGCAAAGCCGAAAAATCGCCAAAAAACAAAAAAATCCACGGTCAACGCATTATTTTTTTGATTTTTTATAAAATTAGTATATTATTGTTTAATAATATACTAAAACAATGGAATTCAAAATGGACGAATCAACACAAAACATTGATTTAGAAGAAGAATTTGACGCTGATGCCACATTTTCAACGCTTAAAAAAGCCGTGTTGGAAGACGATGCCGCCGAGCGTTTGGCAAATTTCTTCGGCGCATTTTCTGATGCCACACGGCTAAAAATCATCCACGCCTTGGCAAAACAAGAACTTTGCGTGCATGAACTCTCAACACTTTTGGGCGCCAAGCAATCGGGCATTTCGCAACATTTAAAAACCTTGTGGCAATCGCGCATTGTCAAGCGCCGCAAGGTCGGCTTGCACGTTTTTTACCGCTGCGAAGACGCACACATTGAAAACATTTTTCAAATAGGAAAAAGCCATGTGGAAGAATGAAAATCAACAAGTAACCGCGCAAGTTGGAATCGGCATTGCGGCGATTGTGCTTTTATTTTGCTTTGAATCTGCTGAAAAAATCGCGCAATTTGCGCTCTTTTTGCCGGTTTACATGTTTCTTGGTGCCAAGGTTTTTAAAAAAGCATTTTCCGATTTAAAAAACGGCAAATTCTTGCGCGAGAGTTTTTTGATGGCAATTGCCACCTTGGGTGCCGCTGTTTTGGGCGAATTTTCTGAAAGTTTGGCGGTGTTGGTTTTCTACACGCTTGGCGAATTTTTGGAAGACAAAGCCACCGACCATTCAAAAAAAACGCTTGCCGCCTTGGCAGGTTTGAAAAGCGAGACGGCGCGAATTGTTGAAAACAAGGTTGAAAAAATCGTCCATTCAAACACCGTTCCAATCGGTTCAATTTTGCGCATCAACGCTTTTGAGAAAATCCCGCTTGATTCTGAACTTTTAAGCAATGAAGTTTGGCTTGATACGCGCGCTTTAACGGGCGAATCCGCACCGCGCCGCGTTTTAAAAGGCGGCGAATTGTTGGCTGGCGCCATCAATGGTGAAAAAAGCATTTTGGCAAGAACATTGCGGCCGTTATCCGAATCAAGCGTTGCCAAAATTTTAAAACTGGTGACCCAAGCGCGCGAAAAAAAGGCGCAGTTTGAAAAATTCATCACGCGTTTTGCAAGCATTTACACGCCATTTGTGGTGTTTTTAGCGCTTTTTATCGGCATTTTCCCGCCACTTTTTTTGAATGCGAATTTGAACGAATGGATTTTCCGCGCGCTGGTGTTGCTGGTTGTCTCCTGCCCTTGCGCTTTTATGATTGGCGTGCCGCTTGTTTATTTTTGTGCCATCGGGCGTGCTTCCAAACTCGGCATTGTTATCAAAGGCGGCGTTTTTGTGGATATTTTGGCAAAAACGCAGTGCGTGGTTTTTGATAAAACAGGCACGCTCACCCACGGCAATTTTGCACTGCAACAAATGGCGATTGTCGAAAATTCTAAAAACACCGAATTGTCTACTCATCGCATTTTAAACCTTGCCGCAGCGGCAGAAAAAGCTTCATCGCACCCCATTGCCAAAAGCATTGTCAATTTTGTTCAAAGCATTGATTCTTTTGAAAAAATTGATACCACAGAAATTCGCGGCAAAGGCATTCGCGCAGAAATTGATAAGCAAACAATTCTTATTGGCAGCTTGGATTTTTTAAAAGAATCGGGCATTCAAATCCCCGAAAAATCGCCAAAAACATTGGCGTGGAGCGGCAAAAAATGGGAAGAATCTTCTGCAAAATCGTGGGATTCCTTTAACGTTTTGATGGCAATCAACGGCGTTTTAAAAGGCGCATTTTTTTGCGAAGACCAAGTGCGAGAAAGTGCCGCACCTTTATTAAAAGAGCTTAAAAAATCCAACATTCACACCGCCATTTTGAGCGGTGATACAACATCCCGCGTGCGCTTTTTGGCGGAAAAACTGGGCATTGCCGACTTCAAAGCGGCGCTTTTGCCAGATGAAAAAGTAGCCGCTTTGAACACCATTGCGGCGGGCAAAACGGCAATTTTTGTGGGCGATGGCATCAACGATTCGCCCGTTTTGGCAGCAGCCAACGCGGGCGTTGCATTAGGCGCATCGGGCAGCGCCGCCGCGCTTGAAAATGCGGATGTGGTTTTAATGAACGATTCGCTAACTAGCCTTGCCAGCGCCATTGCGCTAGCAAAAAAATCGCGGCGCATTTTGTGGCAAAACGTGGCATTGGCTTTGGGCGTGAAATTTGCCGCACTGGCTTTGGGTGCTTTGGGTTTGCTTTCTATGTGGCTTGCCATTTTTGCTGATACGGGCATCACACTCTTGGTTGTTCTCAACGCCTTGCGCATTTTCAAATTCAAGCAAGAATCCGTTTAAACCAAATAGTTTAAAAAAACCAAAAATCCACGGTGAACCCAATATTTTTTTGAAAATTTTTTGGCGTTGACCGTTGATTTTTGCAAAAAATCAAGGCAAATTTGAAAAATTCAGCATAAACTAAACGATTCAAAATAATCAAAGGGGTTTTACAATGCCACGCCGTTGCTTATTTTCCACGCTTGCTTTGTCGCTCTTTTTGGGCAATAGCAATGCATTGGCGATAGAAAGTTTTGATTTGCACAATATCAACAAAGTGCAACAACAAGGTTGGACAGGCAACGGCGTTTATGTGGGCGTGGTGGATGTTAATGTTCAAACCGACCATCCGCTTTTAGCCGATAACATTGCCAAGGTTTATTCCTCTACCACATGGCAACCTGATAAATATCCTGCTTACAGCTTTCACGGCACGCATGTGGCAGGCATTCTCGCGGCAACAAGCACCAACGGCAAGAGCTATGGCATTGCAACCGATGCCAAATTGCTTATTAATTACATGTATGCAAATAGCAAAAACACGATTTTTGACGAATTCCCTATCAAAATTATCAACAATTCGCACACCCAAGGTTATGGCTATTTTGCAAACTACGCCCGCAAAGACGTTTTAAACGTTTTTTCAAGTGGCAATTATGGGCAAATGTCGCCATATCCCAACACAATGAAAGGCATCGGCAGCAACCAAAATTTAGGCGCTTGGATTATTGTGGGCAATTTGAACCGCGGCGGCGCCAGCCGTAATGCCAATGGCAAACTGGTTTTAACAGCAGGAGCACTGAACAACCAAGGCAATTGGTGTGGCGGCGCATTGGCAAGTTGTGTGATGGCATCCGGCTCCAATATTTATTCCTTGGGCAAAAACTCTGGAATGGCAACAGCAGGTGGCACATCCATGGCAGCACCATTGGTCAGCGGTGTGGCAGCGTTGGTTGCGCAAAAATACCCGTTTTTAGGCGGCAAGCAGTTGGCAGATGTGATTTTAAGCACGGCAAATAAAGACTATGAATTTCCAAAGGTATTTATTAAAGGCAAGAACATTATTTATGTCGACCATACCAAACCAACCACCGAAGAAGAAATACGCAAGGATTTAGCCGCGGCTTATAACGAAAAGGTGGGAAAAGACGCCAAAATTGAAGCCGACCTTTCCAACGTGTTACAAAAGTCCCGTGAAGATATTTTTGGTCAAGGCATTGTGGATGCCGAATCGGCGATGAAAGGTTTAAAAACCATTGATATCAATCGTATGTCGGTAAGCGATGTGCAAACAATTGACGGTGTAAATGTCGCTATGTGGACGCTCAATACACAAGGCTACAACCCACTTTTTGAACACGATATTGACCAAAAAAAATGGAACGACAAATACCACGTTAACAATAAAAACGCCGCCACACTCAAAGCAACATTAGGCAACGTCAATGCCGGGCTCAAAAAAACCGGGCTTGGCACACTTTCTTTGAGCGGTGATTTGAATTACAAAGGTCCAACCATTGTAGAAGAAGGAACCTTGGAACTCGGCAAAAAAGTCAAAGTTGCCGCCCGCTCTGCCCGACTTTTTCGCGCCAATAGCACATCCGCTACCGTCCAAGGCGATATGAATGTTGAGCAAAGAGGAACGCTAAATATCAACCACGATGCCAATCTCAAACAAAATTTAACCAACAGCGGCACCACCAACATTGATGCCGCAACCAACGTCGCCCAAGACGTCAACAACCAAGGCACATTAAACCTTGGCATTTCCAAGCCACAAACGCTAACAGTCGGCGGTAAATATTCGCAAGGCAA
>CAKQRL010000023.1 GCA_934271525.1 uncultured Rhodocyclaceae bacterium
ACGAACGAACGAACGAACGAACGAACGAACGAACGAACGAACGAACGAACGAACGAACGAACGAACGAACGAACGAATCAATCAATCGCTCGCCAAAGTTAAGCGTGGTTATTCCGGTTTATAACGTAGAACAATATTTACCCGAAACCATTGATTCCATCATCACCCAAGATTTTGATGATTTTGAAGCTATTTTTGTTGATGACGCATCCCCCGATTCTTGCCCTGCCCTTTTGGATTCTGCCCAAGAAAAATACCCGAATAAAATTCGTGTGATTCATTTACCGCAAAATCGCGGAATGGTTTTTGCCCGAAAAGCTGGGGTTTTGAAAGCAAAAGGAAAATATCTAACATTTTTGGATAGTGATGATTATTTTTTACCCGATGCACTATCCGCCATGGTCAATGAGATGGAAAAGCGGCAATGCGATATTTTGCGTTTCAAACACATTGTTGTTGCCGATTCGCCCGCCGTCAAACCCCAAGTGGATGCCACCAATGCGCATTTGAATAATCAGCCTTTGACGCGTTTGCCAATTGAATCCCAGCACAATGCGGGCGAATTTTATGAACAAATTTTCATCAAAATGCAAGCGCCAGTAGTGCTTTGGGCGGCTGTTTACCCAATGCCTTTTATCAAAAAGGTTTATGCCGAAACCACTGATTTGAACATCACCGGCCCAGAAGATATCTACACTTCCATGTTGATTGCCTATTTTGCCAAACGTTTGGAATTTGCACCGCAAAAGGTTATGGCGTATCGCATTATGAAAAGGCCAATCACAGAAGCTGGCAACCGCAGACTTTTTAAAACGCTCAAAAATATTCAAATCGCTTTGGATGAATTTGCACAAAAATACCCCGTGCCGCCCGCCTTTTTTGCAGCGGCGGATAATATTCCCGGGCAAGTTTTGTATGGGCAAATTTTGCTCATACAAAAAAACTGGCGGGATTTGGCGCGTGAAATTGGCGGTGAAAATAATGCAATTTATAAAGTTGCCTGCGATTGTTTTTTGATTGGTCCTGTTACACGTGCCGAAAAACTCGGGCGTTTGATTCTTTTTCCATTCAAAAAAATACGCGCATTGGTGTGGAAAATTGAAAAAAATCCAATCGGCAAAATCTTGATGAAACCGCTTCATTGGGGTTGGGATATTTTTTACAACTGCGGACGAACATTGTATCGGTGTCTAAAAAAAATGCTTTGAAAAAAAAAACCAAAATCCACGGTAAACACGCTATTTTTTTCAAAAAAATAGTTGTTTACCGTGGATTTTCAACTTTTGTTTTTGGCTGCTCTTTTGACTTTTAAAATCGCAAGCGGCAGTTTTAACAAATACAAAAAACTTTTTGTTTTTTTGGCGCGCTCATATTTGGCATAAAATTCTTTAATCAAATGATCTTTGCCGTTTTCGCTAAAACCTGCAAAAAGATGGTCGTTGTCGTAATTTTTTAAATAATCCAAAATCTCTTCTTTTTGAAAATCGCAAATTTTAATTTTGGTAATAACAAAAGGAATTTTGAATAATCCAAAAATATTTTTTGAATATTGAAAAACAATGCGTGATAAATATATTTTTTTGGCGTATAAAATTAAATTTTTTGTTATATCATTCGCAAAACAAAAACTTTTTTTCGCCGCTTCAATATAACGCAAACCAATATATTCTCCCTTTTCATTTTGCACAATAAAAGGATTTTCCCAAGGTTTGACAATACCGGCGAAATGTAAAATAACAGGATTTTCTGTCCAAAAACACATTTCTTCAAATGAAGAACGACTTAAAAATTGTCCTGTTTTGGCGCGTTCAATATATGCCACAGCAATGCAATTAAAGGCAAAAGGCATCATTAGCGCATCGTTTTCACGAATCACGGCATTTAAAGCATCTTGGTCCCACAAAAATGTTTCATAATTATTTAAATAATCCAAACATTTTTCAAATAGATTTTTTTCTCTAAATGTTTTTACATTTAAAAACATAAAACCAGAATTAAAATAAAAATCACCAAAATTAAAATCCGCTTTACCGTGCAAAGATTTTCTAGGAAGTGGCGCAGACAAACCCCAATCCCGCACAATAGCAGTGCTTTTACCTTCCAAGTTTAATGTCCACAAAGCGCGCACATCGGCACAAACCAACATATCCACATCTAAATAAAGTGCCGTGTCAATATTATTTAAAAGTTGAGGAATAAATAAACGGTAATAATTTAAATATTTCCCTGCCAAAGATAAAAAACATTTAAAAATTTCATCCGATAAAATATGTGTTTGAATGGTTGTTGGATAAATAGCAGACAATTCTTTTTCTAATGTTTTTAATTTTTCTAGTGTTTCTTCTTTTATAAAATCGCTTAACAAATGAAAAACAATTTTTTCTTCTTTTTCTTCATCTTTTAAACTTTGATAATCTAATTTTTTATAATTTTTCAACAATTCGGCGGAACGAATTGATTGATTGATTGATTGATTGATTGATTGATTGATTGATTGATTGATTGATTGATTGATGATTGATTATCTTGATTGTTTGATTGATAATCAAATAAACTTTCAAAAGAAATATTTTTATCAATATGGCGCACGATGCTCGTCATCAAAACAGCGGCGTATTTCACATAATTTTCATCTGCTGCCATACAAATATGAAATGCCATTTTCTTTGTCCTTTCAAAATTTAAAAAAACGAATTTTACGTGATTTTCCACGGTAAACTGTTTATTTTTTTCAAAAAAATATGTGGTTTACCGTGGATTTTTATAAGAAAAACGCCGGCGTGCGCAGAGCGTGGGTATAGAGTTCTTCCAACTCTTCTTTGTGAAAAATGTAGTCGGAGTCGGGGAATGATTTTGCATCTTCTGGGCATTTTTTGACGCACGCATTGCATTTAATACATTTGCCGGGCGTTGTTTTAACATCATCAAAATCAATGGAACCCAAGGGGCAAACCTTGGCGCAAATTTTGCAATCCACGCATTTGTCATTGGTTACAGTTTTAATCGGCAAAAATTTGATGAATTCCCCAGCTCCGTTTTTTGGCCGCATATGTGTGCGGTAAGGAATCTCACCCGCTACTTCAATAGGGGCGTGGTCAAAAAAGTCAAAGTTGTTTAAGGCGATTTTTGCCGCCATTTTTTGGGCGAATAAACGGGTTTCGTCCCAATCGTTATCATTGGGTCTGCCAGCGCCCAAAGTTGTAGAAAAGGCATGCAAACTCACCAACGCCGCGCCGCCAATGGTGCGAAAATTGCCTTTTTCCAACAAATCACGCAGTTCTATTAGCGAATCATCAAAAGCCCTTGCGCCATAAGAAACCACAGGCACGCAAAGCGCAAAATTACCGAAAAGCGACTGCACATAAGGCACAAACAAGTTCGGCACACGCCCGGCGTAGGTTGGCATACCAAAAACCACAACCTCGTTGGGCGCAAAAGTTGGGCGGCGTTCACGCATTTGCGGTAGCGTAAAATTGTAAAGTTCCAACGGCACGCCCAATTTTTTGGCAATATTCTTGGCAATGAAAGTGGTGATTTTTTTTGTGCCATCAGTTGGGCTAAAATACATTGCCCAGATTTTTTTTGGCTGCATCGCTTTCTCCCGTTTTCAATTTTTTTTTATTGTAAAAGAAAAATGTTCAAAATCACCCGCCGAATTGAATTTGATGCTGGTCACCGCATCCCCGATCACCAACATCAATGCCGCCACTTGCACGGTCACCGTTATGTTTTGGAAGTTGGCATTTCTGGTGAAATTAAAAACGAAAACGGCGCTCCAGATAATGGTATGGTTGCCGATTTTTCAAAAATAAAAGAAATTTTAGAAACCCATTTAATTCAAAAATGGGACCACGCTTTTTTGGTTTGGGAAAATGATTCTGCCGTTTTAAATTTTTTAAAAACGCTTCCTAATCATAAAACCGTAGTATTTAAAAAAGTGCCCACAGTTGAAAACTTGGTTTTGGCTGCTTTTGATATTTTGTCGCCAATATTTTCTGAACAAAATCTTAAAATAACTTCTTTAAAACTTTTTGAAACCCCAAACGCTTGGGCGCAAATAAATATTTAAATTAAAAAATCCACGGTGAACGCAAAATTTTTTTCAAAATTTTTTGGCGTTGACCGTGGATTTTTTTTAATCTCACAGCGCTTCTTTAAGCAGAGGCACTTTGTCTAAATTTTCCCAAGTAAATTCTGGTTCATCTCTGCCAAAATGCCCGTAAGATGCAGTTTTTTGGTAAATTGGGCGCAACAGATTCAGCATTTTAATAATGCCCTTCGGGCGCAAATCAAAATGCGTTTTAATCAATGCAACCAGTTTTTCATCCGCAATTTTGCCCGTGCCAAAAGTATCCACCATCACAGAAGTCGGTTCTGCCACGCCAATGGCATAAGAAATTTGCACCAAGCAACGTTTTGCCAAACCCGCTGCCACAATGTTTTTGGCAACATAACGCCCAGCATAAGCAGCAGAGCGGTCAACCTTGGAGGGATCTTTGCCCGAAAATGCACCGCCGCCGTGCGGCGCCGCACCGCCGTAAGTATCCACAATAATTTTTCTGCCCGTTAAACCGCAATCGCCTTGCGGGCCACCCACCACAAAACGCCCCGTTGGATTAACCAAAAATTTAATTTCTTTTTTCACCAACTCTTTGGGTAAAACCGGTTTGATGATGTCTTCAATCACCGCTTCACGCAAAGATTCAAGGCTAATATCCGAATCGTGTTGCGTGGATAAAACCACCGTATCAATGTTTTGCGCCACACCGTTTTCATAACGCAAGGTAACTTGCGATTTGGCATCCGGGCGCAACCACGGCAAACGGCCGTCTTTTCGCAAAAGCGCTTGGCGCTCGGTTAAACGGTGCGCCAAATAAATGGGCAACGGCATAAAAGTGGGCGTTTCATCAACCGCATAGCCAAACATCAAACCTTGGTCGCCTGCGCCTTGGTCTAAATTGTCATCAAAGGCGTTATTCACGCCTTGGGCAATATCCGGGCTTTGTTGGTCATAAGCCACCAAAACGGCACAGCCTTTGTAATCAATGCCGTAATCGGAATTATCATAACCGATTTGTTTAATGGTATCGCGCGCCACTTGAATATAATCCACATGCGCCGTGGTGGTTACTTCACCAGCCAACACCACCAAACCAGTATTGCATAAAGTTTCAGCGGCAACGCGCGCGGTGGGGTCTTCTTTTAAAATGGCATCCAAAACGGAATCAGAGATTTGGTCGGCAACTTTATCGGGGTGACCTTCGGAAACCGATTCGGATGTAAAGAAAAATTCGCTCATTTTTTATCTTCCTTTTTAGCCCGTTTCAAAATGCGTTATCTGCTTTGGGCTATGAGCGGATGACGCTTTAGCGGTATTTTGAGCCCCGCAAGTTGTCTTGTTAACTCGGCTGGGGCGAAAGTTTATGCTTTTCGTTTAAAATTGCAAGCCTTTATGAAAATTCTTTTTGCCTTTTTAAGTCGCTTGCCTTTATCTGTTCTGCATTTTGTCGGTGCGGGCTTGGGTTTATTTGTTTATTTTTTGTCTAAAACTTATCGGCAACATTTGTTGGAAAATTTGAAAATTGCAGGGTTTTCAGCCGATTTGCGCTTTGAAGTGGCGTGCGAAACCGGCAAACAAATGTTGGAAGTTGCCAAAATTTGGCAAAAAGATTTGCAAAAAACACAAAAAATGGTTGTTGCGCTGGAAAATGAAGAAATTTTAAAAAAAGCCGAAGAAAACCCCAACGGCATTTTGTTTATCACACCGCATTTGGGCGCTTTTGAATTAACTGCGCAATGGTATGCCGCAAGGCGCAATATCACGGTGCTTTATCGCGCACCCAAAAATAAAACCTTAGAATCCCTTGTTTTGCAAGGTAGAAGCCGCGAAAAACTGCATTTGGCACCTGCTGATTTAAGCGGAGTGAAAAAACTCTTAAAAGCGTTGAAAAAGGGCGAAGCCATTGGCATTTTGCCCGACCAAACGCCCAAGGCGGGCGAAGGTGTTTGGGTGAATTTTTTTAATCAACCGGCTTATACGATGACTTTGGCAGCCAAACTTTCACAATCCAAAGCAAGTGTGGTTTATGCTGTGGCAGAACGTCTACCCAAATCGGCTGGTTTTAAACTATGCTTTTATGCACCGCAACAAAAATTGAATGGTAGCATTGCATGTCGCGCGCAAATGATTAACCACGATATTGAAATGCTTATTGCAACTTGCCCAGCGCAGTATTTGTGGGGCTATAACCGTTTTAAGAGGTCTTGACGATGTTTTTCAATTTGTTCTACAATCCGCAACTTTTATCGTTTCTAGGAAACACAATGCCAGCGGACAAAAAAACACAAAAAGATTCGGTAAAAACAGCGGAAAAACAATCGCCTGCCCAAGCAGAAAAATCGGTAGCCGTAACCCAAAAAACAGCGCCGAAAAAAACAACCAAAAAAACAGCGGAAAAAGCCCAATCGGCAGAAAAAGCGTCAGTTAAAAAACCTGCTGCCAAAAAAGTTGAAAAAAAATCTGCGTTGACCGTGGAAAAAAGCGAAAAGCCTGAAAAAGTCGCTAAAAAAACGCTTAAAAAGGCAGAATCTGCCAAAAAATCTGCTGAAAAAACAGCGGAAAAAACGCTTAAAAAGTCAGAATCTGCCAAAAAAACAGCAGCAAAAACCGCAAGCAAAGCAACTTCCAAGGCAGCGTCAAAAGCCAGCACTAAAACAGCGAGCAAGTCTGCCAAAAACGATGCCGATGAACGTGCGATTTTGGAATCCCGCCACGTCAACGTCAAAGCGCTTATTCGTTTGGGCAAAGACCGCGGTTACTTGACCTATGCCGAAATCAACGACCATTTGCCAGACGAAATGGGCAATGCCGATAGTTTGGACAATATCGTCAGCACCTTGTCGGACTTGAACATTCGCGTGTGCGATGAAGCGCCCAGCGCCGAAGAGTTGTTGATGAACGATGCGGCTGCCACATCCTCTGATGATGAAGAAGTGGAAGAAGTAGCGCAAACCTTATCTGCTGATTCAGAATTCGGCGGGCGCACCACCGACCCAGTGCGCATGTATATGCGCGAAATGGGCACGGTTGAGCTTTTAAACCGCGAAGAAGAACAAAAAATTGCCAAACGCATTGAGGACGGCTTAAAAGCCATGGTGCACGCCATTGCCGCCTGCCCTTCCACCATTGAAGAAATTTTGATGTTGGCCGAGCGCATTAAAAATGATGAAATGCCCATCGGCGATATGGTCGACGGCTTGGCAGAGTTAGATGCTTTAGAAAAATTAGAAGAACAAGCCTTGGCAGAAGAAGCCGCGGTGGAAAAAGAAGTCTCCGAAGCATTAGACGATGCGGATGCCAGCGATGCTGAAGATTCAGAAGATAGTGAAGAATCCGAAGAAACAGACGAAGCCGCCGCCGCTTCTAATAACGAAGCCGCCAACGCCGAGCTAAAACGTTTGGCATTAGAACGCTTTGCCGAAATTCAAAGCATTTACCAACAAATGTTGACGGCTTTAAAACGCGAAAAAACAGGTTCAAAAAGCACAAAATATTTAAACTTACAAGGCAAAATCCGCGATATTTTGATGGGCATTCGTTTCACATCCAAAATGACCGAGCGCTTGTGCGATGAAATGCGGCAAGTCAAAGAACAAATCCGTGAAAGCGAAGCGACAATTCGCCGCATTTGCGTGGATGTCGTCAGAATGCCGCGCGAACATTTTTTTGCCGAATTTGCGCCAAGAATGACGGATTTGTCATGGGTTTACGCAGAATTAGAACAACCCAAAAAAACCTTCCACGACGTTTTGGTGCGCAAAGCGCCCAACATTTTGGAAGAACAGAAAAAATTGTTGGCATTAGAAGAACGCGCAAAAATTAGTGTGAGCGAATTAAAAGATATTTGCGGACAAATGACGATGGGAGAATCCAGCGCACGCCAAGCCAAGCACGAGATGACCGAAGCCAATTTGCGTTTGGTGATTTCCATTGCCAAAAAATACACCAACCGCGGTTTGCAGTTTTTGGATTTGATTCAAGAAGGCAATATCGGTTTGATGAAAGCGGTGGATAAATTTGAATACCGCCGCGGCTATAAGTTTTCAACTTATGCCACGTGGTGGATTCGCCAAGCCATTACGCGCTCTATTGCCGACCAAGCGCGCACCATTCGCATTCCCGTGCATATGATTGAAACCATCAACAAAATGAATCGCATCTCCCGCCAAATTTTGCAAGAAACAGGCACTGAACCCGATGCGGCAACGTTGGCAAAACGCATGGAAATGCCAGAAGAAAAAATTCGCAAAATTTTAAAAATTGCCAAAGAACCGGTTTCTATGGAAGCGCCTGTTGGCGATGATGAAGATTCGCATTTGGGTGATTTTTTGGAAGACCAAAGCACTTTGGAACCATCAGAAGCGGCAATGTTTTCTAATTTGCGCGGTGTAACCAAAGAAATTTTGGATTCTTTAACGCCGCGTGAAGCCAAGGTTTTGCGCATGCGTTTTGGCATTGAAATGAGTTCCGACCACACTTTGGAAGAAGTAGGCAAACAATTTGATGTGACTCGTGAGCGCATTCGCCAAATTGAAGCCAAGGCATTGCGCAAGTTGCGGCATCCTTCGCGCTCAGATAAATTGCGTAGTTTTTTAGACCATAATAAAAATTAAAACAAAAAGGGCGCATAGCTCAATCGGTTAGAGCAGCGGACTCATAATCCGTTGGTTGCGGGTTCAAGTCCTGCTGCGCCCACCAGTTTTTTTGAAAATATTGCCGACCACTATTTTTCCACGGTAAACGCCAAAAAAATTTGAAAAAAATAATTGGTTTACCGTGGATTTTTATTTTTCAACGACAAAACCCACGCCAAAAGACCAATAATTGCGGTAGTGCTTAAAATTGGAATAGGGCTCAATAACGCGAATGGGAGACAATCGCCATACCAGCGATGAACACAGCGCTGGCAAAAGCACAAAACCCAGCCGAAAAGGCAAATACCAAAAAAGCGTTGTGTTTCAAACGCATTACCAAAAAAATGCTGACAAAATAAAAACCGCAAAAGCCATTGCCACAAAAACAATGTGCGAAAAAACGGGCAGGTTTTCATAAAGCGCCGTATAAATTTTTTCCTGCAAGGGCGAAAACGCAATCTGCCACTCGTTTTCAGGGAAATTTTGCAAGGTGTTTTTCCACAAAGGCAACGCCTTTTGCTGAATGTTTTCAGGCGTTTTGATAACCGATTTTACCCAACCCGCAACATCGTCATCCATAGGATTTTGAAACCACATAGCAGAAAAAAATCGTGCTTCGTGCCGTGCAAAATTGGCAGGATATTTACTGATCGCCGCAACTACACCATTGATTTCACAAGAAAAAATCAATTCATTACCGAACAAACACGCAAAATTATCGCCATTTAGCGACTCCTTTTGATACGCTCTTCGCACATCTTCAAAACTTTTTCCTTTTCTATACCATTGCTTTGGAAAGCAACTGGAATCATCATTAGGCAAGCAAGCACCAGCCATTTGCGACAAAAGCAAATGGTTTTGTGGGTTAGAACCTATGGCAAATATTTTTGGAAAACCAAGCACAATAACCAAACAAAGCACGGCGCTTAAAATCATCAACACCGAATATTTTTTAAAAAAGTTTTGGCAGACAAATTGTGATTTTCCAAAAACAAATAAGCCAAAATAAAAAAGACTGGAAAAACTGAAAAAATCGCATTGTGTCGCCACAGAATTGCTAAAAATAACAAAACAAAAACAAAAATCCAAAGCGTTTTTTTAATACATTTTCCTAAAAAATTATTCGCTGAAATTAAAAAGAAAATCACAGCGTAGGCGCAAAAAATAAAATTTGCCATTAAAATATAATTCATCGCAATAAAATTACAAAGCGTGATATTGCCAATTAAAAGAATTCCAAAAATTAAAAAACTCCAAAATAAGCGAAAACGTAAATATAATCCAGCAATAAAAAACCAAATGCCAAAATAAAGTGTGATGCAATTCATTAAAAATATAAAATAAATATGCTTTCAAAAAATTAAAAATAATATTCCAAAAAAGAGTGTGTTGATAATCGGCGCAAAATTGCTTTTATTAAGAGCAAGAATATAAAAAACATCAGAATCCCAAATATACCCGGGGAATCCTAACCAAAAATGAAAAGCACCGAATAAAAAGCAAACTAAAAAAGAAAGTATTAAAAAAATGCGATCTTTTTTTATTAAAATTATTTTTTCTGCAATTTTTGGCTCTGGCAAAGAATAGCGAATATGATTAAAAATATTCAACAACATTTGCAATAGCAGCGTTAAAACAAGGATGGTGAAATAATAATGCGCAAGTGTTTTGAATATTGGAGAAAAATTGGTGGTATAAGTAAAATGTCCAATTTTTTTATCTATTAAATCTTCTAAATTCTCATCTGTTTCAAATTGCAAATTCCGCCCTTGGATTTTAATATTATCGCCAAATTCAATCTTTTCCCACACAATTTTTTTAATTTCAATCTGCGCCAAGTTTTTAGAACGCACTAAAAATTTAAGTTTTTTAAAATCAATCTGTGCTTTATAATCGCTTGGTGTTATTTCTTTTAAATAAAAATCTGCCGTTTCTACTTTATTCGCCAGCAAAAATTGCAAAACAAAAACACTCAAAAATAACAGCGCAAAAATGGCGGTGAAAACACATAAAAATATTTTAATTTTTTTGGGTAAAACAATTTTCATTTTTTATATTCTTTAAATAATTTCCGTTCCGTGGAAAAATGACAAATCTATTTGCCAAAACGCTTACAAAAGGTCAAATACTTTTTATCTTTTCCCAGTGTAAATTGCATTTTTATTAAAAACTATTTTTCCACGGTAAACGCCTTCTTTTTTTTCAAAAAAACTTGCCGTTCACCGTGGATTTTTATTTTCAATTTTCAAAATAGAATCTAAAAA
>CAKQRL010000024.1 GCA_934271525.1 uncultured Rhodocyclaceae bacterium
GCCCCCCCCCCCCCCCCCATAAATACTAGATGTAGGCACGCTACCCAATAAAACACGGCAACGCGTCAAAATGGGAATGCCAAAACTAATAATAGTTGTGCGTTGCAAGCCAGCCGTAACTAGCGCACCAGAAGTTGTTTTTTTTAGATGAAAAATCTTTTTGATGAGTTGTTTCATTGCAGTTCCTTTTTTTAAAAAAGTTCGGGTTGACCGTGGAAAATCACGGCTCAAGCTTTAAAACTTCCTTAGTTTGAATGGCGATGGGAATAAATGTGCGGGGTTGCCACATGTCGTGGCAATAATCGCAGGCTTTGAAAAAATCTTGGGAATAAAAACTAATAAAATCTTTTGGCGTGGTGTTTTCGTTTAAAACAATAAAATCGCCTTCAAATTCTTTTAAACCTTTTAAGCGAGAAAGGGATGAAGCGATGGGACAGATAAAAATTTGTCCAACCCCCCCCCCCCCTCGCAGAGTCGGTGGGCAGGCATTCGTTGCTCATTACGCTTACGCACGGCATTAAGCAACTTTTGAAGTTTTTAATAATTCCATTTTTGTCGCGTCCACGTTTGTAAATTTTGCCCGGTTCTGTCCAAGACGAATCATTTTCCCAGCGCACAAAATATTGAATTTTATGTTCTTTTAAAATATTAATTATTTCATCGCGTTGTATTTTTACGTGAATATTCGGTGTTTTAGAATAATCGCTGATATTCACAAAAGATTTGTGCCGTGCATTAAATAAGGCTTTTAATAATTGTTCTTTTGGTTTAATTGTGGCATTGGTTACAACATTAAAGGCTTTGACTTTTTCTTCTTGATTCAAATAATCAATCACTTTGTCTAAGTCTTTAAATATTAACGGCTCACCGCCTAAAATATTAAGCTGGCGCACAGAAGACACGTTTTTAAATAAGAAATCTAATGTTTTGATAATGCCTTCAAAACTGCATGTGTATGCTGTTTGGGTGGAAAAATATTGCATTAAATTATTGCATGATTCGCAATTCAATGTGCAACGAGTCGTTAAAACCAATTCAAACAAAGGAACATCTATTTTATTATGCCACAAGCGGTAGAAAACATAAGGTTTTCCAATATATTGGTTTTTGAATAGTTTGTATCTTAAATTAGAAATTTCTCGCGCTAAGTAAAAATAAAGATAAAGCGGGGAATAAAAAATATAAATTGGGTTGTTTTTAATTTTGTTGAATACCGCACGACCAGAAAAATGTCTACGCTTGGCATTATCACAAAAACGCACAAAAATATAAAGTGGCAAAATAAAAACTATTTTCCACGGTGAATGTTTTAATGTTTTTAAAACGATTTTTTTTGAAAGAATAGGGTGCATTACGCCCGCTTCTAAATTACGTTTAACATAGCGCTCATTAAAAATTGGATTTTTCCACAAGGTATAAAGCCGTTTGATTTTGGTAATCATTTTTTATCTTTAAAAAGGTTTGCATTATACGGCAAAGGCGCTTTTTTCTTTAAAGCCCCGCACTAATCATTTCAGAAAAACTCGGGTGGGCGGGGATTATGTGGGCAAGTTGTTGGATGGTTATTCCTGCGCTTTGTGCGGCTTGTAATGGAAAAATTAGCTCACTTGCCCAAGTGCCGATGATATGTGCGCCCAAAATCTGAGCGCTTTTTTTGTCGCTTAAAATTTTAAGAAAACCTTCTGATTCGCTATGCGCAAGCGCTCTTGCGTTGGCTGCAAAAAAGGTTTTGTGCGTGGCAAAATCCACGCCTTCGGCTTTTAACTGCGCCTCACTTTTGCCGAAAAAAGCGATTTCAGGTTGCGTGTAGATGATTTGCGGCACGTTGTTGTAGTCGGGCGGTGTTGCCTTTTCTGCCTTTTCGCCCGCAATTTTTTGTGCGATGAAGCGCGCATCCATATATGCCTTGTGCGCTAGCATCGGTTGGCCAGCCACATCGCCCGCTGCCCAAAAGTTTTGTGATTCATCCGACTCCAAAAAGCCAGCGGTGTTTGTGGGCAACCCCAAGGTGTTTGGTTTTCTGCCGATGGCAACAATGACTTTTTCGGCGGTTAAAGTTGCAAGCCCGCTTGGCGTTTCAAATTCCAACAAAACGCCATCCGCCGTTTTTGTGCCTTTTAAAAGTTTGGTGTTCAAATGAATGTTTAAATCCTTGAAAGCCCGTGTTGCCAAGGGTCTGATGGCATCGTCCAAAAATGGCAAGAACTGCGGCAAGGCTTCCAAAATTGTAACGTGGCTGCCCAAGCGCGAGAACACGCTCGCCAACTCCAACCCGATTGCACCTGCGCCGATGACGGCAAGTGTTTTTGGCGGCGTTTTCAACGCCAAAGCGGCGACATTGTCCAAAATGGTCTCGTTATCAAAAGGCAAAAATGGCAAGGCTGCGGGCTTGGAACCGCTTGCAACAATCAAATGTTCAAAGAAAAATTCCGTGCCATTTGCGCAAATTTTCCACAAGCGATTTTCCCGCCCGATGATTTTTGCATTAGTATTTTCCAACTTAATTTTGCCTGCTTTGAAAAGCGATGCAATGCCGCGCTCCAACCTTTGAATCACGTTATTTTTAAAAGCGTGCAGTTTTTCGTAATCTACCGAAATGGCGGCGATTTTGGCGATTCCGTTAAATCCTTTTTGGGCGTTTTTTAAGTTTTCCGTGAAATGCAAAAGGGTTTTGGAAGGCACACAGCCAACATGCAAGCACGTGCCGCCGAGTTTGTGTGCTTCAAAAACAACAACGCTTTTGCCGCGCGCGGCACATTCTAACGCCGCCGAATACCCAGCCGGCCCGCCACCGATAATTGCCACCTCGCTTTTTGGCATCACAATTCCTTAAAAAAAATTTTTGTTGACCGTGGATTAATCTTTTAAAAAACCTTCATCGCGGTATTGTTGGAGTTTGTAGCGCAAAGTGCGCTCGGCAATGCCCAATTTTTCAACCGCCAATTTGCGCTGGCCGCCCACTTCTTTTAAAACCTTCAAAATGTGTTCGCGCTCCAAATCCTTCACCGTTTTGGCAGAATCGGCAGTTTGGGCAGAATCAGGTAATTCGGTGGATTTTGCAGAATCGGCAGAATCGGCAAATGCAGGCATTTTTGCCAAATGCAAGGCGGCAGGCGCAATTTCCGTGCCGCTAGACAAAATAATGGCGCGCTGCACAGCGTTTTCTAATTCGCGCACATTGCCATACCACGGGTAGCGTTTTAACAAGTTTTCGGCTTCGGCTGAAAAATGCAGGTTGTTTTTTTGAAAGCGGGCGCCGTGATGAATCAAAAAATGCCGTGCAAGCGGCAGAATATCTTCTGGTCGGTCTTTTAAGGACGGAATTTCCACCGGAAAAACGTTTAATCGGTAATACAAATCTTCTCTAAAAGTGCCGTTTTTAACCGCTTCCAACATATTGCGGTTGGATGTGGCAATCACGCGAATATCCAGCGCGATGGTTTTTTTGCCGCCCACGCGCTCAATTTCGCGCTCTTGCAAAACGCGCAAAAATTTTGCCTGCAACGGCAAAGGCATTTCGGTGACTTCATCCAACAAAAGTGTGCCGTTTTGCGCTTGTTCAAACTTACCCGCTTGTGCGTTGTAAGCGCCTGTGAAAGCGCCTTTTTCGTAACCAAAAAGCGTGGCTTCCAACAAACTCTCTGGAATGGCAGCGCAGTTAATCGCCACAAATGGCGCGGATTGGCGCTTGGAGTGTTGGTGAATAAAACGCGCCACCACTTCTTTGCCGGTGCCCGATTCGCCCGTGAGCAAAACCGTGGCGTCCGTTTCTGCCACTTTGTTGGCAAGGGCGAACATTTCTTGTGTTTTGGAGTCCACCGCCACAACGCCGTTTTCTGAGTCCGATTCGTTTAATTCATAGCGTTGGATGATTTTCAAAAGCGTTTCAGGTTCAAAAGGTTTTAATAAAAAATCGCAAGCGCCGAGCCGCATCGCATCAACGGCTTTTTCTACTTCGGCATAAGCGGTCATTAAAACCACGGGCAAATAAGGTAATTTTTGGCGAATGTTTTTCAAAAGCGCAATGCCATCCATCGGCATCATACGCACATCGCTTATCACAATAGAAAACGCTGTTTTTTCTAATGCTTTTAATGCCGATTCGCCGCCGTCAACTGCCACTACCGCGCGCTTGGCTAATTCCAAAGTGTCGGCAATGGCTTCGCGCAAGCTGGCATCGTCTTCAACAACCAAAATGGGAAGATGTTCGCTCATAGTTTTTCAAAAAAAAAATCGGTTGACCGTGGATTTTTGCGTTTTTTACGCTTCCCACGTTTTGAAAATTTGCGTGGCGGTGGCGATGGTTTTTTCAATATCTGCCATCGTATGGGAAGAAGATAAAAACCCCGCTTCAAAAGGAGAGGGCGCAAGGTATTCGCCTGCTTCAAGCATTTTGTGGAAAAATTGTTTGAAGTTTTTGGTGTTCATTGCGCTGGCATCATCCAAATTTTGTGGTGGTTGGTCGGCAAAATAAATGCCAAACATTGCGCCCACATTTTGGGCGCAAAAGGCAATGCCGTTTTTTTGCGCCGCTTGGGTTAAGCCATCGCACAAGGTTTTTGTTTTTTGCGTGATTTGTGGATAAAAATCCGCTTCTTCGGTTAATTTTAACGTTGCCAAACCTGCCGCAACCGACAAAGGATTGCCCGACAATGTTCCCGCTTGATAAACCGCGCCCAACGGCGCCAAATGTTCCATAATTTCACGTTTGCCACCAAAAGCGGCAAGCGGCATTCCGCCGCCAATCACTTTGCCAAATGTGCTTAAATCCGCTTCAATGTTGTATAAACCTTGGGCGCTTGCGTAATCCACGCGAAAACCCGTCATCACTTCGTCAATAATCAGCAAGGCGCCGCATTGTGTGCAAAGTTCGCGGATTTTTTCCAAAAAGCCTGCCGCAGGGGCGACCAAATTCATATTGCCTGCCACTGGTTCAACAATCACCGCGGCAATTTTGTCGCCATCTTTTTGAAAGGTGCGCGCTAATGTGTGCGTATCGTTATAAGGCAACACAATGGTGTGTTTGGCAAAATCTGCTGGCACGCCACTTGATGATGGATTGCCAAAAGTTAATAAACCCGAACCCGCTTTGACCAACAAAGAATCCGCATGGCCGTGGTAACAACCTTCAAACTTTACCAAGGCATCGCGTTTGGTAAAACCGCGTGCCAAGCGGATGGCGCTCATTGTGGCTTCTGTGCCGGATGAGACCAAACGCAACATTTCCAAATTCGGCACGCGGCGACTTAAAAATTCAGCCAACTGCGTTTCCGCATCCGTTGGTGCGCCAAAACTCAAACCATTTTTCAGCGCTTTTTCCACAGCCGCAATAACTTGTGGGTGTGCGTGGCCGGCAATCAAAGGTCCCCAAGACAAAACATAATCGGTGTAGCGTTGGCCTTCCACATCCCACAAATAAGCGCCTTGACCTTTGGCGATAAAAGGTGGCGTGCCGCCCACATTGGCAAAAGCACGCACGGGAGAATTAACCCCGCCCGGAATGTGGCGTTGTGCGATTTGGAATAATTCAGTGTTTGTTGTCATTTGTTGCAACCTTTGCACGAAAAAGGGATTGAATAGCATTCACGCTTATTTTGGGCGAATCCAAAAGCGCGTGGGAGATGGCAATGAAGTCTATGCCACTTTTTAAAACTTGGGCGGCGTTTTCTGGCGTAATACCGCCGATGGCACAAACAGGAATGTTGAGCGCCATTTTGGCTAAGGCAATTTTGGATAAGGCAACTTGCGGCGCTTGGGGTTTGGTTGGTGATGGAAAAACCGCGCCAAACGCCACATAATCCGCGCCTAATTTTTCGGCAATTTGGGCGTTTTTCAAACTGCTGTAACACGATACGCCCAATATTTTGTTTTTGCCTAATAATTGCCGCGCCAAAAAAAGCGAGCCATCGTTTTTGCCCAAATGCACGCCATCGGCATTGGCTTTTAAGGTTAAAAGAATATTGTCGTTGATGATAAAAATCGTGTTGTGCGCTTTGGTGATTTCCCGCAACACATGTGCGCGTGCGAGTTTTTGCGGTGTTTGGTGGGTTTTGTCGCGGTATTGCACGATGGGGCAGGGCGATTGCAATAATGATTCTGCCCAAGCAAATAGTTCGGCATCCGTTTCAAATTCGGGTGAAATGGCATAAACGGCAGGCGTTGAAAACGTTGGGAATTTCATTGGTCAGCGCTTTCTTTAAAGCAAAAACGCTGCGGGGTTTTTTGCGATTTTCCGCTTTGAAAGGCATTTTCTAAACTTTGCCACGTCCATTCCAATGCGTTGGGAATAGCCGAATCAAGCGCTTTGCCGTGCGCCAAAAATGCCGCAATAGCAGACGACAACGTGCAACCTGAGCCGTGAAATTGACCGACCAAACGTGGCGACAAAAAGGTTTGTTTGCCATTTTTGGAAAACCACGTGTTTTGAATGGCGGCAGATTTTGCATCACCGCCTGTTGCCAAAATATCCTGCGCACCTTGTTGAAACAAAAATTCGGCGCAATCGGATGGCGAAGCGTTTTTTAATTCGGGGCAAAGTGCGGCTAACTCCACAAGATTGGGCGTTATCACATTTGCCTTTGGAATCAAATATTGGCGCGCTGCCGCAATATAGTTTTTTGTGGCGAGTTCTGCGCCTGATGTGGCTTTTAAAATCGGGTCAAAAACAACCGGAATAGCGTTGTAATCGTCCAAAATTTTGGCAATGATTTCGGCGTTTTTGTCTGAACCAACCACGCCGATTTTAAAAGCACAAACTTGCGATTCTTCCAAAATTAGCCGAGCGGATTTTTCTACAAAATCGGACGATAAAATTTGAAAATCAGCCAAGTTGGAAGTGTTTTGAATGGTTAAACCCGTTGCGATAGAAAGCGGGTGGCAGCCCAGCGCAAAAAGTGTGAGCGCATCTGCTGTGAGCCCTGCGCCGCCCGTGGAATCAAGCGCTGAAAAAGTCATCACAAGGGGCGGCGTGTTGTTCATTTTTCAAAAAAAATTGCGGTTTACCGTGGATTATTTGAAATTGAATTTGAATTCTTTAAAACCCGTTCCTGAATCGTCCAACGGTTTTAAGGCGATATCCGTTTGGGCTGCGTCTTGCGCTTTGCGCTGGCCGTTGCCTTGCATTTCTTTGTCATCGTTGTTGTAAAGCCACATCAAGTTGGTGGGCGATTCCGCATTTTCTAATGCTTCATCCAAGGTAATGATGTTGTTTTTCACCAAGCGCAACAAGTCTTGTTCAAAGGTTTGCGAACCTGGCACAAGGGATTGCTCCATGGCTTCTTTGATTTCTTGCACTTCGCCCTTTTCAATTAAATCCGCAATGTGGCGGGTGTTGATCATAATCTCACAAGCAGGCACGCGCACGCCATCTGGGCGCTTGACCAAACGTTGTGAAGCAATGGCGCGCAAAGCCACCGCCAAATCCAAAAACAAAGCTGGGCGATTTTCAGGTTCAAAAAAGTTAATAATGCGGTTTAAAGCGTGGTAAGAGTTGTTGGCGTGCAGCGTTGCCACGCACAAATGCCCGGTTTGCGCATAAGCGATGGCGGCTTGCATGGTGTCGCGGTCGCGAATTTCGCCAATCAAAATGCAGTCGGGTGCTTGCCGCATAGCGTTTTTTAATGCTGATGCCCAATCTTTGGTGTCTAAACCAATTTCGCGCTGATTCACAATGGATTTTTTATGTTTAAACAAATATTCCACCGGATCTTCCACTGTTAAAATGTGCCCAGTGGCATTGGTGTTGCGGTGATCAAGCATTGCGGCAATGGTGGTGGATTTGCCCGAACCCGTTGAGCCGACAATCAAAATTAGCCCTTGCTTTTTCATAATCAATTCGTTTAAAACGGGCGGCACACCAAGTTGGTCTAATGTGGGAATGTTGCTCAAAATAAAACGAATCACAATGGCAGTGGTGCCGCGCTGGCGGCACAAATTGATCCGAAAATTGCCCATATTCGGCACGCCAACGGACAAATTCATCTCCCATTCACGTTTGAAAATTTCGCGTTGTTCTTCGTTTAATAATTCTTCGGCAATTTTGTCAATGTGCCCGGGCGTCATAATTTGTTGGTTGATTGGCATTGTTACGCCTTGGATTTTGATATGAATCGGTGTGCCTGCGGAGATAAAAATATCGGAGGCTTGTTTTGCCGACATCAGTTGAAAAAGTTGGTGCGTAAACATAAAAAATCCTTTTTTCTACAAGGTTTTGGCGTTTTTCCACGGTAAACCCGAAATTTTTTTCAAATTTTATACGTGCGAATGGTAATTGGGCGCTTCTTTGGTGATTTGCACATCATGCACGTGCGATTCTTTAACGCCCGCTGCGGTAATTTCCACAAACTGCGCGCGGGATTGCATCGCTTGGATATTTTCGCAACCCAAATAACCCATTGATGAACGCAAACCGCCGATGAGTTGGTGAATCACCGCCAAAACCGAACCTTTATACGGCACGCGCCCTTCAATGCCTTCGGGCACAAATTTATTCACATTGGCTGTGCCTTCTTGAAAATAACGGTCGGAAGAACCCGCTTGCATGGCGCCCAACGAACCCATTCCGCGATAAGATTTATACGCTCTGCCTTGGAACAATTCCACTTCCCCCGGCGCTTCTTCGGTGCCAGCAAACAAACCGCCCAACATCACCGAATCGGCACCTGCGGCAATGGCTTTGGCAATATCGCCCGAATAACGAATGCCGCCATCGGCAATCATCGGCACATTGGTTCCTTTTAAAGCATCTGCCACGTTTTTAATGGCTGTGATTTGCGGCACGCCAACCCCTGCAATAATGCGCGTGGTGCAAATGGAACCCGGGCCAATGCCAACTTTAACGCCATCTGCACCGCAATCCAACAACGCCCGCGCGGCATCGGCTGTGGCAATGTTGCCGCCAATGACATCAATTTGCGGATAATGTTTTTTTACCCATTTCACGCGTTCCAACACGCCTTGCGAATGCCCGTGCGCAGTATCCACCACAATCACATCCACACCAGCATCAATTAAGCGCTCCGCGCGTTCTTCTGTGCCCGCGCCTGTGCCAATTGCCGCACCTGCTAATAATCTGCCGTGCGCATCTTTGGCAGAATTGGGATGCGTGGTGGCTTTTAAAATATCTTTGACCGTGATTAAACCTTTTAAGTGAAAATCATCATCCACCACCAAAACGCGTTCCAATCGGTGTTGGCGCATCAATTCTTGTGCTTGTTGAATGCTGGCGCCATCTTTGACTGTGACCAAACGATTTTGCGGGGTCATCACTTGGCTGACTTTTTGGTTTAAATCCGTTTCAAAACGCACATCGCGATTGGTAACAATGCCAACCACCACGCCGTTTTCATCCAAAACCGGCATACCAGAAAAATGCCGTTTTCGCGTAATTTCAAAAACTTCCGCAATGTTCATATTGGGTGAAACGGTGATGGGGTCTTTCAAAATGCCCGATTCAAAACGTTTGACTTTTAACACTTCTTCGGCTTGCTCTTCGGGCGAAAAATTTTTGTGAATAATGCCAATGCCGCCTTCTTGCGCCAAGGCAATCGCCAAACGGCTTTCTGTCACAGTATCCATTGCGGCGGCAACCAGCGGCAATTTTAAGGTGATATTGCGCGAAAGTTTGGTTGTTAAATTCACCTCACGCGGCAAAACGGTGGAGTGCGCTGGCACCAACAAAACATCATCAAAAGTTAAGGCTTTTTCTAAAATTTGCATGGTGATTTTCCTATTCAAAACGCCTATTTTACAAAAATCCACGGTGAACCTTTTTCTTTTTTGAAAAAAATCTTGTGTTGACCGTGGATTTTCAAAAATCACCGTTTAAAAAGTTTAAAGCGGCAATGGCGGCAATTGGCGCGGTTTCAGTTCGCAAAATGCGCGCGCCTAATCGGCAAGGCGCAAAACCGTTTTTTAAAGCAAGTTCAATTTCGGAATCGTCAAAACCGCCTTCTGCGCCCGTTAAAATCGTGGCATTTTGTGGAAATTTAAAATCGCGCAGGGTTTTGTTAGCGTTTGGCAAAAAAAGAATTTTGGCAGAATCGCAAGCATTTAAAACGGCATTTTGAAAATCACAAGCGGGGAGAATTTTTGGAATTTGGTTTCTGCCGCATTGCTCACAAGCCGCAATGGCAACGCTTTGCCAATGTTTTTCTCGCGCGTTTAAACGTTCGGCGCAAAGTTTTAAAACCGAACGCTTTAAAAAAATTGGCTGAATTTGAAAAATACCAAGTTCCGTTGCTTTTTGGATGACAAAATCCATTTTGTCGGCAGATAAAATGCTTTGCAAAAGCGTGATTTTAGAAGATGATTCGCGGGAAATTGTGGCAATGTTTTGAATTTCAATATGGATGCTTTTTTTTGAAATTGCCAAAATTTTTGCCGAAATTTCTGTGTTTTCGCCGTTAAAAAACTGCACCCAATCGCCTGTTTTCAAACGCAACACGCGCATGTGTTTATTGATTTCATCAGGCAAAATGGCGTTTGCCTTGTTTTTTAAAGGGCAGTCGCGCCAAAAAAAGCGGGGTGTTGTTTTCATTTGGCGAATTTTCGCAGTTTTCCACGGTAAACCCAAAAAAATTTTAGATTTTTTTTAAAAAGGGGTTGACAAGCATTTTGGTGTGGTTAAAATG
>CAKQRL010000025.1 GCA_934271525.1 uncultured Rhodocyclaceae bacterium
AATAAAGAAAATCAGCCATTGCTATGTTTTAAAAATTAAAACCGTGGATTTTAAAAAAATCCACGGTCAACGCCAAATTTTTTTCAAAAAAAATTCACGTTTACCGTGGAAAATCAAAGATTTTTTGTCGTTTGAAACAATCAAAAAAAACCGCCTTGTTAGGCGGTTTTAAAAAATCAAATTGTTTTCAAAAAATTATTTGGATTTTTTGCTCGGTGCCAAGGCTTTGCTTGTGGCAGTGCCGGCGTTTTTAATGCTTGCTTCTGTGATGTCGCTAAATTGCTTGGCAATGTTGGACATATTGCCAAAAGCTTGGTTGGAAGCATTCAAAAAGGATTGTAAAGTAGCCGCAAAAACTTCGCCGCCCACCGGCGCGCTGGTTTTCACTTTTTCTACCGTGTCCGTTGCCTTTTGGGCAAAGCTGGAATACTGCGATTCCACAACGCTGGTTACTTCACGTTGAATGTCGCTTGCCAAGTCATACAAACTTCTGGAATATTCCATCCATTTGTTCAAAGACGGTTGTGCCAAAGCGGAATTGATTTGTGTCAATTCGTTGGCATCTTTGGCGCTTAACGCTTGTTGCGTGTTGGCGACGCTTGAAGCAAAAAAATCGCGCGTTGCCGCCATATTCAAAGCGGTTAAGCGTTCAACACCGTTGAAAGCCGTGCGAATTAAAGCCATCAAAACTTCTGTGTTGGCGCGTTGCGCCGCCACAATTTGCTCAAAGTTGTTTTCCATAATTGTCCCCTTGCGTGTGATTGTCACAAAAAGATAGTATCACTTTGTGCCAAAAAAAGCGCGATAAGTCTTAAAAAAAACCCCGAGCATTTCAGCAGGGGGTTCATTTCAAAATATACCGACTTATTTTTTCTTGGAAGAAGAAGTCGTAGAGCCAGCAGCGGCACCAGTTGCTTTCACCGCGGCGTTGGTGGCAGCGGTTACATTGGCTTCGGCAATTTCAGCCACTTGTTTGGCGGCTTTGTTCATATTGTCAAAAGCGGAGTTGGCAGCGGCAATGGCGCTTTTCACAGCGGCAACCGCCACATCAGAGCCAGCAGGAGCAGAAGATGCGGCGCTATCCAACAAGGAACTTACGGTTTTTTGAAAATCACCAAATTGGGATTCCACCATTTTGGACAATTCTTCTTGGGTTTGTGCGGTGATTTCATAAACAGAGCGGCTATAAGCAACGGCTTTTTCCACATGGGGTTGCACTTGGGCGGCGGCAATGCTGGCAGCTTCTTGTGCGTCTTTGGCAGAAGCCAAAGCACGTGCATTGGAAACAGAATCTTCAATCACAGAACGCGCGGCGTTTAAATTTAAAGCGGCAATGCGTTCGGCAGAAGCCAAAGCGGTGTTTGCCAAAGAAAGTAAAGAATCAACCGTTGCTTTGTTGGCAGCGGCGAATTGTTCGGGGGTTTTGAACATAAAAAAGCTCCTCAGTTTGGTTTTGAAAAAACGGATCGTTGTGAACTTTGCATTCAAAAAAATAACGCAAGTCCTTGCGAGTTTTGCGTTTTTTGGTGTTTTTTTTGCAGTGCAATAATTCAAGCGGAATTATTGTCTTTTGCACTTGAAACGTCAAGCGTTTTTTTTGGAGGCTTTTTAGAATTTTATAACTTTAATTTTTTTTAAGAAAATCGCCAAAAGCCATTTTTTCCACGGTAAACAAGTGATTTTTTTCAAAAAAGTTTGTGGTTGACCGTGGAAAATCGCTTGGAAAATCGTAAAATGCGCCTTTTTTAAGATAAAGCAAAAAAAGGATTTTTATGTTGCCCTCGCTTGTTTGCCCGGCGGGAAGCCTGCCAGCCTTAAAAGCCGCTGTGGATAACGGCGCGAATGAAGTTTATTTGGGTTTTAAAAATAACACCAACGCACGCAATTTTGCGGGATTAAATTTTAAAGACGATGCCATTGAAAAAGGCATTGCTTATGCGCATGAGCGCCATGTTAAGGTTTTAACGGCAATTAACACCTTTCCGCAAGCGGGCTTGGTTCAAAATTGGCACAATGCTGTGGATAAAGCCATTGACTTGGGCGTGGATGCCTTGATTTTGGCGGATTTGGGGCTGCTTTCTTATGCGCGCAAAAAATACGACAAAGCGCGCCTACATTTTTCTGTTCAAGGTTCGGCAACCAATTACGAAGCCATCAATTTTTGTCAAAAAGAGTTTGGTATTTCGCGCGCCGTTTTGCCGCGCGTTTTAACCTTAAACCAAATTGCGCAGGTGATTGAAAAAACCACCGTTGGCATTGAAGTTTTTGGTTTTGGTGGTTTGTGCGTGATGAATGAAGGGCGTTGTTGGTTATCCAGTTACGCCACGGGTGAATCGCCAAACACCGTTGGCGCTTGCTCGCCTGCCAAGTTTGTGGAATGGCGGCAAAAGGATGAAGTGATGGAAACGCGTTTGAATCACATTTTGATTGACCGCTTTAATAATGACGAATCAGCAGGTTACCCTACGCTTTGCAAAGGGCGCTTTGAAGTCAAAGGCGAGACTTATTACGCGCTGGAAGAACCAACAAGTTTGAACGTTTTGGAAATTTTGCCCGAATTGCAAAAAATTGGTGTTTGCGCCATCAAAATTGAAGGGCGGCAACGCTCACCCGCTTATGTGGCGCAGGTGACCAAGGTGATGCGCGCCGCCATTGACGCTTTGCAAAATCCAAACTTTGCCGTGCAATCCGCTTGGCAAGCGGATTTGGCAAATATATCTGAGGGCAATCAAGCAACTTTGGGTGCTTACAACCGCCCGTGGCGTTAGTTTTTTGAAAAAAAATTTAGGTTTACCGTGGAAAATCATCTCAAAATTAGTTTGGGGCCCTTGTTATTCTTTTGGCCAAAAGAAGAAATTCTCAATTTTTATGCCGAAATGGCGCAAATTGAAACAATTGATACTTTTTATATTGGCGAATCCGTTTGTGCACGCCGCCAGCAATTAAAGGTGAATGATTGGCTCGCACTGGCGCGCGATTTAAAAAGCGCCGGCAAAGATGTGGTTTTGTGCGCGCAATCCTTATTAGAATCCGAATCGGATTTAAAAAACTTGCGCCGCTTAATTGAAGGCGCGGATTCTTTAATAGAAATCAATGATTTAGGCGCATTGAGTTTGATGAACGGCAGAGCTTTTGTGGCAGGCGCGCATTTGAATATTTATAACGAAGAGACGCTGCAAACCTTTGCGCAATACGGATTAAAGCGTTTTGTGCCGCCTTTGGAAGCCGATAAAAATCTCATTCAAAAACTCATTGATGCCAAGCCATGCAATGTTGAAGCCGAGCTTTTTGTTTTTGGCAAATTGCCGCTTGCTTTTTCGGCGCGCTGCTTTACCGCGCGGCATTACGAATTGAACAAAGACGATTGCCAATTCAAATGCATGGAACACGAAGAAGGTTTAACCTTAAAAACGCGCGAAGGGCAGGATTTTTTGTGCATCAACGGCATTCAAACCATGAGCGCGCAAACTTATTGTTTGTTAGAACAAATGCCTAAAATCCTTACAATGGATGTTGCGCATATTCGCATTTCTCCTCAAAAACATTTTATGTCTGAAATTTTGCAGGCTTTTGATGCGGCGCGAAAAGGCGCGTTTTTAAAACCCGATGAAGCGTGGAGCCAACACGGCTTTGTCAATGGCTATTGGCACGGCATGGCAGGAATTGTTAAAGAATAAAGGAATAAAAATGGCGTTATTTGACCGTTTTGTGGAATTTTTTAGTGAATCCCAGCGCATTACCGTGTCTGATTTTGAATTGCCGAAGTTTGTGGCAAAAATCAACCAAAAATTGCCAGATTATCCGCACGCTTTGATTCTTTGCACCGCCTTAAATTACGCCAAAAAACGCGGCATTTTGCCCGAAGACGATTTGGAATTTTTACAAGGCAAAAGCTTTTGTGTGGCAATGATTGACGGCGGCACTTCGGCTTTTTTTACTTATGATTCAGCGCAACAAAAATTCAAGCCAATCGCTCAACAAACGGCGGATGTTTATTTCAAAGCCAAACTTTCTGGCTTTTTGCAACTTTTATTGCGCCAAGAAGACCCCGACACCTTGTTTTTCAAGCGCCATTTGCAGTTGGAAGGCGACACAGAATTGGGTTTATTCATCAAAAATATGTTGGATGCGGTAGAAATTCCAAAAATTGTGCCGCCCGGATTTTCACATTAAAAAAATTTGGCGTTTACCGTGGAAAAAATCTTCATCACTGGCGCAAGCGGTTTTATCGGGCAGTTTTTGTTGCCGTATTTTCAAAATTTGGATAATTTTGCAATGCCAACAGCCTTGGCGCACCAAGCGGTATCCAACTTTCCTACGGTTATTAAAGATTTAAACACCATCACACCAGACGACTTAAAAGGCACAACAACCTTGATTCACGCCGCTGGCAAAGCGCACGCGCAGGAAGTGCCGTGGGCGATATTGCAGCGCGAAAATATTGACAACACCGCCAAACTTGCCGAATGCGCGGCTATTGCAGGCGTTCGCCATTTCATCTTTTTGAGTTCGGTGAAGGTTTATGGCGAAAAAACGCAAGATGGCGAAAAATGGCGTTTTGATTCGCCTTTGAATCCTTTGGACGACTTTGCCCGTTCCAAAATTTTGGCAGAAGAAAAATTGTTGGGTTTTCAAAACCAAATGCGCATTAGCATTTTGCGTTTACCTTTGTGTTACGCACGCCACCCCAAAGCCAACTTTGCCGCACTTTTAAAACTGGTGCAAAAAGGCGTGCCGTTGCCCTTTGCTTCATGGACGCACAACCGCCGCAGTTTTTTGTATTTGGGCAATTTGGCAGATTTTTTAAAACATTTGATTAAAACCAAACAAGAATCAGGCGTTTATTTGTTAAGCGATGATGAAGATTTATCCACCGCTGTTTTGGTTTCCAAACTCGGCAAAGCGGTTCATCGCCCTGTGCGCTTATTCACCTTTCCCACTGCTTTCACGCAAATGGCGGCAAGTTGGGCAGGGCAGGTCAAACGAATGAGTTTGTTATACGATTCTCAATCGCTTGATATTCATCAAACCAAACGTGTTTTTTCTTGGGCGCCGCCGTTTTCGGTTGATGCCGCTTTTGCTCAATCTTTTTCCATTCTTTAAAGAATGAAACGCATTTTTGATTTTTCGCTCGCTTTGTTGTTATCGGTTTTGTTTTTGCCGATTTTGCTTGTTGTGTGGTTGGCGGTAAAGATAACCTCCAAAGGTCCCGCTATTCATTGGTCAAAGCGTATTGGGCAAAACAACACGGTATTTTTAATGCCCAAATTTCGCAGTATGAAAATCAACACGCCACAACTTGCCACGCATTTGATGACCAACCCCGATGCTTATTTAACCCCCATTGGTTCTTTTTTAAGAAAAACAAGCTTGGATGAATTGCCGCAGTTGTGGAGCATTTTGACTGGCAAAATGAGTTTTGTGGGGCCGCGCCCAGCTTTATTTAACCAAGATGATTTGGTCGCCTTGCGCACCCAATTTGGCATAGAAAAATTGCGCCCGGGGCTAACAGGTTGGGCGCAAATCAACGGCCGCGATGAATTAGCCATCCCCGACAAAGTGAAGTTAGAAGTGCAATACAAAGAACAACAATCCTTTTGGTTTGACTTAAAAATCATGTGGCTGACCGCTTGGCGCGTGTTGTTTGAAAAAGGGGTATCCCATTGATTTTAAACAAATTTTTGCTTTTGCCGCGCCGCCAAAAACAAATTGTTGCCCTTGTTATTGATGTGGCGTTGTTGTGGCTTGCTTTTTATTCTGCGCTTGTTTTGCGTTTTGAAAATCCATTGCCGCCAGTAAGTCCGTATTTTTGGCAACTTTTTTGTGCGCCTTTTGTATCTTTGCCATTTTTCATCAAATTAGGCTTATACCGCGCGGTTGTGCGGTATATGGAAGACAAGGTCGTGTTGGTTGTGGTTGTTGGCACATCGCTTGGTGTGGTTTGTTTGGCTGCTTTTTCCGCTTGGATGCACACACCAATTTCCCGTGGGGTTTTTATCATTTATTGGTTGTTGGCTATTGTTTATGTTGGTGCCACGCGATTTTTGGCGCGGGCTTATTTTTTGCGCGCCGAACGCGCTGAAATTCAAAAACGCATCGCCATTTTTGGCGCGGGCAGGGCTGGAATGCAGTTGGCTTATGCCTTGCGCGCTTCTCGCAAGGCAGCGCCTGTTGCGTTTTTTGATGAAAACGAATCTTTGCAAAAAATGGAAGTGGCAGCAATTCAAGTTTTTGCGCCGCAAAAAATAGTGGAGATTATTAAAACTAAAAAAATAGATGAAATTTGGGTTGCTATTCCATCGGCTTCCAAAGCGCGCCGCGCCAAAATTTTGGAGGAATTGTGCAAACTACCTTGCCGCGTGCGGGTGATGCCATCCGTTGCCGATATGGCAGAAGATTCAGGCATCAACGCCATTCGCGATGTGGAAATTGAAGATTTGTTGGGGCGGGAATCGGTGGTGCCAGACGAATCTTTATTAAAAGAACCGATTGAGGGCAAATCTGTGTTGGTCTCGGGCGCGGGCGGCTCCATTGGCTCGGAGTTGTGCCGACAAATTTTGGCAGAAAAACCCGCCGTTTTGGTGTTGGTGGAGCAAAATGAATTTGCGCTTTATGCCATTGAAAAAGAATTGCGCCAAAAGGCTGGCAGCGTTGAAGTGGTTGCCGTTTTGGGGTCGGTTTTAAACCAAGAACGCATGTCGGTGTTGATGCGTGCTTTTGCCGTGAATGTTGTCTACCACGCCGCCGCTTACAAACACGTGCCGCTTGTGGAACACAATCCTGTGGAAGGTTTGCACAATAATGTTATCGGCACTTTGCGCTTGGCAAGGGCGGCTCAAAAAGCCCAAGTTGCCGATTTTGTTTTGATTTCCACCGACAAAGCCGTTCGCCCAACCAACATTATGGGCGCTTCCAAACGCTTGGCAGAGTTGGTGTTGCAAGCGCTTGCCAAAACCGCCACCACGCGATTTTCTATGGTGCGTTTTGGCAATGTTTTGGGTTCTTCTGGTTCGGTTGTGCCTTTGTTTCGTGAACAAATTGCCAAGGGCGGACCTATCACTTTAACGCATCCCGATATCACGCGTTTTTTTATGACCATTCCTGAGGCCGTGCAACTGGTTATTCAAGCAGGCGCTATGAGCAGACGGCATAATGAAACGGGCGTGGTCTATGTTTTGGATATGGGCGAACCCATCAAAATTTACGATTTGGCACTCAAAATGTTGCATTTGAGCGGACTTTCTTTAAAAACAAAAGAAAATCCAAAAGGCGACATTGAAATCAAAATCATCGGTTTGCGCCCGGGTGAAAAATTGTTTGAAGAATTGTTAATTGGTGAAAACGTGCAAAAAACCGAACATCCATTGATTATGAAAGCCAGTGAATATGCTTTGGAATCTGAAGAATTGTTTCATAAAATCAATCAGATGGAAGAATACGCCCGCCAATTTTATTATGAAAAAATCATTGCGCTTTTGAGCCAAACCGTTCGCGAATACCAAACCACGCGCCACGATGATGCGCTTTTGCTTTGGCAAACCTTGCAACACGCCAAAAACAAATAACATTACAATGCTTTTTTTTAACTTTGAAAAGGACTTCAAATGCCAAACATTACTTTTGCCGGCAAGGCTTTGACTTTGGAAGGCACGCCACAAATCGTGGGCAACATTGCGCCCGACTTTACCTTGTTGGACAAAAATTTGAACAAAAAATCGCTCAAAGACTTCAAAGAAAAGGTGATTATCATCAGCGTGGTGCCGTCTTTGGATACGCCGGTGTGCGATGCGCAAACCCGCCGTTTTAATGAAGAAGCGGCAAAATTGCCGAATGTAAAAATTTTGACCATCTCTGCCGACTTGCCTTTTGCACAAGCGCGTTGGTGCGGCGCTGCGGGCATTACGGCAAATGAAACCTTATCTGACCATTTGAACACCAATTTTGGTTTAGCCTATGGCTTGTTGGTTAAAGAATTGCGGCTTTTAGCCCGCGCGGTTTTGGTTTTAAATGCCGAGCGGCGCATTGTTTATCAAGAAGTCGTGCCCGAGATGACTAATCCTGTCAATTTTGACGCCGCACTTGCTTGCGCCAAAAAGGCATTGGGATAGTTTTAATTTTTTTCCACGGTAAACCAAATATTTTTTTGAAAAAATAAAAGGTTTACCGTGGAATTGAATTATAAGTTTTGCCAAAGGCAAGCGTTTTCGGTTTTTTTTGCAATGGCATTTAGAATGGCTTCGTGCGCTTGAATTTCATCACTGTTTGCCAAAATAATTTTGGTTTTTTGAAATGCCTCAGCTGCCATTTCGTCTGGCATTTGGGCTTGTTGCGGCAAGGTTTTAGTGGCGCTCAGAGTTTCAAAACTAAAACTTTCTTGGCCGCGCGTTAGCGCCAAATAAACCTTTGCCAATAATTCGCTATCAATTAACGCGCCGTGCATTGTGCGGTTTTTGCGGTTGATTTTAAAATAATCGCAAAGGTGGTCAAGCGAATAACCTTTGCCCGGCAAGGTTTTTTTGGCAAGGGCGATGGAATCGGTGATTTTCTCTGCCACGTTCTCCAAACTCGGTTTGTTGGCGCGCGCCAATTCCATATTTAAAAATGAAACGTCAAAGGCAGCGTTGTGGATGATAAGTTCCGCACCGTTGATAAACTCCAAAAAATCATCAACCACCGTGGCAAATAGCGGTTCATTTTTTAAGCGTTCGGTTGTTAAACCGTGGATGCGCACCGATTCAGCAGGCACGTCGCGCTCGGGGTTCAAATAGCAGTGGAAAGTGTGTTCGGTAACGCGCCGATTTTGAATTTCCACCGCACCGATTTCAATAATGCGGTCGCCTTTATCTGGATAAAGTCCGGTGGTTTCTGTATCTAATGCAATTTGTCTCATTTTTTCAAAAAAATAAAAGGTTTACCGTGGATTTTTGCGGTTTGTTAGAACTCAATTGGCCACAGTCATCGTTTCAATCAAAAGCGAAGGCGTTGATTTTGCGCCTCGCACCAAAACGTCATTGCCTACTGCTGCGATGTTTAAAAACATATCTTGCAAATTGCCAGCGATGGTAATTTCTTCAACAGGGTGTTGGATTTCGCCGTTTTCCACCCAAAATCCGCACGCCCCGCGCGAATAATCGCCCGTGATTAAATTGACGCCTTGCCCCAATAATTCGGTGATGAGAACGCCTTTGTGCATTTTTTTGATAAGCGATTCAAAGGAATCATCGCCCGCATCAATTGCCAAATTATGCACGCCGCCGGCGTGCCCGGTTGGTTTTTCGTTTAATTTTCGGGCGCTGTAAGCAGATAAAAAATAAGATTGCAAAATGCCTTCATCCACAATTTTTTGCGTGCGCGTGGCAACACCTTCATCATCAAAGGATGAAGAGGACAAACGCTCCACCAAAAAAGGATTTTCAGAAATGCTAACAATCGGCGAAAAAATCCGCTCGCCTTTTTTGTTCAATAAAAAACTCGCCCCGCGATACAAATTGCCGCCAGATGCCGCACCTATAAAATGCGCGAGCAAACTTGCTGCCGCGCTGTTTTCAAACAAAACGGGGTAAGCGTTGGTTCGGATTTTTTTAGGATTCAAACGTTTTAAAGCACGCGCGGCGGCGGTTTTTCCTATTGATTCGACTTGTTGCAATTTATCCAAATTGCAATGCGAATCAAACCAAAAATCGCGTTGCATGGCGTTGTTTTCTTCGGCAATAACGGCGGCAGAGATGGAATAACGCGAATAAGGAAAACCCGCGCAAAAGTTATGCGTGTGGGCAGAAATAAAAAAACCTTGGGAAGTGGAAAAATTCGCGCCTTCTGAATTTATTATGCGTGAATCAATAGAAAAAGCCGCATCTTCTGCCGTTTTGGCATAAGCAATGGCTGAATCCATCGGCAAATCCACAGGATGATTTTGTTTTAAATCGGGAAAATCGCGGCAAATAAATTCTGCATCGGGCAAACCCGCGCAATCGTCATCCGCGCCGAATTTGGCAATGGCAAGGGCGGCATCCACGCTTTCTTTTAAGGCGGGCTGGGTCAAAATGCTGCACGTGGCGGCGGCGCGTTTTTTGCCTAAAAAAACGGCAACGCCGGCGGATTGTTCCTGCGCGTATTCCAAGTTTTCAACATTGCCACAACGCACGCTTGCGGACTGCCCGATGGAAACCGACAAATCCACTGCGGCATCTGATGCGCCTTTTGTTTTGGCATAAGCCAAAATGTCGTTTGCCAAACTTTTTAAATCGTCCAAAGAAAGCATAAAATTTTGCTTTAAAAAAAGCCGTTATCATAGCGGAAATAAACGCTGCCCGCCTTGCCAAAAACTTGTTGTGAAAGTTGTTGTGCATTGTTCGCCTAGTCGGCGGCATCTGCGCAAAAAACACACATAAAAAAACATTTTTCCACGGTCAACCTTTTATTTTTTCAAAAAAATATTTTGTTCACCGTGGATTTTTGTTGATTTTTAGAATTTAATGCCGCCTTTGAAGTCTGCGCCGTAGGCGCGGTAGCGGTCAATGCCGTTTGATGATGTTTCATAATCCAC
>CAKQRL010000026.1 GCA_934271525.1 uncultured Rhodocyclaceae bacterium
CGGTTGCGTTCATTCATTTTCAAAAAAAGTTGGAATTAAAAAATGCAGGCGATTGTAACAAAGCCTTTTTAGTTTTTCAAAAAAAAATTCAGTTTACCGTGGAAAAACGCTTAAAAAAAAACCGCCAATGGCGGTTTTTTTTTGTCCTGAGAAGCAATGTAAAAATCTTACATTCCCATTCCCATACCGCCCATGCCGCCCATGTCAGGCATGGCAGGAGCAGCGGGTTTGTCTTCTGCCAATTCTGCCACCATGCAATCGGTGGTGAGCATCAAACCAGCAACGGATGCGGCATTTTGCAAAGCAGAACGCGTGACTTTGGTCGGATCCAACACGCCCATAGAAACCAAATCGCCGTATTCACTGGTTGCGGCGTTGTAGCCAAAATTGCCGCTGCCTTTAACCACTTCATTGACCACCACAGAAGGTTCATCGCCAGCGTTGGCAACAATTTCACGCAAAGGTTGTTCCATGGCGCGCAACACAATTTTGATGCCCGCGTCTTGGTCGGCATTGTCGCCTTTTAAATTCAAAGATGAGCGCGCACGCAGTAGCGCCACGCCACCGCCGGGCACCACACCTTCTTCCACAGCCGCACGGGTTGCATGCAAGGCATCTTCCACGCGGGCTTTTTTCTCTTTCATTTCCACTTCGGTAGCCGCGCCGACTTTAATCACAGCCACGCCGCCAGCCAATTTGGCAACGCGTTCTTGCAATTTTTCTTTGTCGTAGTCGGATGTGGCTTCTTCAATTTGCACGCGAATTTGTTTCACACGCGCTTCAATGTCAGCAGCTTGCCCTGCGCCATCAATAATGGTGGTGTTTTCTTTGGCAATTTCCACGCGTTTGGCAGAACCCAAATCTTTCAACGTGGCTTTTTCTAAGCTTAAACCGGTTTCCTCAGAAATCACGGTGCCGCCGGTTAAAATGGCAATGTCTTCCAACATGGCTTTGCGGCGATCACCAAAACCCGGAGCTTTGACTGCCACGGTTTTCAAAATGCCGCGAATGTTATTGACCACCAATGTTGCAAGCGCTTCGCCATCCACATCTTCGGCAATAATCAACAAAGGACGCGAGGCTTTGGCAACTTGTTCCAAAACCGGCAACAAATCGCGGATGTTGGAGATTTTTTTGTCAAACAAAAGCACATAAGGATTTTCCAAAATGGCTTGTTGTTTGTCGGTGTTGTTGATGAAATAAGGCGAGAGGTAACCGCGGTCAAATTGCATGCCTTCAACCACATCCAATTCGTTGGCAAGCGATTTGCCATCTTCAACAGTAATCACGCCTTCTTTGCCGACTTTTTCCATGGCATCGGCAATAATTTGACCGATATCGGCATCGGAATTGGCGGAAATAGAACCCACTTGCGCAATTTCTTTGGCGGAAGAACAAGGTTTGGAGATTTTTTTTAATTCCTCAATGGTGGCGGCAACGGCTTTGTCAATGCCACGTTTTAAATCCATGGGATTCATCCCTGCTGCCACGTATTTCATTCCTTCACGCACAATGGCTTGCGCCAAAACGGTGGCGGTGGTGGTGCCATCGCCTGCAATATCCGAAGTTTTGCTGGCCACTTCTTTGACCATTTGCGCGCCCATATTGGCAAATTTGTCTTTTAATTCAATTTCTTTGGCAACGGAAACACCATCTTTGGTTACCGTTGGGGCGCCGTAAGAACGTTCCAAAACCACATTGCGCCCTTTGGGCCCCAAAGTGACTTTCACGGCGTCTGCCAAAATGTTCACACCTTCTACCATTCTGGCTCTGCCAGAATCACCAAATTTCACATCTTTTGCTGCCATTTGTATTTTCTCCAAAAAATCAAGGGTTTAGGCTTCTAACACGCCCATAATGTCTTCTTCGCGCATGACCAACACTTCGTTGCCATCCACTTTCACCGTTTGCCCGGCGTATTTGCCAAACAAAACTTTGTCGCCCACTTTCACATCGGGCGCAACCAACTGACCATTGGAATCGCGCTTGCCGGGGCCTACCGCCAACACTTCGCCTTGGTCGGGTTTTTCTCCCGCAGAATCAGGAATCACAATGCCAGAAGCGGTGGTGCGCTCGGCTTCCAAACGTTTCACAATCACGCGATCGTGCAAAGGACGGATTTTCATCGTCTTTCATCTCCAAAAAAACAAAAAGTAAAAAAAGTGGTTAGCACTTCTAACCGAGGAGTGCTAATGGTAATGCCGTTGTTGTTTTTTTCAAGGGGGAAAAGTGAATTTTTTTTAATGTTTTGATTTTTAAGGTTTTTTTAGATAAAAAAAACGATTTTCCACGGTAAACAACAAATTTTTTTGAAAAAAAGAATCGGTTGACCGTGGATTTTTGCGGTTTTTAATTTTTGATATTGTTTAAAAATTCATCCACTTTTTCGCACAATATTTTGGTTTTTTCGTTTAAACGATTTAATTCGGTATTTTCCAAAACAAAATGCGCATCTTTGGGTTCTTCATAAGGAATATCCACGCTCACCACATTTTTAATTTTTCCGCTTAATGCGCCGGAATACAATCCTTTTTTATCGCGCCGCACCAATTCTTTAAAATCACAATGAATATAAACTTCAAAATAATTTTTAAAAGTTTTGCGATTTAAAGCATATATTTCATTAAAAGCAGAGATGGTTGGCACAATGACAATCAGTTGATTTTCTTCTAAAAATTCAATTAAACGCAAACATGGATAAGTTGATTTTAATCTTTGCTCTCTTTCATAACTAAAATCATTGAAAATTTCACGTTGTTTTTCACCTTCCAACACCACAACATTGTGGTATTTTTCTTTTAAATGTTTTTGCACTGCATTGGCAAAAGTTGTTTTGCCCGCACCCGATAATCCGGTTATCCAAATCACACCGCTGGGTATAAATGAATTCATTTTATTTTTTCCTTTTTTATTTTATTACTTTTTGAAAGCATTCAATTCTTGGCATATTTTTTCAAATTCCAAATAATAATGCCACGTTTGAACAATATCCGGGCGGTGTTCTTTAACCATTTCAATCTCTTTTTTTAATACATTTTCAAAAAGTTTTCTGTGGCGCAAATGCGTTTTAAAAAAATTCAACAATTCCGTTTCAGAAGTTAATCTTTCTTTTCTTTCAAGTTCTATTACTTCTCTTAATTTATTTAAAAATGTTTTTATTTTAAATTGAACATAATCAAAATTTTCTTGAATAATTGGCAAATCCGTTGGAGGCGTATAAATAAACATTTCTTTTCCCAAAGCGCTAAACCAAGACAAATCTAATTTTAAAGTGGAAGTAATTTCAACATTGCCTTTTTTATCCAAAAATTGTGTGAATAAAAATTGAGCACCTTTAACATCATAACGCAAAGGCAAAAAACCAGAATAAACACGGTGTTCTGGAATTTCAAAATCATCCACACTTTTTGGCGGATTAAAATGGTATTCTTTTGCCAAATTGTTCATTAAATTGAAAATATCTTCGGGTTGTATAATTTTTTGAATATCCAAAAAATCAAATTGTTTAAAACCCAAATTTTGCAATTTTTTGTAAATATCGGAATAACGGAATAAATTGCCGTGATTGATAATATATTCCACACGATTTTTATAAGGTGATTTGATATTAAAAACATAAGACAACCTGTTTTCCAAACCTTTTAAATCATCATTTTCATCAAAAAAGTATTGTAATTTTTCTTTTCCCCAATAATCTTTTCCCAAATAATTATTTAAAGCAACTTTCAAACGCGGAATGGGGTCACGCACCAAACACAAAACACGCGTTTTTGGAGAAATCAAATGAATATATTTATCCAAATCTTCAAACCAATCATTGGGTGCTGTGCCATAAGAAGTAAAATTAATCACACAGGTTTTTTTATTTAATAATTCTTTGTAATTAAATTCATAATGTTTTTTCATCCAACCTTCGCCAAATAAATGGTCTTGCATAATACTGACGCCGCATTTTTTTAAATACATTACCATTGAAGAATGCCCAGAATGCGACATCATTAAAAACAAAAACAAATAACCTTTGGGCAAGGGCAAATTCATCTCCCAAGCAAAATCCGCAGGAATGTTTTTGTAAGAAATGGGAGAATTTTCATCTTCCAACATTTTGGGATTTAATAACGGCGGATAAGGATGATTGGTTTGAATATATTGTTGATTAAACTCTTCCGATGCCATCCATTCTTGGCTGAGTTTTAAAATTTGTTCATAATCCAGCAAGTTTTCTTTTGTTGCCATTGTTGATTTTTCCAAAACAAAATGCGCATTCTACCCCCCCCCTCCCAAGAAATCAAGCAAGTTTTAAAAAATCCACGGTCAACCGATTATTTTTTTAAAATTTTTCTGAGTTGACCGTGGATTTTTTATTTTTATTTTTTATTGTTTTTGATAAAAATTCAAAAAAGCATCGCTCAATTGTTGTGTTTTTTCATTTAAATTGTTTTGTTGGTTATTTTCCAAAACAAAATGCGGTTGGGGTTCATCAAAAGGAATATCCATTCCCACCACATTTTTAATTTGTTGAGAATACAACCCTTTTTGATCGCGTCGTTTTAATTCTTTTAAATCACATTGAATAAAAACTTCAAAATAATTGGGCAAATTGGCGCGATTAAATTCATAAACTTCTTTAAATAAAGAAATGGTAGAAACAATTACAATTTTCCCTTGTTTTGCCAAAATGCGCGATAAAATTGCGCGTTTTAAAGCCATTTGAATGCGGCCATTTTTATCATAATCAAAATGTCCAAAAAGCTCGCGCATTTCATCGCCATCCAAATGCACCACGTTGTCCAATTGCGTTTGCAAGCTTTGGCTCAAAGCCTGTGCCAATGTGCTTTTGCCAGAACCAGCTAAACCGCAAAGCCAAATCACCGAACCTTTTTTCATTTTCAATGCCTTTCCTTGATTTTAAATTTTTTTAAAATCAATTTCCAAATCGGTTTTAAAATCAATTTCACACCAATTACCATTAATTTCCACCGCTTGGGCATTGTGGTATTGGTGAATTAAATGTTGCAAAAAACTGGTCATATAAATGTTAGAATAAGGTTGACCATCAAATAAAGCATTTTTATCTAAATTATCATACAAATCAAAAACACAATTTAAAAAAGAATGTTTGATTTTAAACAAACCCATATATTGCGCTTGAATTTCATTTAAACTTTTTGGTTTTTTCCCTATTTCAACAATAAAACCATTTTTGATTTTTAAAGTTTCGGCATCGCTTAAAATATCTTCAAAACGTTTTTCCCATAATTTTTGCCATTGTTTGTCCACACAAATGGCTAATTCTGCTTGGTTTTGAATGAGTTTTTGAACGGTATCTTCAAAATAAACAATATCGGCATAAGAAATAATAATATCTTCCTTTTTATTTTGGCATTTTTTTAAAAAATCACGCGCACAAAATAAAGAATGCAACATATTGGTTGAAGCGTAATTTTTGTTTTCAAAAAAAGTATTTAAATGAAAACGTTTTGTTAAAAAATCTTTTAAAACTTCAAATTGATAACCACCCACAACGGCAATATCATTGCTTGGAATGCCTGCATTATTTAAAGCTTCAATTTCATATTCAATAATTTTTTTGCCTTGGTATTCCACCATGGTTTTGGGCACTTTTTCAGTTAAAGGCATCAAACGCGAACCAAATCCTGCTGCCAAAATTAAGGCTTTCATTGTGTTGCTCCTTGATTGTTTAAAACATTTAAAAAAGAATTGAAAATGTTTTTGTTGTTTAAACCATTTTCTCTTTCTATATGCCACATCATTGCATAAAAAGGTAAATTCAAATGACAAAAGGCTTCTATTGTTTTTAAATTATTATTATTTTGATTAAAATAAGAAAAAGCCAAAGGTTTTAAAGATTTTCCTAATTTTGTAATGCCATAATGGTGAAAAGAATTAACTTTAAAGATATTGTTTTCATTGTCTTTCACAAAATGATTGCCCACGTGGTTTTCAATTTTATTGATTTCACTTTCAAAATAATGTGCCAACAATTGCGCACCGCGGCAAATTGCCAAAATTGGAATGTTAAATTTGATGCAATGTTGAATCAAATGAGTTTCATAATTATCTCTTAAAACATTTTCTTTTGAAGAATTAAAAATACTCAAATCATTGCCGCCGGTTAAAATCACCGCTTTTATTTGATGATGATTATTTTGATAATAATCTTCAAAAGGAATTTGAAAAGACAACGGTAATGGCAAAAAACCAAGTGGCAAAAGTTCTTTTTGAAAAAAACTGCCCCAATCCAGCGCCAAAGTTTCGCGCTGTTCGTTGTAATTGGCGTGATTAAGCAAACGCTGCGTTAAGGCGATAAACATAAAATTTGCTCGTTGGCGCATTCAATTCTTAATTTTTTGGCGTTTAATAATTGCGCAAATTTTTCTTCGCCCACGCCAATGACGCTGGGCAAACTCAATTCACTTGCACGGATGGCCATATGCGAATTGGCGCCGCCATAACATGTGATTAAACCGGCGATATTTTTGGAAAACAAATAATCATATCCCGGGTCGGCCGCTTGAATTAACACAATTTTGCCTTCCAAATTGCTCTCGTTTTCCAAAGCCACATCGGCAACAACGCTTTTTTGGGTTATAAAATTGGGCAAAATCAATTGCGTAAAAAAAGAATAAACTTCTTTTGGCGAAATTAAAACCGGTGGCAATTTTAAAGCTTGCGTGAGTTGGTATTCTTTTTTGTAACGTTGAATGGCTTTTAAAAACATTTCTTTGGGATTTTTGGAATAAAGCGAAGCATACAAACTTAAAATATGTTCAATATCCAAATGCGCCATTTCTTCTTTATTGATGCCGTAATAATCTCCTAATTGCCCGATTAAATCAATGGCGTAACTTAATAATTTGCTGAATTCAAATTTAACACTTTCTCTGCCTTCAATGGCTTCTTTTAAAAATTGAAAAAAATCGTGCGCATTGATTTTTAATCCATTTTCAAGCAGCAAAATATCCAATTCCTGCATTTGTTTTGGATTTAAAACAAATGCTTTGTTTTTTAATTTATTTTCATTTTTATTTTCATTTTTATTTTCATTTTCATTTTCATCTAAATTGAAATACTTTTCAAATGCTTCATCGTAACGCGGCGAAAGAATGTTATAAGTTCCAGCACGCAAATGCCCAAATTCTTTTAAAAAAGAATTCAGATTTTCCGCGTTTAAATGGGCGCTTTGAAAAGATAATTTTTTGCTAACCGTGTTTAAAGAATTTAAAAAATCTTCTTTTTGTTTTAAACTTAAAAAACCAATTTCCACCAAAGAATTGAGCATTTGCATTGCCACAAAACCAGCGCGTGCCGCGCCCGCAAAAGGCAAAGTGCCATAACGTTTGCAGCATTCCAACAACCAATAAATTTTGTCAATTAAAGAATAATTGGCATTTTTAATTTTTTCAAATGCAACATTTAATTTTTGTGATTTTAAAATATCTTTTCTAAATAAAGCATTTTCAGGGTTTATAATGTTGTTGGTTAAATTTAATAAAGCAAATTCCAAACGTTTGATTTCATTTTCATTAAAACCATAATTTAATAATTGTTTTAATTTTTGAGGAGAGTTTAAATCATAACAAGAATAAACAATAAAAAATTCTATTTTGTCATGCAATTCTGGTTGATTGATTAAACGATGGCAATAATAATTAACCAATTTGTTGGCAATGTTTTGATTTAAATCTTTTGGAATAAAAGAATTAAAACTCACACGCACATCAATATAAGGCATTCCCAAAAAGGAATGCATCAAAGGATGGCTTTTTAAATCGCGGTAGCCGTAATTGTCGCGTTGGTATGCCCAAATGTTGTCGGTTACAATTTCTTTATACAAAGAAAGCGCCAAGCGTTTGGGGCGAATGCCGATGATTTCCGCGGGATTCCAATCGGGCATAATGCCAAAAATGGCGTCATCGCCCAAAATGCCCCAGCGTTTTTCTTTTAAATTATCTAATCTGCGGTAAAGCCTGCCCAAAGCTTGTGCCGGCAAAGCATTGCACAAATTGATTTTGTTTTGAATGACCAACGGGCGCACTTGCAACAAATAAAGTTGCGTGTGCACAAAGGCAAATTCAATGTCCAAAAAAGGATGGTTAAACAAGTTTTCCAATTCTTGAATCAGCGCAATGAGTTGGCGCATGCGACAATCTTCAATTTGAATGTGGTGGCGGTAAGCAAAAAAACTTCTTAAATTTTTGCCTGTGCCATCGGTTACCGAATCGTTTTTGCCGCTTTCATCAAATTGCACGCAAAAATAAGGCGCAAGCGTATCTTTATCCACGCTAAAAGCCACGCCGCATGCGGTGATATTTTCCAAAAACGCCTGAATGAGCAATTCATCATCGTCATTGGGCAAAGAATGGCAAACTTTTTTTAAGGCTTGAAAAAACTGCGCTTCATCCGTTTTGTTGATATTGCCAACGCTTAAAAAAGCGCCCGCATTGGAGTTTTTTTCGTTGTCTTCATTTTTGGAAGAAGAGCGAATGATGATTTTATCCGAATCACACTGCTGAATTTTTTGAAAAATCGCTTGTGGATGTTCGGCACATTCTTTTTTGGAAAACAAAAAAATCGGCAACACCTTGGCGTTTTCCAAACGATTATAAAGCGCCATCAAATTGCGTGCTTTATTTTGAAAAGGCAAGGTGTTGTGATTTTTCATTTTATTTTTTCAAAAAAATTTTGGGTTGACCGTGGATTTTTTTAACCATTGACTTTTTTGGCACTCCAAGAACGCGTGGTATAACGCATGGCAAAGTTTTGCGGCAGTTTTGTGCGCCATTTTTGCGCAATGTTTGCAAATAATTGTTTGCCTTCTTCGGTGTTCAAATCCCAATAAGGATTTTTGACGCTATGCCAAGCGGCAATGTAGTTTTCCAAAGTTTGGGTAAAGAAAAAATCCTGCTCCAAATAAGTGATTTCATTAAACAAATTGCAATGCGCTTGCAAAATGGGGCGCTGGTCTTCTCTGCGCACGCCGCGCGTGTAATTGGGCACAAATTCTTTGATGATTTCTTCGGCTTGTTGCTGCACCGAATCGTTTAAATCGCGGTGATTCCACATGCACGAAAAAATGCCGTCTTTTTTAAGCAAACGGTGCGATTCTTTTAAAGCCAAATCTCTATCCATCACATTAAAAGAAGAACCAAAAGTAACCCAATCAAAAGCGCCTGTTTCCAAACCGTTTTCCAAACCGCTTGCCCGCTTCCATTGAACGTTTTTTCCTTTTGTGCGTTGAATGCCAATTTCACGCATGGCATCATTGGGCTCAACGGCAACAACTTTTAAGCCGCGCGCCAACAACATAACGGTTAAATTGCCTGTTCCTGCGCCAATATCTGCCACAAGAATCTCTTTTTTGTTTTCCAACAAAGCCAAAAGCATATTGATGCTTTGCGGCGCATAATTGGGGCGAAATTCATAAAATTGGGCGTGTTGGGTGTAATCCCAAACGTTTTCAACGAGTTTTTTCATCCTTCCTCCTTTTAACAAAAACAAAAAAAATCAAAAAGAGGAGGGATGAAGCGCTTTGTTTACCTTATTTTGCGCACTGTCCAAGCGCGCATTTTGTAAGGAATTTTTAACTCATCCAAAGGCGTAATTTTGTTTTCTATCATTTTCAAAATTTGCGCCCACCTCTTTTCACCGGCTTGCGCTTGAATATCATTCACAGAATGCCAAGCGCCCAAATAGCGCGCTTTGCTCCATGTCTCTTCATAAGCGCATTCCATAAAGAAACAATCCGCAAAATCACCGGTGGAAACCAAAACTTCTTCCCATTTTTTGGTGTTTTGCAAGCCGGAAGAAACACGTTTTAATTCCGGCACAATGGTTTTAATTTCCCTTTCTATTTCCTCAAAAACCGACCCTTCTTTTAAATCGCGCGGGTTGTAGAGAACGGTGAGATAACCCCCCCCCCCTCGGAGTTATTGCTGCCA
>CAKQRL010000027.1 GCA_934271525.1 uncultured Rhodocyclaceae bacterium
TTTGATTGATAATCAAATAAACTTTCAAAAGAAATATTTTTATCAATATGGCGCACGATGCTCGTCATCAAAACAGCAGCGTATTTCACATAATTTTCATCCGCTGCCATACAAATATGAAATGCCATTTTAAAATTCCTTTTTTAATATTGAAAAAAACAGCCACGGTAAACGCTTTCAAATTTTCAAAAAAAAAATCACGTTTACCGTGGAAAAAATTAGCGGCGCAGCCGTTTGATAGCGGAATGGCGAACATCAGAAGAAAGCGGTGCAGGAATCATCGCAGAAGCGATATCTGCCTCATTTTCTGCCGTTTGGGATTCTTCTTTTAAAGGTTCTGGGGCGCGTTCCAAGGCATATTTCAACACATCGTCAATCCATTTCACCGGCACAATTTCAATATTATCCTTGATGTTGGCAGGCATTTCCGCCAAATCTTTGACGTTTTCCTCTGGAATTAACGCTGTTTTCAAGTTGCCGCGAATTGCCGCCAAGAGTTTTTCCTTTAAACCACCAATCGCCAAAACCTCGCCACGCAAGGTAATTTCGCCCGTCATGCAAACATTGCATTTCACGGGGATTTTGGTAAAAGCAGAAACCAAAGCAGTGGTCATCGCAATGCCCGCAGAAGGACCATCTTTGGGCGTGGCACCTTCGGGCACGTGGATGTGAATATCCAATTTTTCAAAATCGTCTGCAAAAATGCCCAATTGTGTGGCGCGGGCGCGAACAACCGTGCGCGCGGCTTCAACCGATTCCTTCATCACATCGCCCAAAGAACCGGTGCGAATAATGTTGCCCTTGCCCGGCATTGTGGCGCATTCAATGGTTAAAATTTCGCCGCCCACTTCCGTCCAAGCCAAACCGGTAACCTGCCCCACTTGGTTTTCTTTTTCAGCCACGCCAAAAGTAAAACGCCGCACGCCCAAAAAGTCAGACAAATTTTTGGAATTAACCGAAATTGCCCCAAAACTCTTTTTCTTTTTATGCGTTTTTGAATGCGCTTGATTCGGCTGATTCTCTTGATTTTGTTGATTTTGATTACGCAACAACACCGATTTCACCACCTTGCGGCAAATTTTGGAGATTTCGCGCTCCAAGGAACGCACGCCTGCTTCCCGCGTGTAATAACGCACAATATCTTGCAAAACGCCTTTTTCAATTTTGATTTCGCCTTCCTTCAAGCCGTTGTTTTTGAGCTGTTTGGGCAACAAATAACGCTCGGCAATGGCGATTTTTTCGTCTTCCGTATAGCCCGACAAGCGAATAACTTCCATGCGATCCAACAAAGCAGGCGGAATATCCAAAGAGTTGGCGGTGGCAACGAACATCACATCGGATAAATCAAAATCCACTTCAATGTAGTGGTCTTCAAAGGTGCTGTTTTGCTCAGGGTCCAAAACCTCCAAAAGCGCAGAGGCTGGGTCACCACGAAAATCGTGCCCGAGTTTATCCACTTCGTCTAATAAAAATAACGGGTTGCGCACCCCCACTTTGGTTAAATTTTGCAAGACTTTGCCCGGCATAGAACCAATATAAGTGCGGCGATGCCCGCGAATCTCCGCTTCATCGTGAATGCCACCCAAAGCCATGCGCACAAATTTGCGATTGGTGGCGCGCGCAATAGATTGCCCCAATGAGGTTTTGCCAACACCCGGCGGACCAACCAAACACAAAATGGGGGCTTTCACTTTATCCACGCGTTGCTGCACGGCTAAATATTCCACAATGCGGTCTTTCACCTTTTCCAAGCCATAATGCTCGGCGTCCAACACCTTTTGCGCTTGCGGCAGGTTGCGGCTGGTTTTGGTTTTTTTATTCCACGGCAATTCAATTAAGGCTTCAATAAAACTACGCACAACAGAAGCTTCTGCCGACATGGGCGACATCATTTTGAGTTTGCGCAACTCCGATTTTGCCTTGGTTTTGGCTTCTTGCGTCATCCCAGCTTTTTCAATTTTTTTGCCAAGTTCGTCCAAATCCAAGCCGTCTTCGCCGTCACTGAGCTCGCGCTGAATGGCTTTCATCTGCTCATTCAAATAAAAATCACGCTGATTTTTCTCCATTTGCTGTTTGGCGCGCATTCGCACGCGTTTTTCAACGTGCAAAATCTCAATCTCCGCTTCCAACTGTGTTAGGAGTTTTTCTAAGCGTTCTTTGACCGAGACCATCCCAAGCAATTCTTGTTTGACTTCCAACTTCAAAGGCAAATGCGCGGCAATGCTATCGGCAAGGCTGCCGTTGTCTTCAATGGATGAAAGCGACATTAAAAGCTCACTGGGCAATTTGCGGTGCAGTTTTATAAATTGTTCAAGTTGGCTCAACAGCACGCGGCGCAAAGCCAAGATTTTGCGTTCTTCGGTGATTTCGTCATCTGCGCTTAAAAATTGCGCTTCAAAGTGGTCGCCTGCTTGAAAACATTCCACAATCTTTGCGCGAAATTTGCCTTCTGCCAAGACTTTTTGCGAGCCATCAGGTAGTTTTAATACTTGCAAAAGTTGCGCCACACAACCTGTTTCATACAAATCTTGCGGGGATGGGTTTTTGGCTTCCAAATCCTTTTGGGCAACCAACAAAATTTGGCGCGATTCACTTGCCATTGCGCGCTCAACCGCTGCCATGGACGATGCCCTGCCCACAAAAAGCGGCAACACCATTTTGGGAAAGACAACCGCATCGCGCAAAGGCAAAACAGGAAGTTCGGTAATTTCTTTCATCTTAAAACTTTTTATAAATTTGAAACGCGGGGATTTTTATCCTCACCTTCAAAATGAGTCAAAATTGGCGCAGTGTGGTCCACAATGCACTGCTCATCCACGGCAACCTGCACCACATCGTGCATATCCGGCAATTCAAACATGGTGTCTAAAAGCACATTTTCAACAATGGAGCGCAAACCGCGTGCGCCTGTTTTGCGCTCTAATGCTTTTTTGGCAATGGCTTTTAATGCGCCATCAGAAAATTCCAACGCCACATCTTCCATTGAAAAAAGCGCTTGGTATTGCCGAACAAGCGCATTTTTGGGTTCGGTTAAAATTTTAACCAAGGCTTCTTCGTCCAACTCGGTCAAAGTGGCGACCACTGGCAAACGCCCTATCATCTCAGGAATTAAACCAAATTTGATTAAGTCTTCTGGTTCCACATCGCGCAAAATTTCGCTTTTTTTGGTGTTGTCGTCCTTGCTTTGCACATGCGCCGCAAAGCCAATGCCGCCTTTGGATGAGCGCTCCATAATCACTTTTTCTAAGCCGTCAAAAGCACCGCCACAAATAAACAAAATGTTGGTGGTGTCAATTGCAATGGTTTCGTGATTCGGCACTTTGCGCCCGCCGCCCGGAACAATGTTGGCAACGGTGCCTTCAATCAATTTTAAAAGCGCCTGTTGCACGCCTTCACCAGAGACATCCCGCGTAATAGAAACGTTCTCCGATTTGCGCGTGATTTTGTCAATTTCATCAATATAAATAATCCCGCGCTGCGTTTTGGCAACATCGCCACCGGCGTTTTGCCACAATTTCTGCACAACGTTTTCAACGTCTTCGCCCACATAACCCGCCTCGGTTAAGGTGGTGGCATCCGCAATAACAAAAGGCACATTTAAAACGCGCGCCAAAGTTTGCGCCAATAGCGTTTTTCCAGAGCCTGTGGGGCCAATTAACAAAATATTGCTTTTTGCCAATTCCACTTGCTGATTCGGCACACCATCGTAGCGCAAGCGTTTGTAATGGTTATAAACAGCCACCGACAAAATGCGTTTTGCCAAATCCTGCCCGATGACGTATTGGTCTAAAACCTTTGCAATTTCGCGCGGGGTCGATAAACCTTCTTCGGCTAATTCTTCAAAAGAATCCTTGCTGATGGCTTTTTGCACCAGACTTTGGCAATAATCTACGCATTCGTTGCAAATATAAACAATGCCGCCAGAGCCCGAATCGCCGGAGATCATCTTTTTGACCTCGCGCTGCGATTTTCCGCAAAAATTACAATGCAGAATTTTCTTCGTTTCCATCTACGCCACGTCTCCGCGTTTTTCCAAAACTTGGTCTATCAAACCGTAATCTGCCGCTTCATTGGCGGTTAAAAAATTGTCGCGATCGGTATCTTTTTCAATTTGTTCCAAAGGCTGACCAGAATGTTTGGCCATCAATTTATTCAAACGTTCGCGAATAGACAAAATTTCTTTGGCGTGAATGGCAATATCGGATGCTTGCCCTTGAAAACCACCCAAAGGCTGATGAATCATAATCCGCGCATTGGGCAAGGCAAAACGCTTGCCTTTGGCGCCTGCATTCAATAAAAATGCGCCCATGGATGCCGCTTGCCCAATGCAAAGTGTAGAAACATCGGGTTTGATAAATTGCATGGTGTCGTAAATGGACAAACCTGCCGTTACCGAACCGCCCGGAGAATTGATATAAAACGCAATATCTTTATCCGGATTTTCCGCTTCCAAAAACAACAATTGCGCCACCACCAAATTCGCCGAATGGTCATCCACGGGCCCCACCAAAAACACCACGCGTTCGCGCAAAAGCCGCGAATAAATATCAAAAGCACGCTCGCCTCTTCCGCTTTGTTCCACAACGGTGGGGATCATAATGTTGGAAATATCCATTTTTTTCATACCATTTTTAAAAAAATCACAAAAATTTTGTGTTGACCGTGGATTTTCACGCGTGCTGCGGCTCTTTCATCAATTCGTCAAAATCGGCAGTTTGGTCGCTCACATTCGCCGTATTCAAAACCCATTCCACAACTTTGTCTTCCAATGCCAAGCCTTTCAAAGTATTCAAACGCTCGGGTTTTTCATAATACCAACGCACCAATTCTTCGGGTTTTTCATAACTTGCCGCCATTTCATCCACCAACTTGCGCACGTCTTCTTCTTCAACTTTGGCTTGTTGATTGTCCACAATTTTTGCCAAAATCAAACCCAAATGCACGCGGCGCGCGGCATCCGACAAAAACCATTCGGGTTTGACTTCAAAATCTTTACCCAAACCACGCATTTGCATATCTTGGCGCGCGCCGTCAATTAAGCGTTGCGTCTCCATTTGAATTAAAGCGCGCGGCAAATCAATGGGGTTTTTGGCAATTAGCGCGTCCATCACATCTTTTTTAATGCGGCGTTGCAAGCGGTTTTTCACCTCGCGCATTAAGTTTTCTTTAATCTCCGCTTTTAATTTTTGAATGTCGCCATCTTTAATGCCCAAACTTTTGGCAAAATCGGCATCCACTTCGGGCAGTTTTGGCTCCATCACGCCTTTGACTTTCACCCAAAATTCCACTTCTTTTTGCGCCAAATCTTTTTGGAAATATTCTTTGGGGAAAGTCAAATTAAAGGTTTTTTCTTCGTCTTTTTTAAGCCCGATAACAGCCTCTTCAAAATCCGCCAACATTAAGCCCGAACCCACCACAAAGGGATAATTTTCACCCTTGCCGCCTTCAAAGGGCTCGCCATCTTTTTTGCCGATAAAATCCACCACCACGCGGTCTTCTTTTTGCGCGGCGCGCTCAACCGATTCAAACTTCACGCGTTGTTTTTGCAAAATGGCAAGGGTTTTTTCAACCTCTGCTTCGCCCACATCGCAACTTGGGCGATTCAAAGCCACATCTGCCATATCTGCCAATTCAAATTCAGGAAAAACTTCATAAACTGCCGTTACCCGAACTTCTGTTTCGTTTTCAGATTTTTGCGGCTCCACGCGCGGTGGCGCCACAATTTTTAATTTTTGTTCGGTTGCTATTTTGGCAAATTCGCGCTGAATGGCGGCATTCAAAGCCTCACTATAAGCAGCGGCACCGTGCATTTGCCGCACCAAATTCATCGGCACTTTCCCCGGGCGAAAACCTTGCATTTTCACCTTGCGTTGCATATTTTTTAATTTTTGCGTAACGGCATTTTCCAAATCTTGTGCCGCAATCACCAAATCCACGCGGCGTTCCAAGGCGTTGTTTTCCTGCGCTTGCATGCTTAATCCTTTTTTTTGAAAGCGTTGGTTGTAAAAAAAGGCGGAATTTTATCACAAATGCCTTTCATTTATAATGCGCCGTTTTTGAAAATTTTTTGTGGTTTACCATGGAAAATAACGATTTTTTAAACTGCAAAACGCCCAAACTCCCGCAACCGGGCAAAAAATTTGTGTGGGAATGCCCAGAATCAGGCCAAGCCTTGTGGTTGGCAGAATTAAAAGAATCGGCAAAAGCAACGCCCTTTTGCATTGTCTGCAATTCAGCGCAAAATGCGCGCGCTTTAAAAACTGCCCTTGCTTTTTTTGCCCCGCATTTTAAAACGGCAATTTTGCCCGATTCAGAAACTTTGCCTTATGACCCTTTTTCACCACACCCCGATTTAATCTCCGAAAAATTAAAAACGCTTTGGCAAATGAGCCAAAACGCCGTTGACTTTTTAATTATCCCCGCCGCCGTTGCCTTGCAACGCTTGGCGCCGCCCACTTTTTTATCGGAGATGAGTTTTTTCTTAAAAACAGGCCAGCGCATTGCCTTAAACGCTTTTCGCCAACGTTTGCAAGAATCGGGCTATGCCGCCACAAAACAAGTGATTGCCGCGGGCGAATACGCGCTTCGCGGCGCTATTTTGGACGTTTTTCCGATGGGTTCAAGCGCGCCCTTTCGCTTGGATTTGTTTGATGACGAAATTGAAAGCATTCGGCTTTTTGACGTGGAAACGCAACGCAGCGTGCAAAAAGTTGCCGAAATCAACATTTTGCCAGCGCACGAATTTCCAACAGATGATGCGGCAATCGCCTTATTTCGCGCAAATTTTAGGGAGAATTTTAATAACACGCAAAATCAAATTTATCAGCAAATTTCCAAAGGTTTTATTCCCGCAGGCATTGAATATTATTTGCCATTGTTTTTTAATAAAACAGCAACAATTTTTGATTATATTTTAAATAACAGCATATTATTTTTAACGCCTTCAACTTTTAACGAAATGTCGGCGTTTTATAATGATTTGGAACAACGTTTTTCATTTTTAGAAAACGATCGCCCAATATTAAAACCCGAAGCGCTTTTTTTAAAACCAGAAGATTTTTTTAAAAATGCTTCCAACTTCGGACAAATTATTTTAAAACCTATTCCCTGCGAACTTCCAGAGATTTTAATTAATCGCCGCCTTGCCGACCCTTTAAAAAATTTGAGTGATTTTAAAAATAATCACGAAGATGACAAAATATTTTTATTTGCCGATTCTTTGGGTAGACAAGAAATTATTTTGTCTTTATTAAACGACCACCATTTAAACCCTACCGAAATAAAAGATTTTAAAAACGCCAAAACAAATTTTAATATCGCTACCACCCCGATTGAAAAAGGTTTTGCCGCAATTTTCCACGGTAAACGGCATTTTTTTTTCACGGAAAGTGAATTGTATGCAAGCACGCGCAAATATTTAAAAAAATCCACAGCCACCACCAATATGGATTTGTGGCTCAAAGATTTAACCGAATTAAAAATTGGCGATGCCGTGGTTCACGAATCCCACGGCGTTGGGCGCTACGCAGGCTTGGTGAAAATTGAAGGCAACCAAGAAGAATTTTTAAAATTGCTTTACGCCGACAATGCCGTGTTGCTCGTGCCCGTGACGCAGTTGCAAGTGATTTCGCGCTATGGCGGAACAAATAGCGATTCAGCACCTTTAAACCATTTGGGCAACGACTCGTGGGACAAAGCCCGCCGCCGCGCCGCACAAAAAGCCACCGATGTGGCGGCAGAATTATTACTGCTTTACGCCAAACGACAAGCGCAAAAAGGGCACGCTTTTGCTTTTGATTCAAAGGCTTATGAGCGATTCGCCGCAGATTTTGCCTTTGATGAAACGCCCGACCAAGCCCGTGCGATTGCGGCGGTTTTAAGCGATATGGCAAGCGAAAAACCCATGGATCGCTTAATTTGCGGCGATGTGGGTTTTGGCAAAACAGAAGTGGCTTTGCGCGCCGCATTTTGCGCCGTTTTGGGCGGCAAACAAGTTGCCATTCTTTGCCCAACAACGCTGCTTTGCGAGCAACATTTTCAAACCTTCATCGCGCGTTTTCAAAGCGTGCAGGCGGAATGGCCGGTGAAAATTGCGCAACTCTCGCGTTTTAAAAGCGCCAAAGAATCGCAAGAAATCATAAGCGCTCTCAAAGACGGCACGCTGGATATCGTCATCGGCACACACAAATTGATTGGCGATACGGTAGCGTTTAAGCGTTTGGGCTTAATCGTCATTGACGAAGAACACCGCTTCGGCGTGAAACAAAAGGAAAAACTCAAAAAAATGCGCGCTGATGTTGACATTTTGACTTTAACCGCCACGCCAATTCCGAGAACCTTGGCAATGAGCATGGAAGGCTTGCGCGATTTTTCCATCATCGCCTGCGCGCCCGACAAACGCTTGGCTATCAAAACATTCGTTTTGCGCCACCAAGGCAGTATTATGCGGGAAGCCATTTTGCGCGAGTTGAAACGCGGCGGGCAGGTTTATGTGGTGCATAATGATGTGAAAACCATCGCAGATGCCCATCGCCGCTTGGAAAAACTTGTGCCAGAAGCCAAAATTGTGGTCGGCCACGGTCAAATGCGCGAAACCGAATTATCGCGCGTGATGCGCGATTTTACGGCAGGACGCGCCAACGTTCTGCTTTCTTCCACCATTATTGAAACAGGCTTGGATAACCCACACGCCAACACCATTTTGATTGAACGCGCGGAAAACTTTGGTTTGGCGCAACTGCATCAGCTGCGCGGGCGCGTTGGTCGCTCGCACCACCAAGCCTACGCTTATTTGTTAATTGACGACGAAAAAAACTTAAAACGCGATGCCCGCCAACGTTTGGAAGCAATTGCCGCATCAGATGAACTCGGCGCGGGGTTTTATTTGGCTATGCAGGATTTGGAAATTCGCGGAGCGGGCGAAATTTTGGGCGAAAATCAATCGGGCGAAATGGCAGACGTTGGCTTTGAACTTTACAACCAACTGCTTTTGCGCGCCGTTGAAAATTTTAAAAATGGCAAACAAACTGCTGATTTTGAAGATTTATTACACGGCGATTCAGCAATTGAAATCAACTTGCACCTGCCCACTTTTTTGCCCGAAGATTTTTGCCCGGATATCAACGAACGCTTGCGGCTTTACAAACGGCTTGCCAGCGCCGAAAACAACGAAACCTTAGAAGATTTCACCCAAGAATTAATTGACCGCTTTGGCAAACTCCCACCTTATGCCCAAAATTTGTGCGCCACGCATCAACTGCGCATTTTTTTAAAACCTTTTCCCATTCAAAAATTAGAAGTCAACAGTGATTCTATTCGCCTGCAATTTTCTAGCGATTTTTCAAAACAAAAAAACACAATAATTGACCCCGCACAAATTATTTTTTTAATACAAAACGACAAACGCTTCAAACTTGCTGGCCAAGACCAACTGCGTTTTATTGTTGATTCAGAAAATTTGGAAGAAAAAATAACCAAAATTCACGAACTTTTTAAACTTTTAACCCAAAAACCCAGTTTTCCACGGTAAACCCCAAACTTTTTTTGAAAAAAATCTTTTGTTTACCGTGGAAAATTTTGCATATTTTCTTAAAATACTTCTCTTTTAA
>CAKQRL010000028.1 GCA_934271525.1 uncultured Rhodocyclaceae bacterium
CCCCCCCGGTAGATTATCATACATATTTAATAAAATCCCATCTTTTGGGGATTTGTTTTGCAACATTTCAAGCGAAGATAAAAATGCACTGTATTTTAAAACTTCGCTGCGTCTCCCAATGGCATGCGCAATATTCCCCCAAATATTGCCAACATCTGCATCTTGGTTGGAAAGCCAAATGCTTTGGTAATTTAATAATTTCATTGCATCAATTAAATTCATTTCTTTGTGCCATTGTTTTTTATTCTCTTGGTTGGCAAAAGTTAAAATATAACGCAAGGTTTTGTTGGTTGAAGTATCAGACGAAATGACATCTTTGAAAACAAAAAGATTTTTATTTTCTTCCAATTTTTTTAAACGTGGCGTGGTGTTCAATGGATAATTATAAACGCCCATATAATTGCGTTGAGTAGATTCTCCCAAAATCAAAACAATTTTTGGAATTTTATTTTCCATTTGAATATAATCTTTTGGTGTTTTTTCAATTATTTTATTCCAATTTTCATCAAATGATTGCACAATTTTCACAAAATTGGTTTCATCATTCATTTGTGATTTTAAAATGCTATAAGGATGAAATAATGCAACTTTTTTAAAACTTGTTTGGAGTTTCTGTTCAGATTCAATCTGGTAATATTTTATTGTAAAAGGCAGTAAAAATAATAAAATAAGATAAAAAGAAGGAGGGCAAGCAATTTTAAATTTTAGCTTCCAAAATAAAAATGTAAAAAGGCAGGCAGAAAAGATAATCAAAATATTTTTGAATGTTGCATAAAAAGCAAAAAATTCCTTTAATTCTCGCGAATTGGTTGCAAGCATAATTTCAAAACTTGTGTTGCTGAGTGTGGCATTAACATTAAAAATTAAAAAAACGTTAATAATCAATAAAATGAAGTGCAGAACGAACAAAATATTTTGTGAAATATTAAAAACTCTTTTTCCTAAAAAAGAAATAAAGGATAAAACAAAAAAGTAGAGTGAAAAGTTATAAAAACCTGAAATCAAAAACTCTTTGCCAAATTCATAAAAACTAGTATGCAATGCCAAAGCACTGAAAATAAAAGCATTGACAAGAACAATATAAAAAAATCGTGCATTCAAAATGCTGTTTTCACAAGGGAAATGTAAATCTTTCATAATTTTTAATTGTAAATGTTCAAAAAAATGCGCAGTTTACCGTGGATTTATTTAAACCGCAAATATTTATTTTTCAAATATTCCCATGAAAACCATTTGCGTTTCCATTGGAATAAAAATTTAAAAAATTGCAGAAAAGGAAAAGCTTGCCAAGGCAATTTGAAGAATCGGCGCAAATCGTTGCTAACGTAAAGAAAAAATGGACCCGTCCACCATTCTTTTTTGAAATTTTCACGTGGTGAAAAGCCGCAATCAATATAAATAACCTGCGCTTTTTTTAAATAATTAAGTGGCATTTGGTGAATAGCAAAGTGGTGTGATTTTCGGCAAATAATAGTTTGAATGCCATCGTTGCAAAATAACAAATTGTGGGCAATGGAACCATCCGTTGTGGCAAAAACTTTTGCATTTTTTAAATAAGCAATTTGTTCTAAAAGCGGTAAAGTTTCAGGATGAATAATTTTAAAACCTTGTTTCAAAAAGAATTGTTCAAGCGATTCTTCATTAAAATCTTTTTGATTTTTTTGTTTTGAAAAAGAAAGACGTGAAAAATATATTTTGTTCATCGATTCTGGAGGTGGGGGAGGATATTTTATTTTATTAAAAAAATTCGCATATTCTTGGGTATAACGGCAAGCGCATTCTTTTGGGTCATAAAAAAAACATTCATCGGGAATATATATTTCTTTAAATTGCGTAGGGCGTGAAATAAAACGCAGTTTTTCTTTTGGAATGCCGATGGTGTTTAATAATTGAAAAAAATTATCCGAGGGCATTTTATTTTCCCACAACATCGCAAAAACAAAAGGTAGATTTGTTAAATGTGCAAAGCGTTTATCAAAATAAAACCAAAAATGTTTTAAATGGTCGGTGATTTCGTGCCCCCAAACTGCCGAAAAAAGCCCGACAAAAACGACCGATTCATCCGATGTTTGCGCAATTTCAGGTGGTGTTTTTTGGCGTTCATCCAACCACCAACGCAATGATTCGGGCGGATTTTTTTGTGGTTTATCACAGCGCCAATGAATCCACGTTTGCGGCAAATGTGTTTGATTTTCCAACCACACGCCGCCCGCCCAACCGGGCGCAACAGTGGCGTTTTCAAAACGCAAAACGTTTAAGGTTTTTTTTGAAAAAAAATGCCGATTAGCCGCTTGTTGCAAGCGCAGCCGATCTTTTTTGCAAACAAAATCAAGGTTCAACATATTTCTTTTTTGGTTTGAAAAAAAGAATTGTATGAAAATCCACGTTAAAACGCTTATTTTTTCAAAAAAAACAAGCGTTTACCGTTGAAAATTGTCAAAATCACCTACAAAAAAAATTGTTTTTTTGGCTTTTTGTTGGCATTTTTAACGGCACTTTAAAAAAAAGAATCGGTTGCGTGTGGATTTTCCTATAATATTTTCAACACGAGTTTTTTAACGTTTAAAAATGCAAATTTTGCCGACCTCTATCAGTGCGATGGCTTATGCCTACATTCCACAGGCAAAGGGGGAGTTGTCGGCGCAAAATACTGCAAAATCGGTTGCACAAGCAGAAAATCCACAAAATACGCAAACTTCGCAAAACCCGCAAAAAACGCAAAATTCGCAACAAGAATCGGCAACAGAGCGTGTGTTGGCGCAATTAAAAGCTGCTGACCGCGAAGTGCGCGCACACGAGCAAGCGCATATGGCAGCGGGTGCGGGCATCACGGGTTCGGCAAGTTATACTTACAAAACTGGTCCAGACGGCAAGCAATACGCCGTGGCGGGCGAAGTTCCCGTGGATACAAGTGCCGGCAGAACGCCCGAAGAAACCTTGGCCAAAGCGCAAAAAATTCGCGCAGCGGCGCTAGCGCCTGCGCAACCTTCTGCGCAGGATTACAAAGTGGCGCAAACGGCAGCGAGCATGCAACAGACGGCGCGCATTGAAATTGCCCAAAATGAAAAAGCGGAAAAAACAGAAGCTGCGGAAAAACAACAAGAAAAAACAGAAGCTGCGGAAAAACAACAAGAAAAAGCCGAAGAATCAAAAGAAACAAAGGAATCGCAAGATTCACAAAATGCGGATAAAAATAAAACGGCACTTGATTTTTATAAAAACATTTTTGCTTGGAATAACGAAAAACAAAATACAACGCCGTTTTTAGCGCTTGCTTAAAAAAACGCAAAAATCCACGGTAAACGCTGTAAAATTTTGAAAAGTTTTAAGAATTTTGGAGCGAAAAATGATTCCAGTCATGATGGTTGTTTTGTTTGTGGTCATTGTGGTGATTGCGGCGGGGCTTAAAATTGTCGGGCAAACGGATATTTTGATTGTGGAGCGTTTGGGGCGTTACCACAAATCGCTTTTCGGCGGCTTAAATTTTATTATTCCTTTTATTGACCGCGTGGTGGCAAGGGTTACAAGCAAAGAACAGCTCATCAATATGGGGCAGCAGGCAATCACCAAAGACAACGTGAGCATTTATGTGGATGGCATTGTGTTTGTGACCGTGATGGATGCCAAAGTGGCAACTTATGGCGTGACCAATTACAAAACCGCCATTGAAAACTTGGCGATTACAACCTTGCGCGGGGAATTGGGCAAAATCACGTTGGATGATGCTTTTTCCAATCGCGACAAATTGAATGCGGCTTTGCAAATTGCCTTGGGCGAGGCGGCAAACAATTGGGGCGTGAAGATTATGCGCGTTGAAATCAGCGAGATTAGCGTTGGCAAAGATATTCAAGAATCAATGAATCAACAAATGAAAGCCGAGCGCGACAAACGCGCCATTGAATTAAAAGCCGAAGCGGAAAAACAAGCGCAAATTAGAAATGCCGAAGCCTACAAAGCCGAACAAGTTCTGCAAGCCGAAGCCATTGAACGCATGGCGGATGCCAAAAAATACGAGCAAATTGCCTTGGCGCAGGGGCAAGCCGATGCCATTGCTTTGATCAATCAAGCGATGGCGCAAAATCCAGCGGCGGCGGAATTTTTATTGGCCAAAGAGCGCATTATGGCGTTTAATGAAATGGGCAAAAATCCCAGCAAAGATAAATTTATTGTGCCTTATGAAACCAAAGATTTAATCGGCGCATTGAGCATTTTTGCAGAAAGTTTTAAAAAGGATAGTTAAATGTCTGCCAACGTTTTAATAATCGTTGCGGCAGTTTGTTTAATAGCTGAAATGTTTTTATTTAGCTATTTTCTTTTGTTTATTGGAATTGGTGTTCTTGCAACAGGAATTTTAACCTATTTTGAATTGTTAAATGAATTGTCTTTTCAATTGACAGCCATCGCTATTTTTTCAATTATTTCTATTCCTATTTTAAAACCGATTTTAAAACATTTTAAAAGCAAAGAAACCTTTGTTGAAAATGCTCATTTGTCTCCAAAAAAAGGCGATTTTGCGCGCGTGGCATCCAACGGTTTTATTGAATGCCACGGCACTTTATGGCAAGCCGATACAAAAGGTTTTGAAATTAATCAACGGGTGATAATAAAAGAGAAAAATGGGGAAGTTTTTTTTGTTGAAGATTTTAAATAATGAAGTGAAAATAATGCTTTCATTAGAAAAAGAAATATTTAAAAGTTTTATCCCTGATTTTGAAAAATTAATAGAGTATGGTTTTTTATATAAAAATGAAAAATATTATTTTGAAAAAACGTTTTTGAACGGCAATTTTAAAGTAGTTATTGAAATATCAAACCAAAACAAAATAAATAGTATGGTTTATGATGTTGAAAATAATGAAGAATATATTCCTTTAAAAATTGATTTTATACAAGGCGCATTTGTTGGCAAAGTGCGAAGTAATTATAAAGAGATATTAAACGATATTGCGCAAAAATGTTTTAATAAAAGTAATTTTCTTTTTCCACAAACCAATAGAATTGTAAAAACAATTAAAGAAAAATACGGTGATGAACCATCTTTTTTATGGGAAAAATCCCCTAATGCAGTTTTTAAAAATTCAAAAACTAATAAATGGTATGGGTTGATTATTAATATAGATTTTAAAAAAATAGATAATAAAAAAGAAGGAGAAATTGAAATTTTAAATATTAAATTAGATAAAGATAAAATTCAAACTTTTCTAAAAAACAATAGTTTTTATCCTGCTTACCATATGAATAAAAAACATTGGATTTCAATTGTTTTAAATGAAAAAATCGCTGATGAAAAAATTATAAAATTGCTTGAAGAAAGTTATCAATATACCAACAGGTGAAAAATGCACAAGTTTTTTTATTTGTTAAAACGAGAAATAATTGAAATTTTCTCTTGGCAAAAAAGCGAGCGTGTTTGGCAAATGCCATTTTTTGCCGCATGGAGTATTGGCGTTGTTTTATTAATTGGTTCTCTTGTTAATCGCCCAGATTTAGCCTTAATTTCCATGGTTGGTGCAATGGTTTTTTTGTATGTTCCGGATACGCCAATTTTCCACAAAATAATATTAACAACGTGTTTGAGTTTTTTAATGGTTTTGAGTTTTACATTAGGTCTTCTTTCGCAATTTTATCCTGCAAGTGCGCCTTTTGTTGTTTTTTTAGTTACCATGAATTGTGCGCAGGTGGTGCGTTATTTTGGCATTGGTGCGCCCGGATTTTTCTTTTTTACTTTTGCGTGTGTTTTGGGCACTTTTATGCCTTTTACTATTAAAGAAATTCCTTTTGCAATAGGTTTAATTGTGATTGGCACAATGGTCTCAAGCGTGATGGTTTTTTTATATTCCATTAGTGTTATTCATATATTTAAAAATCATAAACCGAAACCGCCGCCCAGATTAGGTGATTTTGGTTTTGATTCAATTATTGTCGACCCATTTATTATTGCGTGTTTTGTGGGCGGCTCTATGTGGTTGCAAAACTTTTTGGGTTTGGAACGTGGTTATTGGATGACTGTTTCTTGTGCCACGGTTTTAACGGCGATGACTTTTCGTTCCATTTGGTTAAAACAAGCGCAGAGAATAGTTGGCACATTTTTGGGGGCGGGTTTTGCGTATATTTTGTTGCATTATATTTTTACGCCATTTCAATTTGCATTGTTGATGATGTTATTTATGTTTTTGTCTGAAATTTTGGTTGTGCGCAATTATACATTATCTATTATTTTTATTACGCCGATGACCACATATTTGGCGGAAGCGGCAAGTTTTATGAATTATAACCCGGATATTATTATTACCGCACGTTTAATTGATATTGTTTTGGGTTCTCTTTTTGGTTTATTAGGCGGGGCAGTTTTGCATTTCAAACCTTTGCGTTTGTTTTTAAATGTGGCACTGCGAAAAATCTACGTTCGCGGCACTAAATTTGAAAAAACAACAGAAATTAAACAAAATCCACGGTAAACAGATTATTTTTTCAACAAAACAAATCAATATTTACCATATATTATTTTGTTTGTTGAATATGAAAACTCTGGAATGTTTTTATTATTTTCATTTTTAAAAACGTTCCAGAGTGTTCCACTTCGTTTTTCATCTTTTGTTGCATTTTGTTTAAATTGAATATTGATGCTGTCGGTAAAAACAAAATAATCAATTTTTTCAAAAGAATAATTAAAATGTGAAGCACTGCCAATAAAAGGACGTGGATGGAAGTTTTTGATATCGCCACTTTTTAAATTTTTAATATCAATGGTTTTAATATGTGGATAATTGAAAAAAGCATCCATTGTGCGTTGCCCACGTGGAAAATCATAGCCCACCATTAAAAATGTTTTGTCTTTGTTTTCTTTAATAAAATTATCCAAAATTTTTATTTCTTGGCGTTGTGTATCTGTGAGTTCAAAATTTTTGCGGTAGCCTAAGCTAAAATAAAGGGTATTAAAAACTTGTGCCAGCGCAAAAAATATTAAAAAACAAAGTAAAAATTTTTTTGTATGTTTATTTAAAACATTACCCATGCAATAGAATATAAATAACATAAAAGCTATTTTTTGTATTTCATAAAAAGGCAAATGTGGGCGCATAAATGTCCACCGCAAAAATCCTAACATTGCGTGTGCTCCCATGGGGCTTAAACCCCGATAAGTTAGCACAAATGCGCTTGCCAAAATAATTAAAAATAATTTGTCTTTGATGGTAATTGTTTTGAGAGGTATTTCAAACAATGAGAAAAACACCACCAACATAGGCAACCAAATATAAGGTAAATAACGCAAATGCGTGTGAGGAAAATCGCTGAAAAAATCTTCCCGAATGGTAATGCTATAAGCCACAATGAAAGCGGTTAATAAAATAATAGATAATACAAAAACAAACAATTGTTTGCTTTTTTCTTTTAAATTTTTGAAATAAATAATCGGCAGAGTGAAAAGAAAAAAACAACCAGCGAGAAGAACATTCATCAAATAATAATAAAAACCATAAAATAAAAATGGAATACGACCTTCTTTACTTAAAACTCCCGGGGTGGTTTGTGCTTGGGAATAAGAATTACCAAGACCATAAAAAATGGTCAGCTTAAATAATAAAAAAACACTCAAAAATAAAAAGCAAGCGATGGCGGCATTTTTAATTTGCGCTTTAAAATCAATGTTTAAACGCAATATTTTTGCAAAAACAATAAAGACACAAAAAGCAGCTAATAATAAAACACCAACTTCCTTGCACAAATAAAGTGCATAAGCCAAAACACCGCAAGTGGCAGATAATATAATATTTAAATGATTTTCTAAAATCAATTTTATAAAGAAATAAAACGCCCAAAGACCTAATGGCAAAAATAAAATTTCGCTCATTAGGGTAACGGAAAAAGAAAGATCGGATAAAATTAAACTGAAAATACAAAGAATTAAAATTTTCTTTTTATTTTCAAAAAACAATTTGCTGATTAAATAGGATGGAAAAACAACGGAAGAAACCAAAAAAGCATTTAATGCGGCGATTAAATGCATTTGCAATTCTCTCGATTCAAATAAAAAAATCGGTGATAAAAATAAAGAATAGAGAATTTTTTGAAAATCAGTTGGTAAATTATAAATCACCAAAAAATGCCCACGGGCAATATTTTCTGCAATGTGGTAATACCGCAGTTCATCGGGGTAGAAAATTAAAATCTTTTCGTAATCTGCTAAAAAGAAACGAATAATAAAACTAATTAAAAATAAAATAGAAATAACTATTCGGGGGGGGGGGGGGGGGGGGTAAA
>CAKQRL010000029.1 GCA_934271525.1 uncultured Rhodocyclaceae bacterium
TGGTCGACTCCTGCGCTATTATGTTGAAATTCTAAGTGCAGCTTTTAATGTTTTAAGAAAATATCGGCAATATTATTTCAGCCGCCCTTATTTAAAATCGCTTCTTTTTGATTTAACCAACAAAAAACAAGAAGCCCAACAATTAAAAAAACACGTTTTTAATGCTTGTGCAGAGCCTTTAAAAAATGCAAAAGAAAACTTAAAAGATTCTTATTCTTCATATTCTAAATTCAAAAAAGTTTATAAAAAAATTGCTCTGCTTAATCAAGCATGGGTTAATTCAAAAGAATTTAACGATAAATATATTAAAACAAATCATCCGTTCCCGCCGCTTTTAAACCCAAAAACATTAGAAGATAAAAATTCACCTTTTCATTACAGCAAAATTCCTGCTGACTTGGCTTGGGATTTAAATTTTCCATTACCAAAAACTTATAAATTTTTGTGCGTAATGGCATCATTTAACGCGCACACTTCTATGGTGAATTATCTCAAAAAGTGTGGAGTCAGTATTGCCAAAGACCATATGGGCGATGCAAGATTGCATTATATTTTTGATTACAATGAAGCCTTAAAAAGCTCACCCCTTGCTATAAATATCACCGCTTATTCTGGCCCAAACGAATATTATAAAAATTTAAAAAAACTCATTTTAATGATAGATAATAAAGAAATACCAATTTTATGGATTGTAAAATGTCCTTTTAAAAGACTTTTATCTGCTTGTAACAATTCTTGGGGAAAACCTGATGTTATCTATGATTTTAATGAAAACACACCACTTCTCAATTTGGAAAATAGAAAATCTTATTGGGTTGACAAAGATTTAAGTTTAAGTGAACGCATTCAAAAAATTGTGGAATTTAACACTTTTTCTTATGCAAGCCTATATGATTTTTTTGATAAAAACGGTTTCAAAAATCACGCTTTTTTGGATTTGCAAGATTATCAAAATCCACAAGATATTTTTGTGCTTTTCAATCAACTTTCTAAAACTTATGATTTTAATCCGCCAAAAGATAAAAATGATTTTACTCATAAATATTCATCTTTATATAGTGGCATCCTGCCATTATCTTACACAATAAATAATATTAAATTCACAATGACGCACGAAAATTCAAATGGAATTGAAGTAAGCGAAATTTTGGGAATTGAAAAAAATAATTATACAAAAGACATTTTTGTTTATGTTCCTGCTGAAAATTTGGAAAAAATAAAAGAGGAAAAATTTAAAGAAAAAATACAAAACTTTATGAATAAACTAGCGGAAATTTTAGAATTTGAAATTAAAAACAATAGAATGAATCAAGAATCTTTAATGAATTTTTTACAAAATAATTCAGATTGTAGGAATTTTTTAAGAAAAGTTTTTAAAGATGAAACAGAGTTTGTAAATAAATACCGCCACGATATAGTCTCTTCGTGGAAATATTATTTGGAATTTGAGAAAATGTGTGTAAAATTAGATGCTGATGAATAGGTCAATGTAGTAATGTTATTCGGCGCTATTCAAAAATAATTTTGGCAAAACATAAAGGACGTTTTATGCAAAGTTGTGAAATTCGCCAAGAAGCCACATCGGCTGGTCGGGTGGTCAACAATTCCAAAAAGGATATCGATGCCATTTTTGTTAAAAAATACGGACAAAAATGGTTGGATTACCGCAAAAAATGGGCAGATGCTTCCAAACAAATCATGCAAGATTTCCCGCTCTTTGTGCGTTTTGAAAATCAATTCAAATGCAATGCCAAATGCACAATGTGCGTGCATGGGCACAAGGATTTGGCTGACGATTACCATTACGATGGCTACCTGCCCTTTGATGTTTTTGCTCGTTTGGTAGATGAATGCGATGAACACGCCTGCCCTTCTGTGGCACCTTCGCAAACCAACGAACCGTTGATGGACCCAGACATTATGCAACGCTTGGAATACATTAGCAAAAAACCCAACATCATGGATATCCACTTCAACACCAATGCATCGCTTTTAACCAAAGAAAAAAGCAAACGCATTTTGGATACCAATGTGACTCGTATGAATTTCAGCGTGGATGCCATCACGGAAGAAACTTACAACAAAATTCGCATCGGGCTTAATTTTAAAAAAGTAATTCAACACATTGACGAATTTTTGGAATTGCGCGCCAAAGCCAACCAAGAATTGCCCATTGTGCGCGTGAGTTTTTTGTTGCAAGAAAAAAACAAACACGAATTAGAAGCCTTCAAAAACTTTTGGGTCGACAAAGTGGATTATGTTGCTGTGCAACGTTATGTGCCGATTTCACCTTTTGATGATGAACGCAGTTATGCCTTATCCGATGCGCCAATTTCTGGCAAGCAAAGTTGTTCTTACCCTTTTGAATCTTTATTTATCCACGGCGATGGTTTGGCAGTGCCTTGCGCATCGCATCGTGCTAAACATATTGCCGTAGGCAATATTTACCAAAATTCTATTTATGAAATTTGGCATTCCAAAGGAATGGAAGATTTAAGAAACGCACACCGCAGTGGTGATTTAAGCCAAACCAAACTTTGCGATACTTGTTTATTTAAAGGATAGAAAAATGCAAAAAACGGTTTATGTTCCCATGGCAGCGGATATTGTGCATCCCGGGCATTTGAACATTATCAAAGAAGCGTCAAAATTAGGGCGCGTGATGGTCGGGCTTTATACCGACCAAGCCATTGCCAGCTACAAACGCGTGCCATTTATGAATTATGAACAACGCAAAACCATTGTGGCAGGCTTAAAAGGCGTGGATGAAGTGGTGCCGCAAAATGAAAAAGAATACGAAAACAATCTTTTGAAATACAAACCCGATTTTTTGGTGCACGGCAATGATTGGCGCGAAGGACCGCTGAGCAAAGGCAGGCAGCGCGCCATAGAATTGATGGCAACTTGGGGCGGCAAAGTGGTGGAACCGCAATACACCAAGGACATCTCTTCCACCAAACTCAATAAAGGTTTAAAAGAATTGGGCATTTTGCCGCAGATTCGCTTGGCTTCACTGCGGCGCATATTGAACACCAAAGCGCTTATTCGCGGCATTGAATCGCATAGCGGTTTGAGCGCAATGGTTGTGGAACAAGCAAGCGTTAAGGACAAAGACGGCATCAACCAAGTGTTTGATTTTTTGTGGTTAAGTTCTTTAACAGATAGCACTTCCAAAGGCAAGCCAGATATTGAATTTGTGGATTTAACATCGCGCATTAGCACGGTGAATGATATTTTGGAAGTCTCCACCAAACCGATTATCTACGATGGCGACACGGGTTCACAAATTCCGCATTTTGCAATGATGGTCAAACGCTTAGAACGCTTGGGTGTGAGCGCCGTGGTGATTGAAGACAAAATTGGTTTAAAGAAAAATTCTCTTTTGGAAAATTCCACCAACAAACACACACAAGACAGCATTGAACACTTTTGCGAAAAAATCAAAGCAGGCAAAGAAGCACGGCTAACGGATGATTTTATGGTCATTGCCAGAATTGAAAGTTTAATTTTGGGCGTTGGCATGGATGATGCCTTAAAACGCGCCAAGGCGTATTTGGATGCTGGGGCAGACGGCATTATGATTCATTCCCGCCAAAAAGATGGCGCGGAAATTTTGGAATTTTGCAAACATTACAACACTTTTGATAACCGCCGTTTTTTGATGGTGGTGCCAACCAATTATCCAAGTTTGAGCGAAGATGATTTGAAAAACGCTGGTGTCAACATCATCGTTTATGCTAATCAACTCTTGCGTTCGGCATACAGTGCAATGTTGCAAACGGCACAAAGCATTTTGGCAAATAAACGCACGCTTGAAGCGGATGAAAAATACATCAAAGCCACGGATTTACTCGCTTTGTTCAAAGATAATATTTAAAAAAGGACAAAACGTGAAAAAAGGCGCCGTAGTTTGGCTTTGTGGTTTGGCAGGTTCGGGCAAAAGCACGCTTGCCACAGCTTTTACAAAAACCTTGCAATTGCAATTTGACAACATTGTTTATTTGGATGGCGATGTTGTAAGAGATTTGCTCGGCAATTTTTCTTACGACAAAGAAGGTCGTGTGAAAGTTGCCTTGTGGTATGCCAAACTTGCCCAAATTTTGAACAAACAAGGGCAAATTGTGGTTGTTTCTACCATTTCTTTATTTAAAGAAGTTTATGAATTTAATCGCGCCAATTTGCCCAATTATTTTGAAGTTTTTGTGGATTGCAATTTGGAAGAATTGCATCGGCGCGACCAAAAACAACTCTACACTTCTGGCCACAACGTTGTTGGCAAAGACATTGCCTTTGACACACCGCACCCGCATTTTGTGATCCCCAACCACGAACGCCAAAACTTAAAAGAAAAAACGCAAAATCTACTCACCGCTTTTCTTAATTTTTACGAAAATCCACGGTAAACCATTATTTTTTTTGAAAATTTTAAGACGTTTACCGTGGAAAACTGCGATTATTTTTGTTAAGAGGAATAGGCTTGAATGGCAATATAACAAACAACAAGCATAACAATAACAACAAAGAATAATTCCCTTTTTCTTTTTTTAAAGAAAAGTTATACTGCTGTTTCATCTTCGGTAATAAACAATAGAAAACTCTTTTTGTTATGATTTTTTCTTCTCTTCTTTTTATTTTTGCTTTTTTGCCCATTGTTTGGGTTATTTTCCATTGCTTAAAATCCAAATATGTTACTTCTTCTAAAATATTTTTAATCGTTGCTAGCTTATTTTTTTATGGTTTTTGGAAGCTGTCCTATTTGCCAATTTTAGTTGCTTCAATATTAGTAAATTTCTTACTGGCATTTTTAATTTTATACTCTCCATTTTTTAAAAAACACATAAAACCAAAATTTTATTTGGTTTTTGGAATTGTATTTAATTTGGCTTTGTTAGGCTATTTTAAATATACTAATTTTATTATTGAGAATATCAACATTTTTTCAAATACTTATATAGATTTTGAACCCATTTTACTACCGCTGGCTTTATCGTTTGTAACATTTCAACAAATCGCTTTTTTATTGGATTGTTATCACCAAACAAAAGATAATAAAAATAATTTTAATTTAAATTTTTTGGATTATGCATTATTTATTAGTTTTTTCCCACAATTAATTGCTGGACCAATTGTGCATCACAAAGAAATGATGCCTCAATTTTCACACTTAAAATCTGGCATTTTATGGGATTATGTTGCTAAGGGTATTTTCATTTTTTGTATTGGTTTATTTAAAAAAATAGTTATTGCTGACCGTTTTGCAAACTGTGCCAATGCAGGTTTTAAATATGTTGAAGCAGGAAATATTTTTTTTAATATCACAGAAGCGTGGGCAACTTCTCTTTCATACACTTTTCAACTTTATTTTGATTTTAGCGGTTATTGCGATATGGCAATTGGGTTGGGTTTAATGTTTGGAATTATGTTGCCAATTAATTTTAATTCACCATATCAATCATTAAATATTTCAGAATTTTGGCGCAGATGGCATATAACTTTGGGACGTTTTTTTAAAGAGTGTTTGTATATTCCTTTGGGCGGCAACAAGGTCAATAAATTATTAGAATGCCGCAATTTATTTATTGTGGCATTTTTAAGTGGCATTTGGCATGGCGCAGGTTGGGGGTTTATTATTTGGGGAATATTACATGGTTGTGCGATGATTATTCACCGCATTTATTCTTGGAATTTTAAGAGTTTTATTCAAAAAAATAAAAACAAAAAAATTTATAAGTTCTTTTGTTGGTTTTTAACTTTTAATTTTATAAATATTGCTTGGGTATTTTTCCGTGCTGAAAATATCCAAGCGGCATTTTCTATTTTAAAATCCATGTTTGGTTTGGCATTGATTCCAATGCCAACAGAATGGCATCTGCTTTTCCCACATATTCATTCTGCCAATTACGCACCGGGGCGTTTTATTTTCTTTTTAATTTTAATAACGATGCTTTGTGTTATTTCAAAAAATAGCATTCAAAAATTAAAGAATTTTAAACCGCATAATTTTTATTTGGTGTTTTCTATTATTTTATTTATTTGGTCATTTCGTAATTTATTACTTCAAAGTTCTTATACAGCATTTATTTATTTTAATTTTTGAATTTTGTAAGGAGAAACAAATGAATTCAAAAAAATTTTCTTTTTCTTTTTTTATTATTTTTATTTCTATTCAAATTGCTTTATTGTTTATTTCTATTCTGCTTTATATTTACGACCCTTTTCAATTTTTTCATACACCTATTTTTAGAGAAAAAACATTTATGGGCGATATGCGGGTTTCTGCGGCAGGAATTATTGATCATTATGATTTTGATTCTATTATCGCCGGCTCCTCTATGCTTGAAAATACTTCTATCAAAGAAGCCGAGCAAATTATCGGCGGAAAATGGGTCAATTTTTCTTTTGGAGGTTCGCGTTTTGAAGAACGTTTTATTCTATTAAATTATATTTTAAAAAATAAAAAACCTATAAAAAAAATAATTTATGGTTTGGATGCTTACCATTTGATTACTCCTCATACAAATGGTATGGCTCTTAAACCTGAGCTTTACGATGATTCTAAAATAATCCGTTTTTTTACACGTTTTACTTATTTTATGAATATGCATTTTATTATATGTGCATTAAAATGGGAAAATAATAACGACTGCGTTGGAATGAATGATTTAGATAAAGTTACCCCATGGTACCCAAAAAACAAACAATATTTTAACGGTTTTAATAACTGGAAAGAAGAAAGCAAAGAAGAGGCTTTGCGAGCTCTTTATATATTTAAAAA
>CAKQRL010000030.1 GCA_934271525.1 uncultured Rhodocyclaceae bacterium
CCCTCCCGTTTTATATGCGCTGACTTTTTGTGCCAGTATCAAACCAAAGATACCAATGGCAACGGCAAGAAATAAACCGCCTGCTTGGTAAGCGTAATACAAGCGAGAGAAAGTGAAGGGTTGCAGGGTTAAAAGCAAACCGACAGTAACCCAAATCCATAATTTTTGTGGCACGCGCAAAAAAGCGCACAAAAAAACGGCGCATAAACTCAATGCCAAAAACATCAAAATATTGTTTAAAAAGGGCAAGACCATTCCGTCTTGAAGCCCCAGTGAAATTAAAATCTCTGTGTATCTGCCCAAGCCCGTGTCGCCGAACAAGCCATAATATTGATGAACCGCGCCCCAATCGTGATTTCCCCACAAAAACTGCACGGTGTGAAAACCAAAGGTCAATTGCGTGATACAAAAAATAATCCAAAAAGAATGACGATACAACGCAGGGATTCGGCAATAAGTCTGCCACAAAACACTGGCGATATTTTGATTATAAAAATGCGCAACAACGCCTTGCTCACTGCCTTTGAACAAAAGGCTGCCGCCAAAAACCGCCCAAAAAACAATGAGCCAATATTTAAAAAGCGTGAAAAATAACGGCTGAAAATCCAAGCTGTATTCCAACACGCCCAAAAATTGTTGCGATTCTAATTGTTGCGGACTATCAAAATCCACACTGCGATTGCGCGGGACAATATTGGCAACCAAAGCAGAATCGACCTTTTCATCCCATAAAACTTTTTGAATGCGAATGTTGGCAATGTCTTGCGAGCGCAACAAAAAATCCAAACGCGCAAAATGCAACCGCGCGGTGTAGGCAAACGGCGTTTTTGAAACATCAACTTCTTTAACAAATATTTTGCCTGCTTCAACCTTGCCTTGTGCCCACATTTGCAAGGCGCAAGCGGCAACAAATGCCAAAAGAATAAAAACACCAAATGCTGTTAAAAATAATTTTGCTTGGCGAGGCAACATAAAAATGGATTTATTCAACATAACAATTTTCCGCGCTTTAAAGTTGCGCATTGTATTTGATTTTTAAAAATTTTTTGGCGTTCACCGTGGATTTTGGAGAGGTTTTGAAGATTCTTCCGCAGGGTCGGTGAATTCGGCTTGGATGGGCTGCCAATCTTCGTTGCTATCATTAGAATTAAAATTTTCAAAACTTTCAAAATGTTCTGCAACGTTTTTTTGGAATTTTTTGATTTTGTATTTCCAATAAATTCCAAAAATAATAAATAATACAAGTGCGATTCCAACTATAAAAACAGAAAAAAATGCGCCGATAATCAAAGCGCCTACACCTAAAATAAATAAGGCTATTTTTGAGAAAAGATTTTTCATTTTTTTGCACTCCAAATAAAACTGCTTTTTGAAAAAATATTTTTCATTTCATAATTTAATAATTTAAAAAAATGTTTTAACGCAATTTTCCACGGTAAACATTTTATTTTTTTTCAAAAAAATATTCGGTTTGCCGTGGAAAATCATTATTCCGCACTTTCAATCATACCGCCGCCCAAACAAACGCGGCTTTCATAAAGCACCAAGGATTGCCCGGGTGTTGCCGCCCATTGCGGTGTGGCAAAATCAATCATCGCCGATTTTTTGTTGATTTGGGCAATGGCGCAAGGTTGGTCTATCACGCGGTAACGCGGTTTTGCCGTATAAACCCACGCCGTTTTGGGCGCATCAGAAATCCATGAAAGGTTTGCAATTTTCACTTTTTTTTGCAACAGCGCGGGGTGTTCGTGCCCTTGCACCACATACAAAATGTTTTTGGCTTTGTCTTTTTTTGCCACAAACCACGGCGCGCCTTCGCCTTCCTTCACGCCGCCGATTTTTAAACCCTTGCGCTGGCCAAGTGTATAAAACGCAATGCCATCGTGCGTGCCCAAAACCGCATCGGTTTCCAATGCCCGAATTTCGCCCGGATTGGGTTGGACATAACGCTCTAAAAATTCTTTAAACGGTCGCTCGCCAATAAAACAAATGCCAGTGGAATCTTTTTTATTAAAAATAGGCAGTTTTAATTGGTGTGCCAATTTGCGCACATCGCGTTTGTAATAATTTTCCAAAGGAAATAATGCTTTGGATAATTGTTTTTGATTCAAACGATGCAAAAAATAACTTTGGTCTTTATTTGAATCTGCGGCTTTTAATAATTGGAATTGATTTTCAAAATTGCGCACGCCAGCATAATGCCCGGTGGCAATATATTCCGCTTTTAAATTATTTAAAGCATAATTTAAAAAAGCATTAAATTTAATTTCAGAATTGCATAAAATATCCGGGTTGGGCGTTCTGCCGTTTTCATATTCCTCTACAAAATATTGAAAAACTTTTTCTTTGTATTCTTTGGCAAAATTTACCACTTCTATATCAATATTCAAAATATCCGCCACACTCATTGCATCAATTAAATCGGTGCGGGATGAACAATATTCTGAATCGTCATCGTCTTCCCAATTTTTCATAAAAAGCGCTGTGACCGCATAACCTTGTTGTTTTAATAACCAAGCGGCAACGGCAGAATCAACGCCGCCAGACAAACCCACAACCACTTTTTTAGACATCGCGACCTTCTCCTTTTTTCCAACTTTCAAGCGGCAAAACCACGGCTGCTTCGCCTTGTTCCACAAACCAAGAATCAAACACAAATATTTGATTTTCCGTAATATTTTGCATAGCGGCAGAATAGTGGCTGGGGAAAATCAAAAAAAAGCGCCTTTGTATTTTTGCTATTTTATGCCATTTGAAAGCGCGATGACGCGCCAACATTTTTAAAAACCGATCGCTTGTTGTGGAATGGTCAATGCAGTCCATTTTGCCAAAAGGCGGGTCGTTAAAATTGCCTGCTTTGTCTTGCCAAATGGGCGATTGCCGCCCCGCAATTTTATAAAGTTCGCCCAAAACTTCGGCGGTTTTTTGGCGTTCTTCTTCTGCATTTTGGGCGTTTTGTATTCTTTGAATCAAAGGTTTTAATTCGCTTTTTAAAATAACAATTTCCGTTTGCACCAAACAACCATAACCATAACAAATATTGATTTTTTCATCGGCAAAAATTTGGGATGAAAAAAATAATAAAAACAACATTAAAAAAATGAGTTTATTTTTCATAAAATTTTAAAATGTTTAAATCAAAACGTTGACCGTTTAAATAATCTTCAATGCTTTTTAAAACAATAGGCGAGCGCAAGTTTAAATTTTTTAAGTTTTCGTAATTGATAAAATGCGTTTGAATAATTTCTTTATCCAATTTTAAATTGGAATTAAAATCGCCTAAAATTCCGCCAAAACAAAACCGCACATAAAAATTGCCGTTGTTTGGATTATAAAACTGGTAAATTGCCGTTAAAAATGTGGGCGTAAAATCAAAAGCGGTTTCTTCCAAAACTTCACGTTTGATTGCATTAAAAAGCGATTCATTTTTTTCCACATGCCCGGCAGGTTGATTAAAAAATTGGCCGCCATCCACTTTTTCTTCCACCAACAAAAATTGGCTGTTTTGTTCAATGATGGCAGCCACTGTGACGTGCGGCAAAAAACGATTTTTTTCCACGGTCAACCTTGAAAAATTTTCAAAAAAATAAAGAGTTTACCGTGGAAAATCAAAAGCGTGCTTTAAAATAAGCACGCTTAATTCAAAAGGAATGTTTATGCCTAAAAAAATCACGCCGCAACAAGCGGGCGAAGTGCTTTTGCTCTCTGGCAACGAAGCCGTGGCGCGCGCCGTTTGGGAATCTTGTGTGAAGGTTGCCGCCGCTTATCCGGGCACGCCAGCCACCGAAATGTTGGAAGTGATTGCCACTTACCCAGATATTTACGCCGAATGGTCGGTGAATGAAAAAGTTTCATTGGAAGTTGCCATTGGCGCATCTTATGCGGGTTCGCGCGCATTTTGTTCTATGAAACACGTTGGGCTCAATGTGGCTTCCGATGCCTTGATGACTTTGACTTTAACCGGCACCATCGGCGGTTTGGTGATTGCGGTGGCGGACGATGTGGGTTTGTCTTCTTCACAAAATGAACAAGATTCGCGTTTTTGGGGACGTTTTGCGCATTTGCCCATTTTGGAACCCGCAGATAGTCAAGAAGCTTACCAAATGACGCGTTACGCTTTTGAATTATCCGAAGAATTTGAAACGCCCGTGATTTTAAGAATGACAACAAGGGTTAATCACGTGAAATCGCGCGTTGTGGTGGGCGAGCGCCAAATGCACACCAGCGCCGGTTTTCAAAAAAATCCCAATCGTTTTGTGATGGCGCCCAATGCCGCTTCACAACGTTTGCCGTTGATGTTTGAGCGCGAAGAAAAATTGCGCCAAAAAGCGGAAAATTCGCCGCTTAATTTTGTAGAACAAGGCAGTGATTTGCGCGTTGGTTTTGTGTCTAGCGGCACCACTTATATGCATGTGAAAGAAAGTTTTCCCAATGCGCCGGTTTTAAAATTGGGTTTTTCTTATCCCGTGCCTTTTGAAAAAATAAAAAAATTTGCCACCACCGTGGAAAAAGTGGTGATTACCGAAGAAGTGGAGCCTTTGTTAGAAACGGAAATCAAAGCGCAAGGCATTGATGTGATAGGCAAAGCCATTTTGCCGCGCATTGGCGAACTCTCTCCCGATGTTTTAAAACCCAAAATTTTGGAGTTTTTGGGTGAAAAAATTCAAGAAGAACAAATTGTTAAACCATCCGAAGTTTTTCCGCGTCCGCCAACGATGTGCGTGGCTTGCCCGCATTTGGGCGTTTATTACACCTTGTCGCAAGTTAAAAATTTAAATATCGCAGGCGATATTGGTTGCTACACTCTGGGCGCTGGGCACCCTTGGAATGCGTTGGATACCACCATTTCCATGGGCGCTTCCATGGGTGTTGCACTTGGAATGGACAAAGGCAGGGGCGAATCGGATTCCAACAAAAGAATGGTTGCCGTGATTGGCGATTCCACTTTTATGCATATGGGCATGCCGGGTTTGTTGGATATGGTTTATAACCGCGGCAATGTGACCGTGTTGCTTTTGGATAATCGCGCAGTGGGAATGACGGGCGGGCAAGATAACCCGGGCAATGGGCGCGATATTTACGGAGACGATGCGCCGCGCATTGATTTTGCACAACTTGTTCAAGCGCTGGGCGTCAAACCCGAGCGCACGCACGTGGTGGATCCTTATCAGTTGCCCATTTTGTTTAAAACCATTCGCGAAGAAGTGAAAGTTGAGGATGTTTCGGTGATTATCACCAACCAACCTTGCGTTTTGATTAAGGATTACCATCCTTTAAAACCCTTCCAAGTGGATGAACAAAAATGCACGGGATGTTCCAATTGTTTGGATGTGGGTTGCCCCGCCATTCACGTGACCAAACGCGACAAAGTGATCAAACCTTCCGGGCGCGAAGTGGAGCGCGCTTTTGTGATGATTGAATCTTCGGTTTGCACCGGTTGCGGCTTGTGCTTGCAACCTTGCGCACCCAATGCCATTGTGCCGTGGGTGAAAGAATCAAGCATTGCTTTTGTGGAGAAAAAATAATGAAAATAACCAACATTTTGGTGGTGGGCATTGGCGGGCAAGGCGTGATGACCGCCACGGAAATTTTGGCACAAAGCGCGATGCGTTTGGGTTTGGATGCCAAAAAAACGGAAGTCGCTGGTATGGCGCAACGAGGCGGCGTGGTTTCTTCGCATTTGCGTTTTGGAGAAAAGGTTTTGTCCCCGCAAATCACTCCGGGGCAAGCGGATATTTTGTTGGGTTTTGAAGCCGCCGAAGGTTTGCGCTGGCAACATATGCTTAAAAAAGACGGCATTGCGTTGATGAATACGGCAAAACTCTCGCCGCCAGTGGTGGAATTGGGTTTGTATGCTTATCCTTCTGAGCCGATTGTTGAAATGCAAAAACTCGGCAATCAAGTTGTGGCATTTGATGCTTCATCCATTGCGCGCGAAATTGGCGATATTCGCTTGGGCAACACGGTGATGTTGGGCGCCATTGCCGATTATTTGCCTTTTTCGGCGGATGTGTTGCTGGAAAACATTTTGAAGCGTTTTGCCCAAAAAGGTGACGTGGTTTTAAATCAAAATCGCCAAGCCTTTGAACAAGGCAGAAAAGCAAGCAAAAAATCTTAAAAAACAATGATTTTCCACGGTAAACGTGGATTTTTTTTGAAAAAAGTTTGGCGTTGACCGTGGATTTTTTTAAAATCCACGGTTTTAATTTTTAAAACATAGCAATGGCTGATTTTCTTTATT
>CAKQRL010000031.1 GCA_934271525.1 uncultured Rhodocyclaceae bacterium
TTAAATTTTAAAAATCAACAAAAATCCACGGTGAACAAAATATTTTTTTGAAAAAATAAAAGGTTGACCGTGGAAAATTACGAAATATTACAAAACATCAAAAAAATTGTGAATTTATTGTGTCTACAATGCCACATAACTTCCACAACCTGCAAGGAGAACTTATGCGTATTTACACCGACTTTACCCGTGTTTTTCGCCCGCAGTATGAAAACTTCATCAACGGCAAATGGCAAGCGCCAAAAAATGCCGCTTACACCGACAATATCACGCCCATTTCCGGCAAAACCATCACCCGCGTGCCGCGTTCATCTGATGAAGATATTCAAGCCGCATTAAACGCCGCAACAGCCGCCAAAGATGCTTGGGGCAAAACGCCAGTTGCCGAACGCGCCAATGTGTTGCTCAAAATTGCCGAACGTTTGGAAGCCAACTTGGAACTTTTGGCTTATGCCGAAACTTGGGATAACGGCAAAGCCATTCGCGAGACTTTGAATGCCGACATTCCATTGGCAATTGACCATTTCCGCTATTTTGCCGGTTGCATTCGCGCGCAAGAAGGCAAAATTTCAGATATTGATGAACACACCGTTGCCTACCATTTTCACGAACCTTTGGGCGTGGTGGGACAGATTATTCCGTGGAATTTCCCCATTTTAATGGCGGCATGGAAAATCGCCCCAGCCTTGGCAGCTGGCAACACCATTGTTTTAAAACCTGCCAGCGCCACGCCTGCGAGCATTTTGGTTTTAATGGATTTAATCAAAGATTTGTTGCCCGCTGGCGTTTTAAACATTGTCAACGGCAGTGGCGGCAAAATCGGCAAAACCTTGGCAACAAGCCCTTTAATTGCCAAAGTGGCTTTCACGGGGTCTACGAGTGTCGGTCGGCAGATTATGCAGTTCGCCACGGAAAATATCATCCCCGTAACCTTGGAATTGGGTGGCAAATCGCCCAACATTTTCTTTGAAGACGTTTTTGCCAAAGATGATGCCTTTTTGGACAAAGCCATTGAAGGCTTGGTGCTATTTGCCTTTAACCAAGGAGAAGTTTGCACTTGCCCGTCCCGCGCTTTAATCCAAGAAAGCATTTATGAAAAATTCATAGAACGCGCTTTAAAACGTGTGGCAGCCATTCAATGCGGCAATCCATTGGATGCCACCACGATGATGGGTGCGCAAGTTAGCCAAGAACAGCTGGACACCATTTTGGGCTACATCAAAATTGGCAAAGAAGAAGGCGCTGAATGCTTGATTGGCGGCGAATTCAACCATTTGGGTGGCGAACTTGAAGGCGGATTTTATGTGCAACCCACAATCTTCAAAGGGCACAACAAAATGCGCATTTTCCAAGAAGAAATTTTTGGTCCCGTTTTGGCTGTAACAACCTTCAAGGATGAAAAAGAAGCGCTTGAAATTGCCAACGACTCCATTTACGGCTTGGGCGCTGGCGTTTGGACACGCGATGGCAGCCGCGCGTATCGCTTCGGGCGCGCCATCCAAGCCGGGCGCGTTTGGACCAACTGCTACCACGCTTACCCCGCGCACGCGGCATTTGGCGGCTACAAACAAAGCGGCATCGGGCGCGAAACACACCAAATGGTTTTGGAACACTACCAACAAACCAAAAATTTGTTGGTCAGCTATTCCCCCAACAAACTGGGATTTTTTTAAACACAACGCTCGCGCCTTATTTCAAAGGCGCGAGTTTTTAATTGAAAAAATTTAAAAATGATGAAATTTGAATATTCCCCCAAAGCACACAATTTTATTCAAGAATTAGAAAAAAACGAAGGCGAAATTGTTTTGTTACTTTCCCACGGTTGCTGCGATGGTTCTTCTGTTTTCTGCACTTTAAAAGAAGATTTTAAAAGTTTAGAAGCTTATGAAAAAATCGCCACCATTTCAAAAACCGATTTTTTTATTCCAAAATCTGCCCTTTCTTTTTTTGAAAACCAAGAATTATTTTTAAATTTAGAAACAGGCAAAAATCCCAACGAATTTTCGCTGGATTTTGAATATGGTTTTTATCTGCGTTTGAACGCTTCTGTTTGCTTAAAATAATTTTCCACGGTAAACCTTTTATTTTTTTCAAAAAAATATGTGGTTTACCGTGGAAAAGCGTGGTTTTAGTAATTGATTCGCACGCTTAAAAAGGCATTGAAGCCCGCAGTGTTGTAAGGGTAGCGTTTGCCTGTTTGGGTATCCACGCCCACAAGAGCGAGTTCATAGCGTTTGTCCAACACATTGTTTAAGCGCAAATCCAAAGTGGCAAAGCGATTCAAGCGCCATTGGCCAAACAAATTCAGCAAACCATAGCCGCCCAAGCGGTTCTTTTCAGCGTTGTCGTAAAATCGCGCATCGCTCAAAAACCATTCTGCGCCTAACAAAAATTTGCCAAAATCGTAGCTGGCGCCCGTTTTAAACGTTTGCCGAGCGCGGCGCGCCAAGCGTTTGCCTGTGTCGCGATTTTGGGCGTTTAAAAAATCATAATGCGCAAAGGTTTGAAAACCAGAATATTGCCCACGCCAAGCAAGCGACAAACCGTTTAATTTGGCGCGGTCGGTGTTTTGGTAAGCGCCCGCCCACGTGATTGGGTCAGACACATAACCAATTAAATTCTTCACGCGGTTATAAAAATACGTTGCCGACAATTCGTTTAACCCCTTGTGCCACGCAACGCCAAACTCCGCATTGGTGGATTTTTCGGGTTTTAAATTCGGATTCGCTTTCATTGAAAATGCGGCGTTTTCGGCATACAACTCATACAAAGTCGGTGCGCGAAACGCCGTGCCAACGCTTGCACGCGCGCGCCATTCTTTTGTTAAATCAAAAGCGTAGGCGGCATTCCACGTGCCGTTGTTTTTATAAGCTGAATGATGATCCCCTCGCACTTCAATTTGCCAAGCGTGGCGATCAATTTTTGCATTCCAACCCAACATTGCCGCCGTGTTGTGCGGGTTTTTAAAGGCATATTCGGTTGTAAATTCGCCCTTTTCTTTTTGGTATTCCAACAAAAAAACCAAGTCCCCAAGCGGCAATGCCACATCGTTTTGCCACGCCAATTGCGTGCGTTTCAAAACTTGGCTATCGCCCGCTTGGTTAAACGCACTAAAACTTTTTTGATTGTCATTCATTCCGCCAAGCGTCAAGGTGCTATGCCACAAGGTCGTCAGCTGATTTTTGGAAAAAAGTTGCCACAAGGAATGGTCAAAATCCGCGCGGTCGTCATAAGTATTCGTGCCATTAAAATTACCGCTATCGTAATGCACCGTGCCGCGTTGCAAACGAAAACGCGCACCAATTTCATCAGAATCATTTGGCAAAAGGTAGAGCGCTGCCGCAATGCCGGTGTTTTTAAATGCGTCATCATCGGCATCACGCCCAGAGGCATAACGTTGAGCGGAAAAACCGTTTGTGGCTTCGTGATTCACACTCAATTTCGCACGCAAAACATCATTGCCGCCCGTTGCACTTGCCGCCAACTGCCGCGCACTGTTGCTCCCATAGCCTGCTAAACCTTTGATTTTTAAATCTTTTTCTGGCGTTTTGGTGATAAAATGCACCACACCGCCCAAAGCATTGGCACCGTATAAGCTGGACGCATTGCCGCGCAACACTTCCACGCGGTCAACATCAAAAGTAGAAAAATAACGCAATGCCGAGCCATACATATCCAAGGAATTCACCGGCATACCATCTATCAAAATTAAACTTTGATTAGAATTGGCGCCGCGAATATATAAATCTTGCCCGGCGCCGCGCCCGCCAACGCTAGCCGACTGCACGCCCGATTCATAATTCAACAAATCAACAGGCGACAAAAAACCGCGCAGGGCAATGGTTTTTTCATCAATCACTGAAACATCGGCAAGCGCTTGTGCCAGTGGTTTTTCTTGGCGCGATGCGCTCACTTGCACAACAGATGTGGTTAATTCTTCGGCACCTGCATAAAAAGACAAAACAGCGGGAAAAGCCGCCAGTGTTTTTTTGAAATGGAAAATCATAAAAACTCCTTGCCTACATCCCCGTAGGCAGAAAAAGTGTTGAAAAAAAACAAGGTCGGTCTCCGGGCTTTTTTGTTTTGACGCGCCGCCTTCCCAAACTTTTGCGTTCAGTGGCTTGCCTATTGGCACTGGCGCGCCCGCACAAAATTACCGTTGCGGGGGCAGCAGCGGCTTTGAACCGCTTTCCCATTTCAGCTTTTTGCAATGCAAAAAGGCACCTTGCGGGCGGCATTTTAAGCGTTTTTCCACGGTAAACTGAATTTTTTTTTTAAAAACTAAAAAGGCTTTGTTACAATCGCCTGCATTTTTTAATTCCAACTTTTTTTGAAAATGAATGAACGCAACCGCCCTAACACTTCCGATTCTGCCGAACAACCTCATTTGCAATCCCTTGCAACACAAGGCGTTGAAGCGATTCGAGGGGGGGGGGGGGACGAGCGCCTTTGGCCGACTC
>CAKQRL010000032.1 GCA_934271525.1 uncultured Rhodocyclaceae bacterium
TCCACGGTGAACGTTTTATTTTTTTGAAAAAAATAAACGGTTTACCGTGGAAAATCTTATTTTTTGGCAAATTCACCTGCGGTTGCAAAATCGCGGCTAACATCGGTATAACTATTGATATCATCAATGGGCGCTTTGATTTTGTAAGCGCGGTAAATATTCCATTGCGTGTCGGCGTGTTCAATACCTGCAACGCGCGCGTGAATAATTTCTCTATTTTCTGGGTAATTTTTTAAAATATTGGGTGGCACACGCGGGCAACCATCTTTTAAATTGTCGCAAAAAATCGTCACGGCATCGTAATTGCTGACCAAACGGTTGTCGCTTTTTAATTCCCCGCGTTGATTAAAATCTTTAAATAAAAAAATCGTATCTTGTCCGTTGGGTGCATCCTGCGGTAATAAATAGGGAATTGTATAAGCTGGGTCAGGGCCCGAATGATCGCTCAAAATAAAAATTTGCGTATTGTCATAAATATCTTCTTTTTTCATCCATTCCAAAAGATCATTCAATAAAAAGAACGAACACGCTTCAGAATCAAAATGTTGGTATAAGGCAAATTGTGGTGGTTCTTTGTAGTCGGGTAAATTTCTAGGCGTAAAAAGTTCCGGTTTATCCCAAACCGTGCCATCTTGCATATAGTTGCATTTGCCGCCGCCGGCATAAATGGCATAGGGGCCATGCGTTATTTCAGTGTGAATAAATTTGAATGTTGGTTTTTTGGCATTTGTATTTTTAATTTGCGTAAAGCCATAAAAAGAAGCAATGGAAGGTGCAATGGCAACCCAATTAAAACGATTCCCATCAAAAAACCAAACCCCGTCTTTATAAACAAATCGCCGCATCCAACCATCCGGCATAAACTTAAATAAGCCAAAACCTAAAAAACGCGGAATATCATACAAATAAGGATTTTTATAATCCATCAATTCTTGCTCTTGCATAAAATATTGAAGCAATTCGCGCTTATCATCCAACCAAAAAACATTCGGTGTTCTGCGCATCGTGTCGCTGGCAGCGTGCGGATAACTCAAAAATCCAACGTCATAACCCGCTTTGGTAAAAGCCGTTGCGGTTTTGTAATAAGCATTTAATTCTGCCAAATGGTGGTTTTCTCGGCGCTTGTTTTGATTCACAATGGTGTAATACTCTCCGCCAATAATGCTAGGCATTGCAAATTCCGTAGAATTTGCGCTACTTAAAGCATTTGGAAAATGCGTAAAACCATCAAGTTGTTTTTTGATTTGCGGAAAATATTCTAATAAGTAAGGAAAGTGCGAACCGGTGAATTGATCCAAAACAATCACCACAACATTTTTTTCATTTTTTGAATAAGAAAATAATTCATTTTCATACGGCGCTACCCCCTCCCCCCCCCCCGAATTATTGGTGGCGAGATTTTGGAAAGCTTTTTCAGCTTTGGCGCGCGCATTGATAATTTGAAAAGCATTCACCATAGCCACGGCAATCAGTGTTAAAAAAGTAATTTGCCAAATGCGCTTGGTTTTAAATAAATAAAAATAAACAAATGCCATTGCTAAAATAATCACCAAAAGTCTGGTGGCATTTTGTATTAAACGCTCTAAAAGATTAGGATTGACGTTTTTTTGAAACACAAACCGATCCATCGCCCCATAATCGCCCACAAAAATAAAACTATCCAACAAACCCAAAGCAAGCGCCATGGATAAAAAGAAAACCACCACCCACAACAACTTTTTGGGCATAAAACTCAATAAATAAATCGCCACAAAAGCCGATAAAACAAAAGCACCAAAAAGCGCACTTAATGTTGGCAACATTGCTGGTGCGTG